>NZ_JBFAOX010000034.1:10612-100646 GCF_040675435.1 Actinoplanes sp. NPDC049598 | reverse complement strand
GCTGAATGCCTTCGCCATCACCTTCGGTGACCGCTGGCCGGCCGCCGAAACCTACTAACCGAAGAGCCGGAAACACCGATCTTGGTAAAGACCCGCGTTTGTGGCTGCTGGCTGGGGTCGGGTGCGCTGGGGCGTGCTTGGGGTCACTCGGATTCGGTTGGCAAACGGAACTGGGTTCCGTATTGTGATTAGCGGAACGAGGTTCCGGTTGACTCATGATGTCAGGACTGGAGTGCCATGAAAACCATTGTTTCGGTGAAGCCTGTGGTGTTGCCTGCGCCTGGGCGCGGTGACGATCTTCAGGTGCGGGTGACCGCGCCGGTTGAGGGGGGTGCGCTGCCGGTTGTTGTGTTCTCGCACGGGTTTGGGCAGTCGCTTGATGGCTATGCGCCGCTGGCTGAGTACTGGGCGGCCAACGGCTTTGTTGTTGTGCAGCCGACTCACCTTGACTCGCGGAGCCTGGGGCTGCCGCCGACTGATGAGCGGACGCCGCTGATCTGGCGGATTCGGGTGGAGGATCTTGTTCGGGTCATCGACGAGCTCGATCGGGTTGAGGCCGTCATTCCGGGCACGATCGACCGGGGGCGCATCGCTGTGGCTGGGCACTCGTGGGGGGGCGCAGAGTGCCGGCATGCTGCTCGGGGCCGAAGTGCTGGGGGATGACTACAAGCGGCCCGATCGGCGGGTCAAGGCGGGTGTTCTGCTGGCTGCGGCCGGTCTTGGTGGGCTGACGGATTTCGCGGCCGAGCACTTCGCCTTCATGAACCCCGACTTCTCCACGATGGTCACGCCGGCCCTGGTGGTGGCGGGGGACAAGGATCAGTCGATGCTCTCCAGTCGCGGGCCGGACTGGTTCACCGATGCGTACTTCCAGAGTCCGGCCCCGAAGGCCCTGCTGACCACCTTTGGGGGTGAGCACTCGCTCGGCGGCATCGTCGGTTACGGCGTCACCGAGACCACCGACGAGGATCCGGGCCGGGTCGCCCTGATTCAGCGGGTCACCACGGCCTATCTGCGTTCGGCATTGGCGATCGATGAGAATTCCTGGCCGGTCGAGGCGGGAGCGGAGGGCAGGATCGTATTCAAGTGAAATGACGCTGATAACGCCTTGGAAATGAGGCGGTCGAAGTGAGGACCATCTAACGTCCCGTTGTTCCCGATGAAACCGTCCGGAAACCGCCGGTCCCTTGACTGGGTCTCGCAACAGCCGCTTGAGCTGCGCGAGGAGGCATCGGGCGATGCCGGAACGATACGTGCTGGTGCGCTGGCCGGACGGGCCTCCGCAACGAATCTATTCTCCCTCCACCGTGGTCGAGGATTACTTCTCGGCCGGCCAAGAATACGCGATCGACACATTTGTCGATCGCTGCCGTGAGGCGCTTGGTATGGCGAGCGACCGGGTCCGGGAAGCGTACGGATTTCCCTGCGCCAACGCGGCGCGTTCCCTCGCCCAGGTCGAGCAGCGGGCGTCGCGTTATGACGAAGGCGCCGTGACCGTGGAGGGGGTCGAACCATGACCCACCACACCGTTGTCGTCGTCGGGGGCGGCCAGGCCGGCCTGTCCATGAGCTGGCACCTGAGCCGCCTCGGCGTCGACCATGTCGTGCTCGAGAGGAACAGCGTCGGCCACGAGTGGCGCGAGCGTCGATGGGACTCGTTCTGCCTGGTCACGCCGAACTGGCAGTGCGACCTGCCGGGCTTCAAGTACGACGGTGACGACCCGGACGGCTTCATGCCGGGGTCCGAGGTCGTCGCCTACCTGGAGAAGTACGCGGCCTCGTTCGCCCCGCCGCTGCGGGAGGGCGTCGCCGTCACCCGGCTTCGCCGCAGCGCGGCCGGGCATTTCGAGCTCGAGACCAGTGAGGGCCCGTACACCGCGGACCAGGTCGTCGTCGCGACCGGGCCGTACCACGAGCCGGCGGTGCCGCGGATCGCCGAGCGGCTGCCCGCCGGCATCATCCAGCTGCACTCGTCGCAGTACCGCAATCCCGATCAGGTGCCCGACGGCGAGGTGCTGGTCGTCGGCACCGGCCAGTCCGGTTGTCAGATCGCCGAGGACCTGCACCTGGCCGGGCGCCGGGTGCACCTGGCGGTGGGCAGCGCCCCGCGGGCCGCCCGGCGGTACCGGGGCCGCGACACCCTGGCCTGGCTCGACGAGATGGGCCACTACACCAAGGGCGTCGACGAGTTCGGCGACGCCGACGAGGTGCGGCTGCGGGCCAACCACTACATGACCGGGCGCGACGGCGGCCGCGACATCGACTTGCGGCTGTTCGCCACTCAGGGCATGGAGCTGTACGGACGTCTCCGAACCATCACCGATGGCACCGTCCACTTCGCCGGCGATCTCACGAAGAATCTCGACAACGCGGATGCCGTGGCCGAGGGCATCAAGGACGCGATCGACCGCTGGATCACCACCCGCGAGATCGACGCGCCGGTGGAGAAAAGGTACGTACCGGTCTGGCAGCCCGACGAAGCGGAACGCGAACTGAATCTCGGCGCGATCACCGCCGTCGTCTGGGCCACCGGCTTCCACCGGGATCACCGCTGGATCCAGGTGCCGGTGTTCGACGGGCGCGGCTACCCGACCCACGAGCGCGGCGTGACCAGCTGCCCCGGCCTGTACTTCCTCGGCCTGCCCTGGCAGTGGACCTGGGGTTCGGGCCGGTTCGCCGGCATCGCCCGGGACGCGGCCTACCTGGCCGGCAAGGTGCAGGCGGCGCGGCGGCTGCGGGTCGTGGAGGACGTGAGCTGGCTCGCGGGCACGGCGACGGAGACGTACCCGCGGATGGATTGGTACGCGGCATGACCTCCTTGAACGACGCTCACCGCCACCTCGGTGTCCTGCCCGCCTACCCCTTCTACGGCGGGCCGCCGGTCAGCCCGGACACCACGGCCCGGGCCACGATCGGCGAGCTGATCGCCGACCTCGACCGGGAGGGCACCGACCGGGCGCTCGTGCTGCCGAATTACGGCGTGCCGGATCCGGATGTCGCCTTCGGCTTCAACGATCTCGTGGTCGAGGCGGCCCAGCGGGACGACCGGATCCGGTGCGGGCTCTGGGTTTCGGCCCGGGAGTCCGACGCCGAGCGGACCGCCAACGCTTTGCGATTGGCCGGCGAGCCGGGCGTACGGGCCCTGAAGTTGAGCTTCTTGCTCGGTGGTGGGGCCGAGGACCCGGGGCTGGACGCGATTTTCGCCGCGGCCCGGGAGCACGACCTGACCGTCCACGTGCACACCTCGCCCGGCGCCGCCTCCGACATCGACCGGGTCGGCACGCTGGTGGATCGCTATGGCGACGACGTCCGGGTGCACCTCGTGCACTTCGGCGGCGGGATGAGCGGCCACATCAAGCTGATCGGCGGGCGGTTCTTCGACTGGATCGGCGCCGGCAAGCAGGTCTACACCGACCTGTCCTGGGCCATCGGCTTCGCGCCGCGCTGGCTCGCCGACGAGATCGACCGGCGCGGCCTCGGCCACGACCGGGTGCTGTTCGCCAGCGACGAGCCGTGGGGCGACCACGCCGGGGAGTCGGCCCGGCTCCGCGCGGTCGCCGCCGGCTCCGTGTTGCAGGACCACGTCTTCACGACCAATTTCGAGAAGCTCTACGGCTAAAGGAGATCCCCCATGACCGACGTCGCCGACCTCACCGAGAACGAGCAGAAGAGCCTCGCCGAGATCCCCCACCCGTCCCTGCCCGAGGGTTCCTCCCTCTACGGCGGCACCAAGGTGTTCCCCGACTACAAGGCCGAGAACGGGGAGTCCTACTTCACCCTCGTGCACGGCATCGCGCACGAGTCGTCGGTCAGCTTCGTGGCCGTCCTGCAGGCGACCCGGGCCCTGCGCAAGGGCTTCGAGTCGGCCATCTACTTCTACGGGCCGGGCTCGCTGAACGCCCTGGCCACCCGCGGCTTCCCGACCACCGGCACGTCGGCCTTCCCGGGCGAGCACAACATCAACAACTCGCTGAAGACGTTCATCGCCGAGGGCGGCAAGGTGTACTGCTGCCGATTCGGGCTGTCGCTGCACGGCGCCCGCGAGGAGGACCTGATCGAGGGGGTCATCCCGACCCACCCGCTGGACGTGCAGGACGCGCTGATCCACTACGCGCGCAAGGGCGCGATCATCAACTCGACCTACATGTTCTAGTCCCGTCCAACCACCCCACCACCACCCATGACTGGACTAAAGCGTTCTATTGATGTTCGAGCCGACCTGGCCGTGCGCGGCGTGCGGGTGCCTGCGCCCGTACGCCGCCCGGCCGGGGCCGGCCCCAGCGATGACGGCCACGTCGTCGTCGACGGCCGGAACGCCGCCCTGCCGATCACCCTCAGCAGTCCGTACGACGTCCGCGACGGCCGCGTCTGGCTCGGCGAGACCGACACCGGCGTGACGCTCGACGTCGTCCGGCGCCCCCGCTTCTACGACCTGACCACGGCCGACGGCGTTCCCTACGAGAAGATCGCGCGCCTGCACGGCCAGGACGTGCTGGCCACGACGGTGGTTCAGACCTGCGTGCGGTACGCGGAGACGGAGCGTTGCCGCTTCTGCACCATCGAGGAGTCGCTGCGGTCCGGCGCGACCATCGCCGCCAAAACTCCGGCGCAACTCGCGGAGGTCGCGGCCGCAGCCGTACGCCTCGACGGCGTCAAACAAATGGTGATGACCACCGGGACGACGGCCGGGCCGGACCGCGGCGCCCGCAATCTCGTGCGCTCGGTGCGGGCCGTCCTGGCGGCCGTGCCCGGTCTGCCGATCCAGGTGCAGATCGAGCCGCCGCGCGACCTGGCGGTGATCGACGAGCTGCACGAGGCGGGCGCGGTCGCGATCGGCATCCACGTGGAGTCGCTCGACGACGAGATCCGCCGCGCGTGGATGCCGGGCAAGGGCTCGGTGCCGATGGCCGAGTACGAGGCGGCGTGGGACCGGGCGGTCGAGGTGTTCGGCCGCAACCAGGTCTCCACGTACCTGCTGATCGGCCTCGGCGAGGACCCGGCCGAACTGGTCGACGGGGCGGCGCGGCTCATCGCCCGCGGCGTCTACCCGTTCGTGGTCCCGTTCCGCCCGATGGCCGGCACCCTGGCCCGCCGCGACGGGGCCGTCGCCCCGCCGCCGTCGCTGGTCCGGGAGATCTCGGAGCAGGTGGCGGCCCTGCTCCGCGCGGCCGGCATGCTCGGCGCCGACCAGAGAGCGGGCTGCGCGGCGTGCGGAGCCTGCGGCGTCCTCCAGGCGGCCGGCGGATGACGGACCTGGTGCCGGCCCTGCTCGGGGCGCGGCTGATGATCGAGCGGGCCGACGACCCGGAGGAGTACCACCGGCTGCGGGCGCGGGTGTTCGTCGAGGAGCAGGGGCTGTTCGCCGGCTCGGATCGCGATGAGCGTGACGACGATCCGCGCACTGTGGTGCTGCTGGCTCGGGGGCCGCACGGCGAGCTCCTCGGTGGGGTTCGGCTGGGGCCGGCCGGGCCGGGGGAGGACATCGGGTGGTGGGCCGGCGGGCGGCTCGCGGTTGATCCGGCGGTGCGTGGGGTGCGGGGGGTCGGGCCCGCGCTGGTGCGGGCGGCCTGTGCCTATGCGGAGAGCGCGGGAGCGTTGCGGTTCGACGCCACTGTGCAGACGCGCTCGGAACAGATGTTTCGGCGGCTGGGCTGGAAGGCGGTTCGTGGGCTGACCGTGGCGGGGCGGCCGCATGTGCTGATGCGGTGGCCGATCGGGCGGATCGCCGCGCTGGCCGCGGCGACCAAGAGTCCGCTCGGGAGTCTGCTGCGGGAGATGGCGCCGGGCGGGGCCGGCTTCGTCGGGGACGACGGGGCGCCGGTGCCGGGGTCCGATCTGATCGCGGCGTGCGACGCGATCCTGCCGTCCATGGTGGAGCGGGACCCGGACTGGGCCGGCTGGTGTTCGGTCCTGGTCAACATGAACGACCTGGCCGCGATGGGTGCGAGCCCGGTCGGGCTGCTCAACGCGGTCGGCGCGCGCGATGCCGCGTTCGCCGGGCGGATCCTCGGCGGGCTGCGCCGGGCGGCCGAGGCGTGGGGCGTGCCGGTGCTCGGCGGGCACACGCAACTCGGGGTGCCCGCGGCGTTGTCGGCGACTGCTCTCGGGCGTACGGCCAAGCCTGTTCCTGGTGGGGGAGGACGGCCCGGACAGACCGTCAGACTGACCGCCGACCTCGGCGGCGGATGGCGGCCGGGCTATCACGGACGGCAGTGGGACTCCACTTCGCATCGCAGCGCGGCCGAGTTGCGCTCGCTGCATGGCTATGTGGCCGCCGCCCGGCCCGCCGCGGCCAAGGACGTGTCGATGGCGGGCATCGCCGGCACGCTCGGCATGCTGGCCGAGGCCAGTGGCTGCGGGGCGATCCTCGACGTGGCAAGCGTCCCGAGACCGGCCGGCGCCACCGTGGGGGACTGGCTCACCTGCTTCCCGGGCTTCGCGATGCTCACCGCTGGGGGCGTGGCCCCCGATGCGACACCCGCGGTCAGTGCGGACTGCGGCGAACTGATCGCCGGCCGGGGAGTGCAGCTCCGCTGGCCGGACGGGGAACTCACCGAGGCCGTGCCGGCCGGAGTCACAGAGTTGGGGACAGCCGCATGAGCATGGTGAGGATGGCCGCGGTGGCCGAGGCGTTCGACCGCGACCTCGAGGGCGACTTCGACCGCATCGAGAAGATCATCGAAGGGGCGCGGACCGACGGCGTACAGCTGCTGGCCCTGCCCGAGGCCTGCCTCGGGGGTTATCTGGCCCATCTGGACGGCGGGGCCGACGAGCCGCCGGCCCTGAGGGTGGACGGCCCCGAGATCGCCCGGCTGGCCGCGCTGGCCGGCGACATGGTGGTCTGCGCCGGCTACTGCGAGGCCGACGGCGACCGCCGCTACAACAGCGTGGTCTGCGTCGGCGGCGGCCGGGTCCTCGGCAACCACCGCAAGGTGCACCAGCCGCTGCGGGAGAACGCGAGCTACGCCTCCGGCGACGGCTTCGCCGCCTTCGACACCCCGGCCGGGCGGATCGGCCTGCTCATCTGCTACGACAAGGCGTTCCCGGAGGCGGCCCGGGCCCTCGCCCTCGACGGGGCCGAGGTCATCGTCTGCGTCTCGGCCTGGCCCGGCAGCCGTACGAACGCGCCGGAGGACCTGGCCGAGGACCGCTGGACGCGGCGCTTCGACCTGTTCGACCGGGCCCGCGCGCTGGAGAACCAGGTGGTCTGGCTCTCGGCCAACCAGTCCGGCACCTTCGGCTCGCTGCGCTTCGTGAGCAGCGCCAAGGTCGTCGACCCGGGCGGCGAGGTGCTGGCCACCACCGGCGTCGGGCCCGGCCTGGCCATGGCCGACGTCGACGTGACCGAGGCGCTGGCCACCGCCCGGCGCTCCATGGGCCACCTGCGCGACCGGCGGCCGGACGCCTACCGGCTGTGACCCTCACCCGCATCGCCGCCGCGGCCGCCCACTTCGGCCGGGACATCGAGCACAGCCTGGCCCGGATCGGCAAGATCATCTCCGATGCGCGGGACGCCGGCGCCGGTCTGCTGGTCCTGCCGGACGCGGCCATCGGCGGCTACCTGGCCGACCTGCGGCGCCCCGACCCCTCGGCGCTGCCACCGGCCCTGGTCCCCGAGGATCCGATCTTCGACCGGATCGCCGGCCTGGCGCGGGACATGGTGGTCTGCGTGGGCTACTGCGAGGCGTCGGAGGAGGACCGCTACAACGCGGCCGTGGCCCTCTGCGGCGACGGCGTCCTGGGCCGGCACCGCAAGGTCCACCTGCCCGGCGCCGAGGCCACGGTCTACCGGGCCGGCGACTCGTTCACCGCCTTCGACACCCCGGCCGGGCGGCTCGGCATGCTCATCGACTACGACAAGACCTTCCCCGAGTCGGCGCGTTCGCTGGCCCGCGACGGCGCCCAGATCGTCGCCTGCCTCTCGGCCTGGCCGGCCAGCATCACCAACCAGGCGCCGAAGCTGAGCCAGGACCGGCAGTCACGGCTGTTCGACCTGTACGACTGCGCGCGCGCCGCCGAGAACCAGATCGTCGTCGTGTCGTCCAACCAGACCGGCGGCGCCGGCGGCATGAAATTCCTCGGCCAGGCCAAGGTCGTCGGCCCGGCGGGCAACATCCTCGCCCGTACGTGGGGGAAAGCGGGCCTGGTGGTGGCCGAAGTGGACGTGGCAGCCGAGATCGCCGCCGCCCGGCGCGTGCTGTCCCACCTCGACGAGTTGCGCCCGGAGACCTACCGATGAAGATCGCCCTGCTGACCTATTCGACGCGCCCTCGCGGCGGGGTCGTTCACACGCTGTCGCTGGCCGAGGCGCTGGCCGGCCTGGGCCACGACGTGACGGTGTGGACCCTGGGCCGTGGCGGCGGCTTCTTCCGCGCCGTCGATCCCCGCGTCCGGCTCGCCGTGGTCCCCTTTCCCGACATTCCGGGCGAGGGTGTCGGCGCACGGATCCTGCGGTCGATTGCCCTGCTGCGGGCGGCTTTCACACCCTCGTCGTACGACATCGTCCACGCGCAGGACTGCATCAGCGCCAACGCCGTCGACCGCTGCGTGCGCACCGTGCACCACCTCGACCAGTTCACCACCCCCGAACTGGCCGCCTGCCACGAGAAGGCGATCGTCCGCCCGTACGCCCACATCTGCGTCTCGGCGGCGGTCGCACGCGAGGTGTCGGACGGGTGGGGCCTGAAGCCGGTCGTCATCCCCAACGGCGTCGACGCCGCGCGCTTCGCGTCGGCGGTGCCGTCCCGCGCACAAGGCCGCTACGTGCTGTCGGTCGGCGGCATCGAGCCCCGCAAAGGCTCGATCGACTTGCTGGAGGCGTACGCCCAAACGCGTGACCGGCTCCCCGACCTGAACCTGGTGATCGCCGGAGGCGAAACCCTCTTCGACTACCGCGACTACCGCGCCCGATGGGAAGCGCGCGCCGCCGCCCTCGGCATCACCCCGCACGTCCTGGGCCCGGTCGACCACGACGAGCTGCCGGGCGTGGTCGCCGGCGCCGCCGCTTTCGCCTTCCCGTCCACCAAGGAGGGGTTCGGCCTGGCCGCCATGGAGGCCTTGGCCGCCGGCGTCCCCGTGGTGGTCCGCGACCTTCCGGTGCTGCGCGAGGTCTTCGGCCCCGCCGTCCTGTACGGCTCCGACCCGGATGGCCTGGCCCGGGCGTTGTCCACGTCCCTGACCGAGCCGTCGCCCGCGCGCGTCGCGGCCGGCCGTGCCTTGGCCGCCACCCACACCTGGCAGGCGGCGGCCGAGCATCACGTCGCCTTCTACCGCTCGCTGCTCTAAGCCGGGCCGGCCAGGCCGATCACGTTGCCTTCGGGGTCCTTGAAGTGGGCGACGACCAGGTCACGGCCGGGGGCGCGCTCGGGGCCCATGATGCGCTCGCCGCCCAGCTGCTCGGCGCGGCGCAGCGCGGCCTCGACGTCGGGGACGCCGACGTAGAAGACCACATGGGGCTGGTGGCCCGCGCCGCCACCGACGCCGCCGGGGATGCCGCCGCCGGCGGTGGGCTCGACGAAGCCGTACTCGCCCTCACGTGAGACGGACGGCGCCACCGGACCGCCGGTGTCGAAGCCCCAGCCGAACAGCTCGCCGTAGTACCCGCGCAACTTCGCCGGATCGGCGCCGATGATCTCGAAGTGCACCACCGGATGACCCATGACTTTCTCCCTCCCGTTGTGACCATCTTGATGGGTCCGGTGGCGATCGGCACGACCGGCCAGAATCGGTCGGCTGATCGGGCCGTGGTGGGGTGCGGTCGGGCGGGCTAGCTTCCGGTTGTGGGGGCGGGGTCGAATGTTGCCTGGACTGCGGCTTTGCTGGCGTGGGTGTTGGCGGTGCCGCTCTGGTTCGTGAGCAAGTTCCTGGTCGTCATCGCTCACGAGGGTGGTCATGCGCTGCTGATGGTCTTGTTCTTCCGGTCCGTCAAGTCGGTCGAGATCGGGCGGGACGGTGGCGGGGCGACCACGCCGGCGTCGGAGCTGCCGTGGCTGGCCGACATCTTCGCGACGCTGGCCGGCTATCTGGGGCCGTCCATGTTCGGGCTGGCCGGGGTGTGGATGCTCCGGCAGGGGTACGTCGAGGCGGTGCTGTGGGCGAGCATGGCCTTCCTCGTGGTGATGCTGTTCGCGGTGCGGGGATTCCTCGGGTGGCTGCTCGTGCCCGGGCTGATCGTGCTGATCTGGATGATCGCGACCAGGGCCGAGGGGCCGGTGCAGACGCTCTACACGCACATGTGGGTGTGGCTCCTGCTGATCGGCGGAGTGCAGCGGATGCTCGGGTTCGTGCTGACCCGCAACTGGACCGTGAAGGGCAACGACACCGCGGTGCTGCAGAGCCGCACCCTGATCCCCAGCGAGATCTGGTCCCTCTTCTTCCTGGCCGGCACGATCGCCGCCCTCGCCTACGGCGGCGGGATGCTGTTGCGCTCGGCGGTGTGAGCGCCTACTGGCATTCGGGGTACTGGCCGTAGACGGGTGGGGGGACGTCCACCGCGGTGGTCATGGTGTTGCGGAACAGGACCCGGCTCGGCATGCGTGGCTCCAGGGCGGCCTTGGCCTGCTGCCAGTGTTTGTCGTAGAACGGCGAACTGGTGAACCGGACCGGGCAGAGATCCGGGGTGAGCAGGAAAGGCCGGCCGGCCCGGTCGAGCATCTCGGTGTAGCGCCGGCCGTCGACCTCGAAGCTGACCGCGACCCGGAAGCTGTAGGAGGCGGTGAGGGCGAAGAACGCCATGACCACGGTGTTCTTCTCGCCCCGGCCCAGGATGATCGAGTGTGACCGGAAGTAGGGGCGGGCGTCGGCGCGGAGCGCCGTGGGCGCGGCCGCGTCCAGGTCGAAGATCATTTCGTCGGCGGTGCTGCCCTGGTTGCCCAGGGCGATCAGCGGGCCGTCGACGATCGGGCCCGGCACGGCGACGGGCTTGATGTCGTAGACGGTGATCTTCCGGTCCAGCCGTGACTCGAGACTGACGGTCAGCGAGAGGCTCTGGACCGCGTACGCCCCGTCGGTGAGGGCCGCCGAGTTGAGGTCGACGACGTTGCCGACTGGCCCGGGACGGTAGCGGTCCGCCTTGGCGGCCTGGCTGCGCGGGTACATGAAGTCGAAGTTGGGTTCGCTGTTGGCTGAGTTCAGGGTGACCAGGAGCGCCCCGGGGTAGCGGCCCGGCGGCCGCCCGGGCTCGCCGCCGCTGGGGCTGGGCGGATTGGGCTGTGGAGAGGCGGCGGAGGAAGACGGGGCCGGAGGTGTGGGTGACTGGCCCAGCTGCAGGATGGCGATCACCAACGCCGCGATGGTTCCGATCGCGCCGACCCCGGACCACCATTTGTGCGCGGAGAAGACGGCCAGTCGTTCGCGCCAAGGGGTGGACGCGGCCGGGCGGGAGCGGGCAGGGAGCACCCCACCATGATGACCATTTTAGTCCGTTTTGTCGTCAGCTGAACGGGTTAGCCGAATAGAAGGAGCTTTCGTGGCAGGACAACCCGGCAGCCGCGGCAGGGAGGCCGGGACGTACGGACCCGGGCCTACGGAGCGGGCGCCGGTCGTGATTGCGTACCTCTGGGTCTGGGTTCAAGAGATGCAGGCGCAGACGATGAGGGCCGCGCCGAAGTGGGAGGCGGCGCTGACCAGGGCCCCGCCGTGGCGTTCGGGGGTGCAGATGACCTCGCCGAGCTTGCCGGGGGTCATCCAGTCGAGGACCAGGAAGGCCAGGCCCATGATGGCGATGCCGATGAGGCCGAACAGCACGGTCGAGGCGAGGCCCTGGGCGAAGTCGGAGTAGCTGGTGAAGATCGCCGTGGTGACGATGGCGGCGATGCCCAGCTGGTTGGCCGCCAGCAGCAGCGAGGCGTTGGGGTTGCGCTCCACGAAGATGAGGTCGCGCAGCTTGCCGGGCGTCAGCACGTCGATCAGCACGTAGCCGACCGCCATGAGGCCGATGCCGACGATACCGAACACGATGCTGCGGCCAGCACCTTCAAGCAGGTCTTCGAGCACGGCCTCTCCCAGGTCGGATCTTGTCGGCGACGTCAGGAGAGACCGTACAAGAAAGCGTCTACATAACTACAGCGCGCCCAGGTAACGCTGCCGCTCGTAGGGGGTGACCTCGCGGCGGTACTGCTCCCACTCGGCCCGCTTGTTGCGCAGGAAGAAGTCGAAAACGTGCTCGCCGAGGACCTCGGCGATCAGCTCGGACTTCTCCATCACGTCGATGGCCTCGGACAGGTTCTCCGGCAGGGCCTCGTAGCCGGCGGCCTTGCGCTCGGCCGGGGAGAGCGACCAGACGTCGTCCTCGGCGCCCGGGGGCAGCTCGTAGCCCTCCTCGATGCCCTTCAGGCCGGCGCCGAGCATGACGGCGAAGGCCAGGTACGGATTGGTGGCCGAATCGATCGATCGGACCTCGACGCGGGCCGAGCTGGGCTTGCCGAACGCGGGCACGCGGACCAGGGCCGAGCGGTTGAGGTGGCCCCAGCTGACGAACGCGGGGGACTCGGTGATCGCGTTGGGCAACTGGAGCGGGAAGAGCCGCTTGTACGAGTTGACCCACTGGTTGGTGACGGCCGTGTACTCGCGGGCGTGGACCAGCAGGCCGGCGATGAACGAGCGGGCCGTCTTGGACAGCTTCATCGGGTCGTCGGCGTCGTAGAAGGCGTTGCGCTCGCCCTCCATCAGCGACAGGTGCGTGTGCATGCCGCTGCCGGGCTGGTCGGTGTACGGCTTCGGCATGAAGGTGGCCCGCACGCCCTGCGACAGCGCGACCTCCTTGACCACGTGACGGAACGTCATGATGTTGTCGGCCGTGGTCAGCGCGTCCGCGTACCGCAGGTCGATCTCCTGCTGGCCGGGGGCGACCTCGTGGTGGCTGAACTCGACCGAGATGCCGATGCGCTCGAGCGCGAGCACGGCCTGCCGGCGGAAGTCGCGGGCGATCGAGTGGGTGGTGTGGTCGAAATAGCCGCCGCTGTCGACCGGGATGGGCAGCGAGCCGTCGAGCGGGCCGTCCTGCACCAGGAAGAACTCGACCTCGGGGTGGGTGTAGAAGGTGAAGCCCTTCTCGGCCGCCTTGGCCAGGCCCCGGCGCAGCACGTGGCGCGGGTCGGCCCAGGCCGCGCTGCCGTCGGGCAGCAGGATGTCGCAGAACATGCGGGCGCTCTCGCCGCTGGCGCCGCCCTCGAACGGGAAGACCTGGAAGGTCGTCGGGTCGGGCATGGCGACCATGTCGGACTCGTAGACGCGGGCGAAGCCCTCGATCGCCGAGCCGTCGATGCCCATGCCCTCCTCGAAGGCGGACTCGAGCTCGGCCGGGGCGACGGACACGCTCTTGAGGGTGCCCAGCACGTCGGTGAACCAGAGCCGGACAAAACGGATGTCGCGCTCCTCGAGAGTGCGAAGCACGAACTCCTGCTGTCGGTCCAACGTTCACTCCTGGTCGATGGTGGCCTGACCGGCCAGTCTTCCCTGCCCCGGTTACGCCGACATTACGCTGACCGGGACCGATGGGGCGTCCCGGGTGGCGATCCCTTGGGGAAGAATAAGGGGCATGCCTACGCTGCGGATCGCCCTGGCCCAGGTCAACTCGACTGTGGGGGACATCGCCGGTAATGCGGCGTCTGTCCGCTCCTGGACCCGGCTTGCGGCCGATGCCGGGGCTCAGCTGATCGCCTTCCCGGAGATGATGCTGACCGGGTACCCGATCGAGGATCTGGTCTTCCGCAATTCGGTCATTTCGGCATCGCAGGCGGCGGTTGATTCCCTGGCTCGTGATCTTGCCGCCGATGGTCTGGGGGATATCGCGGTCATCGTCGGATATGTCGACGCCGACGGGCCGCCGCGGACCAGTGCGGACGCGGTTCCGGGTCGCGGTCGGCGGGATGCGTCGGCGCTGCTGCTCGGCGGCGAGGTGGTGGCGACGTACTACAAGCACCACCTGCCCAACTACGGCGTCTTCGACGAGGACCGGTACTTCGAGCCGGGCACGTCACTGACCGTGGTGCGGCTGGGCGGGGTCGACGTCGCGCTCACCGTCTGCGAGGACATCTGGCAGGCCGGCGGGCCGTTCAAGGCGGCCCGCGAGGCCGGGGTGGGGCTGGTCGTCAACATCAACGCCTCGCCTTACGAGCTGAACAAGGACGATGTGCGGCTGCCGCTGGTGAAGCGGCGGGCGGCCGAGGCGGGGGCGACCGTCGCCTACGTCAACATGGTTGGCGGGCAGGACGAGCTGGTCTTCGACGGCGACTCGCTGATCGTGACCGCGGGTGGGGAGCTGCTGGCTCGGGCTCGCCAGTTTGCGGAAGAGCTTCTTGTGCACGATTTGTCGCTTCCGGCGGCCGATTCCTCGCCGAATGTCTCCGGCAGAACGGACGCGCCGGCACCGGGCTTCGAGCGGCGCATCGACGATGACATGGCCGTTGTCCGGGTGGCCGCTCTGGGTGATTTGCGGCCGCATGCAGGCGACAAAAAGGACGGCGGGATCGCGGCGCGCGTCGCGGACGAGGAGGAGATCTGGTCCGCCCTCGTGCTCGGGCTGCGCGACTACGTCAACAAGAACGGCTTCCGCTCGGTGGTGCTCGGCCTCTCCGGCGGCATCGACTCGGCCGTGGTGGCCGCGATCGCCGTCGACGCCCTCGGCGCCGACCGCGTGACCGGCGTGTCCATGCCCAGCGGCTACTCGTCCGAGCACTCCAAGGACGACGCGGCCGACCTGGCCAAGCGCACCGGGCTCGACTACCAGGTCGAGCCGATCCAGCCGATGGTCGACGCGTTCCTGGCCAACATGTCGCTCTCCGGCCTCGCCGTGGAGAACCTGCAGGCCCGGGTCCGCGGCGTGATCCTGATGGCGCTCTCGAACCAGGACGGGCACCTCGTGCTCACCACCGGTAACAAGAGTGAGCTCGCGGTGGGTTACTCCACGCTCTACGGCGACTCGGTGGGCGGCTTCAACCCGCTCAAGGACGTGCCGAAGACGATGGTGTGGAAGCTCGCCCGCTGGCGCAACGAGCAGCCCGGCGCGCCGATCCCGCCGAACTCGATCACCAAGCCGCCGAGCGCGGAGCTGCGGCCGGACCAGAAGGACTCGGATTCGCTGCCCGACTACGAGCTGCTCGACCCGATCCTGGCCGGGTACGTCGACCACGACCTGGGCCGGGACGATCTCATCGCCGCCGGGCACGATCAGGCCCTGGTCGACCGCGTGCTGCGGCTGGTCGACATCGCCGAGTACAAGCGCCGGCAGTCCGCCCCCGGCACCAAGATCTCCGGGAAGGCGTTCGGCCGCGACCGCCGCCTGCCTATCACCAACAGATTCCGCGAAGGGCTGTGACAACCTCCACTGACCGCGAGGCCGTGGATGGTGCGACGATTTCTGGGCACCCGGGGACCGCACCCGCGCGGCCTCGAGGGAAGGAGTCGGAAATGTCGGAAATTCCCACGCTGTACGGTGGTCCGCCCACCCGCCGCGTCCGCACCCGCGACCTCGCCGCCGCCAAGGCCCGAGGCGACCGCTGGCCCATGCTCACCTCGTACGACCAGTACACGGCCTCGATCTTCGACCAGAACGGCGTGCCCGTCCTGCTCGTCGGCGACTCCGCGGCCAACAACGTCTACGGCTACGAGACGACCCTGCCGATTACCGTCGACGAGCTGCTTCCGCTGGTCCGCTCGGTCGTCCGGGCCACCAAGACCGCGCTGATCGTGGCCGACCTGCCCTTCGGCAGCTATGAGGAGGGCCCCACGCAGGCCCTGCGCACCGCCGTCCGGTTCATGAAGGAGGGCGGCGCCCACGCGGTCAAGCTCGAGGGCGGCCGCCGCGTCGCCGCCCAGATCGAGGCCCTGACCGGCGCCGGCATCCCCGTCATGGGCCACGTCGGCTTCACCCCGCAGAGCGAGCACACGCTCGGCGGCTACCGCGTCCAGGGCCGCGACGACTCGGCCGCGCTCGTGGTGGCCGACGCCCACGCGGTGGCCGACGCCGGCGCCTTCGCCGTCGTCCTCGAGATGGTCCCCGGCGAGGTCGCCAAGACCATCACCAAGGAGCTCACCATTCCCACGGTGGGCATCGGCGCCGGCCCCGACACCGACGCCCAGGTGCTGGTCTGGCAGGACATGGCCGGCCTCCGCACCGGCAAGGCCCCCCGCTTCGTCAAGAAATACGCCGACCTGTCCGGCGTTCTGTCCGAGGCCACCCGCCAGTTCGCCGCCGAAGTCCGCGGCGGCGAGTTCCCCACCACAGAGCACACCTTCTAGACGTACGCTTCGCCGACCCGAGCCCGCCCCACCGGGCCCGGGTCGGTGCGTCCCCGCCCCGTCGTGGACGGCCCGCTGATCGTCCTCGGCAAAGAGGGTGAACCGGCCGACGACATGGTCTTCGCCCTGGACGCCGCGGCGCCGACGGCGATCCGGCCCGATCCCGGTGACCCGGGCCGCCTTCTCGGCCCCTTCTTCCCTTCCCGCACGATCATCCTCGGCAAGGGGAGAAGAGCACCGCGGTCATGTCCTTCTTCGCGCTGACCGCGTCGTACAGCTTCCGCGTGGCGATCAGCTTCGAGACGGGCGGCCGCCGGTACACCGAGTACCTGGACCGGGCGGGAAAGGTCTTCTACGGGGCGCGCCGGTGGCCGAACGCCGGCCCGGACATCTACCGCGCCGTGACCCCGTTCCTCACCGAATAGGCTGCGGGGGTGATCGAGTCGGTGGGGCCGCTGGAGACGGAGCGGTTGATTCTGCGGCAGTGGCGGGACGACGATCTGGACGCGCTGGCGGCGATGAATGCCGATCCGGACGTGATGCGGTACATCCTGGACGGGTCGGTGCTCGACCGGCGGGAGAGCGCCGATCGCCTGGAAAGGATGCGGGCGGTGTGGGCGCGGAACGGGTTCGGGCTTTTCGCGGTCGAGGGGCGCGACGAAGGCGTACTGCTGGGGTGGGCCGGCCTTTCCGTCCCGAATTTTCTGCCTGAGGTGCTGCCGGCGGTGGAGATCGGGTGGCGGTTCGCGCGGGAGCACTGGGGCCGGGGTTATGCGACCGAGGCGGCGGCCGCGGCGCTGCGGTTCGGGTTCGAGGATTGCGGGATCGAGCGCGTCATCAGCATTCGGCACCCGGAGAACGAGCGCTCGAGGCGCGTCATGGACAAATTGGGCTTGGTGTACGAGTTCGACACCGTTGTGCCGGGGTTCGGGCAGCCCGTGGCGATTCACGCGAGGAACAGGTAGGGCTGGCACCACCATCGATCGGGCGGCTGACCGGATCGGCCGGGAGCGGCCTGCTGCCTAGCGTCTTAGGCATGACAACGACGCAGCTCGAAGCCCCGGTCATGGCCGTCCGCCCGCTCGCCCGGGTCGGCGCCGACACTCGTTATGTCCTCACCGGATTTCCGGTGGGGATCGCCGCTCTCACGCTTTGTGTGACGGCTTTCTCGCTCGGTCTCGGCACCGTGGTGCTCTGGGTTGGCGTGCCGATTCTCGCCGCGACCATGATGTTCGCGCGCGGTTTCGCCAGCGCGGAGAGAGCACGGATCGGGCCGGTTCTCGGCCAGACCTTCGAAGACCCCACCTACCGTACGGGTACCGGAGTGCGCCGCCTTCTCGCGCCGCTGGCCGACCCGCAATCGTGGCGCGATCTCGCCCACGCGATTCTGCGCTTCATTCCGAGCACGTTCTCGTTCACGGTCGTGGTGACCTGGTGGTCCATGGTGCTCGGCGGCCTGACCTGGGGCTTGTGGGGCTGGGCCCTGCCGGACGGCCCGAACGACCACAACCTGCCGGAGTGGGTCGGCCTGCACGACTCGTACGGCCTGGCCGTCGCTTTTTATCTGGTCGTCGCCGTGCTCTTCGCGATCACCCTGCCGATCGTGGTCCGCGGCGTGGCCCGGCTGGAGGCCGGCCTCGCCCACGCGCTGCTGGTGTACCGGGCGCGGTGACCGGGCAAAAAAGCGGGGACGACAGCAGTCGACATGTGAGGGTGTGTGATGACCGATCTCGCAGGAGCGGGTCTGGGCAACGCGGACATCGCGCTCCGCCGGCTGGTGGAGAGCCTGACCCAACGGTTCCCCGACGTCGACCCGGCCCAGCTCGAGCGGCGGGTGCACGCGACCTACGGCAGCCTCAGGGAGGAGGCGACGGCCGAGTCCCATCTGATCGCCCTGACCGAGGGCAAGGTGACCGACGACCTGCGCGAGCAGGGCGCGACCGTCCACGTGCGCAGCGAGGACGGCGGCGGCCTGACCGACGAGGGCGAGCGGCCGGAGCGGACGCCGGACGACAGCCAGGCCACGAAGGGCGCCCCGCTGGGGCCGCCCGACTGATTCCGATCCACTTCGAAGCAGGGCCGGCTGGATTAGCCGGCCCTTTTCGTGGTGGGCCCGGTCACCGGGGGTCCCGGGCCGGTGGCGGACCCGGGACTCTCCCTGGGTTGCCGGGGGTGCGCGCCGTGTGAGCGTGAGGGGGCGTCCACAGTCGAGCTCGTCGGAGAGGCTCCCTCATGAATCCCAACTCCCGCCGTCAGTTTCTGCAGGCCGCCGGCTCAGCCGCGCTGGCCGCCGGGGTGGCCCCGCTCGTCGGCGGCGGTCCCGCTCCGGCCGCCGGTCCCGCGCCGGCCGCCGGGGCCAAGAGTTTCGGTCCGGTGCGGCAGATCGACGCCGGTGTGCTCAACGTCGGTTACGTCGACCTCGGGCCGGCCCACGGCACCCCGGTCATCCTGCTGCACGGCTTCCCGTACGACATCCACAGCTATGTCGACGTGGCGCCGCTGCTCGCCGCGCGTGGCTACCGCGTGATCGTGCCGTACTTCCGCGGGCACGGCACGACCCGTTTCCGGTCGGCCTCGACGCCGCGTAACGTCGATCAGGCGGCGTTCGCGCTCGACATCCTCGCGTTGCTCGACCAGCTGAAGATCCGGCGGGCCGTGTTCGCCGGCTACGACTGGGGCTCGCGGACCGCGGACATCATCGCCGCCCTGTGGCCGGAGCGGGTCAAGGCGCTGGTCTCGGTCACCGGCTACCTGATCACCAACCTGGAGGCCAATCTGTCGCCGCTGCCGCCGGCGGCCGAGAACGCCTGGTGGTACCAGTACTACTTCACCACCGAGCGCGGCGTGCGGGGCCTGACGACGTACGCGTCCGAGCTGGGCCAGTTCATCTGGAAGTTCAACTCACCGACGTGGAAGTTCTCCCAGGCCGTGTACGACCGGACGGCCGCCGCGTTCAAGAATCCCGACTACGTGCCCATCGTGATCGGCAACTACCGGTGGCGGCTCAGCCTGGCCCCGGCCGAGCCCGAGTACGCCGCGATCGAGCAGAAGCTGCAGGTCATGCCCCCGCCGGTGATCTCCGTGCCGACCATCACGATCGACGGCAAGTACGACCCGTTCACCCCGGCCGGCGACGGCAGCTCCTACCGCGACCATTTCACCTCCAAGTACCGCCACCGCACGTTCGACGTCGGCCACAACGTGCCGCAGGAGGCGCCGCGCGAGTTCGCCCAGGCCGTCGTGGATGCGGATCGCTTGTAATACTGACCCTCATGGTCATCGATCTTGAACCGGTCACCGCCGGCAACTGGCGCGACTGCGCCGAGTTGGCGGTGCATCCGGATCAGCAGCGTTTCGTCAACGCCGTGACGTACTACCTCTGCCTGTGCACCTACGGCGGGCTGTGGAACCCGCTGGCCATCACCCGCGACGGCGCCGTCGCCGGGTTCGTCATGTGGGCGATCGACGACGACCGCAGCGCCTGGATCGGCGGCCTGGTGATCGGGCGGCAGCACCAGCGGCAGGGCATCGGCCACGCCGCCGTCCGCCAACTCCGCGAACGGCTGATCGCCGAGCCCGGCACCCCGAACGTCGCCCTGAGCTACGCCGCCGACAACACCGCGGCCCGGCATCTGTACCGCACGCTCGGCTTCCACGAGACCGGCGAAACGGAAGGCACCGAGCTCGTGGCCCGCTGGACGCCCTAGGCCCGGTCCATCCGGCGCAGCCACTCGTCGAGCAGCACCTTTTCGGCCGGGGTGAACTCGTCGCGCTCGGGCAGCGCCGCGCGCAAGGTGATCGCGGCCGCCTCGGGGCCGGGTTGGCGCCCGGCCGGCGCGTCGGTGGTGATGGCCGCGATGACGGCCTCGCGGGCGGCCACCGACAGCGCGATGCCGGAGCCTCCCGCGTCGGCGCCGATCAGCATCAGCGTCGTGCCCATCCCGGCCGCCCGCACCAGGGACAGAGCCAGATCTTCGGGTACCCGCAGCCGGCCCGCCGCCGCGATCCGGTGAATCTTGTCGGCCAGCATCGCCACCCCGGCGTCCATCGCCTCGGGCGACGGCGTGTTCGCCCCCGCGTACAGCAGGCGGTAGACGGCCGGGTTGGCCAGTCCCATCTCGACGTTCAGGTCCCAGCCGCGGCGCAGGTCGGCCACCGGGTCGTCGTCGGCCGGCTGGGCGCTCTTGGTGGCCAGGAAGTCGAGCAGCCCGCGGGTGGCGACCGCGTCGAGCAGGCCCTGCTTGTCGCCGAAGAGCCGATAGATGGTCGGCGGCTGCACGCCCGCGGCGGCGCTCACCGAGCGGGTCGAGACAGCTTCCTCGCCGCCCTCGCCGAGCAGCTTGAGGGCCGCGGCGAGGATCCGTTCGCGGGCGTCGTGTTCGGTCACGAATCAACGATAACAGGAAATTGCTTCCAACGGTATTATCGATGTTATGGTCTTGCTGTTTCCACTGTTAGGAGCAGATCATGATCATCGTTACCGGGGCGAGCGGCCGGCTGGGGCGTGCCGTCGTGGAACACCTGCTGGAGCTGGTGCCGGCCGAGGAGGTCGGGGTCAGCGTGCGTGATCCGGAGCGGGTCGCCGGGCTGCGGGCGCGAGGAGTTCGGGTGCGGCGGGGCGACTACGCCGGCCTCGGCCCGTCCATCGAGGGCGCGACGTCCCTGCTGCTGGTCTCGGCCCCGCTGCTCGGCGAGTCGCTGCTGACCACGCACGAAGCCGCGATCGAGGCGGCCGCGGCGGCCGGCGTGAAGCATGTCTTCTACACCAGCCACATGGGCGCCAACCCCGAGTCGCCGTTCCCGCCGATGCGCGGGCACGCCGCCACCGAGCGGATGCTGGCCGGGTCCGGGCTGTCGCACACCGTGCTGCGCAACGGTTTCTACGCCAACACGGTGTCCCGGCTGATGGGTTCGGCGCTGGAGTCGGGTGAGCTGCGCGTGCCCGAGGACGGCCCGGTGGCCTGGACCACCCACGAGGACCTGGCCGCCGCGGCCGCCCGCGTTCTGGTCGACGGCGCCGCCGGTGGTCCGACCCCGCCGCTCACCGGCCCGGCCGAGGTCGACATGGCCGAGGCCGCGGCGATCGCCTCGCGGGTCACCGGCCGTCCGATCCGCCGGGTGGTCGTGCCGGCGGACGAGTTCAAGCAGGGGCTGCCCGAGCCGACCGCGACGATGATGGCCGGCATGTTCGAAGCCGCGCGCCGCGGCGAGTTCCGGCCGGCCGGCCCGGCGCTGGCCGGCCTGATCGGCCGGCCGGCCACCTCCTTGGAGGACTACCTCAGGCAGGTCCTCTGACCGAGGCCCGCCGGCCCGCCGACACCGCCGTGGGCTGCCGGCGTTCCGGACAGCGGAAGGGCAGGGCGGCCGGCGTGGGCTAGGGCGCCGGGGTCCGGCCGAAGTCGCCGATGGCGGTCGAGCCGGATCTCTTGACCTCGGGGAGGTCCTCGATGATGGCGGTGGCCACCATGATGACCACGATCGTGACCAGCTGGGCGATCGCCGACAGGTGGCCCAGCGGGATGGTGGCCAGCACGACCGCCGCCCCGGCGAGCCGGTGGTAGACGCCGTGCAGGCGCAGCAACCTGAGGAAGACGGCGTGGCCCACCATGTAGAGGGCCACGCCGCCGCCCAGGGCGAGCGCCTGACCCCACTTGAGCGGATCCATCGCGTGGCCGACCGTCTTCTTGATGCCGACCGAGGCGATCAGGATGCCGAGCAGCATCGGGTAGTGGGCGTAGCCCCACGCGTTGAGGGCGAGCCGGGCCCGCCGCAGCGGGTTGTCGGTGTGGGCCAGGACGTGCTCGGCGCGCGCGTCGTCGCCGGCGAAGTAGAACCACCAGAAGTAGTAGGCGATGGCCAGGCCGAGCACGGCCACCAGCACCTCGTCCAGGCCGAGGTGCACGTCGCGGAAGCCCAGGCCGATCGCGATGATCGACTCGCCGATGGCCACGATCATGACCAGGCCGTGCCGCTCGACGAAGTGGCCGGCCGAGATGCGGTGCATCTCGATGTTGTGCAGGTAGCCGGTGGCGACCTGCAGCACCGGGGCCGCGATCCACAGCACGTGCCGCCAGGGCTCCGGCACCAGGCCGCCGGCCAGCACGAGCAGCGCGGCCAGGATGTTGAGCGGGGCCAGCAGCCGCATCGCCTGGGCCGCCTCCGGGCCGGCCGTGCGGAAGAGCACCGAGTGCACCACGTTGACGACCAGGTAGCTGGCGCCGAACAGCCAGCCGTACTCGCCGAACGCCTCCGGGATGGCCAGCGCCATCACCAGGAAGCCGGCCATGCCCACGAGCAGCAGGGTCCGCCGGGTGGTGCTGTTAGGGGCGACTGCGTTCGTCAGCCAGACATATCCGGAATACATCCACCAGACGACCAGCAGGATCAGCATGACGTTGCCGAACATCTCCCAGCCGAAGTCGTCGGCGAGAGTGTCGGCCAGCTGCGTGATCGTGAAGACGAAAACCAGGTCGAAGAAGAGCTCCAATGTCGACACGCGAATGCGCTGCGGCTCCGGGTCCGTCATGCCGAGCACCGTACCGGCGGAGGGCGCTTCGGCGCTGTCCGTGCTCGCCGCCCGGCGGGAAGGGTTAGCCTCGTCACGTGGCAACCGCACTTGTGATCGAGAACGATCCGACCGACGGCCCCGGGCGGCTGGGGGAGTGGCTGACCGAGGCCGGCCTCGAGCTGACCGTGGTCCGGCCGCATGCCGGCGACGAGCTGCCGGCCGAGCTCGACGGCTACTTGGCCCTCATCGTGCTGGGTGGCGACCAGACCGCGTACCCCCAGCCCGATGGCACCCCCGGTGCCCCCTGGTTCCCGGCCGTGGAGGGGCTGTTGCGCAAGGCCGTGCGCCACCGCGTGCCGACCCTCGGCGTCTGCCTGGGTGGTCAGCTGCTCGCACAGGCCCACGGCGGGCTGGTCGAGCGCAGCACGTCCGGCCCCGAGATCGGCCCCGGACTGGTCGGCAAGCGGGACGCGGCCGACACGGATCCGCTGTTCAAGTGGGTGCCGCTGCTGCCCGACGTGATCCAGTGGCACCGCGACGAGATCACCGAGCTGCCGCTCAGGGCCGTGCTGCTGGCCGCGTCCAGCCGCTACCCGCATCAGGCGTTCCGGCTCGGCGACCGGGCCTGGGGCGTGCAGTTCCACCTCGAGTGCGACGCCGACATGATCGAGCAGTGGGCCGCGCTCGACCGGGAGAGCATCGACGAGCTCGGCTACGACGCCGACGCCGTCGTCTTCCACACCGTGCAGATCCTGGCCGACGTCGAGGAGGTCTGGCAGCCGTTCGCGGCCCGGTTCGCCTCGCTCGCCCTCGGCACCCTGCCCGACGCCGACATACCGAACCCCGGCACCGGCCGCACCCTCCCGCTGCTCGGGCAGTAAACGGTGACCAGGCCCAGCCGGCTCGCCCGGTACGGCTTCGCCGACAACGGCGTGCGCGCCGCCGACCTGGCCGGCCCGAACGGGCTGCGGCTGTGGGACACCGAGGCCCAGGCGCCGGCCGGGGCGGACGCGGCCGAGCTGCTCACCTCGCTGTCGCGGGCGGCCGACCCGACGCTGGCCCTGCGCCAGCTGCACCGGCTGGTCGAGGCGGCCGGCCGGGCCGCGGCCCGGGTCAACGGCGGCCCGGTCACCGGGCCCGGCGGCGAGATCGCCACGAACGAGGCCACCGACGAGATCCTGGCGGCGCTGGCCCGCGACGCGGGGCTGCGCCGGCGGATGGTGGCCGTGCTGGGGGCGTCGTCGGCCCTCGGCGATCATCTGGTGGCCAACCCGGACGACTGGCGGGTGCTGGCCACCGGCCCGACCGGCCTGCCGCCCAACGCCGAGGGCGGCCTCGAGGTCGAGGGCGAGCCGAGCATCCCGGAGCTGCGCCGGGCCTACCGGGTGGCGCTGCTGCGGATCGCCGCGGCCGACCTGACCGGCGGGCGGGGGCTCGAGCCGACCATGGCGGCCCTGTCACGCCTCGCGGACGAGACGCTCGGGGCCGCGTACGGCATCGCCGTGGCCGCCCTGCCCCAGGAGCCCAGCCTGGCCGTGGTCGCGATGGGCAAGTGCGGCGGCAACGAGCTCAACTACGTCTCCGATGTGGACGTCATCTTCGTCGCCGACAGCGACGAGGACCTGAGCGCCGGCACCCAGGTGGCGGCCCGGCTGATCGAGATCTGCGGGCAGGTCGCGTGGCCGGTCGACGCGGCGCTGCGCCCCGAGGGCAGCCGCGGCCCGCTGGTCCGTACGCTCGCCAGCCACCAGGCGTACTACCGGCGCTGGGCCCGCACCTGGGAGTTCCAGGCCCTGCTCAAGGCCCGTCCGGCCGCCGGTGACCGGGCCCTCGGGCAGCAGTGGATCGACGACCTGGCCCCGCTGGTCTGGCAGGCGGCCGAGCGGCCGGAGGCGGTGGCCGACGTCCGCGACATGCGCCGCAAGATCATCGAGAACGTCCCGGCCCACCAGGTCGACCGCGAGATCAAGCGGGGGCCGGGCGGGCTGCGCGACATCGAGTTCGCGGTGCAGCTGCTGCAGCTCGTGCACGGCCGGGTCGACGAGACGCTGCGGTCCGGCGGCACCCTGCCCGCCCTGCGCGCGCTGGTCGCCGGTGGCTACGTCGGCCGCGAGGACGGCGAGACCCTCCTGCGCGGCTACCGCTTCCTGCGCAGCGTCGAGCACCGGCTGCAACTGCAACACCTTCGCCGTACGCACACTGTGCCGGACGATCCGGACGGCGTGCGCTGGCTCGCGGCCGCCCTCGGCTACACGGCGATGCCCGGCCGCGACGCGGTGAGCGCCTTCCGCTCGGACTGGGTGGGCCACGCCGCCCAGGTGCGCCGCCTGCACATCAAACTGCTCTACCAACCGCTGCTCGAGGCGGTGGCCCGGGTGCCGGCCGAGGCGCTGCGGATGACCACCGAGTCGGCCGGGCGCCGGCTCAAGACCCTCGGCTTCGCCGACCCGGCCGGGGCGCTGCGCCACCTGCAGGCGCTCACCGGCGGGGTCACCCGCACCTCGGCCATCCAGCGTCACCTGCTGCCGATGCTGCTGCAGGAGTTCGCCGACGCCCCGGAGCCCGACCGCGGCCTGCTCAACTACCGGCACGTCTCCGACAAGCTCGGCAGTACGCCCTGGTATCTGCGCCTGTTGCGCGACGGCGGCCCGGTCGCGTTGCGGCTGGCCCGGGTGCTGGGCCTCTCGCGGTACGCGACCGACCTGCTCACCCGCGACCCGGAGGCGCTGCGGCTGCTGGCCGACGACGCCGAGCTGCAGCCGCGCCCGCGCGAGTCGCTGATCGACGGTTTCGCCGCGGCCGCCGTCCGGCACGGCGACGACCCGGTCAAGGCCATCGCGGCCATCCGGGCCCTGCGCCGGCGCGAGCTGTTCCGGCTGGCCTGCGCCGACATCCTGAGCCGGGCCGAGGAGCTGGCCCCGGCCCAGCCGCTGGACGTCGACGCGATCGGCATCGCGCTCTCCGACGTCACCGACGCCACCCTCAACGCGGCCCTGACCGTGGCCCGGCGGGCCAAGCCGGGCCCGCCCGGCATGCGGTTCGCGATCATCGGGATGGGCCGGCTCGGCGGCTACGAGATGAGCTACCCGTCCGACGCCGACGTGCTGTTCGTCTATGACGGGGCCGACAACGGGTCGGCCGCCCTGGCCATCGCCGAGGAGCTGCGCCGGTCGCTGAGCGCGCCCGCGCCCGACCCCGAGCTGGGCATCGACGCCGACCTGCGGCCCGAGGGGCGACAAGGGCCACTCGTCCGCAGTCTGGCCGCCTACCAGCAGTACTACGCCCGCTGGTCGAAGGTGTGGGAGGCCCAGGCGCTGCTGCGGGCCCGTTTCGTCTGCGGCGACGAGACCCTCGGCCGCGAGTTCGAGCGGCTGGCCGACCCGATCCGCTACCCGGACGGCGGGCTCACCCGCGAGCAGGTCGTCGAGATCCGCCGGATCAAGGCCCGGGTGGAGGTCGAGCGCCTGCCCCGCAACGCCGACCCGCATACACACACCAAGCTGGGGCGCGGCGGGCTGTCCGACGTGGAGTGGGCGGTCCAGCTGCTGCAGCTGCTGCACGCGTACGCGGTCCCGGGTCTGCGCCGCACGAGGACGCTGGAGGCGCTCGACGCGGCGGTCAAGGCCAAGCTGGTCGACAAGGTCGACGCGGCGGCGATGGCGGCCGGCTGGACCCTGGCCGCGCAGGTCCGCAACGCCCTGACCCTGGTCCGGGGCCGCCCGACCGATCAACTGCCCCGCCACGGCGTCGAGCTGGCCGGCACGGTCCAGCTGCTCGGCGGCGGCGACCCGGGCGAGTTCGTCGACCGCTACCTGCGGCTGACCCGCCGCTCCCGGGCCGCGATGGAACGGGTCCTGGACTCTTGAGCCGCTCCCTCGTGCCCCGGCTGCCGGTGGCGCCCGGGGTCTACCGCTTCCGGGACGTACGCGGGCGCGTGCTCTACATCGGGCGGGCCACCGAGCTGCGGTACCGCGTCGGCTCGTACTGGACGGACCTCAAAGGTCGCCGCCACCTGGCCCGGATGGTTCCCCAGATCACCCGGATCGAGGCGCTGACCTGCGACTCCGTGCACGAGGCGGCCTGGCTCGAACGCAATTTGCTGGAGCGCTCGAAGCCGCGCTGGAACCGGATCCGCGGCGGCATGGAGGTGCCGTTCTGCATCCGGCTCACCGGCTCGTCGCTGCAGGCCGTGCACTGGCCACCGGTCTCGCAGGACGGCACGGTCTTCGGGCCGTACCTCGGCGGCACCCAGGCCCGGCTGGCCGTCGCCGCGCTCGACCGGGTGCTGCCGTTGCGCTACACCGACGACCGGCTCGGCGGCTCGGAACGGGACATGGCCGCGATCCGCGGGGTCGGCGCGGGCGACCGCGAACGCTTCGCCGAGCTGATCACCGGCGTCCTGCGGCGGCAGCCGGCCGAGGTGGCGATGCTGCGCGGCCGGCTGCGGGAGCTGCGCGACCGGGCCGCGGAACGCCTCGGCTTCGAGCTGGCGGCCCGCATCCAGCAGGAGCTCGAGGCGATCGACTGGATCGTGGCCGAGCAGAAGGTGACGACGCTGATCCCGGCCGGCGACGCCGAGGCATACGGCTGGGCCGGTGGGGTGTTGGTCCGGTTCCGCATCCACGGTGGCCGGCTGAGCGGTTGGGAGCAGCGGCAATGCTCCCTGACGGCGGCCCGGCCGCACCTGGACCGGACGCCGCCCGAGTGGCAGGCGTTCGCGGCCCGCAACGCCGAGCTGGCCGGTCAATTGGTCGCGGAGAGTGTTCCCACCGGCTCCTAGGGGTATGTACCTCTCGACAACCTTTGAGGAGCTCACCGTGATTTTCAGCCTGATTCGCCGTTTCGTCATCATGGCCGTCGCGATCCCGCTGGCCGCGGCCGGCTTCCGCAAGCTGAGCGACAAGCTCGAGGCCCGCAAGGGCCCGACCCGCACCACCCGCTACATGCGGCAGGGCGCCGACGTGCTGGCCGGGTTCGGCCGCCAGAGCTCTAAGAAGAAGCGCCGCTTCGCCTGATCCGGCGGCGGGCTTCGGCCGTCGCCGCGGCGGCCGGGGTGACACCTTCACGCTCGGCCGCCGCGAACACCCCGGCCAGCGTGGTGGCGATGCCGTCCAGGCGGGCGGCCACCTCGGCCGGGGTCTCGCGGTGGAGCTCGACGGCCGTGGCCCGGATGACGCCGCCGGCGCTGACGATCGGGTCGGGCGCCCAGAGGATCCCGCGCTCGTCCAGCAGGCCGGCGGTGCCCGGGGCGTCCAGTTGGTTGTTGGCCGGCCCGGCCACGGCCGCGCACCGCAGCGCGGGCACGGTGGCCGGGGTCAGGACACCACCCAGGGCCGCGGGGACCAGCACGTCGACCGCCGCCGTCAGGCACTCCTGCGGGCTGGTCCAGACGGCGCCGAGTTCATCGGCGAGCTGCCGGCGGGCCGGGTCGACGTCGCTGACCACCAGCTTGGCCCCCGCCTCGGCCAGGAGCCGGGCCACCCGCGAACCGACATGGCCCAGCCCCAGCACCGCGAAGCTCCGCCCGGCCGGCGCGGCGTCGCCGAACAGGTGGGCGCACACCGCGCGCAGGGCGGCCACCGTCCCGATCGCCGTGGCGGGGGAGGAGTCGCCACTGCCGCCCGCCTCGGCCGGGCGGCAGAAGACGTGGCTCGTCCGCTCGCCGATCGTCACCATGTCGTCCGGGCCGGTGCCGACGTCCGGTCCCGTCGCGTAAGTGCCACCGAGCTTTTCGATCACCGCGCCCACGTCGCGCAGCGCCGCGGCCCGATCGAAATCGGTCTCCGGTGGCGCTACGACCACCGTCTTGCCGCCGCCGTGGGGCATGCCCGCGAGCGCGCACTTCTCGGACATCGCGGCCGACAGACGGAGGGCGTCCTCGAGGCCGTCACGCCAGTCCGCGTACGGCTTGAGGCGGCACCCGCCCAGGGCCTGCCCCAGCGCCGTCGAATGGACGGCGACGACGATCGGCAGGCCGGACTCGGGACCACGGCGGATCACCACTCGCTCGTGCGGGAACATCAGCTTCCTCCGTACATCTGCATTGCTGTCTTGAGCGAAAGCTAGACGTCTGGCCGGGCCCGCAGCAGACTTGCCGAACGAAGTTCGGCGGAAGCCGGAAAGTGGGGGCTCGTGGACGACATTGATTCGGCGATCGTGCGGGAACTGCAGCAGAACGCCCGGCTGACCAACCGTGACCTGGCCCGCGCGGTTGGCATCGCGCCCTCGACGTGCCTCGAGCGCGTGCGGCTGCTGCGCGACCGCGGCGTGCTCACCGGGTACCACGCCGAGGTCGACCTGGGCGCGCTCAACCGGCACGTCCAGGCCTTCCTCCACCTGCAGGTACGCCCGATGAGCCGGGACGTCATCGAGAACGTCAAGGCGTACGTCACGGGCCTGCCCGAGGTGCTGGCGGTCTTCGTCGTGGCGGGCGGCGACGACCTGCTGGTGCAGGTGGCGGTGCCGAGCGTCGACGCCCTGCACTCCTTCCTGATGGATAAATTCAGTCAGCGGCGCGAGATCGTCGGTTTCCGCAGCTCGGTCATCTACCAGCACACGCGGAACCGCGTCATCGAGCCGCTATAGCTCCAGCCGGGGCCAGTCGGATAGATCGGCCAACAACTGGCGGTCGTGCGTCGCCACGATCACCGCGGCCGGCGTGGTCCGCAGCGCCTCGGTCAACTCGTCCACCAGCGCCGCCGACAGATGGTTGGTCGGCTCATCGAAGATCAGCACCTCCGGCCGCCCGGCCAGCTGCACGGCCAGGTCGAGGCGGCGCTGCTGCCCCAGCGACATCCGATCGACCGGCGTCCGCAGCGCCTCGCCGTCGAGTAGGCCGCACGCCGACCGTCCCGCGAGCACCTGCAAACCGGTCACTCCGGGTGGCCAATCCGGCACCTCCTGCCCGACCAGAGCGACCTTCCGGTGCCGCTGCACCGTCCCCTCGGTCGACGGCAGATGCCCCGCCAGCAGCGCCAACAGCGTCGACTTGCCGGCGCCGTTCGGCCCCGTCACCAACAGCCGGTCACCCCCGTCGACACTCACGCTGAGTGCCTGGTCCAGGCGACCTTCCAGCCGTACGCCGTACGCCCGCACCAAAGGCAAGCCCGGGCGCACCTCGATCGCCGGCCACGCCATCGCCGGCGGCGGCACCGGCGCGGTGACCTTGTGCGCCTCCAAGCTCTCCCGCTCCCGGTTGAGCGCCTGCACGATGCCCGGGGCCCGGCTCTGCCGCTTGTGCCGGCCGGTCCCCTTGGGCGGCCGCCATCCCGTGCTGAGCCGATCCCGCGCCTTGTCGACCGCCGCCGCGAGCCGCTCGTGCTCGGCCTGCTGCTCCTCGAAGTCCTGCTCCCACTTGGCCCGGCTGCGCCGCCGCCCCTCCTGCCAGCCGTCGTAGCCACCGGCGTAGACGCGGGGGTGCCCGTCCTCACTGGGATCGAGATCAAGGAACTCCTGGGCGACGTCCCGCAGCAACGCCCGGTCGTGGCTTACCAGCGCGAACCCGCCGCCGTGCTCCCGCAGCCGCCCGGTCAGGAACTCCAGGCCACCGGCATCGAGATGATTGGTCGGCTCATCGAGAAGCAGCAGGTCGTAGCGCGCCCCGAGCAGACAGGCCAGCCGCACCCGATACCGCTGCCCCACCGACAGCGTCCGCAACTCGCGCCCGCGATCGGTGCAGGCGCCCAACGCCTCGAGCGCGACATCGACCCGCCGCTCCGCATCCCAGGCGTCGAGCCGCGCCGCCCATTCGAGCGCCACCGCGTAGCGGTCCTCAGCGCTGGCCTCAGCGCTTTCGGCGAGGTCGGCGGTGGCTTGGTCCAGCGCGGCGAGGTCGGCGGCGGCTTGGTCCAGCGCGGCGAGGGCGGCGTGCGCGTCGCGCAGGGCTTCGGACGTGAGTGTGCCGACCGTGAGGCCGGGGCCGGCCGGAAGAGCCTGGTCGGCGAGGCCGACGCTGCCCACCCGGTGCACCTGACCGGTGTCGGGCCCGAGAAGACCGGCGAGCACACGCAGCAGGGTCGTCTTGCCCCGGCCGTTCTCACCGACGACGGCCAGGCGGGATCGAGCCGAGACCGTGACGGACACCTTGGTGAGCACCGGTCGTGCCCCGAGCACGACGCTGACGTTCTCGGCGCGCAGGTGCGCATGATCCCCGGCGGAAGATGACTGACCGGTCGCCGGGACCGGCGTGAAAGTACGCAAAGACACAGGAAAACTCCGCAGCTCGGAAAGAGAGCCGGGCAGCCTCGAAGAGCCGCTCCGGCCGGACGCCGAGACGGCGGGCAACAGAGAAAGAGGTGCGCCGCCGTCAGCGGCGGATGCGCAACCTCATGAACGCCATGCCTGTGTACATGGCGGCCACGCTACCCAGCGCTTCGGCCAGCGTCATCCGATTAACTGGCGAGCACGTAGCGGCCCGGCGCAGGGACCCGGACCCGTGTCCAGTCGCCGTCGCGCAGGACGTCGGCGTCGCCCGAGGCGGTCAGCCAGCGGTAGTAGCGGACCCGGAGCGCCACCTCACCGGCGGCCGGGGCGTCGAAGGTCACCGTGGTCGCGGTCTGCCCGACGAGAGTGGCCGGGCCAGCAACAAGCGGCCGCGGATCGCTCACCGCGTAGAGCCGCCAGTGCGAGTCGCTCCACACCTGCGTCAGGTAGGGAAGACCGGCGGTGACCATCTCGGCCTCCGGCCGCCCGGACCAGTTCAGCTCGGCGTCCGGTACGGCCACGAACTGGACAGCCATCTCGTCGAGCCAGCCCCGATAGCTCTCCGGCGTCAACTCCACCCCGGTCCCGGACGTGCCGGGGATCTTGGTGAAGAAGAGCGGATTACGGTCGATGTCCGCCTGCCGCAGCCACCCCCGAGCCAGCGGCACGTCACCCATGTGGGCCGCTTCCCAGTAGTCCCGCGTCGACGGAATCTCCACCCGCCCGGTCAGCCTCTCCTGCCCCAGCCGCTGCACCAGCGGCGCGAAGAAGCCCCGCTCCGCAGTCGGGTTCCCGATGTCCCGCACATCCCCGGTCACCACGGGCGGCTGCCACCAACAAGCCACCACCAGCAGAACCACCACCGCCCACACCGGCATGCCCTGCCACCGCCCACCCGCCGGGGTGGGGACTGGACGGCGGATCCGCCATGAAGGCCACGCGGCATAGCCGGCCAGCAGCGGCAGGGTGAACATCACCGCGAGGCGGGTCGCGTTCAGCCCCACCGGCGTGTGGATCAGCGCGGACACCAGCACACCCGCCGCCGACAGGACTCCGGCGATCCGCACCGGCCGGCGCGGTACCAGGACGGCCACGGCAAGGCTCGCCACGACGGCCCGGATGGTGTCGGTCCGGCTGATGTTCATCCAACCGCCGTCCCCGAAGAGGGACAGCGCCGCCAACGAGATTCCCGCCGGCACCGCCACCAGCAGCCCTCGCCGGACTGCGCCGTCCACCGCGAGCAGCCGGCCGCCGCCGAGGGCGAGGGCGACGCCGGCGAGGCCCAGGAACAAGCCGGCGACCGGGCTGGTGGCCCCCGCGAGCAAAGCCGGTACTACCGCTAGCCACGCCCGCCGCCGGGTCACCAGGACGAGGGCGGCAAGTCCGAAGAACACCCCCAGTCCGTACGTGACGCGACCGCTGACCAAGTTGCCGGCGATGCAGGCTGTGCCCACGAGCGCGCCGAGCCAGGGCCGCGGGGCGGCGGTGACGCGCAGCAGCACAGCGAACAGCACCGAGGCGCCGACAAGGGCCAGGACACCGGTCAGGCGTACGCCCAGCAGGGCCATGACCGGCTGCGACACCAAGCTGTAGCCGAGCTGGTCGACGCCGCCGTACCAGCGCAGGTCGACCGGCGTGTAGCCGTGATCGGCGAAGAACTCGGCCCGGGCCACCTGGGCCGCCAGGTCCGAGCCCATCGGGGGCAGCAGGAGGTACGCGGCACCGAGCACCGCCGCGACCACGGCGGTGACCCACTCCAGCCGGTGCCGAGCCCACACGCGCCCGACCCTACCGAAGCCCGGACGTAGCAGCGTGTCACGGTAGGGTGCTCGCCATGCCCCGCCCCGCCGCCGTCCGATACGTGGGCCTGGCAGGAAGTCTGCTGCTTGCGGTCGCCGCCTGGCTGGGCGGTGCCAGCAGCCCGTGGGAGCCCACGGTGACTCCCGGCACCATCTACTACGGCGAGAACGGCGTCCTGCTTCCGCTCGCCTGGCTGCTCGGCACGCTCCTGATCATCGGCGCCTGGGTGGCCGGTGTCCGTCTGTCGCCGACGGCCCGATGGTCGTACGTCACGGCGGTCTTGTGGATGGTTCCGCTGGTGCCGTTCCTTCCGCTCGGGAGCTACGACGCGTTCTCGTACGCCTGCCAGGGCTGGCAGCAGGCGGCGGGGCTCGACCCGTACGCGGGTGGCGTGACCGAGCTCGGCTGCCCGTGGGCCGAGGCGGTGGCCCCGACCTGGCTGTCCTCGCCGGCCCCCTACGGCCCGGTCTTCCTGCTGCTGGCCGCCCTCGCCGTCAAGATCGGCGGCTCTCTCACCGGCACGTTGGCCGTTCTTCGCGTCATTGCCGTGCTCGGGGTGGCGCTCATCGCGGTCTTCCTTCCCGCGCTGGCCCGCCGGTCGGGCGTACCTTTGGGTCGTGCGGTCTGGCTGGCCCTGGCCTGTCCGTTGATTCCGATCCACCTGATCTCCGGCGCCCACAACGACGCCGTGATGGCCGGGCTGCTGGTGGCCGGGCTGGCGGTGGCCATGGGCCGTCACATCTGGGTCGCCGGCCTCCTTCTCGGCCTCGCTGTCGGGGTCAAAGCCACGGCGGTGGTGGTGGTTCCGTTCGCTTTCTGGCTGGCCCTGCGGTCGCGTCCGGGGGCGCGGATCTTGAGGGTCGCGGGCGAACTGGTCGCCGGGGTCGTGCTCGCGCTGGCCGCGGCCTCCTTGGCCTCCGGCCGGGGCTTCGGCTGGATCACCGGCCTGGCCGGCAGCGGCGTCTCCGTCCAGTGGACCTCGCCTCTGACGGCCATCGGCATGACCATCGACCTGTTCGGCCCCGATGCCGTCCCTGTCACCCGGATCATCGGCATCGTCCTGCTGGCCGTCACCCTGCTCTTCCTCTGGTGGCGGGCCCGCCTCCGCGACCCCCTGCTCTACACCGCCTACGCCCTGGCCGCCACGGTTCTGCTGTCCCCGGTCTTCCACCCCTGGTACGCGGTCTGGGCCCTCCCGGTCCTGGCCGCCACCCTGCACCGGCACCTGAAATGGCTGGTGGCCCCCTGCGCGGTAGCCGCCGCCCTGTGCCTGCCCGACGGCTACAACTTGGCCCTGGCTACCAAAGCCCAGGGCGCCGTAGCGATGACACTCCTCGTACTCTATTTAGCGTGGAAAGCCCTACATGAAGCGAAAAATCGGGATCCTGGCGGCGCTGGCGCTGATCGTGCTGTTCATCGTCTACCTGGCTGAGACGCGCAACGGGTACTTCGACTCGAAGGTCTACTACGGCGCCATCCAGTACTGGTTCCACGGCGACGGCGGCATGGTCTACGACTGGCTGCGCCCCGGGACCCCGTACGGCTTCACCTATCCGCCTTTCGCCGGTCTGGTGATGGCGCCGATGGCGTTCCTGCCGTTCGGGGCGGTCGTGGTGATCGCGGTGATCGCCACGGTGCTGACCACGGCGCTGCTCACCTGGTGGTTCGCCGGCCCGTTGATCAAGCGCAAGGGCTGGACCGTCTGGTTCGCGTACGGCGTCGCGGTGTGCCTGGCCGTCGCCTTCGAGCCGGTCCGCGAGACGATCACGTTCGGGCAGGTCAACACGCTGCTGCTCACGCTGGTGGCCGGCGATCTGCTGTTCGGGCTGGCCAAGGGCCGCAAGTGGGCCGGGGTCGGCATCGGGCTGGCCACCGCGATCAAGCTGACCCCGGGCGTCTTCATCCTCTACCTGCTGATCACCCGGCGCTGGCGGGCGGCCATCACCGCCTCCGGCACCGCCGCGGCCGTGACTCTGGTGGCGGCTGCCGTCTTCCCGAACGAGTCGCGGGAGTTCTGGACCTCCGCGCTGTGGGACACCAACCGTGTCGGCGTGCTGTCGTTCCTCTCCAACCAGTCGGAACGCGGCTTCCTGGCCCGGCTCCCGATAGACCAGGTCGAAGCGAAGGTCTGGCTGGTCTGCGTGCTGCTGACCCTGGCCGTTTGGATTTGGAAGGTGCGAAGCCAGCCGGACGACATCATGGGCGGCCTGGCCCTGACCGGCGTCGTCGGGTGCCTGATCAGCCCGGTGACCTGGATCCATCACTGCGTCTGGCTCATCCCGGCCATCGTGCGCTGCATCGAAGCCGGACTGTCGGGGACGGACAAACGGCCCCTGTGGCTCGGCGGGGCCGCGTACGTCATCATGACCTCGCGGTTGACCTGGCTCTGGGAGAAACGGCCGCGGCCGCCGCTGGAGCTGATCGGCGGCAATCTCTATGTCTGGTTCAGCCTGGCCCTGCTGATCTGGACACCCATCGGCACGCGCCGTTCGGCTGAAATACACGAGAAGGACAAGATCCTCACGTAGCCAGAGAGCATGTCAAAACGCCGTACCACCTCGGCGATCGCTCTCGCCGCACTAGTCGGAGCGGGATTTTCAGCGCCGGCCGAAGCGCACCACAACGACACTGAGTTCAAGCGCCTCGCCACCTTCCCCGCCTACCTGAACTCGTCCATCGACGACACGGCCGCCGCGGAGATCTCCACCGTGACCGAGGACGGCCGTACGGTCGTCTACACCGACAGCCCCGGTAAGCGCCTCGGCTTCGTCGACATCACCAATCCGGCCCGGCCGAAGCCGAAGGGCACCCTGGCCGTCGGCGGCGAGCCGACCTCGGTCGCCCATTTCGGCCACCTGCTGCTGGCCGGCGTCAACACCAGCGCGAGCTTCACCGACCCGTCCGGCAAGCTCGTCGTGATCGACGACCGCACCCGCAAGGTCGTGCGCGAGCTCGACCTGGGCGGGCAGCCGGACTCGGTCGCGGTCGCCCCGAGCGGCCGCTACATCGCGGTGGCGATCGAGAACGAGCGGGACGAGGACGTCAACGACGGCGCGCTCCCGCAGCTGCCCGCCGGCTACCTCTCGGTGATCGACACGCGGACCTGGAAGGCCACCCGGGTCGACGTCGCGGGCATCGACCCGGAGCCCGAGTACGTCAGCATCAACTCCCGCGACGAGGCCGTGGTCTCGCTGCAGGAGAACAACCAGATCGCCGTCGTCGCGCTGGCCACCGGGAAGGTCCTCCGCCAGTTCGACGCCGGCCAGGTCACCGTCTCCGGCGTCGACACCAAGGACGACGACACCATCACGCTCGACGGCACGATCACCGCCAAGCGCGAGCCCGACGGCGTCGCCTGGATCTCCGACGACTACTTCGCCTCGGCCAACGAGGGCGACTACGAGGGCGGCAGCCGCGGCTGGACGATCTTCTCCCGCGACGGCAAGGTCGTCTGGGACGCCGGCAACACGCTCGAGCACCTCGCCGTCGAGCACGGCCTCTACCCGGACAAGCGCTCCGACGCCAAGGGCATCGAGCCGGAGAACGTGGCCTTCGCCCGGATCAACGGCACCCCGCTCGTCTTCGTCAACGCCGAGCGGGGCAACTTCACCGCGGTGTACGACGTGTCGAACCCCCGCAAACCCCGATTCCAGCAGCTCCTGCCGACCACCAACGGCCCCGAGGGCGTCATCGCGGTGCCGTCGCGCGGCCTGGTGATCGTCTCCAGCGAGGAGGAGATCCCGGATGCGAACATCCGCGGCTCGCTCGCCATCTACGGCCTCGGCCAGGGCCGGTTCCCGTCGATCGTCTCGGACGACGAGATCCCGTTCGGCACGCTGTCGGCCCTCTCCGCCGTCCCCGGCACGCGCGACAAGCTCGTCTCGGTGACCGACTCCGCGTACAGCCCGACCCGGATCTTGACCCTGGGTGTTGCTGCTTCTCCCGCCAAGATCACCGGGCAGCTCACGGTCACCAAGGACGGCCGGCCCGTCGGTTACGACGCTGAAGGCATCGTCGCCCGCCGGACCGGCGGTTACTGGCTGGGCGTGGAGGGTTCGGCGTCAACCCCCAACCTGCTTGTACGCCTCGACGCGCGCGCCGCCGTCCAGCAGGAGATCCCCCTGCCGGCCGACATCGCCGCCGCCGTCACCACGAACGGCTTCGAAGGCGTCGCCGAAACCGGCGGCGCGGTCTGGGTCGCCATTCAGCGCCCGCTCAAGACCGACCCCACCACCGTCGCCCGGATCGGCCGGTACGACCTGGCGAAGCGCACCTGGTCCTGGCTGGCCTACCCGCTCGACACCGCCCCGCTCGGCTGGACCGGCCTCTCCGAACTCGTAGCGGTCGACCACAACACCTTCGCCGTCATCGAACGCGACAACCAGCGCGGCCCCCAGGCCGCGATCAAGAAGGTCTTCAAGTTCGACGTCCCGGCCACCTGGACCGGCGTCCCCACCGTCAAGAAGAAACTGGTCAAGGACCTGCTCCCGGCCCTGAAAGCCGACCACGGCTGGGTCCAGGACAAGGTCGAAGGCCTGGCCACCGCCGGCAACGGCCAGACGTACGCGGTCACGGACAACGACGCCATCGACGACGCCACCGGCGAGACGGTCTTCCTCCGCCTCGGCCGCCTCTTCTGAGTTCCCTGATGCGGCGCCAGCAACCCGCTGGCGCCGCATCACTCAGATCGGCAGCCGGGCGATCACAACTCGGTCTGCTCCGAGGCTGCTTGAAGGATGCTGTCCAGACGGTCCTCCACGGCCCCCCTTAGACGGTGGCGTTGGCGGTAGAAGCTCAACTTGAGTAGCGGCACAGACCTGCTGTGGGGGAGTTCGCGGCTGCTGTCCACCAGATCCGCCAGGTCACTGAAGGACGCCGTCGGTGTTGCTTCGATCAGCAGGTTGACGATCATTTCATGCATCCGGCCCTGGACCGGCGTGATCTCGGGGATTTCGAGACTGGCCTCGGGCAAACCCCAGGTCGCTCGACCCGACACGAGGGCCGACTCGAGGAAGGTGTCCCCTAGTAGTTGGGCCTCGCCCAGCGGAAGTATGCGCTCCTCGACTCGGCGCGAGACGATGCGATCGTTGTCGCGGTGCATGCGGCTGAACAGGCTGTTCTGCGCCTCGGCGTCCAGACCGCTGCGCCACAGGCGCACCGTCGAGGCAAAGCTTGGCGCGTCGGACGGCCCGCACAGGTCGTCGATCGCCAGGCCCCGCAGGTCGCACAGGGCGGCCAGCAGGACGAGGTTTGCGGTGTAGGCGGCCAGGCGATCGACCGCGTCGAACGGTGTCGGCCGGTAGGGGCCGTCCTCGACCCGTCGACGGGCGTCGCGGAACAGATCAAGCAAGGCGTCGCGCAAGTCGTCGCGGGTTGTCCGGTCGAGGCGGTCGATCATCGCAACGAGAAACGGCACGACCTGGTCGCCGTTGGTCAGTGGCTGGTGCGACAAAAGGTACCGGAGCATGGTGTCGTCAAGGCGAGCGAGCGCAGCGCGCCGGGGCCGGCGCCGGTCCTCGACGAGGTCGCTGAGCAACTCGACGATGTGCTCAGCGACCAGATACTCCGCGAACGTGGCATGCAGAAACTCGTATGTGCGCCGAGTGGGCGCTCTGGAGTCGTCGCCGGCCTGCGCGACGTGTACGAAGAAGAATCCGGCTACGGTGCGTTTGGCCCGGGTCAGCGGTTCGCCGGCCCGCGCGGCGGGCAAGTCCTCGGTGGGCCTCACCGTAGCGAGGTCACTTTCCAGGTCCTGCTCGCTTACGTACTGCAGTCCCCGGTTGAACATCGCGAACGCGGTCACTGCCAGGTCATGCCGTGTAGTGGTCTCAAGTTGTGTACGCCGCGTCTCGCCGATATCGTCAGCGGCTTTCTCACGCACCTGGCGGCGGATGAACGAGTCGAGCAGCCGCCGGTACACGTTGTCGACTGAAAGGTCGCCGACGTTGAGGCGGACGCCGGTCTCGTCGGCGTAGATGGCCAGCATCATGAGCAGAAGTGGCTGGCCCGCGAGGGCAGCATGTGGCCGGAACTCGTCGCTGGTGAGTGGGAGGAATCGGGGCCGTCCGGCGTTTGCGGTGTTCCAGCCGCCGATCCAGCGCTCGATCTGTGCGTCGTCGAACGGCTCGAGCTGGAGCACGGTCGTTCCGGGCGGCACCACCGTGCGATCCATCACGAGGGTGCGTGATGTGACGACCACGATGACCGGGCGGCCGTTGACCCACTCCTCCTGCTGGAAGCTCGTGACACGTTCGATGTAGTGCGACTGGGCGACCCCGGTGGCCTGGACCAGCTCGTCGAAGCCGTCCAGCAGCACCACCTTGGTGGTATCGGAGGCCCGGCACAACTCGCCCCAGGAGATGCGTTCCTTCACCAGCCGCTCGACTGCTGCCTCGATCTGATGATGCACATCCGCATCGGGATCGACCCGGCGGAGGGGCACCTTGACGGTAGTGAATGTCTCCGGTGGGAGCCGGGCCGCGAGGACCTCGGTGAGTAGAGATTTACCGGCGCCCGGGTGTCCGAGGACAAGCAGCGGCCGCTCGGTGAAGCCGGCGTCGCCGACGCAGGCGACAAGAAAGGCCGCGAGGTCGTCGCGCACCGGTCGCCCCGCCCACCAGGACTCGTCGCCGAGGCGGGCGCTGGCATCAGCATCAGCGATTCGGAACCGAGGGCTGACGAATCCGTTCTCGATGGTCGGGAACACCGGACCGCCGGCCGTTGCGCCCGCTGTCCACAGCGGCCGGGTGAGCCGCCCCTCGGCGCTGTGCCGGGCGAGCAGCTTCTCGGCCTCAGTGGCCGGGGTGCTGCCGTGAAAGATGCTCGTCAGTAGTTCGGAAATTTGGGCTAGTGCTTCGCGCTGCTCCCGGATGGCCTCCCGCGTGGCGGCGTGCTCATCCAGACCGCTCCAGAGAGCGAACTCAGGGACGTCAGCCGCCAGCCGTACGTACCGCTCCCGGTACAGATCCATCGCCCGCTCCACGACGGTGTGCTGACCGGGCAAAGGGGTGCGCTCCGCGGCGGCGAGGCCCTCGGTGAATCGCAGCAGCTCGTCATGCATGGCCACGAGGTGCTGGCGGACCAGCCGCGCGTTCTCGATGAAGCCGCGGGTGGCGTTCGGCATCGTCGGCACACCGACGCGAATTCCACCGCGTTGGCCCGCTATCCGCTTGCGTTCCGCATCGGTGAGCTCAAGTTTGGCCGCGAGGAGACCGGCGCGCTCGGCAAACGCGTCGAAATAGGACGACAACACCAGGACGGTGTGGGCGGCCTCGATCAGCTCATAATGCGACTTGCCTCGGCTGGCCCGAATCCGCGCGGGCGCCCGCCCGACGAGGTCGGTGAGCAGCGAGTTGGCTTCGCCCTTGGCGTCGAACCACGACAGGGCAGTTGCGCTGAACGGGGCGGCAAGCAGCAGCGCGCCCCCGACAACACGGCCGAGAACTGCAGCGGCGTCGATGTCGCCGGTGAGGAGCTTGACGGCTTGCGCGTAAGTCAGGCGAGATCGAGCCACCTCCGCACCGTAGTGCGGAGGTGGCGCCACTTGGCCTCGCCGACATTAAAAAAGCCGACCTACTGCTCGTCCGGAGCCTTGTCCACGAGGCCGCACATGGCCGTGAGGTCGCCGGAGCGGATCATCTCGTCTACTGCCTCCATCATGGCCGGGATGCCGGGGCGGGGGACGATGACCTGGTCCGAGCACCAGAAGTACCGGCCTCCGCCGGTCTCGCCGGTTTGGGCGTCCTTGCGGAGGATTCGGTTGATGGCCTCGGTGGTGAAGAACGTGGCGTAGCGGTGGCTGCCGTCGGCCAGGTAGAGGTGGGCGTCGACGTTGTCGACTGTGGCGGGGTTGGCGCCGGCGCCGAGCATGAACTGGACCACCACGTCGTCGCGTTTCTCGACATGCCCGTACATCGTGCTGCTGTCGTCCGTCACGGTCTCCACCCTATGGCGGCTGTCAGCAGGATTCGACGCGGTGGAATTTGCGGATGCGGGGCCACTGCCAGCCACGCCACTCTCCACGCTGGACGGTCAGGCAGGGGGAGGTCTCGCCGGAGCGGTAGACGCGGAAGCCGACCTCCTGGGCGCAGCCGTTGTAGGCCCACAGCCGCTGGTTGAAGCCCCACTGCTGCAGCTTGTAGGTGACGCACGAGCTTCGGGTGGGGGCGGCGTGGGCTGCGCCCGCGGAGCCGAGGATCAGGGCGATGCCGGCGGTGACGCTCACGGCCGTTCGGGTCAGGAGGCGGGATCGGGTCATGGCGTACTCCTCGGGAGGGGTGCACTCGGGGCGACGGTCGCCGGTGCGGTGCCCAGACAAACACCCTTTTTCCGGACTGGTCAGCGCCCATCCGGGTGACCCTCCGCTGAACGGCGGACCCGCTTTCGGGTGCGGGCGGGCGCTACATTCGGGCCGTGCTGGAGCCTCGGGTGATCGAGTCGGTCGATGGGTCGCGGGTGCGGTTCGATGATCCGGGGCGGCCCCGGCCCGTACGGATCCATCTGTGGGAGACGCCCGGGTCCAAGCGCTTGGTGTTGCTGTCGCACGGGACCGGAGCTTCCGGGCGGGACCTGACGTGGCTGGCCGAGCCGCTGGTGGAGGCCGGGTTTCTGGTCGCGGCGGTGGACCATCACGGGAACAACTGGGTCGACGGCTATCTGGCCGAGGGCTTCGTGCACGTCTGGGAGCGGCCGGCCGATCTGCGTCACGCCCTGGACGTGGTCGGGCGGGAACGTGACGTCGACTGGGTGGGCGCGGCGGGTTTTTCGGCCGGCGGATACGCGGCGGGTGCGCTGGTCGGCGTACGGCTGGATGTTGACCTGGTCCGCCGGCTCGCTGAAGGCGAGATCCCCGATCCGCACATCCCGGAGTTCCCCGGGGCCTTCGCGTCGTTGCGGGCGACGACGACGGCCGGCGCGGTCGGGCAGCTGTCGGCGAGGGCCGGCGCCGATCAGAGCGACGAGCGGGTCCGGGGCGCGTTCCTCATCTGCCCGGGGGACGGTGGGATGGCGGCCGAGGCGAGCCTACGGGCGGTGACCCGGCCGGTGGAGATCCGGTGGGGCGACGCCGACGTCATCACGCCGCCCGAGGAGACGGCGCTGCGCTATCTCACGCTGATCGGCGGGGCGAGTGGGCGGAGCCTCGGCCCGGACGTGCAGCATCACCACCTCTTCCCCGACACGGCGGAGGGCGCAGAGGTACGGGCGCAGGCCGGTGCCGACGCCGTGGCCTTCTTCCGGAGTCAGTCGGAGTTGGGCCAGATGAGGATGCCGGGGCCGTCGGGGGTCTGAACCGGGATCCAGGCCTCGTCGGCCTCGGGCAGGCGCGACTCGTCCAGGGCCAGGGGCTTCGGTTCCTCGCTGCGGCCGTCGTCGGAGGTCCAGTACGAGATCTCGCTGATCACGCGGCGCAGATGGTCGAGCTCCTCGTCGGGCCAGCGGTAGTTCCACGTGCCGACGCTGTCGAGGTGCACCTCGAAGATCTCGCGCAGCTCGTCGAGGGCGCTGAACGCCGCCAGGGGGACGAGGAAGCCCTCCTGACGGCCCTGGCGGCAGGCGGTGCCGCCGTACTGGTGGTGGTAGACGACTCCGGTCGGGGCGGCGACGAGGACGCAGAGGCCGGCGAGGCCGTCCGGGTCGAGGGAGACGTGCCGGGGGGCGGTCACCGGCGCGGGATGTGGTCGCGGATCACCGGGAGATTCTCGTCCTTGATCGTCGCGTCGCGCCACCCCGCTTCGGGTGAATGCGCCTCGAGAATGCGGGAACTATCGGTGGATGCAGACATTCCTGCCGTTCCCGGATTTCGTCGCGTCGGCGGAGGCGCTCGATCAGAAACGGCTGGGCAAGCAGCGGGTCGAGACCATTCAAGTGCTCAGGGGCCTGACCATCCCGACGTACGGATGGCGGCACCACCCGGCCGTGAAGATGTGGCGGGGGTACGAGGAGGCCCTGGTGCGCTACGGCTTGGACATGGCCGCCGTGTGGACGGCCACCGGGCGGGCCGACACGACCGCGGCCACGCTGGTGGCCGACTCGAAGATCGACCGCCCCATCCGTACGCAGAAGGAACTGGAGTCGCGCGCGGGCCTGCCGCCGTGGCTGGGCGACCCGGCCCTGCACCGCAGCCACCAGTCGGCGCTGCTCCGCAAGGACCCGGCGTTCTACCGGCCGATCTTCGGCCCGGACGTCCCGGATGATCTCCCGTACGTGTGGCCGGTAAGTTGAGCCGATGATCGAGCGCGAGACGTTGACCTGGGACGACTTCGGGCGAGCGGGCCGCGCCCTGGCCCAGCAGATCGCCGACGACGGCTGGCGGCCCGGCCTGATCCTCGGCGTGGCCCGGGGCGGGCTGTTCGCGGCCGGCTCGATCAGCTACGCCCTGGACGTCAAGAACCTGCACGTGGTCAACGTCGAGTTCTACACGGGCGTCGACGAGCGCCTGGACACCCCGGTCATGCTGGGCCCGGAGCCGAGCGCGGCCGACCTGAAGGACACGAACATCCTGATCGTGGACGACGTCGCCGACACCGGCGAGACGATCAAGTTGGTCCGCGACTTCTGCGCCACGCACGCGGCCGAGGTTCGTACGGCCGTCATCTACGAGAAGCCCCACACCATCGTCCAGTGCGAGTACGTCTGGCGCCGCACCGACAAATGGATCAACTTCCCGTGGTCGAGCGAACCACCGGTGACCGGAGCCCGCTGATACGGATTTGCCACGGCGGGCAGAATCGTACGGGTGGAGATTGCGGTGCTCGGGCCGGTGGAGCTGCGTGCCCGCACCGGGGAGAGCGTGCCGGTGGCGGGGGCGCGGCTGCGTACTCTCCTGTTGCTTCTCGCTCTTGACGCGGGCCGGGTCGTCGCCGCCGACCGGCTGATCGACGGGGTGTGGGGTTCGGAGCCGCCGGCCGCGGCCGGGAACGCGCTGCAGGCGCTCGTGTCGCGGCTGCGGCGGCTAGGGCTCGAGATTGAGGCCGCCCCTGGGGGCTATCGGCTGGCCGTCGAGCCGGAGGCGGTCGACGCGCACCGGTTCGCGCGGCTCGCAACGGTTGATCCGGAGCAGGCGCTCGGGTTGTGGCAAGGCGAGCTCGACTTTCCCGACGTGGCGCGACCGGAAGCCGTACGGCTGAAGGAATTGCGAAGGACGGCGACGCTGCAGCGCCTCGCGGAGGCGATCGGCGAACGCGACACCGTGCCCGAGCTGGAGGCGCTCAACGCCGCGCATCCGCTGGACGAGCGGGTGGCCGGGCTGCTCATGCGGGCGCTGCGGGCCGGCGGCAGTCCGGGGCGGGCGCTGGAGGTCTTCGAGGCGACGCGGCGCGCGCTGGCCGGGACGCTCGGCAGCGACCCGTCGGCCGAGCTGGCCGCGTTGCACGTGTCGATCTTGCGGGACGAGGACGGGCCGCGGGGCAACCTGCCCGCCGAGGTGAGCAGCTTCGTCGGCCGGGAGACCGAGACCCGGGCGATCAGTGAGTTGATCAAGGCGCATCGGCTGGTCACACTGCTCGGGCCCGGCGGCAGCGGAAAGACCCGCCTGTCGGTCGAGGTCGGCGCGCGGATCCCCGGCGAAGTGTGGCGAGTGGAGCTGGCCCCGGTCACCGACCCGGCCGAGGTGCCGCAGGCCGTGCTCAACACGCTCACCCGACGCGGCCAGGCCGTCCTCGACGTGCCGGGGCGGGTGCCGCTCGGCGAGACGCTGAACCGCCTGCTCAGTGCGGTCGCCGGGCGCGACATGCTGATCATCCTGGACAACTGTGAGCATCTGATCGCGGCCGCGGCCCAGGTCGCCGACGCGCTCCTCCGCTCGGCCCCGGGCGTCCGCCTGCTCACCACGAGCCGTGAGCCGCTGGGGATTCCGGGCGAGCGGCTCTGCCCGGTCGAGCCTCTGGCTCTCCCGCCGGTGGGTGCGGATGCTGCGACTGCTTCCGCTTTCCCGGCCGTACGCCTGCTGCTCGACCGCGCGGCGTCCTTCGTGCTCACCGACGACAACGCCGAGGCGGTCGTACGGATCTGCCGCGCGCTGGACGGCATGCCCCTGGCCATCGAGCTGGCCGCGGCCCGGTTGCGTACCCTCCCGGTCTCGGTCCTGGCCGACCGCCTGGCCGACCGGTTCCGCCTGCTGACCGGCGGCAGCCGGACCGCCCTGCCCCGCCACCAGACGCTGCGGGCGGTGGTCGACTGGAGCTGGGACCTGCTCGACGAGCCGTCGCGGAAGCTGTGGCGGCGGTTCGCCCTCTTCTCCGGCGGCGCCGAGGCCACCGCGGCCGAACGGGTCTGCGGCGCCGACCTCGACGTCATCGGCGCCCTGGCCGACAAGTCGCTGCTGGTGCTGGGCTCCGACGGCCGCTACCGCATGCTCGAGACCATCCGGGAGTACGGGCTGGAGCGGCTGGCCGACGCCGGTGAGGCCGAGTCGCAGCGGCTCGCCCTGGCCGGCTGGCTGATCGAGCTGACCGGCCGGGCCGACCCCGAACTGCGCAGCCACGACCAGTTGGTGTGGCTGCGCCGGCTGGCCGCCGAACACGACAACCTGCACGCCGCGGTGCGCGCCGCGATCGAGGCGGGCGACGCGCGTACGGCCGCCGCCCTGGTCGCCCGGCTGGGCTGGTACTGGTGGCTCAGCGGGCACCGTCAGGAGGGGGCGACGCTGGCCGCCGGCGTGTCCGCGATGCCGGCGGCGGCCGAGGCGGACATCGACGAGCTGGCACTGGTGCACACGTACGCCGCCATCAACGGCCTGGAAGGCGCGCTCGACCTGGACCGGGTGCACGAGGAGTTCCGCCGCGCGAGCGAAGCCGGGGCCGGCAGCAGTTCCGCACACCCCGCGCTGCGCCTGATCGGCCCGCTGACGGCGATGTTCGACGACCGCGACGATCCCGAGCTCGGCTTCCGCATGACCGAGCCGCTGTTCGACGACCCCGACCCCTGGCTGCGCGCAGTCGCCAAGATGATCGTGTCGCAGTTGCGGCTGAACTTCGGCCAGAGCCCCGACGTGGCCGAGACCGAGATGCGCGAGGCCCTGGCCGGCTTCCGCGCCATCGGCGAACGCTGGGGCATCGGCTTCGCCCTGAGCTCGCTGGGCGACATGGCGGCCGCCCGCGGCGACTTCGCGCAGGCCGTGATCTGGCAGCGGGAGGCGATCGTCCTGGTCCGCGAGGTCGGTGTCCGCGAGGACCTGCCCCAGATGGAGGTCAAACTGGCTCATCAGCTGTGGCTGGCCGGCGAGACCACCGAGGCCCGCATCCAGCTCAAGAAGGCCAAGGCGGCCGCCGAGGAGATGAACCTCCCCGAGGTCAACGCCTCGGTCGCGTACGGCAGCGCCACCTTCGCGAGAATGGAAGGCGACCTCGACGAGGCCCGCCGAAGCATGCAGGACGCGGTACGCATGATGAAGCACCCGGCCGCCGTCCCCCAGTTCCGCGCCATCACCCTGAGCACCCAGGGCCTCGTCGACGCCGCCTCCGGCGACCTGACCGCGGCCCGCCGCTGGCACACCGAGGCCATGCAGTCCGCGGCCGTCTCCCGCGACTCGCCGGTCATCGCCCTGGTCCTGGTCGGCGTGGCCGACCTGATGATGCGCGAGGGCAACGCCTCCCAGGCCGCCTACCTGCTCGGCGCGGCCGACGCCGTCCGCGGCTCGAAGGACCGCGCCGTCCCCGACGTCGACCGCATCACCGCCGAGGCCCGAGCCGCCCTGGGCGACGCCGGCTTCGACGAGGCGTACGCCCGCGCAGCCGACGTCACCGCCACCACCGCGGCGTCAGCGTCCGGTTTGGACATCAGCTCACCGCCCGCGGAAGAAACTCCACAATGAGGGCCACCCCGGCCGCCGCCAGCAGGAACGCACCCACCCGCAACGCCCGTCGATAGCCGGTGTCGGTAAGCCGCCCCCGACCGCCGGCGACCAGGACGGCCACGGCGACCTTCGCCCCGACCAGACTCACGTAGAACCCGGCGACGAACGCCACGGCCGCCCCCTCCGACCGATGCCAGGTGGTCACCAGCAGCGGCCCGAGCGCCGTAGCCCAGCTCAACCAGGGATGCGGGCTGAGAATGTTCACCATCACCGCCCGCCGAAACGCCTTCGTCGCCGCGCCGTCCCAGCCCCTCACCCGCCCGTGCCGCGCCTCCCGCCAGGTCTCCACCCCCGACCAGATGACGTACGCCCCACCGACCACCCCCATGACCGGCAGCACCCGCTGCGGCAGAGCACTGAGAACCAGCAGCACCCCGACAATGACCACCGCATCACTGACGAGCGGCGCCGCCGCCGTCACCACCCCGGCCCGCCACCCACCCCGCAACGCCTGAGTAATCACCAGAACCATCAGCGGCCCTGGACTGACCCCAGCCGCCAGCCCCAGCGCCAGGCCAACCGCGACCATCTCCACGGCGGTCACCCTAGAGCGCCCTGAGCTGACGAAACCTAAGCAGCATGGTTTCTTACCCGTGCGGCCGTGTCATCGACGGTTGCGGTGAGTGACTTTTCTTGGACTTAATGTGCTACCAAGAGGCCTGGGGCGCCTGGCCGATGGGTCCGTTGTGACCGCTGTGCGAGCAGGGGCTTACGCGGCATATGATGCCCTGCGTATGAGGTCCAAAATGATCGGATCAAGCCGCTCAGTCAAGCCGACACCGTATTAAAATTGAGGCGACTTCCCAGTGTCGCAAATCTCGATTTGAAAGCTTCGTCTGCGGTGGGGTCACCCGCCGAAATTTCACCTCCGGGCGCTCGCAGCCATGGCCGCCCCATGGAATCAGTGACTACTAGCGCTGGAAGGTGTCGTGACTCGTCGTCATAATCTCGTGCAGTCTCCGTCAGCACAGATTCGTCAATAACTATACTTATTTGATCTTCTGGGCCCAGCGACCTCGGGCCCGCAAGAATAATCTGATACCCAAGGTCGTAGTACGCAGTGACGACTACAGCGACCTTGTTTCCGTTGCGAATGACTACTGTGCACTCGTTCAAGAGCCAAGCGCTGACCATGCCTGTCTGCTCCAGCTCCTTCGAGCGCTGTTCGCGGCGCCTATCGTCAACGCTTTTTCGATAGGTCAAAGACGCAAGGCCGAGCGAAGAACTAGTTATGATGGAACTTACCCAAGCGGGGACATTTCCCCAGTCCAAACTTGACCACACACTTGACATCCGTCCCCATATCCCTTCCGCTAAGTAGATGGTGGATGAAGCTATACCGGCTGCGATTTGCGCCGAGCCTCCTGAGCCGAAAACTCCATGCCACGCCGCACGCTTCGCAAGCGATTCATCTCAGGCTTTGTAAGCAGAGCGCCGAACTTCAAAACAGTCGAAATTCCCGAATACTGCTCAGGGTCGGTCATGCGGGGACCGATCAAGATAAAGTCTCGGTAGACAAGGCTACGTTGATGAGGATAACCCGCTATCTGCGCAGCAAGTATGCTCAGAGGTATGAGAACAAACAACCACCACGCTGGAGCAGAATCCGACGACATCGCTACAGCCAAGGGTGCGGCCGGAAGTGGAAAGATAACAATCGCCGGAAGAAGCCACAACCGAAGATCCAACCACCGGAAATACCAGGCCCCACCTGGCGGCGAAACGTTCTCCAGCACGCTTAGGTGGGCGAAGGCGGCACTATTTTTAAGCAGTTTCCAGTCGCGATGAACGAAGCTCAAGCAGACGGTTAGCGGACTCATCGGCAAACCGAAACCAGCCTCGTAGTCCGTCAGGCCACCTTGTCGTCCTGTAAACCAACGCGAGCCGCGAGGTATATCTTCCACGTTACCCAATGCCAGCGAGAGCATCGGCAGCCTGTGCAATTCAAACGCGACCCACTCATTCGATAGCGCTGCCTCGCAAAGTAGCGCCATTTTATCTAGACTGAGCGGCATTTCGGCAGCGAGCTGCTCCATTATCAGCGAAAAGAATGGTGGACTTGAGAGGTTGTCTATGACAATCTGGGGATAGTTGCTTACAAGGTCAATCTTCAGAGAAGCTGCCAGTCTAAGTGCTGCTTGCGGATCGACCGCAGCATACGAGTGGAAAACGACCAGGAGTCGTTCTTTATCGTCCGAAACCAGCTTAGCAAATACCGCCTCCAGTGTCGGTGCCGAAGGCTTTCTGTTGTTGGCGAGCCGCCACTCGGCTTCATCTGCCAGAACAACAGTAAACAGGTGCAGCCGTTTCAGCCAGACTTCATCCCACTGTTTCTTATTACCGCGGGTGAGCAGGCGCGCCTCCGATTTCACATAATCGGTCCAACTTGGGTGGTCGTAGGCCTGGCTCTCGAGATATACCCGCCCAAGCACTAGCCGATCATCCAGTTTTCTAATTTCATCAATGGCGGCCGCGTGGCCTACTCTATTCGTCAATCCGACAGCAAAAGGCAGAACCTCGAGTAAACGCGAAGCTGTGTGTGTCGAAATCTCCCGGAGTTTGACGTGCTGATCAATTAGCTCTTCCCAGCCTTCTTCCCTTCCCTCGATCGCTTCCTTCGCAGCAAAGAATTCGCAAAAGGTTAAGTGGATAAAACGTAGCGTCTCATCTTTGCGCTCCTCTGACAGCATGCCGGTTTCCTTGCACACCTGGCGCAGCTGATCTTCCGCACGGATGCCATCCAGGCCGTATACTTCGTTCGTTACCTCTAGAGCTCGAGCCCAAGAAATTACGTTGGCTGGCTGCCTGACATCCATAAGATTCTCGAAGGCAAGCTTTCCAAAAAGACGCTCACGCTGGGTTCTGACTGTACTTTTGAACTGTCTCGCAAGCTGCCTTCCTCGTCGCCGTACAAGTAACTCATCGACTACGCTGGAATAAAACGTGGTTCTTGTATCTGGCGTGCCGGCCTCTCCCCCAGACTGATCGCTAGAGACGTACATCGCCAGCACCAGCGGATTGGAACACATGTCTCGCAAGGTCGGTCTGTCGGTAAGATCACCAAAAATCCGGTTCGTCGTTCGCCTCACATCAACATTCTCCTTAAAAGGCCATCGCTGAAGGAACGTATAGATGTCGGCGGGCGAGAATGGCTGAATGTGATAAACGCGCGGATATGTCGTTGAATATTCGTCGCGAATCTGCTGATAGAATTGGCTTCTCATTGTGAGCAAGATGCGGTTTTCGGTGTTCCGGTCCTCCAGCAGTCGACTTAGTGCCGACAATGCTCGTTGCACGAGAGGATACGACTCTGAAGCGACTTCATCTAAGCCGTCGAGAAAGACGGTAACGCCTTGTCTATTAACGAAATAGTCGAATAGCCCTGCGGCTTTACCCTGCCCTTCAGCAGAATCAACCATGGCTCTGATCTGGCTTACGAGCCACTCAGCGAGCGCAGAATCCGTCATCGTGCGCCGAGGCGGACTAAGACTTTTAAGTTCGAGCACCACGGGAAGAGGAGCTGTTTTGTCCAAGATTGCTTCCCGACACGCTTCTCGTAAGACTCGCTTGACAAAAGAGGTTTTGCCAGAACCGGGGTCTCCTACAATCTGCACCCGAGTTGCGTCCCCGTCCCAGATGTTTCGCGCCTCGGAAACTTCGCTCAAGGCTTCGTTCTCCAAAGTTAGTGGAACGAATGCCTTATCGGTTAGGAGGGCATCGTTCGCCCCTGGTATTGGAAGAAACCTGTTGGCGGAGCGATTAAGCTCTTTATAGCAGTATGCCTTCAGCTCGGCCCGACGGACTATCGATTCCTTTAAAAACCTACTCGCCGCCTGAAATAGCCGATTCGCTATTTTATTGCGACGTGCGATCACAAAGCGAATAATTCGACGTGCCATCACTAGTAAGATGATAAACGCAGCAGTCGCGATCGCGGTTCTAAGGTCAAGATCGTACATGGCTAAGGTCACTCTCTAACTCGACCAACAGTAGTTAGCTTGAATCGGCACGCCGCGTAATTATTCGATTGAAGGGCAACTCTGTCCGGAGTGCAAGTTTGCGCAACGGGCCAGTTGCGCTGGATGTACGCGATGGGCCCTAGAGCCTAGCTCGAGAAGATTTATCTCCTCGCCTAGCTACACTTTTGCATAGATCCCCTTATTGGCCCAAGTTGGCGCGCAACACTGTATTCGGCGCATCATCGCCTTCGGTCCGCGTTTCGTAGCCGCGTCCTGTCACCGTCAAACTGTCGTTGCCCCTGGTCCGCCAGCCTCTCTTGCTCTTCGCGGCTGAGTTGCTCCCAGCGTTTGCCGAATAGCTTGCTGCCTGGATTGATGCCAGCGGCGAAGGTCGGAGTGAAATAGACATCGCGGAGGCTAAAGGGGCCATAGAGAACGTCGTTGGCGAGACGACGGAATTCGTCGTTGTCGCTGCCGTCGCGCAACACTTCCAAGGATTTACGGAGGTGGCATGCGAGGGCAAGATCTCCATGGCCGACGGGCATGGTGGGTTCGTTGTGGGCGTCGGTCACGTCAGACTCCGGGGTGGTTGTAGGCGGTGGCAGGCAGGGTGATGTGGTCCATGCCGTGGATGGCGCCGAGGTGGGCGGCGGTGAGGCCGACGAAGCCTTGGACGGCGGCCCAGGCGGCGTCGTGGGCGTCTGGGATGAGGTACCAGACTTTGACGGCTTCCCAGATGGAGGCTGCGGTGGCGGCGGCTCCGGTGACGCCGCCGACGACGGTCCAGCTTGAGGCGGCGGCCGCAGCTGCTGAGATGCCGATGGCGATCAGCCAGTCGAGGAGGTCTCGGCACAGGGTTTGCAGGGACTGTGCCATTTTCTCAATGCCGACGGCGAGGCTGCGGAACTCCCCGGCAATGTCCTTGAGTGCGGCGACGACCAGGGCTTGCAGGTCTTGAGCGAGCTGGGTGAAGTAGGTGTGCGCGGCTAGAGCAGCGTTGCCGTCCCACTCGTTGGGGATGTGGGTCTCGGCGGCTTGGTTAATGGTGTCGCCGTAGCGGGTGTTGCACTCGGCCAGGTTGGTGATGGCGGAGCTGGCTTCGGCGGCGTCGTTCCGATCGCCGGCCAACTGTTCGGCGATCCAGCCCCAGGGTTTGACGCTGCAGACTTTCTCCATGGCCCAGCCAAGCCAGTAGGACGGCCTGATGTACTGCCCGCCGCCGAGGATGTTGTTGACCAGGTCCGGGATGGGAGCTTCGGCGACCGGGGCGGTCAAGGCTTCTACGGGCGCGTCCGTCATGGGAAGGTGTCTCCGTCTCGGCTCGTCGTCAGTAGTTGGCGTCGACACGGGCCGGCAGCGGCCTGGTCGGTGTCGCCATACTGATTGGCGGTCTTGACGATTCCCTGCTCAGACGCGTCGGCCAGTTTCGCCGGAGCGGTGTAGTTCGCGACTAGGGCTTCGCGGACGGTGGTGGCAGTGTCGACGACAGTGGCGAACATGCGCCCGTCGGCGTAGCCGATGCCGAGGTGTTCGCGGGTGTAGTTGACGGCCTCGTCGGCGTCGTCGGTCAGCCCGCCGATCGTGGTGGCGAAGCTGTGGATCTGATCGTGGTTCGCCGTAAAGCTCACTGGTGCCCCCGTCACTGTCATGAAAACTCTGACGGACAGCTTCGCCATCGCATCGATGACGACGAGTCTGGGAGGTTCTGCGTGTCGACAGCGATGACGGTAGACATTCCGGCTGACTGGCTCGCCCACAAGTCACCGCTACCGGACCGCTGCACTGGGCACGGCTTGCAGACGGTGCGGCGGGTGACGTTCGCAGTGCGCTCGAACCCGGAGATCGGATCGAAGGGCAAGGCGTTTCAGTCCGGCTACAGGTCGCTCAACCGACCCGCGAGGTGAAGGTTGGCAAGTGGTCGGGTGGCCACTGTGCCAGCGTTGCGTACGCACTCGTACCATCGGCCTGTGAGCCGCGTGGTCGAAGTCGACGACGACACTGACTTACGTCACCCGACACGACGGCCTGCAAATTTGCTATTCCGAGGGGCCGACGGTAATCGGTGCTTGCCTCTACGTTCTCGCGTACGTGGACGCCGGTCCGCGCCAGAGTCGGTCTGCCGCTGCGACGGGGCTTTCACGGCCTACGGCATTACTACGCAATCCCCTTGATCCATCCCGGGGCCAGTGTCAAGACGGTGCAGTTGGCACTCGGGCATTCAACGCCGACGGTGACGCTCAACAAGTACGTGCATGAGTGGCCGGACGCCCTCGATTGCACGCGTTCACTGGTTGACGGCGCGCTCGGTCGACGCGAAACGGCGGCCATGTCGGCTGGGAGCCAGACATGACCGCCGTTCCTCAGGCTGTGCCCGAGTTGTGCCCAAGATCAGACCGGCGTACGAAAAACCGCTGGTCAGGGCCTTGGGCAGCGTCAGACGTTGTAGTACATCTCGAACTCGTGCGGGGTCGGGCGGAGCCGCACCGGGTCGATCTCGTTGGTGCGCTTCCAGTCGATCCAGGTGGAGATCAGGTCGTCGGTGAAGACGCCGCCGGCGGTGAGGAACTCGTGGTCGTTCTCGAGGGACTCGAGGACGGCGTCGAGGGAGCCGGGGACCTGCTTGACGTTGCCCCACTCCTCCGGCGGGAGGTCGTAGAGGTCCTTGTCGATCGGGGCCGGGGGCTCGATCTTGTTCTTGATGCCGTCGAGGCCGGCCATCATCTGGGCCGAGAAGGAGAGGTACGGGTTGGACGACGGGTCCGGGACGCGGAACTCGACGCGCTTGGCCTTCGGGTTGCTGCCCGTCACCGGGATGCGGGTGCAGGCCGAGCGGTTGCGCTGCGAGTAGACCAGGTTGACCGGGGCCTCGTAGCCGGGCACCAGGCGCCGGTACGAGTTGACCGTCGGGTTGGTGAAGGCGAGCAGCGAAGGCGCGTGGTGCAGCAGGCCGCCGATGTACCAGCGGGCCGTGTCGGACAGGCCGGCGTAGCCGGTCTCGTCGTAGAACAGCGGCTCGCCGTTCAGCCAGAGGCTCTGGTGGGTGTGCATGCCGGAGCCGTTGTCGCCGAAGAGCGGCTTCGGCATGAACGTGGCGGTCTTGCCGTGCTCCCAGGCGGTGTTCTTGATGATGTACTTGAACATCTGCATCTGGTCGCCGGCGTGCAGCAGGGTCGAGAACTTGTAGTTGATCTCGGCCTGGCCGGCGGTGCCGACCTCGTGGTGCGAGCGCTCGACGGTGAAGCCGACGTCGATCAGGCGGCGCACCATGGCGTCGCGCAGGTCGGAGTAGTGGTCGAGCGGGGCTACCGGGAAGTAGCCGCCCTTGTACGCGGTCTTGTAGCCGCGGTTGCCGCCTTCCTCCTCCTTGCCGGAGTTCCAGGCGCCCTCGATCGAGTCGATGTAGTAGAACGCCTCGTTGGCCGCGGTGGAGTGGCGGATCGAGTCGAAGATGTAGAACTCGGCCTCGGCGCCGAAGTAGGCGGTGTCGGCGATGCCGCTGGAGGCGAGGTACGTCTCGGCCTTCTTCGCCACGTTGCGCGGGTCACGCGAGTAGGCCTCGCGGGTGAACGGGTCGTGGATGAAGAAGTTCAGCGCCAGCGTCTTCTGGATGCGGAACGGGTCGATGAAGGCCGTGGTGACGTCCGGCAGCAGCATCATGTCGGACTCGTGGATGGCCTGGAACCCGCGGATCGAGGATCCGTCGAAGGCGAGGCCGTCGGTCACGACGCTGTCGTCGAACGACTCGACCGGCATGTTGAAGTGCTGCATCACGCCGGGCAGGTCACAGAACCGCACGTCGACGAATTTGACGTCCTCGTCCTTGAGGTATCGCAGGAGTTCCTCGGGATTGGCGAACAACACGTCCTCCTGGCACGGAAAATCGAGACCGGGGCGGCGTGGTTCCGCCGCGTGGCTAGGCTGGTCGCGACGCTATGGGGTGGGAGTTGCCCCGGCGTATCCCAAATGTTTCTGCCGTGTTACGAACGCTGTGGGCGACTAGGCGAGGCTATCGCAGACCGGCCGAGGCGTGTGCCGGGTCACCGAAACCGCCCCGCGTACGCTGGTGGCATGGCGGATGCGATCGATCTCAGGCAGGCCGAGATGGCGGGCTTCGGCCGCCGGCTGGTCGCCCTGCTGATCGACTGGGCGCTGGCCAGCCTGGTGGCGACGTTCTTCGTCGACGATCTGCGGACCAACCCGTGGCCCCAGTTGATCATCTTCGTGGTGGTGCACGCCTTCTTCGTGGGCTTGTTCGGCCAGACGCTCGGCATGACCCTGGCCAAGCTCCGTATCGTCTCCATTACGGACGGCGGCGCCGTCGGCCTCGTCCGCGGCCTGATCCGCGCTGTCCTGCTCGCCCTGGTCATCCCGGCCCTGTTCAACGACGGGGACGGCCGCGGCCTGCACGACCGGGCCGCCCGTTCGGTCATCGTGCGACGTCCCTGAGCGCCTCCCGCAGCCGGGGTTCGGCGCCGGGGGACGACTCGAGCTCGTCCATGGCCAGCAGGGCCGCCCCGACGATCGGCGGCGCCGTAGGGACGCTGATCTCGACGTACGGGGCCTGGCGGCGCGCGCCGTCGACGACCAGCGAGTGCAGTTGCGGGTGGCGGGCCCGCAGGACGCTGCCGCCGAGCACCAGCGCGTGCGGTTGCCACAGCAGGCCGAGCCGGCTCGCCGCCACCCGGTGCTGGCCCAGGATCTCCGACGCCTGCCGGCTGACCAGGCCACTGGCGACCGGGTCGCCGGTCGCCGCCACCTCGAAGAGCAGCTCGGACAGCGACGGCACCTCGTCGTGGTCGATCTCGCCGAAGTGCAGGGCGATCGACACCGCCTCGACCGTGGGCCGGCCGAAGTGGGCGGCCACGGCGGCGCTGAGCGCGGTCGGCTTGCCCCGGCCGTCCTCCCCGCGGGCGGCCAGGCGCAGCGTGTGCTCGGCGAGGTCGTGCCCGCCACCCCAGTCGCCGGAGACGGGGCCAAGAGCGACAAACCTGGCGGTACGCCCGTCGGCCGCCCGGCCCACGCAGTTGTTGCCCGCCCCGCAGACGACCGTGACCGCGTCCGGCATCGAGGTGCCCGAGCGCAGCAGCGCGAAGCAGTCGTTGTCGACCAGCGTCTTCCGCCCCCAGCCGGCCTGCGACACGGCCTCCTCGAGCCGGCTGACCTCGATCGGCAGGTCGGCCCCGGCCAGGTAGGCGGCGACCAGGTCGACGGTGACGCCGTCCGGGACGACCCGCCGGACGAGTTCGTCGATCACCGCGATCGACCCCTCCAGGCCGACGTTGTGCGGCGACGACGTGCCGCCCCGGGCCACGCCGAGCACCTCGCCCGCCGCGGTGCCGAGCACCACGTCGGTCTTGGAGTTTCCGCCGTCGACGGCCAGGAAGAGCGCGCTCATCGCGCCCACGCGAGATGGTCGCGGCCGCTGGCGATCAGCCGGTCCGTCAATCCAGACGCCAGAGGGTGCTGCCCGACCAGCGGGTGCGCGAGCAGCGCCCGGTACACCCGCTCCCGGCCGCCCCTCAGAGCAGCGTCGAGCGCCAGTTCCTCGTACCCCCAAACGTGCGTGACCAGGCCGCTCAGGTCTGGTGGCAGGGGGTTGATCGGCAGCGCGGTGGGGCCCGCGACGCCCGCGCGGGCCGAGATCTCGATGACCGCGTCGTCCGGCAGGAAGGGGAGGGTGCCCTCGTTGCGCACGTTGACCGAGTGGACCGCGCCGTCGTCGTGGCCGTGCAGGGAGGCGATCAGGCCGACCGCCGCCTCGGAGTAGTAGGCGCCGCCGCGCTGGCCGAGCAACGCGGGCTTCTCGGTGAGGGTGACGTCGCGGTACATCTCCAGCAAGGTCGCCTCGATCTCCGCGACCCGCTGGCCCCGAGTGGCCTGACCGCGCGACTCCCGGACGTGCCGATCATGCGAATAGAAATAGGAGAGGTAGTAGGAGGGGACGTTGCCGAGGGTGCGCAGCACCTCCTCGGGCAGGTCGACCTCGGCCGCCAGCTCGCCCGCGAAGTCGGCGAGAAGGGAGGGCAGCCGGTCGACGCCGTCCACATAGGCCGCGCGTTCCCAGGTCAGGTGGTTGAGGCCGACGTGTTCGAGGACGACCTGGGACGGCTCGACGCCGAGGTGGCCGGCGAAGCGCCGCTGGAAGCCGATCGCCACGTTGCACAGCCCGACCGCGCGGTGCCCGGCGTCGAGCAGGGCGCGGGTGACGATGCCGACCGGGTTGGTGAAGTCGATGATCCACGCGTTCGGCGCGGCCCGGCGGCGGGCGCGTTCGGCCACGTCGAGCACGACCGGCACGGTGCGCAGCGCCTTGGCCAGACCGCCGGCGCCCGTCGTCTCCTGGCCGACGCAGCCGCAGTCGAGCGGGAACGTCTCGTCGGCGATGCGCGCTTGCTGGCCGCCGACGCGCAATTGGATGAGCACGACGTCGGCGTCGCTCACCCCGGCGTCCAGATCGGTGGTCCACCAGATCTTCGCGGAATGGCCGTAATGCTTCAGGATGCGGGCGGAAAAGGCGCCCACCACCTCAAGCCTTTCCGCGGCCGGGTCGATCAGCACGAGCTCGGTGACCATCGGGCCGAGACGGGCAAAACCATCGATCAATTCCGGGCTGTACGTGGACCCGCCGCCCACCACCGCGATTTTCAACCCTTGAATCCTGTCAGTGTGATGCCCTGAACAAAGGCACGTTGAGCGAAGAAGAAGATGACGATGAGTGGCGCCATGGCCAGTACGGTCGCCGCCGTGACGAGATTCCAGTCGACGTGATGGACGCTGTGGAACGACGCCAGGCCGAGCGACAGCGTCCACGAGCTCTCGTTCTCGCTGGTGTAGAGAAGCGGGCCGTAATAGTCGTTCCAGCAGTAGAAGAACTGGAACAGCCCGGCCGCCGCGATGCCGGGCCGGGCCATCGGCAGCACGACCCGCAGCAGCGTGCGCCATTCGCCGCAGCCGTCGACCCGGGCCGCATCCAGGTATTCGGTGGGAATGGTGAGAAGGAACTGCCGCAGCAGGAAGATGCAGAACGCGTCGCCGAACAGCGCCGGGATGATCAGCGGCCACAGCGACCCGGTCAGGCCGTACCGGGCCCACATCAGATAGAGCGGCACGGTCACCACCTGCGGTGGCAGCATCATCACGCAGATCACCAACAGGAACAGCGCATTGCTGCCGCGGAACTTCAACTTCGCCAGGGCGTACGCGGCGGGAACGCTCGACGCAAGCACGAGGACCGTGGACGACACCGCGTAGATGACCGTGTTGAGCAGATAGCGCGGCAACGGCGTGACTTCGAAGACCCGGATGTAATTCTCCGGATGCCACGAGTTCGGCCAGTAATCGGCGGTCAAGGCCTGGTCGCTGGTCATCAGCGAGAGCAGCACGAGATAGACGACCGGAGTCAGGAACATGATGCCGAGCGCAATCGCGATGCTGTGCCGCGCGATCCACGCGAGCCTTCGCCGGCGTTTGAGGGGAGCGGCCGGCTCGACGTGCACGGGCCTTTCCAGGACGGCGGTCACGATTCCTCCCCGGAGAAGGCCTTGGCCCGGCGCAGCAGGATGAGAGTGACGGCCAGGGCCACCACGAACAGGCCGATGGCCAGCGCGTTCGCGTAGCCGAGGGCGCTGTACCGGAAACCGACGGTGTAGAGCCACAGCGGATAGGTGAAGGTCGACCCCTCGGGGAAACCGAAGTTCGACGAGATGCCACCGCCGACGGTGGCCTGCCCGCTGGCGATCGAGCCGGCCACCGCCGCCTGGTCGAAGTACTGCAACGTGTAGATCACGCCGGTCACCGCGGCGAACAGCACCACCGGGCGGATCGTCGGCAGCGTGATCGAGCGGAAGCGGTGCCACGCGTTGGCGCCGTCCAGCTCGGCCGCCTCGTACAGGCTGGCCGGCACGCCGAGCACGGCCGCCAGGAAGATCACCATCAGGTCGCCGATCGCCCACAGCCCGAGCAGCACGAGCGACGGCTTGGCCCAGGCCGGCGAGTTGAACCAGAGCGGGCCGTCGATGCCGATCTTCTCCAGGAAGTGGTTGACCGGGCCGGTGCCGGGCTTGAGCAGATAGACGAACGCGATGGTGGCGGCCACCGGCGGAACCAGCGCGGGCAGATAGAACAGCGTGCGGAAGAAACCGGCGCCCCGCTTGAGCTGGGTCAGCAGCATCGACAGGCCGATCGCGCCGATGATGCGCGCCGGCACGAAGACCACGACCATCCACAAGGTGTTGCGGATCGACTGGAGCAGGAACGGGTCGTCGGCCATCCGCCGGTAGTTGTCCAGCCCGACCCATTCCGGGACCGAGAGCAGGTCGAACTTCGTGAACGAGAAGTAGACCGCCGAACCCAGGGGGTAGAGGAGGAAGACCGCTATGCCGATCAGCGCCGGGGCCAGAAAGGAGAAGGTGGTCAGGCCTCTCCGCACTTTGGCGGACATCGGTCAGCCGCCCAGCGTCATGACGCTGTTGATCTGCTTGTCGGCGTCGGCCAGGCCCGCGTCGAGGTCCTTGACCTTGCCGGACTGGTAGTTGTTGAGAAACTGGCCGAAGGTCTCCTGATAGGCCGGGCCGGAGGCCGAAGGCGGCGTGGTCGACGAGTTCGGGTTGCTGAAGATGTCGATGAACGTCTTGAAATCGGCGTCCGACTGCAGGCTCGGGTCGCTCATCGACGCGGTCGTGGTCGGGATGTTCTTCAGCAGCCCGGCCAGCTTCACGATCGCCTGGTCGTTGGTGGTCAGATATTTGATGAGCTCCCACGCGGCCTCGGGGTTCTTGGCGTTCTTGCTGATCCCGAGAATGTTGCCGGTGACGTAACCCGCGCCGTACCTCGCCGGATCGCTGGCCGGGATCGGCGCCACCCCGTACTTCAGGTTGGGGGCCTGGTCCTTGACGAACGCGAGCCGGTACTCGGCGTCGATGTTGATCGCGACCTGGCCTTTCTGGAACGCGTTGTCGGCGCTGTACTCGTCGCCCAGGCCGGCCCGGAATTTGGTCAGGTTCTCGTATCCGTACCAGTCGACGAGGTTCTTCTGCCAGGCGAGCAGCGTCTTCCAGCCCGGGTCGGCGCCGACCGCGGATTTACCGTCGTCACCGAGCCATTTGGCCCCCACGGCCGGCGCGAGGTGCGCGGCCGCGTTCTCGTAGAAGTCGTAGAGCGGCAGGAACCCGACCGTCTTGAGCGACCCGTCCGCGTTCCTCACGGTCAATTTCTTGGCGTACGCGGTGAGTTCGTCGAGCGTCTTCGGGGGCCCGTCCAGCCCCGCCTTCGCGAACAGATCCTTGTTGTAGAACATGCCGTACGCGTCGGCCAGGAACGGCATCGCGCAGCGCTTGCCCTGGAACTCGGTGTACGAGCGGGTGGTCGCGTTCAGCTGGTTCAGGTCCACTTTGTCGCGGTCGATGTACTGCTTGAGGTCGACCCAGGCGCCGGAGGAACAGAACTTGCCGACGATGTCGGTGGAGTAGGAGAGCCCGACGTCCGGCCCGTTGCCGGCGCCGATGGCCTGCGTGACCTTGGAGTCGTCCTGCCCCGGCTTGATGGTCACCTTGATCTTCGGGTGGCTCTGCTCGAAGTCCTTGACCACGGCGGCGACCGCGTCGGCCTCCCGCTCGGTGAAGAAGTGCCAGAGCTCGACGGTGCCGGAGACCTCCGTACCGGGATCGGCGATCTTGTTCTCCTTCGGGGCCGGCGTGCAAGCCGTCGCCAGTAGGGCTGCGGTTGTCAGGGCGAAAAGGGCATGGGGGAGCCGCTTGTTCACAATGGCCTTCCAGGGGGTGAGGGTCAGCTGTCGCGGATGGTGGCGAGCAGTGCGTTGTGGACCGCGGTGAGGCCGGCGTCGAGCGCGCCGAGCAGCACCGCGTCGTCATCGATGGCGGTCACGGCGATCTCGCTCTCCAGCGGCGCGGCCCGGCGCACGGCGGCCCGGACAGCGGTGAGGAGGGCGTGACCGCCGGCCTGGGCGATCGGGCCGGCCAGCACCACCAGGTGCGGGTCGAGCACGGCGATCACCGCGGCCACACCGACCGCGACGCGGTCGGCGATCTCGGTCAGCAGGCCGCTGCCGGCGTTGCGGACGGCCTCGGCGGGCGTACGCCCCGTCGTGCCGTCCCGGCGGGCCAGTTCCAGAATGGCCGCGCCGGCGACCAGGTCGTGCAGGTCGGCCTTCTCGCCGCTCATGGCCAGCGGCATGTAGCCGATCTCACCGGCCCCGCCGCGGGCGCCGCGCATCAGCGTGCCGCCCAGGTCGATGGCGAGGCCGAGGCCGTCCTCGCCCAGCCAGAGCAGGACGAAGCTCTCGGCGCCGCGGCCGGCCCCGCGCCGCCGCTCGGCGATCGCGGCCAGGTTGACGTCGTTGTCGGCGCCGACCTCGGTGCCGAGCGCCGCGGCGAGCTCGGCCACCAGGCCGGTACGGCCCAGGCCGGGCACGTCGACGTGGCGGATGGTCCCGGTGCGCGGGTCGTACGAGCCGGGCACGCCGAGTTGCACGTGCCGGATGCGGTCGGCCGGGACGCCGGCCTCCTCGCCGAGCCGCTTGACCACGCCGGAGAGAGCGGTCAGGGGGTCGGTGGCGGCGAAGTCGATGGGGATCTCCAGGCGCCCGCGCAGGGCGCCGGTGAGGTCGCGGAGCGCGGCCACGACCGACGGGGCGCCACCCGGGCCGACGTCGCGGACCGAGACCGCGGCCGCGTAGGCCGCGTCGGGATGGGCGTTGTAGATCTCGGCGGAGGGGCCGGGCCGGCCGCTGTCGTGGCCGGCCACGGTGACCAGGCCGGCCTCGGTCAGCCGGCGCAGCACCTCGGAGATCGTGGGGGTGGACAGCGCCGTGAGCCGGCGCAGGTCGGCGCGGGTGAGCATGCCGGGGTCCAGCAGGTGGGCCAGCGCCGCGCTCTCGTTCATCGTGCGCAGCAACCGGGCCGAACCGGCCGGACGGGTCATGTCGCCCCCTCGAGCTCACTGATAGGCAAACTCTTTAACAGTTGGCGGGGACGTTATGCCGCTGATCGATAGGTGTCAAGGCTTGGGCACGCAAAAGGCCGGCGCCCAGCGGGCACCGGCCTTTTGTCGGGTCTGCTAGCGGGGGCGCTGCTGCCGGAAGGCGCCCTTGCTGGGGCGCATGTTCTTCGGGATGGCGCCCTTGGGCATCTGCGGGCGGGCCATCAGCGCGCCCAGCCGCTTGTCCAGCGAGTTGACGTCCTTGCCGGTCAGATTGCGCGGCATGCGCATCAGCGTGGTGCGCAGCTTCTTGATCGGGAGCTCGCCCTCACCGTTGCCGATGATGTAGTCGTAGAGCGGGGCGTTGCCGATGACCTTGGAGAGCCGCTTCTTCTCCTGGCCGAGCAGGCCGCGCACGCGCTGCGGCTGGCCCTCGGCCAGCAGGATCACGCCGGGCTTGCCGATCACGATGTGCACCATGTCGAACTGCGTCGTCGACGAGGCCGCCGGGCGGACCCGCCAGTCGCCGCGCATGTTCTCCACCAGGGAGGCGGCGGCGCCGGGCTGACCCTCGGCGGCATTCATCATCGCGGCGTTCGACCGCAGGTTGAGCACGATCACGGCGGCCAGCAGGGTGACCAGAAGGCCGATCGGGATGTAGATCCACCCCGCGCCGAGGAGCACCAGCAGCACGGTGAGCGCGACCGGGATGACCACGGCCGCGATCAGCAGCGGGACGAACCACTTGTCCTGCTTAGCGGTGAACGAGAACACCTGGCCGATCTGCTTCAGGCGCGTGCCGAACGACACCTTCTCCTCGGGTTTTGCCATAACCCGAAAGTGTAGTGGGGGGCTCACGCCTTACGCGGGGCGGGCGGTCTTACGCCGGGTAAGGCGGTCGCGGCGGGTGGAGATAAGGCTGGCGCCCCATGCCCGGGGGGTGCCTTCGGGCGAAGAGTTCTCGGTGTCAGCCACTTCCTCCTGGAGGCACCGATGTTCCCGCTCGCCGATCCGCACATCCAGCTCGATCTCCACCGCCAGCATGTCGCCTCGCTCATCGACGAGGCCGCGGCGCGGCGGCTGGCCCGCTCGGCCTCACCACCCCGTGGGCGGTGGCCCCGGCGGATGACGGCCTGAATTTATGGGAGCGAAAGTTGTCGTACGCCCATGGCATGCTCGACCTCGTGACGGCACACAGCGAGGTCCTGGTCGGGCGTGATTCCGACCTGACCGTGCTGCGCGACGCGCTGAAACGCACCCGCTCCGCCGAGCCGTCGACCGTGCTGGTCGGCGGCGAGGCCGGGGTGGGCAAGACCCGCCTGGTCGAGGAGTTCTGCCGCGGCCTCGCCGGCGAGCCGGTCCGGGTCCTGACCGGGCAGTGCCTCGAGCTGGGGGAGGAGGGCCTGCCCTTCGCGCCGTTCGCCGGGGCCGTCCGAGATCTGGTGCGCGCCGAGGGCACGGGGGTGCTCGACGGGCATCAGCGGGAGCTGGCCCTGCTCCTGCCCGAGCTCGGCCCGCCGGCCCAGCGGCGCGGCATCCTCTTCGAGGCGGTCGGCGCGCTGCTCGGCCGGCTCACCGCCGAGCGGCCCCTGGTGCTCGTCCTGGAGGACCTGCACTGGGCCGACCGGTCCACCCGCGACCTGATCGGCTTCCTGGTCCGCTCGCTGCGGCTGCCCCGGTTGCTGCTCATCGCGACCTACCGCACCGACGAGCTGCACCGCGGCCACCCGCTGCGCCCGTTCCTGGCCGAGCTCGACCGGGTCCGCGGCGTGCAGCGGCACGAGCTCGACCGGCTCGACCGCGACGGCACGGCCGAGATGCTGGCCCACCTGCTCGGCGCCGAGCCCGACCCGGGTGTCGTCGACGCGGTCAACGAGCGCGCTCAAGGCGTCCCGTTCTTCATCGAGCAGTTCGCCGGCCCGGCCGACCCGGCCTGCAGCGACCTGCCCGGCTCGCTGCGCGACCTGCTGCTGTCCCGGGTCGACCAGCTGCCCGAGCCGGCCCAGCGGGTGCTGCGGGTGGCCGCCGTCGGCGGCACCCGCTTCGGTCACGAGCTGCTGTCCCGGGTGGCCGGCATCGACGAGTCCGACCTCGAGTCGGCGCTCCGGGCCGTCGTCGCGGCCCAGCTCGTGGTCGTCCTCGACGGCGACGGCGGCTACGAGTTCCGCCACGCCCTGGTCCGCGAGGCCGTCCACGACGATCTGCTGCCCGGCGAGCACGCCCGGCTGCACGCCCGCTACGCCAAGGCGCTGGAGGCCGAGCCCCACCTGGTCGGCGTCGGCCACGCCGCGGCCGAGATCGCCCATCACTGGCACGCCGCCCGCGACCACCCGCGGGCGCTGGTCACGGCCAAGGTCGCGGCCGACGAGGCCGGCCGCCGCTTCGCCTACGCGGAGCAGGCCCGGCTGCTCGACCGTGTCCTCGAGCTCTGGGAGGACGTGCCCGACGCCGAGACCCAGCTCGGCCTCGATCATCGCGACCTGCTCGAGGAGGCCGCGCTGGCCGCCATCGAGTCGGGCGAGCACATGCGGGCCCTCAGCCTGACCCGGGCCGCCCTGGGCGACCTCGACCTGGAGGCCGAGCCGCTGCGCGCCGGCCGCTTGCTGGTCCGCCGGGCCAAGCTGCTGCGCACCGCGGGCAAGGCCGACGGCCGGGCCGAGTGCGACGAGGCGTTCCGCCTGCTGCTCGCCGCCCCGCACGGGCAGAACAGGGTCCGGTTGCTGGCCGACCTCGCGCAGATCCTCGCCAGCATCGATCGGGACCGCGCCACCGAGGTCGCCGAGGCCGCCATGGCCGACGCCGCCGAGCTGGGCGACCTGCGCTCACTGGTGATGGCCGAGGTGGCCCACGGGCTGGCCTGCTCGGGCCGGGTCCCGGTGACCGAGGCGCTGCCCATCATCCGTACGGCCGTGGCCCGGGCCCGTGCGGCCCGCGACGTCCCCAGCCTGACCCGAGGCCTGGTCACCCTCTCCGATCACCTCTACGAGGTGGGGGAGTACGAAGCATCGGCCGAGGCCGCCGCCGAGGGCCTGCCCGAGGCCCAGCGCATCGGCGTCAGCCGCACCACCGGCGTCTACCTGCTGGCCAATTACGCCGAGGCGCTGATCGCCCAGGGCCGCTGGGACGAGGCCGACGCCCGCCTGGCCGAGGCCGCCCGCCTCGACCCGCCCAACCTGCTGGCCGTCCCCTGGCTCCGCCTGCGCGCCCGCCTCCGGCTGGCCCGCGGCCGCGACGACGCGGACGCCCTGGTCCGGCGCACCCTGGCCTTCCTGTCGAAGCCGTTCATGATGCCCGAGATCCGCCTGACCATCCACGAGCTGCACATCCTGGCCGCCCTGGAGTCCGCCGACCCCCACTCCGCGGCCGACGTGGCCCGCTCCACCCTGGCCGAGACCGACACGAGCAGCCACCCCCGCTACACCTGGCCCATCCTGGCCGCCGCGGCCAAGGCCGCCCACCAGGCCAACGACCCCACGCTCGGCGCCGAGATCACCTCCCGCGCCGCCGCCCTGCCCCAGCGCTACCCCGCCGAGCACGCCCACGCCGCCCACGTCGAGGCCCTGCTCACCAACACCGAGCCCACCTGGCGCACCGCCGTCGCCGCCTGGCGCACCGCCGGCCACCCCTACGAGCTGGCCACCGCGTTACTGTCCCTGGCCGAAACCCTCGCCGCCTCCCGCTTCACAGCCCCACCCACCTCCACCGCGGACGTGCCCACCCCGCGCCGGCCTGGCTCTGTCAGCGCGCCCGGCTCTGTCAGCGCGCCCAGCTCCGTCAGCGCGCCCGGCTCCGTCAGCGCGCCCGGCTCCGTCAGCGCGCCCGGCTCTGTCAGCGCGCCCGGTTCCCTCAGCGCGCCGGGCTCTCGCGGCGCCTCCACGGAGCGATCCGGCTCGGTGGAGCGGCCGGCCTCGGCGGAACGGTCCGGCCCGGCCGAGTTGATCGCCGAAGCCATCGCGCTGGCCGGGGATCTCGGCGCGGCCCCACTGATCGGCGCCGCCGACACCATGGCCCGGCGTCTGGGCCTGCGCACGGCCGCCCCCGCCACCCCCGGCACCGAACTCCTCACGGCCCGCGAGCGCGAGGTCCTCCGCCTGGTCGCCGAGGGTCACAGCAACAGCCGCATCGCCGCCGACCTCTACATCTCACCCAAGACCGCGAGCGTCCACGTCTCCCGCATCATCGCCAAACTCGAGGTCACCAACCGCGTCGAAGCCGCCGCCGTCGCCCACCGCCTGGGTCTGCTCAGCAACTGAGCCGGCGCCCGGACTGGGTCAGTGGAAGACCTTCGCCCACCGCCTGGGTCTGCTCAGCAACTGAGCCGGCACCCGGATCAGGTCAGTGGAAGACCTTGAGGCCCACGATGCCGGCGATGACCAGCAGGAGGGACAGGACGCGGGGGAGGCTGGCGCTCTCGCCCAGGGCGAGGATGCCGACCACCGAGTTGAGCACGGCGCCGATGCCGACCCAGACGGCGTAGCCGGTGCCGACTGGGACGGTACGCAGGGCGTAGCCGAGGCCGATCATGCTGAGGGTCAGGCCCGCCACGAAGATGACGCTGGGGAGGGGGCGGCTGAAGCCGGCGCTGCGGTCGAGGGCGATGGCCCAGACGGCTTCGAGCATGCCGGAGACGACGAGAACGAGCCAGGCCATGGCGAACACCTCTTCGGTGGTCGTCTTGTCAGGCCGGGTACGACACACACTCGTCCGGGATGTCCGCTGCCGCGGCATCACCTCCAGGATAACGCGCCCCAGCCCGGGCCACCTTGCGGTCGAGGCCACGGCACGCAGGCGGAGGGCACGCTCCGGGTGGCGCGGTGGGAGTGTGGGGCACGGGTCAGGGCTCTTCGCGGAGGGTCCGCAGCACGCGGACCAGGAGGTAGCCGCCGCCGACGATGAGGAGGAGGCCCAGGGCGATGGCGAGGACGCTGCCGGGGTTCATGCCGGAGTTGGCCGAGCTGGAGGTGGCGACGGCCGGGGTGGTGGGGGTGGCCGGGTACCAGGCGCCGGGGTCGCCGGTGAGGTCGGTCGCGGTGGTGGTGGCGACGGAAGGGTAGGTGGCTGGGGTGGAGGCGGGGCCGCCAGCTGCCCCGCCGCCTGCAGATGGGGCGGGGGTCGGAGAGGCGGGGGCGGTGGTCGGGGCGGCGGTGGGGGTGCCGCAGGTGGCCGGCTGGCGCCACGTGCCGGCGTACGTCACCGCGGTGTTGGTCCGGATGGTCAGGGTGGAGCCGGCGCGGGCGGTCAGTTTGTGGGATTCGCCGGGGGCGAGGCGCAGCAGGCGGTCGCCGGTGAGGAAGACGGCGTCGGTGGTGGCACGGTCGCTGTTGGCGAGGGTGCCGGTGAACGAGCCGTCGCAGGCGTTGTCGAAGGTGACGGTGGGGGCGGGCGCGCATTCCTTGCCGCCCCCGCGGTACGAGGCGAGCGGGCCGTCGAAGCGGGGGTCGGCGCCCAGCAGGGCGATGGCCGGGTTGGCGTCCTCGTACTGCAGGGCGGTGCCGGCGATGGCTTCGACCTGGGTGTGGCAGCGGGGGACGACGACTTTCAGGGTGAGGCTGCGCCTGGCCGAGGTGATCGAGCCGCGGTCGGTGGAGTAGACGAACGGGCGGGCGTTGGAGGTGGCCGACCCGGTGGTGTACGAGGCGAGGGCGAACGTCTGCGTCTGCCCGGAGCAGAGCGCCTTGGCCGCGGTGACCGTCACGGAGCCGGACGGGCCGTCGAAGGAGTGACGGTAGGTGGCGGCGGCCGCGGACACGCAGGCGTCGGCCGCGAAGGCCGGCGATGCCACGGCCGGGGCGACGAGGGCGGCCAGCAAGCAGAGGAGACGCAGCATGGTCAACTCAGATTAGGGCGGCCCGGGCCCGGCCGGACGGGATACGGCAACGCCCCGGCCGAAACGGCCGGGGCGAGCGGGAAAGCTGCTTACTTACGTGCGTCGAGCGCCTGCTGGTAGAGCCGGCCCGCCCGGTACGACGACCGGACCAGCGGCCCGCTCATCACGCCGGAGAAGCCGATCTGCAGGGCCTCCTCGTTGAGCTCGATGAACTCCTCGGGCTTGACCCAGCGCTCCACAGGGTGGTGGCGCGGCGTCGGGCGCAGGTACTGCGTGATGGTGATCAGCTCGCAGCCGGCGTCGTGCAGGTCGCGCAGCGCCTGGGAGATCTCCGAGCGCTCCTCACCCATGCCCAGGATCAGGTTGCTCTTGGTCACCAGGCCGGCCGCGCGGGCCTGGGTGATGACGTTGAGCGAGCGCTCGTAGCGGAAGCCGGGCCGGATCCGCTTGAAGATGCGCGGGACGGTCTCGACGTTGTGCGCGAGCACCTCGGGCGTCGCCCCGAAGACCTCGGCCAGCTGGTCGGGCTCGGCGTTGAAGTCCGGGATCAGCAGCTCGACGCCGCAGCCGGGCTGCAGCTTGTGGATCTGGCGGACGGTCTCGGCGTAGAGCCAGGCGCCGCCGTCGGGCAGGTCGTCGCGGGCGACGCCGGTGACCGTGGCGTAGCGCAGGCCCATGGTGGCGACGGACTCGCCGACGCGGCGGGGCTCGTCGGCGTCGAACTCGGCCGGCTTACCCGTGTCGATCTGGCAGAAGTCGCACCGGCGGGTGCACTGGTCACCGCCGATGAGGAAGGTCGCCTCGCGGTCCTCCCAGCACTCGTAGATGTTGGGGCAGCCCGCCTCCTGGCAGACCGTGTGCAGGCCTTCCTTCTGCACGAGCCCGCGCATCTGCGTGTACTCGGGGCCCATTTTGGCCTTGACCTTGATCCAGGGCGGCTTCCGCTCGATGGGAGTTTCGGCGTTGCGCGCTTCGATGCGCAGCATGCGGCGGCCCTCAGGAGCAATAGTCACAGCCCCGAGATTACGCCTGTATAGGTCTCTGCCTAGACATGGGCGACGAGGCTCACGTAACGGCACATGTGACCGCGCTCACAAGCAACGCGTAAATTCACTTTCGCACGTTCGATGCCTGTTGTTAATGTCCAGCCGACGGCGCAGACGGAACCGAGTAACGCCCCGATCCGACGGTCGAGAGAGCCACCGGCAGCTGTGAAGGTGGCCCGTTCGCCGGGGCGCGAAGACACTCCCGAGCCGTTGCACGACCAAGAGGCGCTGTGAAAAGCGTAAAGGTGTGGTGGCACCGCGAGGATCCCGCTCGCCCACACCTCCCTGGGGCCGCGTTGCAGTCATCAGAGGAGGTCCCCGCCATGCAACGCATCCTCTCCACCCAGTTGGCCGCCCACGTGCACGAGACCGTGACGATCGCCGGCTGGATCCACCGCCGCCGCCTGCTCAAGTCGGTGGCGTTCCTGATCGTCCGGGACGCCGAGGGGCTCAGCCAGGTCGTCGTGTCGGACCCCGAAACGCGCGCTCAACTCGAGGAGCTCACCGAGGAGAGCGTCGTCCAGGTCGTCGGCACGGTCGCCGTCACCCAGGGCACTGTGGAGCTGACCGACCCGAAGATCCGGGTGCTCAGTGCCGCAGGCGTACCGCTGCCGTTTGAACTGCATCGACCCGAGCTGACCGCGAGCCTGCCCACCCAGCTCGACCACGCCGCCCTGGCCTTGCGGCATCCGGCCCGCCGGGCCGCGCTGAGGATCGCCGCCGCGGCCACCGAGGGGTTCCGGGTCGCGCTGAGCGAGCAGCGGTTCGTGGAGATCCAGACGCCGAAGATCGTCGGGTCGGCCACGGAGTCGGGGGCGAACGTGTTCCAGCTCGACTACTTCGGACGGCCGGGCTACCTGGCCCAGTCGCCGCAGTTCTACAAACAGCTCATGGTCGGCGTCTTCGAGCGGGTCTTCGAGGTCGGGCCGGTGTTCCGGGCCGAGCCGAGCGACACCGCGCGGCACCTGGCGCAGTACACGTCGCTCGACGCCGAGATGGGGTTCATCGACGACCATCGGGACGTGATGGCGGCCCTGACCCGGACGCTGTCGGTGATGATGTCGACCATCAGGGCGCGTACGGGATACGAGACGCCCGCGGTGCTCAGTGAGATCCCGGCCGTGCACTTCCGGGAGGCGCTGAAGATCGCCGGGGCCCCCGCGGACGAGCCCGACCTGGCGCCGGCGCACGAGCGGGCGCTGGGGGAGTGGGCGCGGCGCGAGCACGGGTCGGAGTTCCTGTACGTGACGGGTTATCCGATGCGCAAGCGGCCGTTCTACACGCATCCGGACCCGGCCGAACCCGCGTACAGCAACGGTTTTGACCTGCTCTTCCGCGGTCTGGAGATCGTCACGGGCGGGCAGCGGCTGCATCGGTACGAGGACTACGTTCGCGCGTTGAAAGGCGAGACCGGGCCGTACGAGGGTTATCTGGACGGGTTCCGCTACGGGATGCCGCCGCACGGGGGCTGGGCGATCGGGCTCGAGCGCTTCGTGGCCCGGCTGACCGGGATCGCCAACGTCCGGGAGGTCACCGCGTTCCCGCGGGACCTGCACCGAATAGCGCCCTAAACGAAATACGCGATCGTCACCGCGGCGACTATCAGGAAGGGGACGATCGTCATCAGGATGAGGATCGTCCAGGCGATGGGGTGGCCGAAGTTCAGGACCACCCCGCCGCCCTTCTTGGGCACGAAGACCCGCTTGTCCTGCGGATTGCGGTAAAGCGGCATCAGAGCAGGGTACGCAGATGCCGCTCGACCACCGGCAGCACCTCGGCCACCGGCACGTCACGGCCCAGCTCGGCGCTGAGCGAGGTGACGCCGGCGTCGCGGATGCCGCACGGGGTGAAGCGGTCGAAGTTGGCCAGGTCGCAGTCGCAGTTGATGGCGAACCCGTGCTGGGTCACCCCGCGGGCGACCCGGATGCCGATCGCGGCGATCTTGCGGTCGGGGCCGCGGTCGTCGGCCAGGACCCAGGCGCCGCTGCGGCCGGCGATCTCCGAGCGGGCCGCGGTGACGCCGAACTCGGCGCAGACGTCGATCAACATCTGTTCGGTCCGGCGGACGTAGGCGACCACGTCGATCGGGTCGGGCAGCTTGAGGATCGGGTAGCCGACGAGCTGACCCGGCCCGTGCCAGGTGATCTTGCCGCCGCGGTCGACCTCGACCACGGGGGTGCCGTCGATCGGGAGGTCCTGCGGCTCGGTGCGCTTGCCGGCCGTGAGGACGCTGGGGTGCTCCAGCAGCAGGACGGTGTCGGGCTTGTCGCCCTCCACCACGGCCTCGTGCAGGGTGCGCTGCTCGTCCCAGGCCTCGCGGTAGTCGACGAGCCCGCGGCGCAGCACGGTGAGCGTGGGTGTAGTCACGGCTCAACCGTACTGCCGTCGCTACCTGTCTATGGGATCCACTCCCGGGCGGATGCGCCACACCAGGGCGTCCTTCACGTGCTCGGGCCGGCCGAGCAGGTCGGTCGCGGTGATCTCGACGGCCTGGCGGAACAGCGGGCCCTCGGGGCCGGTGATCTCGCCGTCGGGCAGGTAGACCGCGGTGACGCCCCAGCGCTGGAAGTCGGCCCGGGCCGAGGCGCGGTCCCAGTTGTCGAGGTCGGCGATGTAGCCGTACAGCGCGGCCCGCAGGAACAGCCAGTCCGTGGCCCGCGGCAGCGCCCCGATGCGTCCCTTGCCCTCCGCCCCCTGCACGTCCGGCCCGAGGAAGTAGCCGTCGGGGATGCGGAACTCCGCCCCGCCCCGGGCCATGGTGTACGCCTGCCAGCGCTGGCCGTCGGCCGCCACGTTGATCGCGAAGGGCAGGGTGGTGATCACGCCGCCGTCGGTCGTGTAGTCCTTCCAGGCGCCGCTGCTGATGAACTCCGGCTCGGCCGCGCGCTCCCGGTAGAGCAGCGGGATCGGGAAGATCGGCACCAGGGCCAGCGCGAGCGCCGCCACCAGCACCGGCTTGTGGCGCGAGGCCAGCAACCGGTCGGTGAACAGGGCCAGCACCACCGCGATGACGCCGACCAGCACGAGCGCGAACCGCAGCGGCAGCGCGGCGTCGAACAAGGGCAACTTCTGCAGGAGCGCGTACGGCAGGGGGATCGGCTGCTCGGTGTCGAACCACCGCAACCGCGGCCCGAGCGCCACCACGAAGAAGACCAGGCCGACCACGATCAGCGCCCGCAGGGTGGCCCGCCGGGCCTCGTCGGCCCGCCGCCACAGCACGACCAGGGTGGCCACCACCAGCAGCATCAGCGGCAGGCCGAAGAACGAGGTCTCCTCGGTCGGGTTGGGCGCCAGGTCGTTGCCCAGGCCCAGCTTGGCCCCGATCGAGCGGTCGGCGAAGGCGAAGAACGAGGCCAGGTCCTCCGAGTAGTGCCGCTGGTTGAACCCGGTGCCCTTGAAGGTCTGCGGACCGGCGAAGTGCATGTAGAGCGGGTACGCGAGCAGCGCGCCGGCCACCACCGCGGTGAGCCCGAGGCTGCCCAGGAACTTCGGCAGCACCTCACGCGCCTCGCCCCGGTTGGGCCGGGCCAGCGCCCACACGATCGCGAAGACCGCCCCGGCCAGAGCCGTGAAGAACAACCCCTCGGCCGCGATCGAGAAGCCGACCGCGAGCATCACGCCCAGGATCAGCCCGTTGCGGATCCAGTGCCGCTGGTCGCGCATGCGCAGCAACTGCCACAGCACCAGCGGCGCGATCCAGCCCGAGGTCCAGTTGAGGTGGCCGTTGGCGTGCGAGATGAAGCCGGGCGCGAACCCGGCGAACAGCCCGCCGACGGCGGCCGCGAGCCGGTTGCGCGTGACCCAGCGGCCCAGGAACAGGTACCAGACGAAGGCGGAGCCGGCCAGGTTGAGCGTGAGGATGGTGACGAACGAGATCTGCGGCCCGGCCAGCATGGTCAGCGGCGTGAAGAGGATCGCGTAGATCGTGATCGACGTATTGGCGGCGAGGTTCACCCCGTCCGGCGCGTTCAGCAGGCCGGTGAAGAAAGGATCACCGCCGTGCTGGACCAGATGTACGCCGTACGCCAGCACCCACTCGAAGAAAGCCTGGTCACCGACGTTGTCGGCGACGGCGTGCCGGTACGGGTCGGACCACAACCCGGCGGTGACGTAGACCGCCAGACCGAGGGCGACCAGGGCGACCAGCAGATCGGCCCGGAGGCGCCGGGTCGCCACTCGGGCGCCGGGCACGGCCGGTCGATCTGCTGCGGACGGGGTGGTGGGGGCGGCGACGGACATCAGCCGCAGGTTAGCAAGGGCTGGCCGTCGATCAGTGAGATGCCGCCGGTTCGTTGCCCAGGGCCGCGTGCAGGGCCGCCGCCACAGTCGGATATGTCCACTGGAATCCCGCCTTTTGCAGCACGGCGGGGACCACCCGCTGACTGCGCCGGGCCTCGCCGGCCAGTTCGCCGAGCGCGACGTCCATGGCCGGGCCGGGCACGAACAGCAGCGCCGGCCGGTGCAGGATCCGGGCCAGGGTGCTGGTGAACTCGGCGTTGGTGACCAGCTCGGGCCCGACCAGGTTGACCGGGCCGGCGATGTCGTCCCGCTCGAGGAGGAACTCGGCCGCGCCGAACCAGTCGGTCATCGCGATCCAGGGCATCCACTGCTTGCCGCTGCCGAGCTTCGCCCCGGCGCCGAGCTTGAACAGGGGCAGCAGCGGCTTGAGGATGCTGCCCTCGCGGTCCAGGGTCGGCGCGGTACGCAGCAGCACGACCCGGGTGCCGGCGTCCTCGGCCGGGCGCGCGGCGGCCTCCCAGACGCGGCACAGATCGGCCAGGAACGTGTTGCCGGCCGGCGCCTCCTCGGTGACCGGGGTGTCCCCGGTGGTGCCGTACCAGCCGGCACCGGAGGCCTGGAGAAGGGTGCGCGGGCGATCCTCGGCCGGGAGCTGGCGGATCACCCGGGCGATCGTGCCGGTGGTGTCGACCCGGCTCGAGCGCAGCACGCTCTTGTAGCGGGCGGTCCAGCGCTTGTCGCCGATGTTGGCCCCGGCCAGGTTGATCACCACGTCCTGGCCGGCCATCACCGCGGGGTCGAGCTGACCTTGCGAGGGCTGCCAGGTCGCCTCGTCGGGCTTCTCGGCGGGCCGGCGGACCAGCCGGGTGACGTCGTGCCCGGCGTCGCGCAGCCGCTGCGCGAGCGGCGTGCCGAGGTAACCGGACGCGCCGGCCATGAGGATGCGCATGCCTTGATTGTGCCCCGTTTCGAACCCGTTCAAAACGCGGAAAGGCCCGCTCGATCAACGAGCGGGCCTTTCCGGTGATTACTTACGCCAGACCGAGGTCTCCCTCGAAGTGGCCACCCTCCAGGCGCTCCTTCAGCGTGACCAGGAAGCGGGCGGCGTCGGCGCCGTCCACGATCCGGTGGTCGTAGCTGAGGGCCAGGTAGACCATCGAGCGCGGGACGATGATCTCGCCCAGCTCGGGGTCGCTGACGACCACGGCCCGCTTGACCACCGAGCCGGTGCCGAGGATGCCGACCTGCGGCTGGTTGATGATCGGGGTGTCGAAGAGCGCGCCCCGGCTGCCCGTGTTGGTCAGCGTGAACGTGCCGCCCGAGATCTCGTCCGGGCCGATCTTGTTGTTCCGGGTGCGGTCGGCGACGTCGGCGATCCGCTTGGCCAGGCCGGCCAGGTTCAGGTCGCCGGCGTCCTTGATCACCGGGACGATCAGGCCCTTCGGGGTGTCGACCGCGATGCCGAGGTGCTCGGTGTCGTGGTAGGTCACCGTGCCGGCCTCGAGGTCGATCGAGGAGTTGACCACCGGGTGCTGGCGCAGCGCCTCGACCGCGGCCAGCGCGAAGAACGGCAGGAAGCTGAGCTTGACGCCGTTCTTGGCCAGGAAGTCGGCCTTGGCCTTGTTCCGCAGCTGAGCGATCTTGGTGACGTCCACCTCGACCACCGTGGTCAGCTGGGCCGAGACCTGCAGCGACTCGACCATGCGGCGGGCGATCGTGGCCCGGGTGCGGGTCAGCTTCTCGGTGCGGCCCCGCAGCGGGCTCGGCGCCGGGGCCGCGGGCTTCGCGGCGGGCTTCTCCGCAGCCGCAGCCGGGGCCGGCGCCGGGGCCTTCTTCGCCGCGGCGGCCTTCTCGGCGGCGTCGATGACGTCCTGCTTGCGGATGCGGCCGCCGACGCCGGTGCCGGTCAGCGACGACAGGTCGACGCCCTTCTCGGCGGCCAGCTTGCGGACCAGCGGGGTGACGTAACCGGCGTCGCCGGCGCCGTTGGCCTGGACCGCCTCGCGGGACGGGGACGAGGACGGCGCGGGCGGCTCGGCGTTGCGCTCGGCCGCCGACGGGTCCTGGGCCACCTCGGCCTCGGGGGCCGGGTCGGCGTACGACTCGCCGCCGGAACCGAAGTCCGGAGCGGGCTTCGACTCGATCTGCGGGGCGGCCGGCTGCTGCGGAGCCGGCTTCGACTCCTGCTTGGGCGCCTCGGGCTGCTTCGGGGCCTCGGGAGCCGGGGCGGGCTTGGCGTCCGCCGACCCGATGATGGCGAGCTCGGCGCCGACGTCGGCGGTCTCGTCCTCCTGGACCTTGATCTCGAGGACCGTGCCGGCGACCGGCGACGGGATCTCGGTGTCGACCTTGTCGGTCGAGACCTCGAGCAGCGGCTCGTCGACCTCGATGGTCTCGCCGACCTGCTTGAGCCAGCGGGTGACGGTGCCCTCGGTGACGCTCTCGCCGAGCGCGGGCATCTTGACCGCGGTGCCCTCGGCCGAGCCGGACGACGCCGAGGCCGTCTGCGGTGCGGGCTGCTCCTCCTCGACCGGCTTCTCGGTCGACGGGGTGGTGGGCGCGGCGGGCTCGGGCTCGGGGGCCTGCTCCTGCTGCTTCTGCTCGGGCGCGGGGGCCGAGCCGGCGTCCTCGCCGTCGCCGGCGATGACGGCGAGCTCGCTGCCGACATCGGCCGTCTCGTCCTCGCCCACGACGATCCGGGTGAGCACACCCGCGGCGGGCGAGGGGATCTCGGTGTCGACCTTGTCGGTCGAGACCTCGAGGAGCGGCTCGTCCGCCTCGACGCGCTCGCCCTCCTGCTTGAGCCAGCGCGTAACAGTGCCCTCGGTGACGCTCTCACCCAGCCGCGGCATGGTGACCGATACCGGCATGTCTCAGTACTCCTTAACCGCTTCTTTGACGATCATCAGCTGTGTGCGTGCAGGGGCTTGCCGGCAAGCGCCAGGAACGCCTCGCCCAGCGCCTCGTTCTGCGTCGGGTGCGCGTGAACGAGCTGCGCGACCTCCTCCGGGAACGCCTCCCAGTTGTAGATCAGCTGGGCCTCGCCGACCAGCTCGCCCATGCGGGCGCCGACCATGTGCACGCCGAGCACCGGGCCGTCGTTGAGACGGACCAGCTTGACGAAGCCCGTGGTCTTGAGGATCTGGCTCTTGCCGTTGCCACCCAGGTTGTAGTTGTACGACGTGATCTTGTCAGCGCCGTACTTCTCCTTGGCCTTGGCCTCGGTCAGGCCCATCGAGGCGACCTCGGGGTCGCAGTAGGTGACGCGGGGGATGCCGGCCTCGTCGATCGGGGCCGGGTTGAGCCCGGCGATCTCCTCGGCGACGAAGATGCCCTGCTGGAAGCCGCGGTGGGCCAGCTGCAGACCGGGGACGATGTCACCCACGGCGTAGATGTTGCCGACGCCGGTGTGCAGGCGCTCGTTGGTGATCACGAAGCCCCGGTCGATCGTGACGCCCTGCTGCTCGTAGCCGAGGTTGGCAGTCGTCGGGCCGCGGCCGACCGCGACCAGCAGCACCTCGGCCTCGACGGTCTCGCCGCCGGCGATGGTCGCCCGCACGCCGTTCTCGGTGTGCTCGACCTTCTCGAACGGCTTGCCGACCTTGAAGTTGATCTTCCGCTTGCGGAACGCGCGCTCGACCGTCTTCGAGATGTCCTCGTCCTCGGCGGCGACCAGGCGGGGCAGCGCCTCGATGATGGTGACGTCGGCGCCGAACGACTTCCACACGCTGGCGAACTCGACGCCGATGACGCCGCCGCCGAGCACGATCGCGGAGGACGGCACGCGGTCGAGTTTCAGGGCGTGCTCGCTGGCGATGACCCGCTTGCCGTCGATCTCCAGGCCCGGGATCGAGCGCGAGTAGGAGCCGGTGGCCAGGATGACGTTGCGGCCGGTGTAGCGCTGGCCGTCGACCTCGACGGTGTCCTGGGCGACGAGCTTGCCCTCGCCCGACACGATCGTGATCTTGTCCTGCTTGAGCAGGCCGGTCAGACCCTTGTACAGGCGGGAGACGACACCGTCCTTGTACGCGTTGACACCGGCCATGTCGATGCCGACGAGGTCGGCCTTGACGCCGAACTGCTCGCTCTCGCGGGTCTGGTCGGCGATCTCGGCGGCGTGCAGCAGCGCCTTGGTCGGGATGCAGCCGCGGTGCAGGCACGTGCCGCCCAGCTCGGCCTTGTCGATCAGCGCGACGGAAAGGTTGAGCTCGGCCGCGCGCAGGGCGGCAGCATACCCACCGCTACCGGCGCCGAGAATGACGATGTCGAAGTTTCCGCCGTTCGGCTGGCTCACGTTGACTCCAGTGTTCGCGTCGTTGCCATGCGGGTCACACAATGGAAACGGTCACAGTATGTCCAGGCCATCTTGTCACTTGTGGAACCGGTCGATGCAGCCAGGTTCCCCACAGTCATGCCCGCGCGACGTACTCTTGCGGCACACAAGAGCGTGAGGAGCGGGTGTGGCCTGGTTTCGGCGGAGCCGGGAACGGCGTCGGGCGGCCGGCCGGCCGGTCGACCGTGCCGATCTTGAGTATCTCGCGGAGTTCGTCCGTAGTCGCCGCGGGGTCGAGGCGTTCATCGAGCCGCGCACCACGGTGACCGAGACCACCGTATTGCTTGTGGCACACGACGGCGAGTGGACCCGCCGACGGATCGAGTCGCCGGAGATCGCCCGGCGCTGGGCGCACCAGCTGAGCCTACCGATCTACGACATCCGGCTGATGGGTTATCCACAGCGCATGCGCGATTACATCTCGCGGCAGAAACGCCTCGGACGCGACCCCGGGGGCTCCGGAGCGTACCGCCCCGAAACCCCCGCTTGAGGGTCAGCTCAGCGCGTCGATCGCGGCCAGGAAGGTCCGGACCGGCACGCCGGTGCCGCCCTTCGACCAGTAACCCGTGGGCTCGCCGGTGTGGTAGCTGGGCCCGGCGATGTCGATGTGCGCCCACTCGACGCCGTCGGCCACGAACTCGCGCAGGAAGACGCCGCCCTGCAGCATGTGCCCGGCCCGGTCGAGGTTCGCGTTGGTCTGGCAGATGTCGGCGATGTCGGACTCCATGCCCTTGCGGACCTCCTCCGGCAGCGGCATCGGCCAGGCCGGCTCGCCGACCAGGTCGCCCGCCTTCTTGACGAGATCGACCGCGCCCTCCGAGCCCATCAGGCCGGCGATCCGCTTGCCCAGCGAGATCACCTGCCCGCCGGTCAGGGTGGACGCCTCGAGCACGTAGTCGGTGCCGTCGGCGCAGGCCCGGGCGATCGCGTCGGCCAGCACCAGGCGACCCTCGGCGTCGGTGTTGAAGATCTCGACCCGCTTGCCGTTGAACATCGTCAGCACGTCGCCCGGCCGGTAGGCCGAACCGGACGGCATGTTCTCGGCCATGGCCAGGTAGCCGCTGACCGCGACCGGCGGCTTGAGCGCGGCGACGGCCAGCATGGTGGCGCCGACCGCGGCCGCGCCGGCCATGTCGGACTTCATCTCCCACATGCCGGCGGCCGGCTTGATGCTGATGCCACCGGTGTCGAACGTGATGCCCTTGCCGACCAGGGCCACCCGCTTCGGGTCGGTGACGCCCTCGGGCACGTAGGTCAGCTTGACCAGGCGCGGCTTGGCCTCGGAACCCTGGCCCACGGCCACGATCCCGCCGTACCCACCGGCCTTGAGCTCGTCGAAGTCGAGCACCTCGACCTGCAGGCCGGTCCCCTCGGCCGCGGCCACGACGGCGTCGGCGAACTCCGGCGGGCGCAGCGAGTTGGGCGGGGTGTTGACCCAGTCGCGGGTCAGGCGGACGGCCTTGGCCACCGTCTCGGCCCGGGTGATCTCGGCCCGCGCGGCCGCGTCGGTGGCGTCCGGCACGTGCACCTGCAGCGCGCCGACCGGCTCGCGGCGGTTCGGCTGCGGCTTGGTCTTGTAGCCGGCGAACTTGTACGACCCGAGCAGCGCGCCCTCGAGGATCGCGCGCAGCACAGCGGGCGCGTCCTCGTCGTCGGGCAGTGGCAGCGCGAGAGCGACCGTGGCGCTACCGGCCAGCGCCCGCACCGCGGCCCCGGTGCCCCGGCGCAGCGTCTCCTTCTCGGGCGCGGAGCCGGTCGGCTCGTCGCCCAGGCCGACGGCGATGACCAGCGGGGCGCTGACCGTGCCGAGCGTGGCGAGCTTGGTCACCTCGCCGGGGGCGCCGCTCGCCCCCAGCAGCGCCAGCGTCGAGGTCAGCTTGCCGTCGAAGGCGGCGGCGATGCTCTCGGCGCCGGCGGCCGGAAGCAGGGCGCCGCCCTCGTCGGGCTGGCTGTGCAGGCCGATGACGATGGCGTCGACGGCCAATTCGGCCGGGTCGGTGTCGACCAGGCTGAGGCTGGGCTGGCTCACTCGGGCTCTCCGCGGGACGTATAAGGGCCGGGCACCTCATGGGTGCGCGCCGGCTGTTTCGATGTGGGGTGTCCCCGCGACTCTAACCACATGCAAGGTCACGGGTAAGTTCACTCTCATGTCTGCCGAGGTCACCGACGCCCTTTTCCGGTCTCCGCTGCACGAGCGCCACGTCGCGCTGGGTGCCAAGTTCGCCGCCTTCGGCGGCTGGGAGATGCCCCTGGAGTACGCGGGCGGTGGCGTGATCAAGGAGCACACGGCGGTCCGCGAGGCGGTCGGCGTCTTCGACGTCTCCCATCTGGGCAAGGCGCGCGTACGCGGGGAGGGCGCGGCCGATTTCGTGAACGCGTGCCTGACCAACGACCTGGGACGGATCAAGCCCGGCCAGGCCCAGTACACGCTCTGCTGCGACGACAACGGCGGCGTCGTGGACGACCTGATCGCGTACCTCATCTCGGACGACGAGGTCTTCCTCATCCCCAACGCGGCCAACACGGCTTCGGTCGTACGCCGTCTCGCGGCCGCGGCGCCCACCGGGATCACGGTCTCCGACGAGCACCAGGCGTACGCGGTCCTGGCCGTTCAGGGCCCGGAGTCGGTGTCCGTGCTGACCAAGCTCGGGTTGCCGACCGGGCACGGGTACATGTCCTTCACGACCACCTCCCTGAACGGCGCCGAGCTGATCGTGTGCCGCACCGGCTACACCGGCGAGCACGGCTACGAACTGGTGGTGCCCTGGGACGACGCGGCGGCCGTGTGGGACGCGCTGATCGCGGCCGGCGTGCGGCCGTGCGGGCTCGGGGCGCGCGACACCCTGCGTACGGAGATGGGCTATCCGCTGCACGGGCAGGAGCTCACGCTCGAGATCAGCCCGGTCCAGGCCCGGTCGGGGTGGGCGGTCGGCTGGACCAAGCCGGCGTTCTGGGGGCGCGACGCCCTGACGGCGGAGAAGGCGGCCGGGGCGCGCCGGACCCTGCGCGGGCTCGAGCTGACCGGGCGCGGCATCCCGCGCGGGCACATGGAGGTCTTCGCGGGCGAGCAGCGGATCGGCGAGACGACCAGCGGGACGTTCTCGCCGACGAAGAAGGTGGGAATCGCCCTGGCCCTGATCGACACCGCGGCCGGGGTGGCCGACGGCGACCTGGTCCAGATCGACATCCGCGGCAAGCGCATCGAGGCCCGCGTGGTCAAGCCGCCGTTCGTGCAGCCGTCGGTGCGCTGACGACAGGTTCGGCCGCGATCGGCGCCGCTCATCGCGGATGATCACAGGGTGAGAGAGAGCGGCCGGCCCGACCCGGACCTGCTGCAACAGTGGGTGCTGGACGAGCGGATGCCGCTGGCGGAGGTCGGCGGGCGGCTCGGCCGGAGCCGGTCGGCCGGCTATGACTGGCTGCGCCGCTATGCCATCACGGCCGGCGGTCGCCGGCTGGCCCAGGACGAGCTGGTCCGCTGGTGGCGCTCCGGCGTCCCGGTCGGGCGCATCGCGGCGGCCACCGGCGTGCCCGAGCCCGCGCTGGTCGAGCGTCTGACCAGCGCGGCGCTGATCCGGCCGGCGCGGCAGTACCTGCCGGTGGGCTCGGCCGCCGACCCTCTGCCGGAGCATCTACTCCGGGAATGGCATGTCCGCCAGGGTCTTACCGCGCCCCGGATCGCCGCGCTGACCGGGACGACGGCCCGCCAGGTGCGGTACCGGCTCGCCCGCTACCGGCTGTCCCGCGGCCATCCGGGGCTGCCGGCCCGGCTGCCGGAAATCCTGACGGCCGACCTGCTGCGGGTGCTTTACGTCGAGCGGGGGCTGACGTGCCCGCAGATCGCCGCCGACCATGGGGCCAGCGCCGAGTCGGTCCGGCGCCTGCTGGACCGGTACGGCATCGAGCGCCGCCCGGGCGGCTTCCGAGCCCACGATGCCGCCGTGCCGGGCGGTTTTGGAGCTCACGATGCTGCCGTGCCGGGCGGCTTCCGAGCCCACGATGCCGCCGTGCCGGGCGGTTTTGGAGCTCACGATGCTGCCGTGCCGGGCGGTTTTGAATTCCACGATGCTGCCGTGCCGGGCGGTTTTGGAGCCCATCACGACATCGGGCGGCCGGTCGTCCATCGGTTTCAAGGGACGCTCGATCGGGCTCGGGCGGCCGTCGTGGCCGCCTCGGCCGCGGTGGCCGCCGCGCGGGCGGCCGAGGAGCGGGCCTGGCGGATCATCCGTGCGACGGGCGCACGGCACCGGAATCCTCCCTCATTTGCCCAAGATCATGTCGGCGGCCTGTGGACAGAGCCTCAATGTGGATAACTCCGAGTTGATCGCCGCGATGCGATTCAATGCACGGACAGAGCCACCAGGGCCACGGTCGTTGACAACTCCACAGAGGCGCCCAAGACGTCGCCGGTGATCCCGCCGAACCGGCGCACGCAGTGGCGGACCAGCAGCAGGCCCGCCGAGAGGGAGAGCACGACAGCGAGAGGCCCCGGCCAATGCGGGCCGGGGATCGCCGCCACCCCGGCGACCGCGGCGGCGCCGGCGGCCACCACAGGAAGCGGAACAGTCCCGGCCACCAGGGCGCCCAGGCCTTCGGGACGCGCCGCCGGGACGCCCCGGCGGCAGGCGAGCGGGATCGCGAGGCGGCCCGCCGCCCAGGCGAGGATGACCGACACCGGGCTCAGACCGTCCACCGACGCCACCTGGATCAGCAGCGTCAGCGCAATGGCCGCCACCCCGAACGGCCCGATGTCGGATTTTTTCATGATTTCCAGGGCCGCATCGCCTCGACGATAGGAGCCGAGGGCGTCGATGGTGTCGGCCAGGCCGTCCAGATGCATGCCGCGAGTGAGCAGGGCACCGGCGGCGACAGTGATCGCGGCGGCGACCAGAGAGGGAGCGTGAGCCTCCCGGAGCAACCACAGCAGGGCGGCCAGCATGAGGCCGAGCAGCGCCCCCACGAGGGGCGCCACGGCCATCGCCACGGCGGCGGTCGCGCGATCCACGCGGCCGCCGCGGACGGGCAGGACGGTCAGCGTCGTGACGCTCAGGCGCAGGCCGTCGAGCAGGGTCACTCGGTGGTGGAGGCGGGGCCGGGGCCGTCGGGCTCTGGCTCGGCGAAGTCGACGTCCTCGTCGTTGGGCACGATCAGGTCGGTGGCGCCGCCGTCGCCCAGCTCGGCCAGCATGTCGGGGTGCACGGCGACGGTCCCGGCCAGACCGATCGCCGTACGGAGCAGGGGCAGGGTGACCAGCGCGTTGGCGCCCTCGCCGAGCCCGAGACCGAGGTCGAGCACGGGATTGAGGCCGAGGAAGTCGCCGCCCTCCTTGACCAGCTGGAGGCCGCCGGAGTCGGCCAGCAGGCACCAGTGCTTGGCCTGGCTGCCGAGATCGCGGGCGACCAGGCTGGCCGCGATGCCGAGCGGGCCGTCGATCATGACCGGGAGCTTGCGGGCGGCGGCGCCCAGCAGCGCCCCCACGGCCACCGACATGTCGGCGCCGCCGAGCTCCCGCAGAAGGTCCTTGGCGCCGCGGGGCTCACGGCGGATGCGGTGCAGGGCGTCGCGCACGGCGGCGGCCCGGCGCATCCAGGACTCGTCGTCGTAGACGCCGCCGGGCAGCAGGACCCGGGGCAGGATGGCCACCGCCTCGGCGCCGGTCGTGGCGGCGGTGACCGCGGTGGCCACGGCGTCGGTGCCGACGCCGATGGAGGCGAGCACGAGCAGGTCCTTGCCGGCGTCGGCGGCGGCGTCGGCCAGCTGCCAGCCGGTCTGCAGGTGGTGCTCCACCTCGTCGGCCGAGAGGACCGGGGCGTCCTCCATGGCGGTCGACTCGGCCGTACGCAGAATGGCGATGTCGGCCCCCGCCGCGCCGGCCAGGCGGCTGAGCACGCCCTCGCCGTTCTCGACCTGGGCCACCCGGCGCTCGACGTCGACCAGGTCGTCACCGGCGCCGGCGCCGCCCGAGTGCCGGGCCGAGAGCAGCAGGACACGCAGCGACGACCATGGCTGCGGGGTGACGGTGGCCTGGGTGGCGGCGGCGAACTCGACGGCGCCGACCAGGGCGCCCAGGCCGGAGCCGGGGAAGTCGACGGTGGCGAGCCGGTCGCGGGCCTCGGGGCCGGTCTCCGTGTCGGGCAGGGGGAGATCCATGCCGGGCTCGAAGACGGGCCGGGCACCGATGGCGGGCAGGCTCATCGTGGGCTCGTCGAGCACCCGGGCCAGGGGCGTGGCCGCGGCCGGTGACTCGACGACCGGCGGAGCGACGACCGGCGGGGCGGGAACCGGCGGGGCGGGAACCGGCGGGGCGGCGACCGGGAGCGGCGACGTGACCGGCTCCTCGACGGCCGGGGTCGCCTCCTCACCGCGTACCGCCAGGTCTTTGAGCCAGACGGCCTGGCCGGCGACGACCAGGGCGACCCCGTCGCACGCCTGCGCCAGGGCCTGGTTGGTCGTGCCGAGAGCGTCGGCGAACGCGCGGCCCACCGGGGTCGTCGGCACCAGGGTCAGACCCACCTCGGGGCTGACCAGCACGACCCGGGCCTCGCAGTCACGGACCGCGGCGGCCAGGGCGGCGACGTCGGCCTGATCGTCGTTCGGCTGGCGGGCCGGGTCGAGCAGCGCCGCCACCCAGCCGCCCAGATCGTCGACGAGCAGCGTGTCGTCCGGCTTGGCCTCGGTCAGCAGCTCGGTCAGCCGGGCCGGGTCGGCCCCGGTCTCCTCGGTCGACCAGGCCTGCGGGCGGCGCCGCTGATGCGCCTCGATCCGCTCCAGCCACTCCGGATCGTCCTCGCCGCCAACCGCGGTGGCGACATATCGGACCGCGGGGGCGTCCGCAACGAGCGATTCCGCGAACTCGGACTTGCCGGAGCGGATCCCGCCGAGCACCAGGACGGTGTGCCACCGATCATCGGACATGCCCCGTACCTTAAGCCGGGACCGCACACGCGGACGCCGTAGGGTGGAGACGCACCGACCGAAGACGTGAGGGGGCGGCGAATGCCGTGGAGTTGGCGGTACGAGAACGTCGACGGGCAACCGGTTGCCGGTCCGCAGGAGACGTTCAGCAGCCAGTCCGACGCCGAGTCGTGGATCGGCCAGGAGTGGCGCACTTTGGCCGAGGCCGGGGTGGCGAACGTCGTGCTGGTTGAGGACGACCGGGTGGACTACCGGATGAGCCTGCTGCCGGCGGAGTGACGTGACTTACGAACCGGTCTACACGCGGACACCGCGCAACGCTTTCATCCCGAGCCCGGTCTTCGTCGGCATCGTCGCGATCTTCGCGGTCAGCGGCTGGATGACCTGGACCGGCTTCGGCAACGTGCGGGTCGACGTCTTCCTGTTCATCGTCTCGGGCTGGCTGGTCTCACTCTGCCTGCACGAGTACGCGCACGCGCTGATCGGCTACTTCTCCGGCGATCACACCGTGGCCGAACGCGGCTACCTGCGGCTCAACCCGCTGAAGTACACGAGCCCGCTGCTGTCCATCGTGCTGCCGGTGGTCGTGGTGATCCTGGGCGGCATCGGCCTGCCCGGCGGCGCGGTCTGGGTCGACCACCGGTACATCCGCAGCAAGGTCAAGGACTCGCTGATCAGCTTCGCGGGCCCGTTCACCAACGTGGTCCTGGCCCTGATCGTGGCGATCCCGTTCCTGGCCGGCGTGGGCCCCCAGCTCGTGCCGTCCATCGGCGGGTACGAGCTCACCGGCTCGACCGATCACCTGGAGTTCTGGGCGGCGCTGGCCGCGCTCGCATTCCTGCAGATCACGGCCAGCGTGCTCAACTTCCTGCCCATCCCCGGTCTCGACGGCGGCGGGATCATCGCGCCCTGGATGAGCCCGGCCTACCAGCGGGCGTGGAACCTGTTCGGCCCGTACGGCTTCATCCTGCTCTTCCTGCTGCTGTGGCAGACGAAGGTCGGGCAGTACTTCTACGACGTCGTGTTCTGGATCGCCGACAAGATCGGGGTGTCCGAGGCCCTGGTCCGGCTGGGCCTCGAACTGATGCGTTTCTGGTCGGGTTCTTAAGGCCGGCGGGCCGGTGACTTGGTCTGGGCGGGGTCGCGTTCGACGACCTCGTCCAGGGCCGCGTCGATCGCCTTCATCAGATCGGCGTCGAGCTTCACGCCGGAGGCGGCGGCGTTGTCCCGCACCTGCTCCGGGCGCGACGCGCCGATGATGGCGGCCGAGACGTTGCTGTTCTGCAGCACCCAGGCCACCGCCAGCTGGGCCAGCGAGAGCCCGGCCTGCTCGGCCAGCGGCTGCAGCTTGGCCACCGCCGAGAGCACCTGGTCGTTCAGGAAACGCGCGATGAACCCGGCGCCGCTCTTCTCGTCGGTCGCCCGCGAACCGGCCGGCGGCTCCTGGCCGACCTTGTACTTGCCGGTCAGCACGCCCTGCGCGATCGGCGAGAAGACGACCTGGCCCAGGCCCAGCTCGATCGAGGTGGGCACCACCTCGGCCTCGATGACCCGCCACAGCGCGGAGTACTGCGGCTGGTTCGACACCAGCGGAATCTTCAGATCCTGCGCGAGCTCCCAGCCGGCCCGGATCTCCGAGGCGGTCCACTCCGAGACGCCGATGTAAAGCGCTTTGCCCGAGCGGACCACGTCGGCGAACGCCTGCATGGTCTCCTCGAGCGGGGTCGAGTAGTCGTAGCGGTGAGCCTGGTAGAGGTCGACGTAGTCGGTCTGCAGACGGCCCAGCGAGGCGTCGATCGACTCCAGGATGTGCTTGCGGGACAGGCTGCGGTCGTTCGGGCCCGGCCCGGTCGGCCAGAACACCTTGGTGAAGATCTCCAGGCCGGCGCGGCGCTCGCCCTTCAGCGCCCGGCCCAGCACCTCCTCGGCGCGCCCGCCCGCGTAGGCGTCGGCGGTGTCGAACGTGGTGATGCCGACGTCGAGCGCGGCCCGCACACACTCCCGGGCCGCGTCCTCCTCGACCTGGGACCCGTGGGTGATCCAGTTGCCGTAGGCGATCTCGCTGATGAGCAGGCCGGAACGGCCCAGATGACGAAACTCCATGCCCCGACACTATTGCCTTCTCAGACAACCGGCCGGGTGGCGGGCCCCCGTCGTTCGATCTCCTCGATCACATCGGCCCGGTCCTTGTACCGCAGCTCGATCATCGGCGCCCCGTCCCGGCCGAGCGCCCCCCACAGCCCGAACTTGTCGGCGACCACGAAAGCGGCCGGGTGGATGCGCACCTCGGCATGCTCCAGCGGCAGGACGACCTGCCCGGCCCGGTCGATGACACCCTGCCGGCCGTCGCTCTCGACCACGGCCAGCCCTTCGACGGTGAAGCCGTCGACCGTCTCGCCGCCGGCGAGCGTGGTGGCGAACCGGTCGTACTGCTCCGGCAACACCCCGCCTGCTGGTTGCGGCCGTTCGCCGCCGATCTCCTCGTCCGTACGCGGGTAAGGGCCCCAGCCCTCGGTGGTCAACCCGGTGATCGTGTCGAGGGCCAGCTCGATCCGCTCGATGAGATCCGGGTCCGTGCCCTTACGCACGTCCAGCGCCGTCTCGAAGTGGTTCACGGCCTCCAGATAGCGGCCCTGCTCGAACGCCGACCGCCCCGCCAGCTCATGAATCTCGGCCCGCAGCCGCGTCGGCAGCTCCGGCGACCCCGCCTCGGCGTAGAGCCGGTCGGCCTCCGCATACTCACCCCGCCAATGCCGCACGTGAGCGAGCCGCCCCTTCACGGTGGCCACCAAGACATGATCGTCCGTGGTTTCGGCGTGCGCCAGGGCCGCCTCGGCATCCTCCAGAGCCGGGTCAAGTTCGTCGAGCAGCCGCGACGCCACCGCCCGCAAACTCAGCAGCCGCGCCCGGACGGCCGCCCGCTCGGCATACTCCAGCTTGTCGGTCAGCCGGTCGATGACCACCCCCATGGGGTCGGTCTCCTCGATCCGCTCACGCAGCGTCGCCGGATCAAAGACCCAAGGGTACGCCTGGAGAACCTGCTCCGGATCCGCCCGCCTGTCCTGCGGCGCCACCCGCTCACCCCGCTGCCGAATCGGGGCGGCGGGGACACGCGGCACCGCGATCAAGGTGGAGGCCGCTTCCCCGGCGGGCTCGTCCTTGGCCGCCGGGGAAGCCGGCTCCGCCTCGGTCGGCGGCTCCTCGGCGCCGACTTCCAGCTCGGGCTCGGCGTCGGCTTCCGGCTCAGCCGTGGCCTTGGAGGCTTCGGGTTCGGAGGCTTCGGGTTCGGAGGCTTCGGGCTCTGAGGCTTCGGGTTCGGAGGCTCCGGCCTCGGGGGCTTCCGGCTCGCCAATCTCGGACTCGGCCGTGGGCTCGAGGGCTTCGAACTCGGGCTCGGGCTCGGCTGCGGCAGCCGGTTCGGCCACGGGCTCGGCCGCGGCAGCCGGTTCGGCCACGGGCTCGGCCGCGGCAGCCGGCTCGGGCACTGCCTCGGCCAGGGGTTCAGCCGCGGCCAGGGCCTCGGCAGCAGCTTCCGGCTCGCTGTCGACCCCGGCTTCCGGGGCCGGGGCGAGTTCCCGCAGCGAGTCGTCCACCAGCTCGGCGTCGACGATCTCGTCCCCGTCATCGTCCCGGACCTCGTCGGCCGCGGGCTCGGCGGCCGGTGCGGTCTCCAGAAGCTCTCCGTCGACCGCTTCCGCGTCGTCCGACTCGGCCACGCCGAACTCAGCCGAGGGCGCCTCGGCCACTTCGAGCAGCTCGTCGACCGGCGCGGCCCCGGAGAACTCCTCCTGGTCCCACACACCCGTCCCAAGCTCGATCTCGATGTGCGGCGCCTCGCCCTCCGGCGCGCCGTTACTTTCGGCCGCCTCGTGCTCGGGCCCGCTGTCGCTTTCGGCCGCCTCTTCCCGCAAGGCACCGGCGCCTTGGACCGCCTCTTCCTCTGCGGCTACCTGCTCCATCTCGCCGGTGGAGTCGTCCTCCTGCCGGGCGGGCTCCTCGACGTCGACCGGCGTCACCTCAAAGACGGACTCATCTTCGACCCGAGCCTCGTGCAGCTCCGCGACCTCTTCCGCGAAGGGCTCCTCGGGCCGCGCGGGCACACTGGCGTAGTCCTGCTCCGGCCAGCCGGACTCATCCACGAAGCTCGGCCCGGAGTGAACGACCTCATCGTCACGGGCGTCCGGCGCGGACTCGGATTCCTGCCCCTGCCCGGGTGCCGCGGACCCGGTCGGCGCCGGCTCTTCCACCTGAACCGGGCGCCCGGCGAACGGCAGGTCACTGCGCTCGGCATTCTCCGGTTCGGCCAGCACACGCCCGTCCGCAAGCTCGTCAACCGCAGGCTCTTCCCCTGGACCCTCAGCCACGGCCGGGTGGTCGCCGGGTTCTTCCGCCACCCGCGCCTCAGCCCCAGATTCCTCCACCGAGTATCCGGCGCCCGCGAGATCCCGAGCCGCCGCGACTTCATCAACCTCGTAGTCGTCGAGCAACGGATCCACCGCCGGCTCCCCGGCCGGGTGATCGAACTCGGCGAGCGGCACCGGTCCCTCTTCCGCCGGGCGCTCCGCCACGGACGGGTGCGCCTCGGCTCCATCGGCCAGGTGTTCGGCCACGGGCAACTGGGACTCCAGCTCGTCGCCCGGCTGCTGGGTCGTGGGCAGGCTCGCGTGCGGTTCGTCGGCCACCCGTTGGGTGGTGGACGGGTGCGCCTCGGGCTCGTCGTCCGGGTGCTGGAGCGTCGGCAGGTGCGCCTCGGGCTCGTCGTCCGGGTGCTGGAGCGTCGGCAGGTGCGCCTCGGGCTCGTCGGCCGGGTGCTGGAGCGTCGGCAGGTGCGCCTCGGGCTCGTCGGCCCGGTGCTCGGTCTCGGGCAGGTGCGCCGGGTGGTCGTCTGGTTCGTGGGCCGGCGTGGGCGGGTAGGCCTCGGGCTCCTCGACGAAGGCGGAGGCAGCAGCGGCGCGGTCGGCTTCCGGGTGTTCAGGCGAGGCTGCGTCGGACTCGTGGTGATCTGCCGGCGCGATCGTTTCCGCGGGGGCAGCGGTGGCCTCGGCCGGGACAGCCTCCGGGAGCGCGGGGGCGTCGTCGGTCGCGGTGGTGTCGTCGGCGGAGGGCTCGTCCTCGGCGGGCGGCACGAACCAGTTCTGCTTCTCCGGGCCGCCGCTGGTCGGGTGGAGGTCTTCCGGCTCGGGCTCGGGCTGGGGCTCGGGCGTAGGTACGGACACCGGCTGCTCGAGCATGGCCAGCAGTGGCTCCGGGGGCGGCAGCGGGGTGATCGCGCCGAGGCCGTTCTGGGACAGCAGCCAGCCGAGCCCGCGAGGTTCGTCGTCCGCCGGGGGCCGGGGAGCCGGGGGTGCTTCCGGCGCGGGCGGCTCGGCGGCCCGGTCGAGAGCCGAACCCGAGCCGGCGACGGGACCAGTGGGCAAGGGACGGTCGGCGGGCAGAGACGACACCGGGCTGACGGACGGGTCGTAGTGCCCAGCCTCCGGCGCAAGCTCCGCGCCGGAGCCCAGGTAGGGCGGCCCGGTCACCGGCTGCGGCCGACCGAACTCGCCGGCCTCCGGACCGTCCGCGACGTCCCGGTCCGGCTCGAACCGGCCACCCACCGGGAACGCGCCGGCCACCGGCCCGCCCGCGTCGTAGCCAGTCGGCGCGGACACCGGCTGCACAGGAGCAGACACCGGCTGCACAGCCGCCGAGACGGGCTGGACAGGTGCGGAGGCCGGGTGGACGGGCGCGGACACCGGCTGTGCGGCCGCCGAGGCGGGCTGGACGGGTGCGGAGGTGGGGCGGACGGGCGCCGAGACGGGCTCGATGGGTGCCGAGACGGGTTGGGCGGGTGCGGAGATGGGGTGTGCGGGTGCGGAGGTCGGGTGGAGCGATCCGGCCTGGGTGGGTTGGACCGGAATCGCGGACGGCTGGGCCACGCCCGGGGGCGGCCACGCCGTCGCGGCCGGGTCGGGCACCGGCGCGGAGACCGGTCGTGCGGTGCCGGAGACCGGTTGGGTAGGCCCGGCGAACGGCTGAGCGGGTCTCGAGGTGGGCTGGGCCGGTCCCGAGGTGGGCTGGACGGGTCCAGTGAACGGGTGAGCGGGTCCCGAGGTGGGCTGGACGGGTCCAGTGAACGGGTGAGCGGGTCCCGAGGTGGGCTGGACGGGTCCAGTGAACGGGTGAGCGGGTCCCGAGGTG
>NZ_JBFAOX010000034.1:0-10514 GCF_040675435.1 Actinoplanes sp. NPDC049598 | reverse complement strand
GGGGCTGGGCCGGTCCGGTGAACGGCTGTGCGGTGCCGGAGACGGGACTCGCTGTGCCGGAGACGGGGTGAGTTGGTCGAGTTTGTCCAGGAACGGTGGGCGGCTGGGCCGTGCCCGCCGCCGGCCAGGCCGGCTCCGCCGGGTGGCTGGGGCCGGAAACGGGGTGGCCGGGGCCGGCGTGCGTCGGCTGCGTGGGGATTCCCGCCCCTGCCGCAGCCGCGTAGGGCGGAGGCGCGGCCGGGTGCTGTGTGGTCGTGCCGGACGGCGATACGGTCGTGCCCGGGTACTGAGGCGCCGCCGGGTGCTGGGCCGGCGTGCCCGACGGTGATGTGGGCGTGCCTGGGTATCGCGCCGCGGCCGGGTGCTGCGCGGGTGTGCCGGATGGTGATGTGGGCGTGCCCGGGTACTGCGGCGGCCTGCCCGAGGGTGGCTGCGGCGAGGCTGGGCGTTGCTGGGGCGTGCTCGACACCGGGTGGGCCGGGGCCGGGATCGCCGAGCCGGGTGCGGTCGGGTAGAGCGGGGCCGGGTCGGTGGGGCGCTGCGGGGTGACGCGGGTGGGCTGCGCGGCCGGGCGGGCCGGGGCGGGGGTGCTGCGGTCCGGCGGGGCCGGGCGCAGGTCGAAGGGCGGGCCGGAGTCGCGGCCGTCGCGCTGGCCGGGGGCCGGGGGCTGGCCGGGGCGGGACGGGAAGGCGTCGGCGGGCGCGGGGCGGGCGTTGCCGTAGACGCCGGAGGGGGAGACCGGGCGCGGTCCGTCCGGCTGCTCCTCGGGGGCGTGGCGGCGGCCGTAGTAGCCGCGGGGGCCGGACGCCGCCGCGGGAGGACGGCCGGCGCCGTAGACGCCGGGTGGCGTCGTGCTGCCGGGCGGGGGAGCCGCCTGAGCGTGGCCGGCCTCAGCGTGGCTGGGCTGAGCGTGGCTGGGCTGAGCGGGCCGCGGGCTACGAGGGTCGGCGGGGGCCTGCGGGGTGCCGGGGCCGGCTGCGGGCCGGACGCCCGGCGGATAGGGCGGCTGCGGTACGACGGCGGCGCGGAAAGCGTCGCGCGGGGGCAGGTCGCGCTGCGCGGCGGGCTGCGAGACGCCCCGTCGCGGCAGTTCGTTCGGGGCTTGCGGCTGAGGCTGGGCGCCGCGCTGGGTCGGGTCGTACTGCGGCGAAGCCGGCCGGGTGTCGCGCGGCGGCAGATCACTCTGTGCCATGTCACGCGGCTGCGCGCCGCGCTGAGGCAGGGGCTGGTCACCATAGGGCGCGCCGCGAGGCGGCAGGTCGCCCTGACGCGCATCGCGCTGGTAAGCATCGCGCGGCGGCAGATCCCTCGGGGAGGTGCGCTGCGGCAGGTCGCGAGCCTGGTCGGAGTGCTGTGGCCGGTCGCCGGGCTGGGTGGATCGCGGGGGCAGGTCGCGAGCCTGGTCGGAGTGCTGTGGCCGGTCGCCGGGCTGGGTGGATCGCGGGGGCAGGTCGCGAGCCTGGTCAGAACGCTGCGGGAAGTCGCCGAGCTGGCTGGAACGCTGCGGCTGGTCGCCGGGCTGGGTTGAGCGCTGCGGCAGGTCACGGGGCTGGGCGCCGCGCTGCGGGAGGTCGCTCTGGTGGGGGTCGCGCTGTGAATTGTGGCCTTGGGGGGCGCGGGTGTTCCACCCTTCGCCGCCGGCGGGGGACTGGGGGGTGGGGCCCGAGGCGGCGCGCCCGTAGACCGGGGCCGGGCCTCGGCGCTGGTCGGGCGTGGAGCGGCGGTCGTCGGCCCCCTGGTCGCGTGACGGCATGGCATGACTCTGGGCCGGCCGGTTCCACATCGGCTGGGTCGGCGGCGGCGACGGCACCCCGGCCGGACCGGCGTGTGCCCGGCCCGGGCCGGCCTGCGGGCCGTCCGGCGATCCGGTGTGCTGGGGGCTGCCGTCCTGCTGCCAGCCGTCCGGCTGGGGGCCGCCGCCGGCGCGGCCCTGGGACGGCTGGGCGGGGCGGCCCTGGGGCGGGCGGGGGTCGTTGTTCGGCACGGGGCTGTGTGCGTACCTCGTCGGTGGTTGGTCGTCCGGGCTGGACCAGGATGCCGGGGGCTCGTCGGCGGGGGGCGAGCCGGCCTCGTAGACGGGGGTGTGCACGGCCTTGCGGCGGCCGGGGTCGCCCGGGTAGCGCTGGCCGGTGACGGGCTCCCACTCCCAGGTGATCTCGTAGACCCAGGCCGGCTCGTCGGCCCATGCGCCCCAGCTGCTCGAGCTGCCCGCGTCGCCCGAGCCCAGGGAGCCCCAGCCCTTCATCGGGCGCCCTGGATGAGGCCCGGTGATTGGCGACGCTCCGTCACGGCGAGATCCACTTCTGGTCGTAATTGTGAGGTGGCCGTCCGGAGACCCGGGTAGAGTCGCCCGGCTCGACTGCGGGGTTTCGGAAAGGAGATTAACGGCGTGAGCGGGACTGACGCCAGGGTGCTGACGATCTCTCCCGGCCCGGGGCCGCGGGTCTCCATCGCTACTTTCGGTGCGCTGGTCTGGTCGGGTTTCCGGCGGTACGCGACCTATCGCCAGGCCACGGCCGCCGGAGCGTTCACCAACATAGTCTTTGGCTTTCTCCGCTGCTACGTGCTCCTGACCGTGGCGGCGGGCGCACCGGGCGGCCGGCCCGGCGGTTACGACACCGAACAGCTCGCCACGTTCGTCTGGGTAGGACAGGGCTTACTGACCGTGGTGGGCATCTGGGGATGGACCGACCTTTCCGACCGGATCCGTTCGGGTGAGGTCGCGGCCGACTTGTTACGCCCGGTGCCGCCGGTGACCGCCTATCTCGCCGCCGACCTGGGCCGCGGTCTGCACGGCATGGTGACCCGATTTATACCGCCGGTAATTGCCGGAGCCATTTTCTTCGGCCTGCGGGCGCCCGATCGGTGGCAGACGATTCCCCTGTTCGTGGTCTCAGTCGTGCTGGCGGTGATCGGCTGCTTCGGATGCCGCTACCTGGTGAACGCGACCGCCTACTGGCTGCACGACGCCCGCGGTCCGCTCGTCTTCTGGACCCTGGCCAGCGGCGTGCTGGCCGGCCTCTACTTCCCGCTGCGCCTGCTCCCGGACTGGCTGACGGTCACCCTCTGGGTCGCCACGCCGCTGCCCGGCCTGCTCCAGACCCCGCTCGACGTGCTTGTCGAGCGCGACGATCCGACCACCCAGGCGGGCCTGGTCGCGTTGCAGGCAGTGTGGGCCGTGATCATGCTGATGGCCGCCCGATATGTCCAGCTGAGGGCGGAGCGCAAGCTGGTGGTCCAGGGTGGCTAACCCGTACCTGGCCCTCCTGGGCGGGAAGCTGCGGTCGATGGCCAGCTACCGCACCAGCTTCATCGTCGAGCTGATCACCAATGCCGGCGGCACGGTCATCGACGTCGCCACCGTCTTCGTGCTCTTCCGCACGGCCGCCCGGATCGGCGAGTTCGACCTGGCCGAGGCGCTGATGATGGCCGGGATCACCAGCGCCGGGTTCGTCCTGGCCGACATGACGGTCGGCAACATCGACGACCTCAAGCGGTACGTCCGTACGGGCACCCTCGACGCCGTCCTCGTCCGCCCGCTCGGCGTACTCCCGCAGCTGGTCTGCATGGATCTGCCCGTCCGGAAGCTGATGCGCCTGCTCGTGGGCCTCGGCGTGCTGGTCACCGCGGTCGCCCTGAACGACATCGACTGGACCCCGGCCCGGGCGCTGCTCCTGGTGATCTCGCCCATCTCGGCCGGCGTCTTCTTCGGGGCGATCTTCGTGATCGCCGGCAGTTTCGCGTTCTGGTGGGTCGAGTCGGGCGAGGTCGGCAACGGTTTCACCTACGGCGGGCGCGATTTCGCGTCGTACCCGATCACCGTCTACGGCGGCTGGTTCCGCGCCGTCTTCGCGTACAGCCTGGGCTTTGCCTTTGTGTCCTATCAGCCGGCCCTGGTGATTCTGGACCGGCCCGACCCGCTCGGCCTGCCGGCGTGGGCCGGTTACACCGCACCGCTGGTGGCGCTGGCCGCCGCGACCATCGCCGGGCTCGTCTGGCGCACCGGCGTCCGCCACTACCGGAGCACCGGCTCATGATCGAGATGCAGGACCTGCGCAAGGACTTCGCCGTACGCGTCAAAGCGGGCCGCCTCCGCCGGGAGAAGCGCCTGGTCCGGGCGGTGGACGGGGTCAGCCTGGCCATCGAGCGGGGCGAGATGGTCGGCTACATCGGGCCCAACGGCGCCGGCAAGTCGACCACGCTGAAGATGCTCACCGGCGTGCTGACGCCGACCAGCGGGGACGTACGGGTGTGCGGGCTCGAGCCCGTGCCGCAGCGCACCCGCCTGGCATTGCAGATCGGCGTCGTCTTCGGGCAGCGTTCGCAGCTGTGGTGGGACCTGCCGCTGGGGGAGTCGTTCCGGCTCCTGCGCCACATCTACCGGGTCCCGCCGGCCGAGCACGCGCAGCGGTTGAAGAAGTGCCGTGAGCTGCTCGATCTCGACGAGTTCCTCGACACTCCGGTCCGGCAACTGTCGCTGGGCCAGCGGATGCGCGGCGAGCTGACCGCGGCCCTGCTGCACGGCCCGAGTGTGCTGTTCCTGGACGAGCCGACGATCGGCCTCGACGTGGTCAGCAAGCAGGCCGTCCGCTCGTTCCTGGCCGAGCTGGGCCGCGGCGGCGACGTCACGTTGGTGCTGACCACGCACGACCTGGCCGACATCGAACGCCTGTGCCGCCGCCTCGTCGTCATCGACCACGGCCACGTCGTCCACGACGGCACCATCGAGCAGCTGCACGCCCGGTACGGCTCCCGCCGCCGACTCGTCGTCGACCTGGACGCGCCCCTGCCGGCCGACTTCACCCTGCCCGGCGCCACCCTGACCGGCACGGAAGCCGACGGCCACCGGGTCACGTTCACCCTCGACGCGATCGCCGCCGGCGCCGCGGTGGCCGCCCTGGTCAACGCCTCCGCCGTCCGCGACCTGTCCGTGGTCGAGCCGGACATCGAGGACGTCGTCGCGCGCCTCTACACAGCCACCCGCTGACCGGCCGGGTTGCTTTCCGGGAGCCGCCCGAAGCTTCGCCCCGCCCCGGCCGATGTCTTGGGGCCGTGAAGCGACTGCTCGCCGCCACCGCCGCGGCACTTCTGCTGGGCGTCCCGGTTCCCGCGAAGGCCGCGCCGGTCGAGAAGCTGCTCAACGGCTCAGCCCGGTCCGATTTGTCCGGCTGGTCGGCGGCCGCGCAATCGGGCTCGCTCTCGCTGCGCCGGGTCACCGCCCTCACGGGCGCCCCCGCCAAGACCGCGGTCGAGGTGCGCTCGCCGGGTGGTTCCGGCTCTTGGGCGTACGCGTTGAGCACCCTCACCGCTCCGGCATTCGAGGTCGGGCGCACCTACCGGATGACCGCCTACCTGCGTGATCTCGGTGGGGCCGGCCGCACGTACGGCATGCTCCTGGCCAATGGCTCGTGGCAGAACCGGCCGGCCAAGGTCTCCGAGTACGTCAGCCCCGCGACCGCCGGCTGGCAGCGCATCACCCGGACGTTCCTGGCCACCGCGACCGGCGCCGCCGACACTTCCCTCTATTTCGCGCTGCCCACCTCGGGCCCGTTCGCCGTGCAGATCACCAATGCGTCTGTCCAGCCCGTCACCGCGTACACCCCCAAGCGCGTGACCAGCGCACCCAGCCGGACCCTGACCTTCGCCGGGGCCGAAGGCGCCGCGCCCGACCCGAGGATCTGGACCGCGCAGACCGGGGCCGGCGGGTGGGGGAACGGCGAGCGGCAGACCTACACCAGCAGTACGGCGAACGCGCAGCTCGACGGCTCGGGAAAGTTGAAGATCACCGCGTTGCGGACGGGCGGCGGCGGTTACACGAGCGCCCGGCTCACCACGCAGGACAAGGTCACCATCAACCCCGGGTCGTACGTCGAGGCGTCGATCACCGCGCCCACCGGCGCCGCCGTCTGGCCGGCGTTCTGGCTGCTCGGCGCGAACATGCCGACCGTCGGCTGGCCGGCCTGCGGCGAGCTCGACGTCTTCGAGGGCACCGGCAGCGAGCCCACGCTGGCCAAGTCGGCCGTGCACATGGCGATCACCAGGAACGCCAAGATCGACCGGCAGTACGGCTGGAACGAGGGCACGACGGATCTGGGCACCCCGCTCGACACCGGCAGTCACCGGTTCGGCGTGTATTTCGACGCGCAAACCGTCCGTTTCTATGTCGACCGCAAGCCGACGATGGTTCTCTGGGCCTCGGACGCACGCGCCTCGGACCGCACGTGGCCGTTCGCCAAGCCGATGTTCATGCTGCTCAACGTCGCGATCGCCGGCGACGTCGACCCGTCCGCGACCTCGTTCCCGCGCACGATGACGGTCGGCCCGATCTCGGTCTGGCCCGGCGGCGTACCCGCTTGACGACGCAGAACTGGCGTCGTAGATTACCGATCGGTTATGAACACGACTCTGGACGCCACCTTCGCCGCGCTGGCCGACCCGACGCGGCGCGCCATCCTGGCCCGCCTCGCCCGGGGCGAGGCCACCGTCACCGAGCTGGCCGAGCCGTTCGCGATGACCCAGCCCGCCATCACCAAGCACGTCAAGGTGCTCGAGCGGGCCGGCCTGATCAGCCGCGAGCCGGGCAACCGCCGGGCGCCCTGCCGGCTCGAGGCGCGCCCGCTCGGCGCCGCGGTCGACTGGCTGCGCGACTACCGGGAGTACTGGGAAGAGTCGTACCGCAACCTCGACGAGGTGCTCGCTTCGCTGGAGGACGAGTCGTGACCGCCCTGGAGGTCACCGCCCACGGCGACCGCGACCTGGTGCTGACCCGCTCCTTCGCCGCCCCACCCGACCGCGTGTTCGCCGCCTGGACCCGTCCCGAGCTGCTGACGCGCTGGTACGGGGCTCGCGGCTGGCGCCTCGTCGAGTGCGAGATCGACCTGCGGGTGGGTGGCGCCTACGTCTTCGTGAGCGAGGGGCCGGGTGGCGATCGGATGACCCAGCGCGGCACGTACCGCGTCGTCGACCCGCCGCACCGCCTGCTGCACACCGAACGCTTCGACGACCAGTCCTACCCCGGCGAGACCTTGATCAGCCACGAGTTCCGTCCGGCCGGGGCCGGAACCGAGCTGACCACCACCATCCGCTACGCCACCCCCGAGGGCCGCGCCCGCGTGCTGGCCTATCCCATGGCCCGGGGACTCGGCGAAGGATTCGAACGGCTCGACGCACTGCTCTTCAACGGAGGTTGATCGTGAACTGGACCCTGGAAGTCGTCGTGGTGCCCGTCTCCGACCTGGACCGGGCCAAACAGTTCTACGCCGACCGGCTCGGCTTCAATGTCGACCACGACACGAGCTTCGGTGACGACGTACGCATCATCCAGCTGACCCCGCCCGGCTCCGGCTGCTCGGTCGTGATCGGCAAGGGGGCCGTGCCCGACATGCCGCCGGGCTCCCTCAAGGGCCTGCAGCTGGTCGTGCCGGACATTCACAAGGCCCACGCCGAGCTGGTCGAGCGTGGCGTCGACTGCGGCGAGGTGCAGATCCTCGGCGAGAACCCGCGGCCCGTGCCGCACCCGCTGGACAACGTCGGCTTCATCTTCTTCAGCGACCCCGACGGCAACGGCTGGGCCGTCCAGCAGATCAGCCGCGCCTAACGGTGCTCCATCACCAGCACGGCCCACGCCGGTTCCAGGGCCTCGTAGTAGTGCGGCACATCGCCGGGGAATGAGACGTAGTCGCCCGGCCCGACCTCGACCTGCTCGCCGGCCGGCCCGGCCAGGATCCGGCCCGCCGCGACCACCATGTGCTCCACGCTGCCCGGAATGTGCGCCGCCGCCTCCCGCGGCTCGCCCGGCTCGAGCTCCATGACGTAGAGGTCGCGGCGCGTGTGGGCCGAGCCCGCGGCGAGCAGCGTGGCCACGAAGTCGGTCTGGTCGGACTGCACCCGCGGCCCCTCACCGGCCCGGATCACCCGCACCCGGGTCGGCGGCGGCTCGACCAGCCGGCTGAACGGCACCCCCAGCGCCACCCCGAGCGACCACAGCGTCTCGATGCTCGGGTTGCCCGTGCCCGCCTCCAGCTGCGACAGCGTCGACTTGGCCAGCCCCGCCCGCCGGGCCAGCTCCGCGAGCGAGATCCCCGCCCGCTCCCGCTCGCGCCGCAACGCGGCCGCGATCGTCGCCAGCGGCGGCGCCGATTCGTGCATGTTCGCTCCATCGATCGTGTCGTTCGGTTTGACGAACGCAGGGCCGGCGTTCAATATTCTGAACCATGCGTACGTTACAGCGAACGATCGATCGTGCGCTGCTTCGCGACGCCGCGGCCATCGGCGCGGCGATGGTCGCGGTCGGCGCCTCCTTCGGCGCCATCACGATCGCCTACGGCCTGCCCACCTGGCTGCCGTTCCTGATGTCCACGGTCGTCTTCGCCGGCGGCTCCCAGTTCCTGGCCGTGGGCCTGTTCGCCGCCGGCAACCCCATCGCCGCCGTGCTGGCGGGCCTGCTCCTCAACGCCCGCCACCTGCCCTTCGGCATGGCCGTGGGCACCGCCATGGGCGCCAGCCTCCGCGACCGCCTCCTCGGCTCCCACGTCATGACCGACGAGGTGGTCGCCTTCACCCTGGCCGAAAAGGACCCCACTCGCCGCCGCCCCACCTACTGGCTGATCGGCCTGACCCTCTTCACCTCCTGGAACATCGGCACCGCCCTGGGCGTCCTCCTCGGCAACACCTTCACCAACACCGACGCCCTGGGCCTCGACGCCGCCTTCCCCGCCGCCCTGATCGCCCTGATCCTCCCGTCCCTGCGGGACCGCCCCACCCGCCTGGCCGCTTTGACCGGCGCCGCCGTCGCCGTAGCCCTGACCCCCGTACTCCCCGCCGGTCTGCCGATCCTCTGCGCCCTCCTGGGCCTGCTCACCCTGCTCCGCTCCGCAAGCCGCCCCGCCGGCCCAGCCCCCCTCACCTCCGCGCCCACTGCTGCCGGCCCAGCCCACCGCGCCGATTCCCTTAACCCCAGCGGCCCGGACGATCCGGACGGCCCGCCCCCTGCACCCCAGGAGTCCTGATGCTGATCGCCTCGATCGTCATCCTCGGCGTGGGCACCTACACCATGCGCCTCGGCGGCGTGCTGCTACGCGAGCGGCTGCCCCTCTCCGACGCCCTGCAGCGCATCCTCCCGATGGCCGCCGCCGCCCTGTTGGCCGCCCTGGCCGCCACCTCAACGCTCATGGCCGGCAGCACCTTCGCCGGCCTGGCCCGCCCCACCGGCGTAGCCGTCGGCGCCCTCCTCGCCTGGCGCCGAGCCCCCTTCGTCGTAGTCGTGGTAGCCGCCGCCGCAACCGCCGCCCTCCTACGCCTGGCCGGCCTCTCGTAACCCCACGACGCCCACGGCCATTGACCGGCTCGGAGCAGGAGGTACCGACGCGAGCCCACCCACCCGCCCGCCCGTCTCGCCGCGCTTGCGGCGCCCGGTCCGGGCCACGGAGCGGGTCAGGATGTGGGCGGGTACAGCGCCCGGCCGATTCGCCCTTCTTGACAGGCTTGCGGGTCACGGCCTGGCCATCGAGCAGGGCAGCGGTGAGGATGGCGCGGAGGACGGCCATTCGTCGGTCCTACCGCGCTTGCGCCGTCACGGTCTGGTCATTGAGCGGCCCCGGTTCTGTCCGGCTCAGAGATGTCGGTGGGTGTAGGCGGGGCGAAAGCCAACGGATGACGCCGGAGCCGATCCGCGTACCCAGCCGGCTCACGCGCCCGCCCAGCTTGCGCGCCCGGCCGGCTTGCGCACCCAGCCGGCTTACGCGCCTGACCGGCTTGCGCACCCGGCCGGCTTACGCACCCGGCCGGCTTACGCGCCCGACCGGTTTGCGCGCCGGCCGGCCTGCGCCGCGTTACCCCGCGAGTCAGGGTGCCCAGTGGGCTCGATAAGGGTGGGCGGCGCGGAGAGTGACCCGCGTGCTCGTCGAGCGCGCCGTGACCACGGTCGACGCCGTCCTGCGTCCGCGCGCAAGCCCGCCTTGATCGCCGCGTGCGCGATGCCGCTCTTGGGCGCCGCGTGTGGGATGCCGGGCATGGTCGCCGCGCGAGATGCCGGTCTTGGTCGCCCGCGGGGCGACCTGGTGTGGGCACAGTGAGGGTCGAGGGTCAGCACCGATGCCGGTCTGTTCGCCCGTCCCGCCTGCGCGGGACCCTCCAAGGAGCCCCGCAAGTCAGGAGTGCGACCTGGGCCCCCATGGGTGAGAGAGACACCGACGCCCAGCCCGCCGTCCGTGGCGCTCGCGCCGGCGTGCAAAGCCCGTCATCCCGCCTCCGCCGGCCTGCCCGCCCACCGAACCCGCGCAACCGGCCTGGAATGGCCGACCAACCCACCACCCACCCCGGCCTGCGTGAACGAGCCCCCTGCTCCAACCACAGCGCGGATGCGAACAGCACCCCCACCCCACCGCAAGGTGACCGCCACCCGCACCACGCGCTCAGCCGCCGGCGACCAAACGCCCGGCCGAAACGCATTCCCATGCAAGGCGGAGGGCAGGGGGTGACCACTCGCGGCCTCACGCTCCCCAGTTCGGCCGCGA
>NZ_JBFAOX010000033.1:0-100812 GCF_040675435.1 Actinoplanes sp. NPDC049598 | reverse complement strand
AGCGCGGCCCTGCGGCTGGCCGAGGAGCGCGGGCTCGACCACGTGACCGTGGAGGAGATCAGCGAGGCGGCGGCCCACCGTCCACGACCCGCCGTCCGCGGCCCGCCGCCCCCGGTCCGCCCACCGTCCACGACCCGCCGTCCGCGGCCCGCCGCCCGCCGTCCGCGGCCCGCCGCCCCCGGTCCGCCCACCGTCGCAGCCCGCCGCCCCCGGTCCGTCCACCGTCCACCGTCCACCGTCCACCGTCCGCCGCCTGCCGCCTGCCGCCCCGGTCCGCCCACCGTCCGCGACCCGCCGCCCGCCGCCCCCGGTTCGCCCACCGTCCGCGGCCAAGCGCCCGCCACCCACCGTCCGCGGCCAAGCGCCCGCCACCCACCGTCCGCGGCCAAGCGCCCGCCACCCACCGTCCGCGGCCAAGCGTCCGCGGCCAAGCGTCCGCGGCCAAGCGTCCGCGGCCCGCCGCCCACCACCCGCGGCCCGCCGCACGCTGCACGTCGCGCGCTGCTCGTCGCCTGGTGGTTGCTGCTGATTGGGTGGGCTTGGTGGTGGGCTGTTGTAGCGGTCCGGGCCCGGCGGCGGTGGGGCGGGGGTGCGTACAGGGCTGGGATTTAAGGTTATTTAAGGGTTTGACCTGCCACGGAGGCTGCCGAGGCATCGATGGGTGGCTTTATTGTTAAGCGTCTTGCCAATCCCCCTGAGGCAAAGGTGCTTCTCATGAACAGACGCAAGCTGCTCGCCGGTGTGGTGTCCACGGCTGTGGTCGGGACGCTCGGTGTTCTCGGTATCACGAATGCGAGTGCGGCCGCCCTCGATCCGGCGCTGCCGCCTGGTGGGAACTTCAATCTGGCGGTGTGGCAGCTGCAGCTGCCTGTCGGGTCGCCGGGTAAGCCGGACACGATCTCGCCGGCGCAGCTCAAGGGTGCGAACGGGTACAGCAACCCGGCGTACTTCTGGACCGACAAGAATGACGGCTCGATGACGTTCTGGGCGCCGGAGAAGGGTGTCACGACGCCGAACTCGAACTATGCGCGGTCCGAGCTGCGGGAGATGAACGCCAACGGCTCGGCCGCCGACTGGCCGCTGGCGGGCAATCACACGCTCAGCGCGCAGCTGCGGATCCCGCAGGTGACCAAGAACGTGGCGGTCGGGCAGGTGCACCTGGGCTCGGGTGGCAGCTCGACCAAGCCGCTGCTGGAGCTCTACTACCGGCCCAACGGCGACATCTACCTCGGTACGGAGAACTCGCCGGCCGGCGGTCAGACGCTGCACAAGGTCGGCAACGTGGCGCTCGGCGTGAAGTGGACCTACGTCATCAACGTCAGCGGCAACAAGATCAACCTGACCGTGAACGGGTCGAAGACGACTTACACGATTCCGTCGTCGTTCAACCCGTACAAGCAGTATTTCAAGGCCGGCTCGTACAACCAGTCGTCCTCGAACAGCACCACCAACGGCGCCAAGGTCAAGTTTTACAGCCTGGTCGTCTCGCACAGCTGAGGGCCTCGGCGCCGCCGTTTGCCTACGACGGCGGCGCCGGGCCGTACGCGTGTTACGCGCCGGAGTTGCGCTTGTCGGCATCCAGGTCGGCCTCGCCGACCGGGGTGCCGTCGGTGTCGCGGCTCGGGTTGGTGAGATCGGCGTCCGCGCCCGAGCGGGCCGCGTCGGCCTCCGCGTCCGAGGCCCCGACGGCGGGACCGGTCGCGTCCGTGCCGCCGCCGGCGGCTTCGTCCCTCGTCCGTTCCGCGGCCAGCTCGGCGGCGACGGGCAGTCCAGGCACCTGAGGATTGGTCATGGCGGTTCCTTTCGTCCACCATGGGATACCCGGAATCGTCAGACTTGAACGAGTCAGGCCGACGGCGCCCGCAGCAGCAAGGTCGCCCAGACGACCTTGCCGCCGTAGGCCGGCAGTGTTCCCCAGCGCAGAGCCATGGAGTCGACCAGAGCAGGCCGCGGGGCGCCGCCGGGCCGGGGGAGTCGGGGGGCGACATCACCGGCGGGTCGGTGCTGCCGTCGCGTACGGCGATCACCAGGTAGCGCCGTCCCCGGGTGAGCCGCAGGTCGGCCATGGTCTCGGCGTGCGACACGGCGTTGTCACCAGCTCGGCCGCGATCAGGCCGGCCGGCCCGATCAGATGGGGGACGTCCCAGCGGGCGCAGGCCTCGGTGGCCATGTCGCGGGCGTGCCGGGCGGCCCCGCTGACCGGCAGCAGCGTGTCGCTGAGGGACGGCATGCGCGGGCGGGGCGGGGTGGCGAGGGCTTCCTCGACCGAGTCGACCACCGCGACCCGCTCGTAGCCGGCGGGCAGGAGCCGGGCCAGGGCCGGGTCGGGCGCCACGACCAGCAGGGGTGTGCCGGGCCGGACGGGCGCCTGACGGGAGGCCGCGGCGAAGACCAGGGCGGCGGGCGGCTCGGCCACGACCGCGCCGGCCAGGTCGACGACCACGGCGTCGGGTTCCTCCAGCATGCATTCGAGGAGGGTGGCGCGGATCTTGGCTCGGACGACATCGACAGCTCACCGAGGACGCGGACCAGCAGGCGCGTCCCGGCCGCTTCGACGTCGCACCGTACGCCGGGCATTCCGGATTGTCACGCCGGGCGACGGCTCGGCGCCAGCTGTGGCGCCAGCAGGCCGGCGATGCCGGCGGCGATCAGCGTTTCCCGGACGATGCCGTCGGCGTTGACGATGCTGAAGGCGTTGCCCCGGCGGAGGGTGGCCTGGCGACCGTCGAGCAGGCTGCGGATGCCGGCCGCGGTGATCAGGCCGAGCCGTTCGAGGTCGATGACCACGGCCGTGACGCCACTCTGGTCGGCGGCGTTGAGCAGCATGAGGGTGAGAGCGTTGCTGACGTCGGCGTCGACCTCGCCTCCGAGCGCGACGCGGACAACCCCGGAACCGTCGTCGTGCTTACTCATGGTGAAGGGGCCGTTCATGGTGTCCTCTCGTCCCGGCGCAATCTAGATTGTGCGGCACGATCGGCGGCTGCAGGTTTCGAATCACTCGGAGGATGTCAGGAGCAGTGCCTGGTGACGGGCGTCAACCATTCTTTCAGGCTGGGGCCGAGGATGGTGGTCACGTCCTTCTCCGTACGGATGCCGGCGAAGAACTTGGCGTCGGCCGACTTGGTCCGCAGCTGCTCGGCCGTCTTCTGGCCGTCGGCCCGCAGGGCGGCGTCGCCGCTGGCCTTGGTGGCCTCGTCGACGGCGGTGGCGAAGGCGGCCAGCGACTCCTGGGCCCGCTTCTGGGTGGCGGCGTCGCGCTTGCCGATCATCGTGGTCAGCGACTGCGCGAACGGGGCCATCTTCTCCCCGTAGGCCTTGCCCAGCGCGTCGCACGTGGTCTTCAGCTCGGTGTCGACGCTCGGGGCGGGCGTGGAAACCGTGGCGGCTGTGCCGCACCCCGCTAGCAGGAACACAGACAGCAGTACGGCTGCTCGCACAGGACACCTCCCGAGTGGGAGCGCTCCCAGGCGTTCCCTAGGGTCGTGACGATACGTCAGGAAGCGAAGCGTGTCGATGCCCGTACAGCAAATAGACGCCGAGGCCGACCACCAGCCAGGCGAGGAACCGCAGCCAGGTCTCCACCGACAGGTTGGTCATCAGATAGAGGCAGGCCAGGGCGGAGAGCACCGGTACGACCGGCGACAGCGGCACCCGGAACGGCCGCTCGAGCTGGGGCCGTGTCCGCCGCAGCACCGGCACCGCGAGCGACACCGTCACAAAGGCGAACAGCGTCCCGATGCTGACCAGGTTGGCCAGCGAGGACAGCGGCACGAACCCGGCCAGCAGCGCCACGCCCGCCGTCACGCCGATCGTGATCCGGTACGGCGTACCCCACCGGGGGTGTACCCGGCCCACCGCCGGCGGCAGCAGCCGGTCGCGGGACATGGCGAAGCCGATCCGGCCGATGGCCACGATGTCGACCAGGATCACGCTGGTCAGCCCGGCCACGGCGGCGATCGACACCAGGTGGGCGGCCCAGCCCGCGCCCACGCTCTCGAAGGCCGAGGCGATCGGCGCGCCCGGGTCGATCGACCGGTAGTCGACCATGCCGACCACCACGAACGACACCGCCACGTACAGCACGGCCGAGACGCCGAGCGTCCCGAACAACCCCAGAGGCAGGTCGCGGCTGGGCTTGCGGGTCTCCTCGCCCAGGTTCGCCACGGCCTCGAAGCCGGTGTACGCGAAGAAGACCACCGCCGCCGCGGTGAGCACCCCGGTCATCCCGAAGGCCGACGGCTCGATCCCGAACAGCAGCTGCGACAGCGGCTGGGTCAGCCCCGACGCGCTCTCGTCGGCGGGCCGGGCCGGCGGCACGAACGGGGTCAGGTTGGCCGCCTTGAGGAAGAACAGCCCGGCCACGACCACGAACAGGCAGATGCCGACCTTCACCACCACGAGCACGTTGGTCACCCGCGACGACTGCTTGATCCCGACCGTGGCCACCGCCCCGAGCAGCAGCGTGATCACGATGGCGCCCACGTTGACCACGCTGTCCTCGCCGAACAGGCTCGTCGGCAGGTCGAACAGCGAGGCCAGATAGCCCGACCACCCGCGCGCCACCACGGCCGCGCCGAGCGCGAACTCGAGCACGAGATCCCACCCGATTATCCAGGCGAAGACCTCACCCATGGTCGCGTAGGCGTATGTGTAGGCGCTCCCCGCGGTCGGCACCGACGACGCCAGCTCGGCGTAACAGAGCGCGGCCAGCAGACTCGCCACCCCGGCCAGCGCGAACGACACGATCACGGCCGGCCCGGCGTGATCACGCGCCTCGACCCCGGTCAGCGTGAAGATCCCGGTCCCGATCACGATCCCGATGCCGAACCCCATGAGGCTGAACGGCCCGAGCCGCCGCCGCAGCCCGCCCTCGCCCGCGAGCACGTCCTCGACGGCTTTAGTTCGCAGTATCGACATGATGGCGGCCGGTCTACCCAGCGGCTCGCGGATTAATCAGCGCCGGGTCGCGCGTTGAACCGGGGGTGACTCTCCGCTTCGCCGTTCTCGGCGACTCCATCGCGTACGGCCAGGGCGCCTCGGCCCCGGCCGACACGGTCGCCGCCCGCCTGTCGGCCGACCTGAGCGCCCACGGCGTGCCCAACGAGCCCCGCGTCCTGGCCGTGCCCGGCGCTCAGAGCCGCGACCTGCCGGCCCAGGCCGAGCGGGCGCGGGCCTGGCCGCCCGACGTGGCCCTGATCATCATCGGGGCCAACGACCTGACCCGCTTCGTGCCGCCCCCGCAGGCGGTGGCCCACCTGACCACCGCCGTACGGGCGTTGCGCTCCGTGGGCGCCGAAGTGGTCGTCGCCCCCGCCCCCGATCTCAGCGTGGTGCCCTGGGTGCCGCCGGAGATGCGGGCCCTGGTCCGCGCCGGCAGCCGGGTGCTGCACGACGCGCAGACCGAGGCGGTCCGGGCCGAGGGCGGCCACGTGGCCGACATCGGCATGACCTCGGCCGCCGGCTTCGCGGCCGACCCCAGCCTGTTCAGCGCCGACCGCTTCCACCCGTCCAGCGCCGGTTACGCCGTCATCGCCGCCGCCCTGGCCCCCGCCGTGCGCACCGCCGCGTCCTACTCCCGGTTGGGGAGGCGCTGAGTGATCTCCTGCAGCAGCCACACGTTGCCGTCCGGGTCGCTGAACTCGGCGTAGCTGCCGTACGAGCCGCGGTCGGGCGCCAGGCCGGGCACCCGCTGGCTGGTGTCGAGCCCGCGCAGGCCGTGCCACACCTCGCCGACCTCGGCCCCGAGCGACTGCAGCTCCTTGCGGGCCGCCTCGACGTCGTCGACGATCAGCATGAGGTCACGCAGCGAGCCGGGCTCCTGCGCGCTCAGGCCGGTGCCGAACTGGATCGAGGCCGGTGAGCCGGGCGGGGTCAGCTGCACGATCCGCAGGTTGTCGTTGATCGGGAAGTCGGCGTCGAGCCGCCAGCCGAGACCCTGGTAGAAGGCCTTGGCCCGGTCGACGTCGCTGACCGGGATCACGGTGACCTCGAAGCGGAAATTCATGACGGACCTCCATCGCTGTTTTTCGGTGACCCCAGACTGGCCCGGCCGGGCCCCCGGGCGAGCCAGGGAGACTCCCTGGTCCCCGTCCGCCCGTGCCTGGGCCGGCCACCCCTGGGGGCGTACCCCGGGGTTCAGCCAGGGTTTTGCCCGGGTGCGGTGAACCCCCTGGTGGCGCGAACGTTGAGGACAACGACGGCAGCGGCATCTGGGGGGATCGACCGTGGTGATTCAACTTCGAGTGGACCGCAATCGGCATCCGTTGCGGATCGGCACGCACGAGATCGACGTGGACGGTATCGCGCAGCGCTACCACGTCCGGGGCAGTGGGGCCGAAGTCTGCGTGGCCGTTCCGGGCGGCCCGGGGCTGTCCTGGGAGTACCTGCGGATGCCCGCGGTCGAGCGGCGGGTCCGGGTCGTGTACGTGGAGCCGCTCGGCACCGGCGCGTCGGGCCGGCTGCCGTCCCATCCGGACGGTTACACCCGGGCGGTCTACGCCGAGGCCCTGGATCGCCTCCTCGACCGGCTCGGCCGGGAGCGCGTACATCTGCTCGGCCATTGTCATGGCGGCCTCGTCGCGCAGTACTACGCGCTGCGCCACCCGGAGCGCCTGGCCGGGCTGATCCTGCACATGAGCTCGCCGGTCACCGGCCCCGAGCAGACGGCCGAGACCGGCCGGCAGGTCGACCGCTTCGTGCGGCGCAACCAGTGGAACCCGGCCCTGCCCGCGGTGCTCGACGCCCTGCACGCGATCCAGGACGCGCACGACGACCGGGCGCTGACCGCGGCCACCCGCGACGCGCTGCCCACCCAGTTCGCCCACTACTGGGCCCGCCGCGACGAGCTGGCCGGGCTGCGCCCGAAGTTCCGCCGCTCCTACCTGAGCGCCCCGGAGCTCATCGACGACCGGGCCGAGCTGCCCGGCCTGAGCGTGCCGACGCTGGTCACGGCGGGCATGTACGACATCGTCGGCGGCACCCGCTGGGCCCGGGAGCTGCACCAGCTGATTCCGTACGCCCGGCTGCTGCTCCTGGCCCGCAGCGGGCACCTGGGCCACATCGAGGAGCCGGAACGCTTCGCCGAGGGCGTCCTCGATTTCGTGGCGGCCACCCCGGCTGTGCACGGCGGGAAAATTGCCGCCTAGTGATTTCGGCGGATCCGAATCGGTTTCGGGAAGATGATTCGTGCTACGGTCCTGAGGATTTACGACGATTCTTCCGTCTGCGGCGGCCGACTGATGCAGCGGTCGTCGCAGACGGGAACCATCACGCCCGCACGGAAATATCGAGGAAGAAATGATCGTTCCCCGGCAGCTCGTCGTCGACGAACTGCGCCGGCGAGGTCTGGGCGTGCGCGCCGACTTCGTCGAGAAGCAGCTGCCCGAGCAGGTCGATTCCACCCGCCACGGCGGCCTGCTGGCCACCCTGCACATCAATCTGGACGAGCTGGTGTCCCACGGCGAACGGCGCACGGACGATTGACAATCGCAGCGGAATTGTTTTCCTGTGCTACGGTGGCCGCGTTGCGGTCTTGATTTTCCCTGAGCGTCTCTCCATTCTTCATTTCGCCAGCTTGATCAATTCAGTGACGCGCGGGGGCGGCACGGTGCGGCCCCTCGATGTCGGCAAGGAGAAAAGATCGTGGCTACCGGTACCGTCAAGTGGTTCAACGGGGACAAGGGATTCGGCTTCATCACCCAGGATGGTGGCGGCGCCGACGTCTTCGCCCACTTCTCGGCCATCCAGACCTCCGGCTTCCGCAGCCTCGAGGAGAACCAGCGCGTCGAGTTCGACATCGCGCAGGGCGCCAAGGGCCCCCAGGCGGAGAACATCCGCCCGCTCTGACCACACGCTTCGACGACGGCCGGCCCTCTGCACGGGCCGGCCTTCGCCGTTGGCAGCGGCCATGATCGAACGATGACCGTCGACATCGTCTACGAGACCCACTCGATCACCACCGACAACGAGGCCGGCCTCGCCACCGGCTGGCGGCCCGGCCGCCTGTCGGAGAACGGCCGCCGGCTGGCCCGGGACCTCGGCCGGCGCCGCCGCGACGACGGCTTCGCGGTCGTCTTCACCTCCGACCTGGCCCGAGCCGTCGAAACCGCCGACCTCGCCTTCGGTGACACCGGCATCCCCATCCGCCAGGACCCCCGGCTGCGCGAATGCGACTACGGCACCCTGAACGGCATGCCCGTCAGCGAGCTGGCCCGGATCCGCTCCCGGCACATCCGGAAACCGTTCCCGGGCGGCCAGAGCTACCAGGACGTCGTCGACCAGACCCGCGACTTCCTGGCCGACCTGGCCCGCGACTTCGACGGCCACAAGGTCCTGCTCATCGCCCACTCGGCCAACCGCTGGGCCCTGACCACCCTCCTGACCGGCGTCCCCCTCGAAGCCCAGGTCGACGCCCCCTTCGCCTGGCAGGAGGGCTGGCCCTACACCCTCCCGACGGGTTGGAGCGACCGCCAGACCCGCTGAGCCCACGCCAGATCGCCGACGTCGTCATACATGCACGTGACGCAGGCGATGCCGGTCGACGTCGCCGCATAGCCGTAAAGCTCGTGATGCGAGGGCTTCAACCAGAAGGCATGCCGTAGAACGTCGCCGTCACGCTCGGACAGCTCGCCGTCCCGATCTCGGGGCGAACCCTGCGTCATCGCCGCGATGGCGGCATCGGCTGTGCGGCCGGGCTGGAGGCCGAACACCTCGACATGCACCGTGCGACCGGGCCCGGCGAAGATCATGATGCCGTCGCTCACCCGCGGCGCGAGGCCGGCCGTCCGCTCGACCGACCAGTCGTCCGTGACCGGCTGGCGCACGGCTGTGGGCAGCGCATGCCAGATCCGGCTGAGCACCTCGTCACGGTCCCACTCCTCGGTCAGGACCCGGCTCAGCAGGCCGCCGACGGCGACCAGGTACGGCAGAGTCCCGTCATCCCGGACCTCGGCCCGTGCCGCCTCACCCAGCAGGCCGGGCCAGGGTTTGACGGCGTTGGCGACCGTGCCATGCAGGGAGAGTTCCGCGTACGCCGGCGTGGTCCAGACCGCGTTCGCGTGGCGCAGTTGGTCGTCGTCGACCTTCAGCCACACCGAGTAGGTCACGCTCCCCCCGCCGGTCAGCCGGACGGGCATGAGGCAGCGCACGAAGCCACCCACATCCGCAAGCCGCTGCATGTCGCTGTTGCCCCAGGCCGCCGCCCGCTGCTCGGCCGGCAACGCCAGCATCGCGTCCGGCAACGCCGACCGGATGTCGAGATCCACCGAATCGAGCGGCCCGCCACAACAAGAACAGCCAGGAAGATGATCATCCACGCCGGCACTGTACGCGGCTCACGAGACGTCCTGGTCGAAGATCTCTGACCGCCGCCACCAACCGCCAGGAAGGCGTCCCCGCACTACTGGCCTCCGCTCGCCCGCGGCCCCGCCGGGCTCGTGCTCGTCCTGGAGTGACTGCGTGGATGCGGTACTGCCTCTTCAACGGAAGCAATCACGGCGAGTGCCGGAGGCCGTTGTTCTGCTGACAGGGGTGGTTCGGGCGTGGGAGGAAGCATGATCTGGGCGCGTGGGGCCGGGCTTATCGTCGGCTTGATCGTGGTCGTTGTCGGCTTGGGTGGAAGCGGGCGGGACGCGGCGACCGGGAACTATGACGTCACGGCGGAGAGCTTCGCGGTGTGGCGGATCGGCGACGTCGTGTGGGTGAAACTGACGCGGATGCCGCGGAGCGACTGCTCGTTCAAGGGCGTCTCGCCTCGTCAGCCTCGGGTGAAGGAAGGACACTTCACCGCCGAGATGGACCAGGCCGGGCGCCTCGTCCGCGTGAGTCAAGGGATCGAGGAGTCGCCGGACGACTTCTGCGTGGATCGAATTCTCGGACTTCGGCCTTCCGGTGAGCGTGGAGCCGCCGCCCGCGGCTGACGTGGTCGAGAAGGAGTACCTCGACACGGCGGATGCCGGCATCTTCTCCAGATGCCGGCATCCGCGTGGTGCAGGTCAGGCGGCTGGGGTGCCGGTGACGGTGAAGTTGCGGGTGCGGCCGACGTTGTCGAAGGAGCCGAAGCCGACTCGGCCGGAGGTGAAGGTGGTGTCCCGGGCGGTCATGACGGGGTTGCGGTTGTGGTCGACGTAGACGGCTATCTCGCCGGTGGCGGGGATGTGCTTGAGGCGGACGTTGTGCCAGGCGGTGTCGACGATGGCGGGGTTGGCGCCGCGGGAGCGGCCGTTCCACTGGTAGTCGATGCGTTCGCGGTCGGCGTTGTTGACTTTGAAGATGCCGTTGTGCGGGTAGATCGTGTTGTCGGTGGAAAGGTGCGCGTAGTAGAAATCCGTGTCCGACTTGTAGCCGAAGACGATGATCACGTCGCGGTTGGTGATCTCGACCGGCTCGTCGAGGCGGACCTGAGCGTTGATCTCGACGCTGGAGAAGGCGGGGCCCTTGGTCAGGACCGCGTACTCGAACGGGCGGCGCGGGCCGGGACGCTCCGCGCCCGGTGAGGCCAGGATGACCTGGCCGTTCTCGAAGCGCCACTTGGACGGGGTCACCGGGGCCCAGTTGGCGGCGGCGGCGGTGTGGGTCACGCGGGTACGGCCCACGGGCGAGGCGGCGAATTGCCGGGTGCCGGTGACCTTCCAGATCTTGCCGTTGGCCTTGGCCAGGATGTAGAGCTCACCGCGCGCGTCGGTGCCGAAGCGCAGGTCGACCCGGTTGGGGTCGCCGGGCGCGCCCGGCGAGGACAGCTCCTGCATCCGTACGGACTGGCCGGCCGGGGTGAACAGGTGCAGCCGGTGGATGGTGGCCGGCGGGCCGCCGCGGCGCATCTCGCTGACCTCGGTGTAGAAGACCGTGCCGGCCACGAGGTCGCCGAAGACGTATTTGCCGCGCAGCTGCGGGATCTCGGTGCCGCGGTAGACGAAGCCACCCGCGACCGCCACACCGACGTCGTCGGTGCAGTTCCAGCCCGGGGCCGGGTTGTGGTCGTACGAGGCCACGGGGTAGGTGTAGCCGTATTTGGCGTCGTCGGCCGGCAGCGGGTAGAGCCGGTCGCACACGTTGGTGGCGTCGCGGTCGAAGACGAGCCGGCCTTCGCGCTCGCTCCAGCCCATGTTGTCGCCGGCCCGGACCTCGTAGATGGCCTCGGTGGACTTCTCGCCGATGTGCCCGAGGTACATCCGGCCGGTGGCCCGGTCCCAGCTGAAGCGGTGCGGGTCGCGGAAGCCGATCGCGTAGATCTCGCCGAGCGCCCCGGCCCGCCCAACGAACGGGTTGTCGGCCGGGATGCCGTACTTGCCGTTGGGGGCGTTGGTCCCGCGCGGGTCGATCCGCAGCAGTTTGCCGTGCGGCAGCGCGAGGTTCTGCGGGTCGGTGTTGCGGTAACCCTGGCCGCCGTCGCCGACCGCGAGGTAGAGCCGGCCGTACTCGGCCGAGCCCTTCCGCGCCGTCGGGTTGAAGTTGATCTCCTGGATGCCGTGGATCTGGCCGGCGAAGCCGATCCGCAGGATCTCGCGGTGGGTGCCCGAGAACGTCTCCGCCGCCGGGTCCGTGGCCTTCCACTCGTTGATGATGCCGTGGAAGAGCGTGTTCGGCTGCTGGTAGTCCGGCACGGCCGTGGTCTGCGCGGCCTGCTCGGTGTGGATCGTGTAGAACAGGCCGTTCCTGGCGAACTCCGGGTGGAACGTCACGTAGCCGAAGCCCTGCCCGAGCCCGCGCCCGGAGAAGAAGGCGGGGAACTGCGCGCGGACGTCGAGGTAGACGTGCGGCACGCCGTTCTTCACCAGGTAGAGGTTGCCGTTCAGATCCGGCACCGCGCGGCGGCCCGAGCCGTCCGGCAGCTCGAGGATGGTGTTGATCCGCGCGATCCGGTTGAGCCGCTGGTCGGTCAGGGCCGGCACCGTGAACGACTGCGGGAACGACGCGTACTCGGTGAGCTCGAGCCCGAGCGACGAGGCGACCGGCTCGACCGGGATCGGGTCGTCGATGGGCTCACCGGCGGGAGCGGCCAGCGCCACGGTGGGCGCGGCCACCAATGTGGACAGAACTATCGCGGCGGAAAGCAGAAACCGTCTCATTCAGATCATCCCCGTTGGAAGTAGTAGCGGTACTGGGCGGCGACCTCACGGGCCGACAGCGACCGGTCGAGGAACGTGAGCGCGTCCATCCGGCAGTCGCACGGGTTGCGCTCGACCGTGTTCTGCGGGAAGCTCCCGCCGATCTTGATGCCGCGGGGGTCGCTCGCCGTCGTCACGTGCGGTCCGGGCCCGGCGACAAGCCAGGGATCGTCCGTACGCGTGTAGAAGCCGTCGACCGGTTTTCCGTTGCGGTACAAGGCCATCGTCCCGGCGTTGAAATCGAACGTGGCCGTGATGTGCACCCACTTGTCCTTGGGCAGGATCGTCTTCCAGTCCTCGCTGGCCGCGAAGGTCTGCGAGTTGCCGCCGTCGAGCCGCCGGCCGAGCGCGACCAGCCGCAGCGTGCCCTCGACGTCGATCAGCTCGAGCAGGGCCCGGACGCCGTGCCCGTCGGAGTCGCCGGTCAGAACGCCGGCCAGGCCGATCGCGTTGTAGACGTCGCTGGGGTCGGCCGTGACCGTGTTCGGGGCCGGGCCGTCCATGGAGCGCTTGAACCAGCCCATGACGGTCGTGCCCCCGACCGCGTTGAAGGCGCGCAACGTCCGTACCCCCGGCTGGGCGTAGATCCCGGCCTTCCAGTCGTCGTTTCCGGATGAGGCCGGGTTCACCTGTTTCGTCTGCAGAGCGCGACGCGAGCCCGGGTAGGCGAAGTCGGGCACCCGCTGCGCCGCACCTCCGTTGATGAGCTCGATCTCCGTGCCGGAGCGGCCTTGATCTCTCTCCAGCGCGATGTCACCGGGCACGGGATGGTCGAAATCGTACAAAGCGACCACGGACGATCGTAGGGACGGGTGGACATCCTGCGGACCGGGAGCGTCCGCGCTGACCGGTGATGCCGCCGCGAGGACCACTACAGCGGCAACAGCGATTCCTCCAGTTCGTCTTCTCATGGACGACCTTTCAGATGTCTGGCACAGGCTCGGCGGGACGGCCGCCGAGATAGAGCTCCCCGAGCTGTGGATCGGCCAGAAGCTGCCGGGCAGGCCCGGAGATGTGCACGCGCCCGAGGTCGAGCACGCACCCGAGGTCGGCGGTCTCCAGCGCACGCCGGGCGTTCTGCTCCACGAGCAGCACCGCCGTGCCGGCGTCGCGCATCCGCACGACCTGTTCGAACACCGTGCTGGTCGCCTTGGGGTCCAGCCCCATCGAGGGCTCGTCCAGCAGGACGACCTTCGGATCCACCATCAGCGACCGGGCGAACTCCACCTGTTTCTGCTGCCCGCCGGAGAGCAGACCGGCGAGCGATCCCCAGCGGTCGGCCACCACGGGGAAGATCTCTTTGACGAACTCGACCCGGGACGAACGAAGACGCGGGTCACGCAGCGTGTAGGCGCCGAGCAACACGTTCTCCTCGACGGTCATCTCGCGGAACACGGAGTGTCCCTGCAGCACCAGCGACACCCCGTGACCGAGCATCTGCTGCGGTCCGGCGCCGGTGACGTCCCGGCCGTTGACGACGACCCGGCCCTCGCGCGGCTTCAACAGCCCGCCGGCCACCTTCAGCACGGTGGACTTGCCGGCGCCGTTCGGCCCGACCAGGCACACGATCGAGCCGGCGGGCACGGCCACGCTGAAACCCCGCAGCACGGGCGCGGCCCGGCCGTAGCCCGCAACCACATCGACGAGTTCAAATTCAAACGCCAAGGTACGCCCCCAGCACTCGTTCGTCGGAGCGGATGACCGAGGGCGGCCCCTCCGCTATCGGGCGTCCCCGGTCGAAGACGACGATGTGGTCGCTGATGCTCATGACCAGGTCCATGTTGTGCTCGACGATGACGAAGGTGCGGCCCTCGGCGTTGAGCTCGCGGATCAGCGTGCCGATCCGGTCGAGCAGGGCCGGGTTGACCCCGCCGGCCGGCTCGTCGAGCAGGACCGTCTGCGGCTCGGCCATCAGCACGCCGGCCAGTTCGAGCAGCTTCTGCTGGCCCCACGACATGTCCCGCGCCTCGCTGGCCGCGAGGTGTTCGATGCCGAGCCGGGTCAGCCAGCTCATCGCCTTCTCGACGTCGGCCCGGCTGGTCGCCGCGCGCAGCCCGCCACGGGGCATGGCCGCGAGCACGTTCTCCAGCGCGGTCATCCGCGGGAAGGTGCGGCACAGCTGGAACGTCCGCCCGACCCCGGCCCGCGCGATCCGGTGCGGCGCCTTGCCGGTCAGGTCGCGCCCGCCGAACGTCACCCGCCCCGAGTCCGGCTTGATCATGCCGGTGACGCAGTTGAAGTAGGTGGTCTTTCCCGAGCCGTTGGGCCCGATCAACGCGTTCACCTTGCCCGGCTGGAACTCCACCGTCGCCCCGTCGAGGGCGGTGACGCCGCCGAAGGCCTTGCGCAGCTCGTGCGTCGCGAGGCTCATACCGCCGCCTTCCGTTGTTCCGCCAGCTCGGCCGCGGTCACCTCGCGGATCGACGAGCGCTTCGTGCGGTCGAAGCGCCGCAGCAGGTCCCCCACCGCCGGCAGGACACCGTCGGGCATGAAGAGCACAACCAGGGCCAGCAGTACGCCCGTGGCCACCAGATGCAGCGGCGTGTCGCCGTACTCGACCTTGAAGTATTCGAGAGCGCTGCCGACGAGAAGCGCGCCGACGACCGGGCCGAACAGGTTGCGGACGCCGCCGAGCAACGCCATGAGGACCAGATAGGACCCGGTGAGGATGGAGAACTGGAAGACCGGGTCGAGGTCGCCGAACCACAGCGCGTACAGCCCGCCGGCCAGCGCGGTGAAACCCGCCGAGACCACGAAGACGATGAGCTTGTACGTGAAGGTGGCCGTGCCCAGCGCCTCGGCCTTGTCCTCGTCCTCCCGGATCGACTTGAGCCCCAGCCCGAAGCGGGACCGGTCGATCAGCCACCAGGCCAGCACCGCGAGCGCGAGCAGCCCGGCGAACAGGAAGTAGAACACCCGGTGGTGCTCGGGCCGGGTCAGGTCGAACGGCCGCGGCACCACCAGCCCGCGTGACCCGCCGGTGAACGAGGCCCAGCTCTGGAAGACCAGCAGCAGGATCAGCACCAGCGCGATCGACACGATCACGAACGACGCGCCCCGTACCCGGAGCGCGGCCATCCCCAGCGGCACCGCGATCGCCGCCACGAGCAGGGCGGCCGCCGCCAGCGCGACGAACGAGGGCAACCCGGCCTTGGTGACCAGCAACGCCGTCGCGTACCCCCCGAGCCCGGCCAGGGCGCCGTGCCCGAGCGAGATGTAGCCGGTGAAGCCGCCGACGAAGTTCCACGAGGTGGCCAGCACCGCGTAGTTCAGGACCAGGACCCCGGAGGAGAGGATGTACGGGTTCGGCGCGATGCTGGGGAAGGCGAGGATCGCGGCCGCCAGCAGCACGACCGCCGCGATTTTCAGGAGCCTAGAAGCGTTGGGCAAGGCGGCCTCCGAAGAATCCCTGCGGCCGGAACGCGAGCGTCGCGAACAGCGCCACGTAGAAGACGGTCTGCGCCCACGTCGTGCCCATCGGGATCTGCAGCAGGCTCTGCGCCATCCCGAGGACCATCGCCGCCGCGGCCGCGCCGGGCACGCTGCCCAGGCCGCCGACCACGATGATGGCCATCAGCGGGCCGATCCAGTGCCAGTGCAGCGACGGGTAGATGGTGGTGTCGAGCGAGAGCGCGGTGCCCCCGACAGCCGCCGTGGCCAGGCCGAGCCCGAAGCCGTAGCCGGCCACCCGCTCGGTGTCGATGCCGAGCAGGCGGGCCGCGTCCCGGTGCTGGATGGTCGCGCGCAGGGCCCACCCGAAGCGGGTGCGCTTCATCACCACGTACAGCCCGGAAAGCGCGACGGCGGCCAGGACGAAGGCGATCAGCTTGACCACCGCGATCCTGGCCCCGAAGAGCTCGAAGCTGGCCGAGCTGTAGCCGAGCTGGATGCGGCGCTGAGTGCCGGTGAAGGCGTAGCCGAGCAGGCCCTCGATGGCCAGCGCGATGGCGAACGTCAGCAGCACCGACATCATCGTCAGGGTGGCCGGCCGGAGCCGCGTGAGCAGCAGGCGCTGCAGCACGACCCCGGCCGCGAAGAAGAGCGGAACGGTGACCACCATCGACAGCAGCGGGTCGATGCCGGCCCGGTCGTGGATCCACCAGGCCAGGTACGCGGCCAGGATGAGGAACGCCGAATGGGCGATCATCACGACCCGCATGATGCCGAAGTAGAGCGTCAGACCCGAGGCGAGCAGGGCGTACAGGCCGCCCAGGAGCAGGCCCAGGATGATGCTCTGGAAGACCAGCATCAGCGTCACCAGGCCGGTTTCGGGTAGACGAAGTCGGCCTCCTTGACGTCCGCGGGCAGGACGATCTTGATGTCGTTGTCCACCCACTGCTGGATCATGTGGGCGCCCTGCGGCTTGCCGGTCTGGTCCCAGCTCAGCGGGCCGACCACGGTGTCCACCTTGTTCGAGTGCAGCCAGTCGACCAGCTTCTTCTGGCACTCGCCCTGCTCGGCGCAGCCGGCCGCGGTGACCGCGGCCGCGACGACCTGGCCGGTGGTGTAGCCGTTGGCCTGGTCCTCCTCGGGCGCCTTGCCGAACTGGGCCTTGAACTTCTCGACGAACTCCTTGTTGCTCTCGTACGGCGCGTCCTGGCTGTACCCGGTGGGCGACAGGATGCCGGTGGTCTTGTTGCCGATGGCCTTGGCGAACTCGGGTGTCGTCGGCGCGGTCGAGAACGCGGCCAGTTTCGGCTGGTAGCCCAGCTGCTGCAAAGCCACGATGAGGTTCACGCCGTCCTGGTACTGCGAGCCGCCGACCAGGATGTCGGCCTTGGCCGAGGCCACCTTGGCGGCGATGCCGCTGAAGTCGGTCGTGTTGGGCGGGTAGACCTCGTTGACGACGGTCTTGATACCGCCGGCTTCGAGCTTCTCCTTCAGGCCGTACGCCGTACCCTGTGCGAACGGGTCGTCCATGGCCGCGTAGGCCGCCGTCTTGGGGCGCTGGTCGGCCGGCAGGGCCAGAATGTGCTCGGCCAGGTGGTTGTAGTGGTCGTTGGCCACGGCCGGGGCGGCGTAGAACAGGTTCTTGAAGCCCTGCTCGAAGACCTCCTTGGCCGCGCCCGCGGGCTCGACGAAGAGCATGTCGTACTCCTCGGCGACGCGGGCCGAAGGCACCACCAGCCGGGTCGAGAACGGGCCGACGACCAGGTCGACCTGGTCCTTGCCGATCAGCTGCTCGTAATCGGCGACGACCCGGTCCGCGTTGGACTGGTCGTCCAGGATCTTGAGCTCGACCTGACGGCCGAGCAGGCCGCCCTTGTCGTTGACGACCTTGGCCCAGGCCTCGTAGCCCTCCTGGACGCCCTTGCCCGGCTCGGAGAAGTCGCCGGTCAGGGGCAAGGAGATGCCCACGGTGATGGGGTCGCTGCTCTTGTCGCCGCCGCCTTGATCGTCACCCGAACAAGCGGCCGTGCCCACTGTCAAGATCAACGCTGCGCTGAGCGCCGCGGCTTTGCTTCGTGACTTCTTCGGCATCCTCGGACGCTCCTCTGCACCGAGTACGAAAGCGCTTCCGAAAGCGCTTACGTACGCTAACCTGTGCCATAGATCACTGGCAATAGTCGGGGAGTTAACGATGCCGAAACCGGGCCCCGGGCTCCGCCTCATCGATGTCGCTCAACGAGCGGGCGTCTCCCTCGCCACCGCCTCCCGCGCGCTGTCCGGGCGCGACGGCGTCAGCGAGGAGGTGGCCGACCGGGTCCGGCAGGTGTCGCTCGAGATGGGGTACGTCGCCAATCCGTACGCCCGCACGCTCGCCGGCGGAGCGAGCTCGACCGTCGGGCTGGTCGTGCACCAGGTGGACGACCCGTACTTCTCCGAGATCGCCGGCGGCGTCATCCAGCTGGCCGGCGAGCAGAGCCTGCTCGTGCAGATCTGCCACTCCGGCCGGGACCCGTCACAGGAGCTGCGGCAGCTGCGCAACCTGATCGCGCAACGGGTCGGGATCATCATCGTGGCCGGCTCCGGCTACAGCGACCCGCGCGTCGAGTCCGAGACCCGCTCCGTGCTCGAGGGCTACGAACGCGCCGGCGGGCGGCTCGCGGTGATCGGGCGGCACTCGCTGGCGGCCGACGCGGTGCTGCCCGACAACGAGGCCGGCGGGCGGGCGCTCGGCGAGCACCTGATCGGGCTCGGGCACCGGAACATCGCGATCGTGGCGGGCACGGCCGAGCTGACCACGGTGACCGATCGCATGGCGGGGGTGGCGGCGGCGATGCGGGCCCACGGCCTGGACCCGGCGGCGATGCCGGTGCTGCACACCGACTTCATCCGCGAGGGCGGGCGGGTGGCGACCGAGCGAATCCTGCGCGAGCACCCCGGCACGACGGCCATCATCGCGCTGAACGACGCGATGGCGATGGGAGTGCTCTCGGCGCTGCGCGAACACCGGATCTCGGTGCCGGGGCGGATGTCGGTGGTCGGCTTCGACGACGTGTCGGTGGCGGCGGATCTGGCGCCCAGCCTGACGACGATCCGGTTGCCGATGACCGACATGGGGCGGATGGCGCTCGATCTGGCCCTGAAACCGCCGGCGGCCCGGCCGCGGCGACGCCGGACCGGGCATCAGCTCGTCGTGCGCGACTCGACCGGGCCGGTTCCCGCGTGACGACGACCTTCGCGCTGGCGGGCTTCGGGTTCCGGGCGGCGGCGTACCACCGCCTGGCCCTGGCCCTGCCGGGTCTCTCCTGCGTGGGCGCGGTGGTGCGGTTGCCACGCGCGCTGCCAGTGCCCGCCTTCGGCTCCCTGGCCGAGTGCGTGCGCGAGGCCCGCCCCGACTTCCTGGTGACGGCCGTCCCCCGCGCGGCCGGCCCCGCCCTGATCGTCGAGGCGGTCGGGCTCGGCCTGCCCGTCCTGGCCGAGACCCCGCCGGCGGACAGCATGCCCGGCCTTCGGCAGCTGTGGGCGGCGGTCGGCGACTCCGGCCGGGTGCAGGTCGCCGAGCAATACCGGCTGATGCCCTCGCATGCGGCCCGGCTCGCCGCGGTGCGTTCCGGCATCATCGGCACACCCACGCAGGTGCAGGTGTCGTCCACTCAGGAGTACCACGCGGTATCCCTGATCCGCGGCTTCCTCGGCGCCGCTCTCCCGTCCGCGACCGTGCGGGCCGTCCGCATGGTCGCACCGCTGCTCAGCCCGCTCGACCGCAGCGGCTGGACCGGCGCCTCCGAGCCATCACCGGCCACGACGACGCTCGCCACCCTCGACTTCGGCGACGGGCGCTCCGCGGTGTACGACTTCACCACCGGCCAGACCCGCAACCTGCTCCGCCACCGCCGCCTGCTGGTCCGCGCCACCCACGGCGAACTCCACGACGACGACATCGTCCACATGCCGGCGCCGCGCACCATCGCCCACACTTCGCTGGTCCGCCGCCAGACCGGCCACGACCTCGACCTGAACGGCTTCGACACCGAAACCATCACCTGCGACGGCCAGGTCCTCTACCGCAACCCTTACGCCGGCCACCGCTTCAACGACGACGAGATCGCCACTGCCACCCTGCTCGACGCCATGGCCGCCTGGGTCCGCGGGGAGGGCCCACCCCCGTACCCGTTGGCCGAAGGCATGCGCGACCAGGCGCTGGCCCTGGCCATCGAAGAGGCGGCCGATACAGGCCGCACGGTGGTCACGACCTGAGCCCTTGGTGGCCGAACAGCGTGCGCACCGCGGCGAAGGCCCGTACCAGGTGCTCCTCCAACCCGGGGGCGGGATCGTCGATCCAGTTCTGGGCCGCATGGTGGAACGTCGCCCATCCGACGTGGGCGGCCAGGCCGGCCTGCCGCTCGTCGACGCCGCGGTGCTGCAGCGCCTCGGCGAGGGCGGCGGCCATGGCCGCACCCTTGGCCAGGTCGCGTTCGCGCAGCGTCGGCGTCTCGGCGATCAGCGCCAGCCTGGGCTCGGAGAACGCCCGGTCGTCCTCCAGCAGGTGCGCGCACTGCCGGAAGGCGTACAGCAGCACCTCGACCGGCCCGAGCCCCTCCGAGGCCTCACTCACGGAGCGCACGAGCGCGGAGCGCAGATCGGCCTCGCCGTCGAAGAGCACCTCGCGTTTGTCCGGAAAGTGCCGGAAGAACGTCCGTGCGTTGACCCCGGCCCGCTCGGCGATGTCGGCCGCCGTGGTCCGGTCGAACCCGCGTTCCCGGTACAGGTCGAGGGCCGCCTGCTGCAGGCGGCGGCGCGCGTCGGCTCCGCTTCGTGGCACCCGTCGATGATATCCGGGTAGCGCCAGTGAGTGGCATCACGTTGCGCCACTCACTGGCGCTACGCGTAGTGTCACTGACTGGCGCCAACGTTGAGGGAGATCGACATGCGTGTTTTCGTCACCGGCGGCTCCGGTCAGACCGGCCCGGCCGTCGTCACCGAGCTGATCGCCGCCGGGCACACCGTCACCGGCCTGGCCCGCTCGGACAACTCCGCCGGCAAGCTGCGCGCGCTGGGCGCCGCGGTACGCCGAGGCTCCCTCGACGACCTCGACAGCCTGCGCCGGGGCGCCGCCGAAGCCGATGCCGTGCTGCACATGGGCTATGGCGGCGACTTCGCCCGGCCCGAGGAGATGATGCGGCGCGACGTCAAGGCGATCGACACCTTCGGCCGGGCCCTCGAAGGCTCCGGCCGGCCGCTGGTCATCACCTCGGGCACCCTCGTCATGCCCCTCGGCCGGACCAGCGACGAGACCGACGAGCCACTCGCCGACGGCATCGCCGGGTTCCGAGTGGCCGGCGAGCGGGCCGCCCTGGCCTTCGCCGAGCGGGGCGTCCGCGCCGGCGTCGTCCGCCTGGCCCCGACCGTGCACGGACCCCGCGACCACGGCTTCATCCCGATGTTGATCGCCACCGCCCGCACGACCGGCGTGTCGGCCTACGTGGGTGACGGATCCAACCGGTGGCCCGCCGTGCACCGGCAGGACGCGGCCGTGCTGTTCCGCCTGGCAGTGGAGGAAGCGCCCGCCGGCAGCGTTCTGCACGGCGTGGCCGAGACCGGCGTCCGCTTCCGGAGCATCGCCGAGACGATCGGCCGTGGCCTGGGTCTGCCCACCGCGTCGCTGAGCGAGCAGGAAGCGGCCACCCACTACGCGAACCCGTTCCTGGGCATGCTCTACGGCGTCGACGCCCCGGCCGACAGTTCACGCACCCGGCGACTGCTCGGCTGGGCGCCGGTCCGCGAAGGCCTGCTGCACGATCTCGAACACGGCGACTACCTTCACGGGTGATCCATCTGCTAACGGCAGATTGGCTTGGAGATGGGGCTTTCCGGCTTTCAAGGTGGGGGCAGAGACTCCGTACGAAAGCTGGGAGATGTCATGCAATCTGCTTCCGGGGTGGCGCCGTGGACCGCCGGCTCGATCGATGACCAGGTCGCGGCGCGGCTGCTGCATCAGCGGATCATCGTGCTGGGGACCGAGGTCGACGACCAGATCGCCAATCGGCTGTGCGGGCAGCTCCTGCTGCTGTCGGCCGAGGACCCGCGCGGTGTCATCAGCCTCTACATCAACTCGCCGGGCGGGTCGGTCAGCGCCGGGCTGGCGATCTACGACACGATGCGGCTCATCCCGAACGACGTCAGCACGCTGGCGCTGGGGCTGGCCGGCAGCATGGGGCAGTTCCTGCTGACCGCGGGCACGCCCGGCAAGCGGTTCAGCCTGCCGCACGCGCAGGTCCTGATGCACCAGGGCTCGGCCGGGTTCGGCGGGACCGCGGCCGACGTCGAGATCTACGCCGAGCAGCTGGAACGGGTCGGCGCCACCCTGCTGCGGCTGACGGCCGAGCACACCGGGCAGCCGATCGAGACCGTCGAACGGGACAGCCGCCGGGACCGCTGGTTCACCGCACCCGAAGCCCTCGAATACGGGCTCATCGACCACATCCTGGACAGCGTCGACGACGTACGCCCGGCCCTGACCCGCCAGCCGATGGGACTCAGCGCATGAGCCAGTACACGATCCCCACCGTCGTCGAGAAGACCCCCAACGGCGAGCGGGCCTACGACATCTACTCGCGCCTGCTCTCGGACCGGATCATCTTCCTCGGCACCGAGATCGACGACGGCGTGGCCAACGTGGTGATCGCCCAGCTGATCCACCTCGAGTCGGCCGGCGAACAGGAGATCGGCCTCTACATCAACTCACCCGGCGGCTCGTTCAGCGCCCTGACCGCCATTTACGACACCATGCGGTTCGTACGCTGTGACATCGCCACCATCTGTGTCGGTCAGGCCGCCTCCGCCGCCGCTGCCCTGCTCGCCGCCGGCACCCCGGGAAGGCGCTCGGTGCTGCCCCACGCCAAGGTCACCCTGCACCAGCCGTCGAGCCAGGCCCGCGGCACCCTGCCCGACCTGGCCGTGGAGGCGAAAGAGGTGGCCCGGGTCCGCGCCGAGATGGACGAGATCCTGGCCCGCCACACCGGTCACCCGCCCACGAAGATCCGCGCCGACACCGACCGCAGCATGACCCTCTCCGCGGCCGACGCGGTCGCCTACGGCCTCGCCGACCAGGTCATCACGAGCCGCCCGGAACGCGCCTACCGCCTCACCGCCGCCAGCTGACCGCCCAGCGGCCTCACTGCCGTCCGCCCCCTCGCCCGCCCGCGCCGATTGCGCCGCGGCGGGTGGGCAGGCGGTGGTTGGGGCGGCCGCACCGCTGTCCGTTCGCCTGCGCCGCGGGTGGGCAGGCGGTGGTTGGGGCGGCCTCGCTGTCCGTTCGCCTGCTCGCGCCGATTGCGCCGCGGGTGGGGAGGCGGTGGTTGGGACGGCCTCACCGCTGGCCGTTTGGCTGCTCGCAGCGTTTTCACCGCAAGCGGTGAGCGGTGGTCGGGCGGCAGGCGAGGGGGAGTGGCGGGGCGGGGTGGATCAGGCGGCCAGCAGCATGACGTCGCCCGAGCCGCGGGGAGGGGCCGGGCGGCGGGCCGGCCGCGCGAGCGGCAGGCGGGCCGGGGGTGCGACCGGGCGGAGGCGCAGGACCGGGGCGCGGTGCTCGACGAGCTCGCGGCCCACCTCGGTCAGCAGGTCGGAGAGCTCGATGCGCAGGGCGTCGCAGACGGCCGCGAGGATCTCGGAGCTGGGCTCCTTGCGGCCGCGCTCGACCTCGGAGAGGTATTGCACCGACACGGCGGCGTCGCGGGCCACCTCGGCCAGCGTGCGCTCCTGATCGAGCCGGTGGCGGCGCAGCACGCGGCCGACCAGCGTGCGCAACAGCGGCCGCACCTGCCGGCCGCCGGGCCCGATGTCCGACCTCTCCGCCATGCGGTCACCGTACCCAGACGGCCCCGCCCGGCGATACCCGTTCCGCCCGCAGCTTAGAAACGCCGCGGCGGCGCTGCGCGCCCCCACGCCCGGATCGGCGTGGTGGCGCTGCGGGGCCCACGGTTCGGGTTGGTGTTGTGGCACTGCGGGCCCACGGTTTGGGTTGGTGTTTGTGACACTGCGGGGCCCACGCCCGGGTTGGTGTTGTGGCGCTGCGCGGCCCACGGTTTGGGTTGGTGGTGGCGCTGCGGGGCCCACGGCTGGGGCCGGTGCGGCGGCACTGATCGGCGGCGGCTTGGAGACGGCTCGTGGCGGGGCGTCGGTGCCGGCTCAGTGGGCGGGGGTCGGCTGGTAGGTCAGTGAGAGCACGTCCTGGCGGCGCTGGTTTAGGTACCAGTCGGCGGTCTCGGTCAGGTCGATGGTGTGGCGGAGCAAGTCGGGGTGGCCGGTGGGGAGTTCGGCGAGCACCTCGCCACGAGGTGAGATCAGCATGGTGGGGCAGTGCTGGTCGGGATGAGGGATGTTGGCGGAGGCGAGGAAGCGCTGGTTCTCGGCGGCTCGGCTGATCAGATGGCTGCGCCAGACGCCGGCGGGCTCGCGGGGGTTGGCGGCATTGGTGAGGTAGACGAACAGCTGCGCCCCGGCGGCGGCCAGATGTTGCCACTGCTCCGGGAAGCGGATCTCGCGGCACAGCTGGACACCCGCCGTGAGGGCGCCTTCCGGGTGCGGGATCGCGATCGTCGGCAGCTCGTCGCCGGGCCGGAGGCGGCCACGCTCGTTCATCGCGAGGTTGATCTTTCGGTAGACCCGGGTCTCGCCGCCCGCCGGGAAGAACAGCCCGGTGTTGCACCATCCGCCCTCGGCCGGCAACAGGGATCCACAGAAGATCAGGACCCGGCGGTACGCCGCCAGGCGGGCCACCTCGTCGACGGCGCCCAGCACCTCGGCCGGGTCGAGCGTGTCCAACGGCGTCAGATCTTCGCCGTAGCCGGACAGCATCCCCTCGGGCAGCACGACGACGTCCCCGGCCCGGCTTTCACCGACCACGTCGCGCACGGTGGCCAGGTTGGCCCCGACGTTCCAGACTGCCGGCACCTGCGCGGCCACGATCGACATTCGCATGCGGTGAGCTTGCCGAACCGGGTCAACCCGGCACCGGATCATCCGTTCCGGAGCCGATCAGGGCGCGCAGCGCGGCCACGTGACGGGCGTACGCCTGCTTGCCGGTCCTGGTCAGGCTGACCCAGGTCTTCACCCGGCCCCGGCCGGTCGGCTTGTCGATGTGGACGTAGCCGGCCTCCTGCAGGACCTTCAGGTGTTTACTGAGGACCGAGTCGGCCACGCCGAGGAGGTCGCGCAGGACGCTGAACTCGGTGCTGGTCGTCGCGTCGAGGAAGGCGCAGATCCGCAGCCGGTTGGGAGCGTGGATCGTCTCGTCGAAGGGTTCGGTCATGACGCCGAGCGCAGCTGGGCCCGCAGGGCGGCGTCGTACCGGCGGCCCAGCACGACGATGCCGGCGAAAGCGATCACCGCGAGGACCGGGATCGGCCAGCGGGCCTCGGCGTACTCCCCGGTGGCCCAGGCGGTGAGCAGAACGGCGCCGATCAGCGCACCCATCGCGAACGCCCAGCGGCGGGCCCGGCCGGTGCCCGGGCCGGTCACCAGGATGCCGGTCTGCTGCCGGTAGGTGTTGGCCAGCCAGAGCGCGGCCAGCACGAAGAGGACACCGCCGGCGAGTTTCACGCCCGTGTTGCCCAGGCTGATGGCGACGACGTCGGCGGCCAGCGCGAGGCCCAGCGCCGGGTGGTACCAGACCGGGGTGACCAGGCGGTCGGCGAGCGAGGAGCGGGCGTCGGAGATGGCGGCGAGCTGAACGGCGGCATCGTTTTCCATGTCGGAAACTCAATCACATTCCAACTCGGAAAGTCAATGGAGTCGTGGCCAGGACAGGCGGTAGCTGCTGACGGAGAAGGTCTCCGGGTCCGGGGTGCTGATGGGTGGGCGGACGAGGCAGCGGTGGCGGATCAGGGTGCGCAGGTCGTCCAGGGGGTCGAAGCCGCCGTTGAGGCGAGCGGCGTGGAGGGCGTCGGCGTCCGGGGCGGAGGGGTCGATGCCGTCGTCGAGGTTGAAGTCGGCGTCGACGTTGAAGTGGTAGGTGTCCGGGGTGAGGTAGTCGCGACGGAAGTCGGTCTTCCACTGGGAGTTGTGGCCCCAGCCGAACGAGCCGTCGCTCGTGTCGCGGTGGCGGCGGAGGAAGACGTCGTGCAGCGTCGAGCGGTCGGCCACGCCCGCCACGGCGTTGTGGGCGCCGGCCCGGATGCGGACGCCGCTGCGGGAGAAGAGCAGATCGCCGAGGAGCAGGCCGGGCCAGACGACCTCGACGATCTCGATGGGGGAGGCGGGGTCGGCGGTCTGCTCGACGGCCACGATCTCGTGGAAGAACGGGTCGAAGGGCGCGGGCGGAATCGGGGTGAGACCCAGCGCGGCGAAGGTCGACAGGTACTGGTCGACGGTGATCCGCGGCCAGTCGGCATCCAGGTGCAGGGTGTGGGCGTAAGGCACGGTGGCGCCGGCCGGCAGGGGCGGCTGGAAGCCGAGCAGCAGCACGTCGCTGAGCCGGCTGAGGGCGTACGCCTGCTCCAAGAGGTCGCCGAAGACGTAGGTCTCCCGCCGCCAGCCGCCGTAGGTGGCCAGGGGAGCGAGGAGGTCGCGCACGGGCGCCCGGTCCCAGGCGGCGAGCAGGCCGGGGTCGGGCCGGGACTGCAGGGCGTGGAAGATCTCGCGCGGGGAGCTCAAGCCGCGACGAGCTCCTCGCGGGCGGCGCCGCGCGTGCGGCCGCAGTTGGTGCAGGTCACGTAGTGGCGGGCCGGGCGGACCGGGAAGAGCGGGATGAAGAACAGGCTGAACTTCGTCGTCCGCCGGACCAAGGTCTGCGCCGCCGTGGCGCCGCAGACCTCACACCGCCCGAGCCGTGACCCGACGATGGCGTCCTTGCTGCGAAACCCGAAGATGAACAACATGCGTCAACAGTAAGGGGGATGCGCCCGCTTCGCCCGATAGCGTCAACCCGCGGGCGGTCAGCTTCCGACGGTGGCCGGCTCGCTCGCCGGGGCCGGCGAGACCGGGACCGGCGGCGTGGGGCGCCGGCGGCCTTGGAAGAAGCCGACCGCGACATCGATGAGCAGGAACGCCGCCAGCGGAATCCCGAACAGCGGCACCACCCAGCCGAGGGCGATGACCACCGGAACGCCCACCACGATGCCCCACGACGGGATCTGCTGCCACGCGCCCCGGGCGCCGAGCGGCGCGCCCACGACGGCGCGGCGGTCGGCCCGCGTCGGCCGGCGCTGCCACCACATGCGGTAACCCCAGACGATCACGCAGAGCAGGCCGATGGCGAGGGCGGCGAGCAGGATCTGGTTGGGCAGGCCGAACAGGATTCCCATGTGGGCGTTGACGCCGAGGCTGGTCAGCTTGGCCAGCAGGGGCCAGTCGGCGAAGTCGGCCCGGTCGGTCACCTCGCCGGTGGCCGGGTTGACGGCCGCGCTGTCCAGCCGGACCGGCCACACGCTGTCGTCCTGGGTCACCGTCCAGGCGGCCGCGCCGTCGCCCGGCACGATGACCTCGACCGGCCCGCCGAGCCCGTTGTCGCGGGCCGCCTTGAGCACGCCGTCGATCGCCGCCGGGTCGGCCGCCGTCGGCCCGGCCGTCCCGCCCATGTCGTGGTGCCCGCCCCCGGACGGCGCCGGCGCTCCGCTGAGGTCGGTGCTCACCGAGGGCCGGCTGCCGTCGAGCGCGTCGAGCGCCTCGGAGAAGTTGCCGCCGGCGTACCGCGACCAGGTCAGTCCGGTGACCGAGAGGATGAGCAGGCCCACCGACAGCCAGACGCCGGTGGCGGCGTGCCAGCTCCGGGTGCGCCGCACGCCCTTCTTGGCCGCCAGATCAGGGGCCAAAAGCTTGCGGGCTGTACGGTTTCCGCGCTGTCGCCGCCACCACAGCAGCAGCCCGCCGAGCACGATGACGGCCAGCCAGCTCGCGGCGAGCTCGGAGTAGTGCCGCCCGGCCACCCCGAGGTGCAGGTTGCGGTGGAAGTCGTCCAGCCACGTCCGTACGGGCGTGTAGGAGAACCAGGTCGTCTGCTGACCGGTCACCTCGCCGCTGTAGGGGTTCACGTACGCGGTCCGCGCGTGCTCGTCGTCCAATGTGGGCAGCGCGAAGTCGACCTGGGTCGTGGCCGTGCCCTCACCCGGGCGCAGCGAGATGAGCGTGCCGCCGGGCACCGCGGCCTGGGCCGCCGCGATCTGCTCGGCGACCGGCTTGGTGGCGCCGCCCGGGTTGTCGACGACCAGCTCGTCGGCGTAGATGACGTGGTCGAGCTGGGGCGAGAAGACGTACGCCAGTCCGGTGAGCGCGGCCACCAGCAGGAAGGGCGCGACCAGAAGGCCGGCGTAGAAGTGCAGGCGTAACAGGAGAGGCGCGAAACTGCGTTTGGGGGATGAGGGCGGCGCGGCGGTGGACATAAGTTCTCCGTCACAGTCGTCGGGGGCGGACCTTCGAAGCGTTGGTCGTCCACCATCGGCGTCTGGTTCCCGCCGATCCACCTCAGGACGCGGCGCTCCGGCGGCCGTGGCCGACGTCGCGCATGGCGACGATCAGGTCCTCGCGGGCCCGGGCCACCCGCGAGCGGATCGTGCCGACCGGGCAGCCGCAGATCTCGGCCGCCTCCGCGTAGGAGAGCCCGGCCACCTGGGTCATCAGGAACGCGTCCCGGCGCTCGCCGGCCAGCTCGCGGAGCAGGTCGTTGAGCGCGTGCTGCTCCTCGAAACGGGGACGGCCGTGCGGATCGGCCGCCTCGGCCCGCACCTGCCAGTCGGGCAGCGCGGCCGTCCGGGGCCGCCGCGTCGCGTACCGCACGTGGTCGGCCGCGACCCGCCGGGCGATGGCGAACAGCCAGGTGCGCACCGAGGAGCGGCCGGCGAAGCCGGGCAGCGCGCGGACGGCCCGCAGATACGTCTCCTGGGTGAGGTCCTCCTCCTCGCCCGGTGAGGCCAGCGGCCGCAGGAACCGGGTCACGTCGCCCTGGGTCGCGCGGATCAGCTCGGTCAGCGCCGCACGGTCGCCGCGGGCGGCGTCGTGCGCGAGCCGGGTCAGCGCGTCCGCGAACTCCTGCGAGGGCGAGGGCGTCTCGACCGAAAGGTTCACGCGAGATGGTCGCGCCGCGGGCCGGAAAAGTTCCCGCGCCGGTAGCGTTGATCCGCACCTGACCAAGGAGATCGACTTGTTGCCCGACCTTTCCGAGTACCGGTTGCACCGCACCGTGGCCGACGCCCCCTTCGAGGGCGTTCCGGTGCCGGGCCTGTCGGCCGAGTTCTACCGCCGCCCCGACGGCGAGCGCGTGGCCAGCGTCGGCCGGTACTCGTACGGCGGCCGGGATCTCCTGCTGGCCTGGGGTTACGTCGACGAGGAGCACTGCCGGCAGTCGGCCGTGCACGACGCCGCCTCGGGCGGGTGGCACCGGCCCACCGACGGCTGCCCGGCCGTGCGGGTCGAGCGGGCCGGCGACGAGGTGATCGGCCTGGCCGTGCGGACGCCGGGCGGCGAGTGGCTCACCGCAGGCTCAGCGGCACCTCGAAAGTAGCGGCGCCGAGCATCAGGTCGGCCTGGACGGAGAGGGTGGCGCCGTCGGTGGCCGGCGGGGCCAGGGCGATGGCCAGGCGGTCGCCGAGCGGCTGCACGGCGAGCGGCACGCTGCGGCCGGTGTTCGTGGTGGCGGTCACGGACCAGCGGCGTACGGCCTCGGTGCCCTCATCCACGCAGAGGTGAATCAGCGTCGTCGACCCGGCCGGGGCGTCCGCGCGTACGCGCAAGGTCTTGTCGCCGTCGGAGGCGACCAGGGACTTGCGGGCGGGGCAGGGGCTCGGGTCGGCCGCGTTCGGCATGGGGGTGCCGGCGAAGAGGACGACGGCGGCGGCGACCCAGGCGATCACGGCCAGCGCCAAGCCGATGATGACGCCGCGCAGTGAGTGGACGCGATCGGCGACCCGGCGCCGAGGGCCGACAGTCAGCCCGTCGCCGCGATGGCGCAGCACCACCGGGGACCGGCCGCCGGCCGCCCGGCGCAGGCAGGCCCGGCCCGTCCCGGTCTTCGAAGCCTCGTCCGCCATGACCCACCGCTCTCGTTCAGAACCCAGAACTGTAGAGGAAGTCGTCCAGAACGCCACCGGAGTTCCCGGGAACCAAACGGCCGCCCGGGGCGACCACCTGGGGTGCGTACGGATGTTCGGGTCGTTCCCCTGATTCTCGGGCCGGCCGTGTTTGTGCTGGTCGGAGCCCTTCTCTTCGGCGGCGCGGTCGATGATTCGGTGCTGGTCGGCATCCCGAGCCCGGGCCCGGCCACCGAGTGGGCGCTGCCGCTGGTGACGTTTCTGGCCGACGCGCTGGGCGTTCTGGTGGCCGGGATCACCGTGACGGCGGCCTTCCTGCTGCCCGGGGACGGCCCGAGCGTGGCCGCGCACGGCTGGCTGCTGCTGCGCCGGGCCACCTGGCTCGCCGCCGGCTGGGCGGTCGCCGCGCTGGCCCTGGTCGTGCTGACGGTCTCGGACGTGCTCGCGGTCCCGGTCGGCAACCTGAGCACGCATGCGGTGTTCAGCTTCGCCTTCTCGATCGGGCAGGGGCAGTCCCTCGTCCTGCAGGCCGGGCTGGCCCTGGTCGTCGTGGTGCTGAGCCGCAGCGGAGTGTCCCGCGGGCTGGCCTTCGCGACCGCCGCGGTGGCGTCGGCCGCCTTGCTGCCGCCGGCGTTCACCGGGCACGCGGCCTCGGCCGGCAACCACCAGATCGCGGTGACCAGCCTCGCCCTGCATGTGCTGGCCGCGTCGCTGTGGATCGGCGGTCTCGTCGGCCTGCTGGTGGTTCGCCGCGTCCGCCGGTTCCCGGAGACCGCGTCGCGCTACAGCCGGCTCGCGCTCGCCTGCTTCGTGGCCACGGGGGTCAGCGGGGTGGCCAACGCGGCGGTCCGGCTTGGTGGCCTTTCACCACTGTGGACCTCGCGGTACGGCGTACTGGTGCTGTTGAAGGTCCTGGCCCTGGTGGTTGTCGGTCTGATCGGGGCGCGGCATCGCACGCGGACGCTGCCCGCGCTGGCCGACGGGCGACCGGGCGCGTTCCTGCGGCTGGCGGTGGGGGAGCTGGTCGTGCTCGGCGCGGCGATCGGGCTCGCTGTGGCCCTGTCGCGATCGCCGACGCCCGAGGCCGTGGTGGAGCCGGATCCACTGGTCGAGCTGCTGGGCTTCGGCATGCCGGCGCCGGCCACCGCTTCGCGGATGCTCGGCCAGCCGCTGCCGGACATGTTCTTCCTGACCACCGCCGTCGCCGGGATCGGCTTCTACCTGGCCGGGGTGGCACGGCTGCGGAGGGCCGGGCACGCCTGGCCGGTCAGCCGTACGGCGAGTTGGGTCGGCGGCCTGCTGGTGCTCGCGGCGATCACCGGTCTCGGGGTCGTCCGGTACTCGTACGTCCTGTTCAGCGTGCACATGGTCCAGCACATGGTGCTCTCGATGGTGGTGCCGATCCTGCTCGTCGGCGGCGCCCCGGTCACCCTGGCCCTGCGGGCGCTGCGGCGGCCGTCGGACCCGCAGGTCCGCGGCGCGCGTGAGTGGCTGCTGATCGCGCTGCACAGCCGGTACCTGCGGTTCCTCAGCCATCCGGTGGTCGCTCTGGGGATCTACGTGGCCAGCCTGTACGGGTTGTACTTCAGCGGGCTGCTCGGCACGTTGATGCGGTACCACCTGGGGCACTTGGCGATGCTCATTCACTTCGTGCTCGCCGGCTACTTGTTGTTCTGGGTGCTCATCGGTGTTGATCCGGGGCGGCGGCGCGTACATCCGGCGTTGTTGACCCTCGTGCATTTCCTGGCCATGGTGTCGCACGCGTTCTTCGGCTTCGTGCTGCTGCAGGCCACCACCGTCATCGGCGTCGACTGGTACGGCGCCGTGCACCCGGCCTGGGCCTCGTCCATGATGGCCGACCAGCGGCTCGGGGCCGGGCTGGCCTGGGCGTTCGGCGAGCTGCCGGCGGCTGTCATCATGCTGCTGCTGGTGCGGCAGTGGATCCGCAGCGACGAACGCGAGCAGGCCCGGCTGGACCGGGCGGCCGACCGGGCCGACGCCTCCGGCGAGGAGGACGATTTGGCCCGTTACAACGCTTTCCTGGCGGCGGCGGCAAAAGACCGGGAACTTTGACGGGCTCACGGGCGACTAACCGTGCAAAGCCCCTCATAAAGGAAGAAAACCATGCAGACCATCGCTCGTCGTTCGTTCGCTTTCGCGGCCGCCGCCGCTTTCACCGTCGCGCTCACCGGCTGTGGCTCGTCCTCTTCCTCCTCGGAGCCGGCCGCGCAAGCCGCCCCGGCCGCCGAGCTGACCGTCAAGGACCCCTGGGTCAAGGCGGTCGACAAGGGCATGACCGCCGCCTTCGGCACCCTGGTCAACTCGACCGGCCAGGATGTGACCGTGGTCAAGGCGAGCACGCCGATCTCGCCGATGGAGCTGCACGAGATGGCCATGCAGGACGGCAAGATGGTGATGCGGCCCAAGGAGGGCGGCTTCGTCATCAAGGCCGGCGGCACCCACGAGCTCTCGCCCGGCGGCGACCACCTGATGATCATGGACCCGTCGGCCCCGATCAAGCCCGGCGACGAGCTGGAGTTCACGCTCACCCTGGGCGACGGCGGCACCGTGCGGTTCAAGGCGGTGGCCAAGCCGTTCAGCGGGGCCGGGGAGAGCTACGCCCCCAGCGCCGCTCCGTCGATGGCGGGCATGTGAAGTTCCGTCGCCGTCATCTGCTCGCCGGGGGCGCGCTGGCCGGGGCCGGCGTCGCCGCGGGTCTGGTCGCCGCCCGGGACGAGCCGGTGGCGGCCGTCGCCGCCGACGTCGTCCCCTCCCACGGCGCACGCCAGGCCGGCGTGACCACCGAGCCGCCGGCGCACGCCTCGTTCGTCGCCTTCACCCTGCCCGCCGGCACCGACCGGCGGGCCCTGGGCCGGATGATGCGGCTGCTCACCGACGACGCGCGCCGGCTCACCCGGGGCGAGCCGGCCCTGGGCGACACCGACGCTCAGCTGGCCGTGCTGCCGGCCCGGCTGACCGTCACCTTCGGCTTCGGGCCGGGCCTCTACCGGGCCGCCGGGCTCGCGTCCCCGGTCCGGGACCTGCCCGCATTCACCATCGACCGGCTCGAGTCGCGCTGGTCGGGTGGGGACCTGCTGCTGCAGATCTGCGCCGACGACCCGCTCACCGTGGCCCACGCCCAGCGCATGCTCATCAAGGACGCCCGGCCGTTCGGGGCGGTCCGGTGGACCCAGATCGGCTTCCGGCGCAGTCCCGGCGTCGAGAAACCGGGCTTCACCCAGCGCAATGTGCTCGGTCAGCTCGACGGCACGGCCAACCCCACCGGGGCCGCCCTGGACACCGCCGTGTGGCAGCCGGACAACAGCACCACGCTGGTCGTCCGCCGGATCCGGGCCGAGATCGAGAAGTGGGACCTGCTCAGCGTCGGCGACAAGGAGAACGCGGTCGGCCGCCGGATGGTCAGCGGCGCGCCGTTCACCGGGACGAACGAGCACGACGAGCCGGACTTCGCCGCCCTGGACGCCACGGGGCTGCCGGTCATGCCGGACTTCGCCCACGTGACCCGGGCCCACGTCACCGACCCGGCGCTGAAGATCCTGCGCCGGCCGTACAACTACGACGGCGCCCCGAACGCGGCCGGGCACCCCGACAGCGGGCTGATCTTCGCGGCGTACCAGAGCTCCGTCGAGCGGCAGTACGTCCCCATCCAGCAGCGCCTGGCCGACCGGGACCTGCTCAACGAATGGATCACCCCGATCGGCTCGGCCGTCTTCGCCGTGCCACCGGGGTCCGCGTCGGACGGCTGGATCGGCGAAAGCGTGCTCGGATGAGATCTGTGCGGACGGCCCTGCTCGGTGTGGCGGCGCTTCTGGCCGTACTGCTGCCCGGCACCCCGGCCTGGGCCCACACCCAGCTGGTGGCCACCACCCCGGCCAAGGACGCCGTGCTCACGACGGCCCCGAAGGCGATCACCCTCGAGTTCAGCCAGCGGCTCAACCCGGACTTCACCACGATCGCCCTCAGCGACGCGGCCCGGCAACGGGTCGCGGCCTCGGCCCCGGCCATCGACCGGGTCAAGGGCACGGTCGTCCCGCAGCAGCCGCTGGGCAACGGCGCCTACACCGTCGCCTACCGCGTGGTCTCGGTCGACGGCCACACGGTCCAGGGCTCGTACGTCTTCACGGTCGACGATCCCGCGCTTCCGCCGGCCCCGGTGGTCCAGGCCGCCGCCGAACCCGCCGGGTCCGGCGGCCTCCCCGCCGGTGTGCTGATCGGCCTCGCCGCCCTGGGCGTGGCGCTGGCCGGCGCCGCGCTGTACCTCTACCGCTCCACCCGGCGACGATCAGCCCCGGGATGATCTTGGGTGGTGGGGGCGGCTATGGTGGGCGGGCCGTGGTGTTCGGGAAGCCGGTGAAGCCGGCGCGGCCCTCGCCACTGTGAACGGGACAGCCGGAAGCCATCGCGAGGTCACTGGGCGTCGAGCCTGGGAAGGCCGGCCGCCGGCGCACTGCCCGTCAGCCAGGAGACCGGCCACGGCACGCAACGACCCGTCCACGAGGTGCTGGAAGGCGGTCCCGATGCGCGTGCGCGCTCGACGATCTCCCGTGTCCTGGCTCGCTGCCGTGCTGGCAGTGGCCCTACTGACCGGCTGCGGCGGCGCGGCCGAGGAGCCGGCGTCCGCCGCCGGCCTGACCAATTGCGGCGTCACCGTGCCCACCGGCCCGCCGCCGGCGCGCATCTTCGCCGCGTTCCACAACGGCATCGAGGCGGTGTACGCGCTCGGGGCCGGCGACAAACTGGTCGGCGCCGCCTACCTCGACAACCCGCTGCTGCCCGAGTACGCAGCGCAGTTCCAGCCCGGGCGGAAGAAGCCGGCGTACTACCCGGAGGAGTACCCGAGCCGCGAGGAGGTTCTGCGCCTCGACCCGGACTTCGTCGTCTCCGGCTTCACCGGCGCGTTCACCGCCGAGGGCCTCGGCACCCGGGCCGAGCTCACCAAGATCGGCATCGGGTCGTACCTGTTCACCCAGTACTGCCCGGCCGCCGACGGCAAGGACCAGAAGGACCTGGCCGACAACGACGTCTCGCTCGACAGCGTCTACCGCGACCTCACCGGCCTCGGCCGTCTGCTCGGCAAGAGCACCGAGGCCCAGGCCCTGGTCGACAGGATGCGCAAGACCGTCGCCGACACGGAGGGCAAGCTGGCCGGGGTCTCGAAGCCGCGGGTGGCCATGCTCAACCGGCCCGGTGGCGGGGAGCTGCGCGTCTTCGGCGGCGGAGACGTGGCCACCACCATCATCGAGAAGGCCGGCGGCACCCAGGCCTTCGGCGACGTGCCGGGCCGGCTCACCCGCATCGGCACTGAGGAGCTGATCAAGCGCCGGCCGGACGTCATCGTCGTACCGGCCTGCTGCGGGGCCGACGTCGGCCCCGCCGGCGCGCAGGAGGTCATCGACGGGCTGCGGAAGGACCCGGCTCTGGCCAACGTCCCGGCCGTGCGGGACGGCAAGGTCTACGCGGTCACCTTCGCTGAGATCACCCCGGGGGTACGCAACGCCGACGCGATCGCCAACCTCGCGCGGCTGCTGCACCCGGAGAAGTTCTGAGCCGCCGCGCCCTGGGCCTGCTCGTGGCCGTCGCCGTGCTGGCGGCGGCCGCGTCCGGTTCCGTCCTGCTCGGCAACCAGACCATCGGCGTGCGGGCGGCCCTGGGCACCTGGCTGCACCCCGACGGCTCGGACGTGCAGCGGATCGTGGAGTACCTGCGGGTGCCCCGCACGCTGGTCGGGATCCTGGCCGGGGCCGCGCTCGGCGTCTCCGGCGTGCTGCTTCAGGGGCTGACCCGCAACGCGCTGGCCGGCCCCGAGGTGCTCGGCGTGAACGCCGGCGCGGCGCTGACCGTGGTCCTCGGCATCACGGTCTTCGGCGTGCACGGCTTCGGCGGCTGGGTCTGGTTCTCCTTCGCGGGCGCGGCCCTGGCCGGCGCGGGCGTGTACACGCTCGGCTCGGCCGGCCGGGGCGGGGCCACACCGGTCAAGCTGGCCCTGGCCGGGGCGGCCGCGACCGCGTTCCTGGGCGGCCTGACGACCGCGCTCACCCTGCTCGACATCAACACCTTCACCGCGTTCCGGTACTGGTCGGTGGGGGCGCTGACCTCGGCCGACGCCGCGGTGATCCGTACGGCCGTGCCGTTCCTCGCGGTGGGTGCGCTGCTCGCTGTCTCGTCGGTACGGGCCCTCGACGCGCTCGCCCTCGGTGACGACCTGGCCCGCTCCCTCGGCCAGGGCCTGATCGCCGGCCGGGTGACGGCCGCGCTGGCCGCCGTCGTGCTCACCGGCACCGCGGTGGCCCTGGCCGGGCCGATCGCTTTCGTCGGGCTGACCGTGCCGCACATGGCCCGGGCGCTGGCCGGGCCGGCACATCGGTGGCTGATGCCGTACGCGGCCGTGCTCGCCCCGATCGTCCTGCTGGCGGCCGACGTGCTCGGCCGGGTCGTCGCCCGGCCCCAGGAGCTGCAGGCGGGCATCGTCACGGCGATCGCGGGGGCGCCGTTCTTCGTCGCGCTGGTCCGTCGCCGCAAGCTGGCCGAGCTGTGAGGGGCCAGTCTGTGCGGGGCCGCGCTGTGCAGGGCCGAGCTTTGTGGGGTCGAGCTGTGCGGGGCCGCGCTGATCGGCGGGCGGTTGTGGTCACCGTGGCCGCGTTGCTCGTGGCGCTGGCGGCGCTGCTGGTCGCGCTGACCCGGGGTGACTATCCGATGCCGCTCTCCGACGTGCTGAGCGTGCTGGCCGGCGGCGAGGGAGCGACCCGGCGCAGCGCCTACGTGGTCCTTTCGCTGCGCCTGCCGCGGGCGCTCGGGGCCATCGCGGTGGGCGCGGCCTTCGGGTTGTCCGGGGCGATCGTGCAACGGGTCGTCCGCAACCCGCTCGCCAGCCCGGACATCGTCGGCATCAACGCCGGGGCGGCCGCGGTGGCCGTGTTCCTCATCGTCGTGCTGGCCGCCGGCCCGCGGACCGTGGCCGTGGGCGCGCTGGCCGGGGCGCTGGCCACCGCGGCCGCGATCTACCTGCTGTCGCGGCGGCGCGGGGTCAGCGGCTACCGGCTCGTGCTGGTCGGCATCGGCGTCACCGCCATGCTCACCTCGGTGACCGCCTACCTGCTCAACACGGCGAACATCTACACCGCCGAGCAGGCCTCGATCTGGCTCACCGGCAGCCTCGCCGGCCGTTCCTGGGCGCAGGTCGCGCCGGTCGTCGTGGCCGTCGCCGTCCTGCTCCCGGTGGCGCTGCGGCTGGCCGGGCCGCTGCGGGCGCTCGAGCTCGGCGACGACCTCGCGCTGGCCCTGGGCGTACGGGCCGAGCGCGCCCGAGCCGCGCTGCTGCTCACGGCCGTCGCGCTGGCCGCGGTGGCGACCGCGGCGGCCGGGCCCATCGCGTTCGTCGCCCTGGCCGCGCCACAGATCGCCCGGCGGCTGGTCCGCGAGCGAGGGCTGGCCCTGGTCAGCTCGGCTGCGATCGGCGCCGCCCTGCTGGCCCTGGCCGACCTGGCCGCCCGGCGCATCCTGGCCCCGGCCGAACTCCCGGTCGGCGTGCTCACCACCGTGCTCGGCGCCCCGTTCCTGATCTGGCTCCTGGCCCGAGCCAACCGCGTCGGGCGCACCGGATGACGGCGGCGGCGCACGAGCGCGCGCGGGGCTGCCCGCCCGAGCCAACCGCCTCGGGCGAGCGCGCCCCGGGCTGCCGGCCCGGGCTGATCGTGTCGGGAGGATCGGATGAGTGATTTGCGGGCAGCCGGGCTCGGGCTTGGCTACGAGGGGCGGCCGGTCGTGGCCGGGCTCGACCTTCAGGTGGCGCCGGGGCGGATCACCGCGATCGTCGGGCCGAATGCCTGCGGCAAGTCGACGCTGCTGCGCGGCCTCGCCCGGCTGTTACGGCCGGGCGCGGGGACGGTGCTGCTCGACGGGGCCGACATCTACCGTCTGTCCACCCGGGACGTCGCGGGCCGCGTCGGCGTGCTGCCCCAGCAGCCGGTGGCGCCGGACGGCATCACCGTCGGCGATCTGGTGGCCCGGGGCCGGCATCCGCACCAGCGCTGGCTGCGCCAGTGGTCGGCGCGGGACGCGGCCGCCCACGCCGCGGCGCTGGCCGCGACCGGGGTGGCCGACCTCGCCGACCGGCCGGTGGACGAACTCTCCGGCGGTCAGCGGCAACGGGTCTGGATCGCGCTGGTGCTGGCCCAGGAGACCGACCTGTTGTTGCTCGACGAGCCGACGACCTTCCTGGACCTCGCCCACCAGCTGGAGGTGCTCGACCTGTTGGCCGACCTCAACGCGGCCGGCCGCACGGTCGTCGCCGTGCTGCACGACCTCAACATGGCCTGCCGCTACGCCCACGAGATCGTCGCGATGCGGGCCGGCGCCGTGATCGCGCAGGGCCGGCCGGCCGACATCGTGGACGCCGCGCTCGTCAAGGACGTCTTCGGGGTGCCGGCCCGGGTCATCACCGACCCGACGACCGGCACCCCGCTGGTCCTGCCGGAGTCCCGCGCGAACCGTTAGAGCATCAGAAGTCGTCGTCGAAGCTGACGGTTCCGGTCACGCCGACCTGATAGGCCGAGACGCGGCGCTCGAAGAAGTTGGACAGCTCCTGCACGTCCTGCAGCTCCATGAAGGCAAACGGGTTGCTGCTGCCGTAGCGCGGAGCAATGCCCAGCGCCGCCAGCCGGCGGTCGGCCACGTGCTGCAGGTACTCGCGCATGTCGCCCAGCGACATCCCGGAGACGCCCTGTTCGAGCAGGTCCTCGGCGAACTGCACCTCACACTCGACAGCTTCCTCGAGCATCTCGGTGACCTGTTTCTCCATCTCCGCGTCGAACAGGCCGGGCTCCTCGGCCCGGACCTGGTCGACCACGTCGAAGGCGAACGCCATGTGCATCGACTCGTCGCGGAACACCCAGTTGGTGCCGGACGCGAGACCCTGCAGGACGCCACGGGAGCGCAGGAAGTACACGTACGCGAAGGCCCCGTAGAAGAACAGCCCCTCGATGCAGGCCGCGAAGCAGATCACGTTGAGCAGGAACGCCCGGCGATCCTCGCGGGTTCTCAACGACCGCAGCTCGTGGACCGAGTCGATCCACTTGAAGCAGAACTCCGCCTTCCGGGCGATCGACGGGATGTTCTCGACGGCGGCGAAGGCGGCCGTCCGTTCGGCGAGGTCGGGCACGTACGTGTCGAGCAGGTTCAGATAGAACTGGACGTGCACGGCCTCCTCGAACAGCTGCCGCGACAGATAGAGGCGGCCCTCGGGCGAGTTGACGTGCTGGTAGAGGTTGAGCACGAGATTGTTGGCGACAATGGTGTCCCCGGTGGCGAAGAACGCCACGAGCCGCGACACGAGATGCTGCTCGGCCGGCGACAGCCGCTGAAGGTCGGCGAGGTCGCTGTGCAGGTCGACCTCCTCGACGGTCCAGGTGTTCTTGATGGCGTCCTTGAACCGGTCGAAGAAGTGCGGGTACTTCATCGGCCGCAGGGTCAGGTCCATTCCGGGATCGAGCAGCATTACTGGCAGGCCTCACATGACTCGGGGTTTTCCAGGGAGCAGGCTTCGGCCGCGGTGAGCGCCGGGGCGACGGAGACCGTCGCCTGCTGGATGCGTGTCGCCGGCCGCGAGCGCAGGTAATAGGTGGTCTTCAGCCCGGCCTTCCAGGCGTAGAGGTACATCGACGACAGCTTGCCGATGGTCGGCGCGGCCAGGAACAGGTTCAAGGACTGGGACTGGTCGATGTAGGGCGCGCGGGCGGCGGCCAGCTCGATGAGGGCCTTCTGGGGCAGTTCCCAGGCCGTACGGAACAGCTCGCGCACGTCCGCCGGCAGCTCGCCGATCGCCTGGACCGAGCCCTCGGCCCGCTTGATCTGCTCCCGGATCGCCGCCGTCCACATGCCGCGCGCCTTCAGCTCCCGCACCAGATACGTGTTGATCTGCAGGAACTCGCCGGACATGGTCTCGCGCTTGAACAGGTTCGACACCTGCGGCTCGATGCACTCGTAGCAGCCGGCGATCGACGCGATGGTGGCCGTCGGCGCGATCGCGATCATCAGCGAGTTCCGCAGCCCGTGCTCGGCGATCCGGCCCTTGAGCGCGGCCCACCGCTCGGTCTGGACCGCGGTGGCGCCCCACAACTCGTGATGCAGCTCGCCGCGGGCCGCGCGGGTCTCCGGATAGGCCGGGTGCGGCCCGAACTGCTCGGCCAGGGCCACGCTCGACTCGAGCGCGGTCAGGAAGATCTCCTCCTGGACGCGCGTCGACAGCTCCCGCGCGGCCGGCGAGTCGAACGGCAGGCGCAGCCGGAAGAACGCGTCCTGCAGGCCCATCAGCCCCAGCCCGATCGGCCGCCAGCGCGGGTTCGACCTCTCGGCCTGGGCCGACGGGTAGAAGTTGATGTCGATGACCCGGTCCAGGAACACCACGGCCGTACGCACGGTGTCCCGCAGCTTCGCCCAGTCGACCCCGGAGTCGGTGAGGTGCGCGCCCAGGTTGACCGAGCCGAGGTTGCACACCGCGGTCTCGTCGTCCGAGTTGACCTCGAGGATCTCGGTGCACAGGTTCGACAGGTGGATGGTGTTGCCGGGGGCGCCGGTCTGGTTGGACAGCGCGTTCGAGCGGTCCTTGAACGTCATCCAGCCGTTGCCGGTCTGCGCGAGCGTGCGCATCATCCGCCCGTACAGCTCCCGGGCCTTGACGGTCTTGACCGCCTTCTTCTCGGCGGCCCGGTAGGCGAGATCGAACTCCTCGCCGAACAGGTCGGGCAGTTCCGGCGCGTCCGAGGGATCGACCAGCGACCAGTCGCCGTCGGCTTCGACCCGGCGCATGAACTCGTCCGGGAGCCAGTTGGCCAGGTTCAGATTGTGCGTGCGGCGCGACTCCTCGCCGGTGTTGTCCCGCAGCTCCAGGAACTCCTCGACATCCGGGTGCCACGGCTCGAGATAGACACAGGCCGCGCCCTTGCGCCGGCCGCCCTGGTTGACCGCCGCCACACCCGCGTCGAGCGTCTTGAGGAACGGCACGATGCCGTTCGACTTGCCGTTGGTGCCGCGGATCAGCGCGCCCCGGCCCCGGATCCGGCTCCACGAGATGCCGATCCCACCGGAGAACTTCGACAGCTTGGCCACCTGGTGGTAGCGCTGGTAGATCGAGTCGAGCTCGTCCCGCGGCGAGTCGACCAGGAAGCACGACGACATCTGCGTGTGGCGCGTGCCCGAGTTGAACAGCGTCGGCGAACTCGGCAGGTAGGCGAGGCTCGCCATCAGCCGGTAGAAACCGATGGCCTCCTCGGCCGTTGTGGACAGTCCGCACGCAACGCGCAGCAGCCAGTACTGCGGGGTCTCGACCACCTCCCGCGACATCGGGTGCCGCAGAAGATAGCGGTCGGCCACCGTGCGCAGCCCGAAGTACTCGAAGCGCCGGTCCGCGCCGGCGTCGATCGCCTCGTCCAGCTCGCGGGCGTGGCGGGCCACGAAGGCGGCCGTGTCGTCGCTGATCAGACCCTGCTGGTGGGCGTAGCGGATCGACTGGCTGAAGCCGGCCACACCCTGCAGCCGGACCTCCTCGTCGACGTACGCGGCCAGCAGCCGGGCGGCCAACTTCGAGTACTGCGGCTCCTCGCCGATCAGCTCGGCCGCCGTCTGAATCGAGAGCTTGTCGAGCTCCGCGGTGGTCGCGCCGTCGTACAGCCCGCTGATGGTCTTCGTCGCCACCCGCAGCGGGTCGACCTCATCGAGGTCGCCGGCCCAGCGCTCGACCGCTCTGACGATCTTGTTGACGTCGACCGTTTCCCATTCGCCGTCGCGCTTGCGCACCCGCATCGAGTGCCGGCGTTGTTCCGGCATGACTGTCATCTCCGCGCTCCCTCGCCCTGATGAAGGCACGCGGGGACACGCCGGCGGACGGGCTCGGCCCAGCCCGCATCGTGGCGTCGGCCGTCCCACGCGGCCGTCAACCGCCGCACACCGGTCGGCGTACGGCACGCTGGCAGGTCTTCGGACTCGCGGGCGCCGTGCACGCTCCTACCGGCCGTCGCTTCCCAGGCTCGCACCCAGTGCTGTGTGACGGCTTTCGTTCCCACTCACCGCTGCGGGGCAGTCCCGGACTCACACCGGGTTCCCTCTTGCCTCGGCCACCCCGAAAACGAAGCGGCCGAACCAGCTGCGTGAGACACCATATATGGGCCTGCCCGCCAAGTAGCAACACCAGATGCTGATACCGGGCGTGTCGTTCCGCCTCACGGTAGGGTCGGCCTGTCGTCTGAACTGGACGGAGGCCTCATCGTGCGAGCAGCGCAGATAGCTCAACACGCGGCGGATCTGCCGCGGGCGACCGCGTTCTACCGGGACCTGCTGGGCGCCGAGCCGGTGGCGACCTTCGATCCGCCCGGGCTGGTCTTCTTCGATCTCGACGGGCAGCGGCTGCTGCTCGATCGGGGCGCGCCTTCGGCGCTGCATTACTACCAGGCCCAGGATGTACGGGCTGTGGTCGAGCGGCTGCGCGCGGCGGGCGTGACGGTCGAGTCCGAACCGCACGTCATCTTCGTCCACGAGGACGACCGGCTCGGGCCCGCGGGCAGCGAGGAGGTCCAGGCCTTCCTGCGCGACTCCGAGGGCAACCTGGTCGGCCTGATCGAGCACCGCCGCCGGGAGGCGTGAGATGGATTTCCGGGACGTGTTGCGCGGGCGGCGGATGGTCCGCAACTATCGGGCCGAGGCCGTGCCGGACGAGGTCGTCGAGCGGGTCGTCCGGATGGTGCACCGGGCGCCCAGTGCCGGCTTCGCCCAGGGGCATCGCGTCGCGGTGGTCACCGATCCGGGCCGGCGGGCCGAGCTGGCCGCGGTGGCCGAGCCGTTCTACCTGGAGCACGGCTTCCACCCCTGGATCTCGCAGGCGCCCGTGCAGCTGGCGCTGGGGATCCGTGAGGCGTCGTACCACGAGCGCTACACGGAGAAGGACAAGCTCGAAGCCAGTGCCGGCGAGGAGATCCCGTGGCCGGTGCCGTTCTGGTGGTTCGACGCCGGGGCGCTGCTCACCCTGCTGCAGCTGGCGGCGGCGAACGAGGGCCTGGCCACCGGGTTCTACAGCCCGGCCCCGCCCGAGGAGCTGGCCGCGCTGGCCGGGATCGTGGGCTTCTCGGCGGACGTCGCGCTGACGGGTGTGCTGACGCTGGGGTGGGCGGCCGACGACCCGGCGGTGCCGACGGCGAAGCTGGCGAGCCGGCGCAAGCCGCTCGACGAGATGGTGACGTGGCTGCGGTGAGCCGTCAGGCCCGCGTGATCCGGCCGACCGCGTCGTCCATGCGGAAGTGGCCCAGGTATTCGTCGGGACCGTCGCCGCGGCATCGGTAGGCGTGCCACTGGTCGCCGATGCCGGCGTGCACGTAGCCGATGTAGTCGCCGCCGACGTGGACGCTGTAGCCGCCCATCGTGCTGACCTCCAGGGTCGCGCCGGCGATCACGCGCGTGCTCAGGGGAACTCGGCGCTCCACGGCCCACCTCCGCATGCCTGAGTGTGTGGCTCACGATGCTGACCGTGCCCACCTCGGAAAACAACGGCCGAACGGCTGGATCGGGCCGCCCAGGGGAGGGGGTGCCCGGCGCCTTCCAGGCATATGGGCAGGTTGTGCGTTCACCGCCGCACCCCGCTGGTCGTGGCGCAAGCTGCCCGGCGCCGTTAGGGTGATCGCGTGACCAACCGCATGACCAACTGGTGGCCCGTCTCGTAGGCGGCCCGCCCTTGCTCATGCAATCCGAACGGCCGCCCTGAGGCGGCCGTTCTTGTTTCCACGGAACTGGCTCGCCTCCGGGCGCCGACCCGTGGAAGGACCCTTGATGAACGATCCCTGGACGGCACTGGTCTCCCGCTTGGTGGCCCGGCAGGACCTGAGCGCCGCCGAGACCGCCTGGATCATGCGGCAGGTGAACAGTGGCGACGCGCCGCCCGTGAAGCTGGCCGCCGTTCTGGTCGGACTCAGGGCCAAGGGCGAGACCGCCGCCGAGGTCGAAGGCTTCGTCGATGCGCTCCTGCGCGCCGCCACCCCCGTACGGGTGCCCGGACCGACCCTCGACATCGCCGGCACCGGCGGCGACGGCACCAACGCGGTCAACATCTCCACCATGGCGGCGATCGTCGCCGCCGCCACCGGCGCCACCGTGGTCAAGCACGGCGGCCGCGCCGCCTCCGCCACCAGCGCCGGCTCGGCCGATGTGGTGGAGCGCCTCGGCATCCCGCTGGACCTCCCCGCCGAGGCTCACGCCGCCGTGGCGGTCGAGGCCGGCATCACCTTCCTGTTCGCACCCCAGGTCCACCCCGGCATGCGTCACGCCTCGCCGGTCCGCCGCGACCTCGGCGTACCGACCGTGTTCAACCTGCTCGGCCCCTTGATCAACCCAGCCGGCCCGACCCACCGGCTGGTTGGCGTCGCGGACGCCCGGTTCCTCCCCACCGTCGTCGAGGTCCTCTGCCAACGCCGCGCCACCGCCACGGTCGTCCGCGGCGACGACGGCCTCGACAAAATCAGCACATCGACCACGTCCCAGGCCTGGACCGTGCACAAGGGCGTCGCCCACCACGAGATCATCGACCCTCGCGCACTCGGCATCGCGCCGCCCGCCCCCGGCGCACTCCGCGGCGCCGACGCCGACAGCAACGCCCGCGTCGTGCACGAACTCCTCGCCGGCCGCCCCGGCCCCATCCGCGACGCGGTCCTGCTCAACGCCGCCGCCGCCCTGACAACGACCCCCTCCGGCGCTCCTGTCGCGTCCCGGCTCCCCGCCGCCTTCGCGCAGTGCGCCCAAGCCATCGACACAGGCGCCGCCGCCGACACCCTGACCCGGTGGATCGCCGCCACCCAGGCCCGGCGGCCTCACCGCGCCGCTTGACCGTCCACCGCCCGGCCCGGCGGCGTCACCGCGCCGCTTGACCGCCCACCGCCCGGCCCGGCGGCGTCACCGCGCCGCTTGACCGCCCACCGCCCGGCCCGGCGGCGTCACCGCGCCGCTTGACCGTCCACCGCCCGGCCCGGCGGCGTCACCGCGCCGCCGGGGTGGTCACGAGACGGGGGCCAGGGCGGCGCGGAGCGTCAAACGGTGCTTGCGGCGGATCTCGGCCTCGTGGAAGGCGCGGCGGTCGTCGTCGGTCTGGGGGAGCAGCGGGGGTACGGAGCGCGGCTTGCCGTCGTCGTCGATGGCGACCATGACGAGGTGCGAGGTGGCGACGGTGGTGGGTGGCACGGCCCGGTCCCAGCGGTCCGCGGTCACCTTGACGGCGACCTCCATCGAGCTGCGGCCGGCCCAGGTGATGCGGGCGGCCACGTGGACCACGTCGCCGACGCGTACGGCCTGCAGGAACAGCGTTTCGTCCATGGCGGCGGTCACGGCCGGGCCGTCGGAGTGGCGGGCGGCCACGACACCGGCCACCGAGTCGATGAGGTTGAGGATGCGGCCGCCGTGGACCGTGCCCATCAGGTTGGTGTGGTGCTGGTCCATGATCTGCGACAGGGTCATCTCGGAGGCCGACGGCGGCCGCCCGGTATCGGTCATTTTCGGGTCCTTTGCGGTTGATCTTGATGGTAGCCACGGGCGGCGGCCGGGTCCGTAGGGTGGGGGCGTGCCAGAGGTCGACGCCACACCCGCGCTGCGGGCGGCCGCCCGGTTCGGTCCCTACTTCATCTGGGAGCCGTACGAGGGTGGGGACGGCTGGCGTCCGTACGGCGACCTGCTCGAACCCGACGTGATCGGGGAACGGGTCGAGGTCGCCCGGGACGTGCTGGTGCGGATGGCGAACCTCGACCGGGACGCCATCGAGGAGCGGGTGGTCGCCTCGGTGACATTCCTCGGCCTGGCCTCGCGCCTGCTGTCCCCGGTGCTCGGCGCGGCCGTGGCGGGTGGGGCGCTGCCCGTCGCCGACCCGGCCAAGCTGTGGTGGCGGCCGGTGGCGGGCGGCCCGATCCCGTTCGCGCAGCGCGGTTTGCAGGCCGTGGAGGCCGGCGGCGCGCTGTCGCTGGAACTGGTCGAGCCGCTGCTGGAGGCCTTCCGCCGCAGATTCGCGCTGTCCGGGCGGGTGCTGTGGGGCAACGTCGCGTCCGCGCTGGGCGGAGCCGCCGGCATGATCGCCAACGCCGGCGCCGCGGCTGGACCGGCTCCGGCCGGGCGGGCGGCGGAGATCGTCGCGGCGACGCTCGATCTGCCGCCGCTGCGAGGCATGGCCTCGTGGAAGCGGCCCGGGGTCCTGGCCCGCAACAACTGCTGCCTGTACTACCGGATCCCCGGCGGCGGCATCTGCGGCGACTGCGTCCTGGCCCGGGTACGCGGATGAGGGCAGCGGTCCCGTTTCACGCCGCGCCGGCAGGTGATTGGATGAGGCATGACCTTCGTGATCACTGACGTGCCCGAGAAGGACCGGTTCGAGGCGCGCAACGAGCAGGGCGAGCTCGCGGGTCTGGTCACCTACCAGATCAGCGGCAACATCATCGCCTACACCCACACCGAGGTGGAGCCGGAGTACGAGGGGCACGGCCTCGGCTCGCAGCTGGCCCGCGCGGTCATGGACGACGCCCGGGCCAAGGGTCGTACGGTCGTGCCGATCTGCCCGTTCATCAGCGGCTGGCTGGAGACCCACCACGACTACGACGCCATCCTGGCCAAGCAGGGCCGGCGCGTGAAGTAGTGATCAACTGATGCCCGTCCGTGATTGGCGGAGCGCCCGTAGGCTCGACCGCGATGAAGACGCTATCGAAGGTCGTCGTCGCGCTCACCGCGGCGGTGATCGGCGCCGGCTCGTACGGCACGCCGGCCCACGCGATCGCCAACGGTGAGGACGTCGCCAACGGGCAGTACGAGTTCGCGGTGAAACTCACCGACCTCGGCATCCCCACCGCCGACGGCGGCCGCCGGGACAGCTCGTGCTCCGGTGGCCTGATCTCGCCGCACTGGGTGCTCACGGCCGGTCACTGCTTCAAGGACGCCAGCGGCAAGCGGGTCTCCCGGCCGGTGGCCGAGCGCACGATCGCCACCGTGGGCCGGGCCGACCTGAAGACCAAGGCCGGCCTGAGCGCCAACGTGGTCGAGGTACGCCAGCACGGCAGCGCCGACGTCGCCCTGGCCCGGCTCGACCGGCCGATCACCGGGATCGCCCCGCTCAAGCTGAACCGCGTCAAACCGGCCGGCGGCCAGCGGCTGCGGCTGGTCGGCTTCGGGCTGACCGACGGCGACGCCAAGCAGACCAGCCCCACCCTGCAGACCGGCCAGTTCCGGATCACGAACGTGGACACGGTCGAGCTCGGCATCGCCGGCGTCGCCCCGAGCAAGAGCACCAGCGCCTGCCCGCACGACTCGGGCGGCCCCTACTTCAGCGGCGGCCCGACCGGCCCGGCCACCGTGATCGCCGTGGTCAGCCGCGGCCCGACCTGCCCCCACACCGGCGCCGACACGGCCACCCGGGTCGACGCGGTCGCCCCCTGGATCCTCGGCGTCATCAAGGCCGACCTGCAGCCCACGGCCAGACCGACCACCAAGGCCCCCGCCGCGCAGAAGCCGCCCGGCCGGAGCGCGACCCCTCAGGCCGAGCAGAAGGCGGCGAACGACCTGCCCCCGTACCTGTGGATCGCCGCCGTTCCGGTGGTTCTGCTGATCGGAGCGGCGGCAATCTGGTTGCGGAAACCCCGCCGGGGAAGTCACCGCCGGTAAGCCGGCCGGGAGGAGGGATCCCGGCGCACACGCGTGAAACCGCCGATGAGGGAACTTGTGGTTGGCGGAAAACATTATTCGTCAATCGAATTCGGTCGCCAGGAATCAGCAACGCCTCGGTGCGAAATGGCCGTCCGCGCCGGTGATGCCGGCGATGCGATCGAGCACGTGGGCGGCGTCGCCGGCCCGGGACTCATCGGGCCGGCGAAACGAGAAAAGGTCAGGGCCGGCGCATGGTTGAGCTCTGATTCGCCGGGCCGGTGACGCGGCCCGTCGGGGAGCGAGGGGGGATGGGCGGAGGCTCATCCGGGCACGACTGCTGAAAATTCAGGTATATTCGCCGAGCGTGGTGTTGCGCTTTGCCGTGGTCGCGGCGGCGTTTGTGATCACGGCGGAAGGCCTTTTCTCCCGGCCAATAGTTGCGGCGCTTTGTCGGGTCGCGCATTGCAGTCAATTCGGCGCGGCTGAAGAAAGAGAGTTGCGACATGCCGATATTCTTTCACGCGCCGATATCGGGATGCCAGCAAAGGATCACCGTAAAATCTTTTCGCCGCCGACAATTTATGGCGTCGGGAGGATGCGCCGTCCGGCGATCAGATCGTCGTCCCGGGATCTGTCGGATGGGGCGTGGTCTGTGCTGGACTGGGTGACGTGCAGATGCGTCCTGCGGAGTTGGCGGCCATCCGGGCCGGGGATGTCGATGTGGCGTTCCGGCGGTGGGAGCGGCCCCGGGTCCGCGTCGGTACCCGGATGCGTACCGCGGCCGGGCTGGTCGAGGTCACGTCCGTCGAGCGCGTGCCGGTGCGGGCGCTGACGGCGGCGGACGCGCGCCGGGCCGGGGCGGCTTCGCTGGCGGCGCTGCGGCAGGGGCTGGAGCAGGTGCATCCCGAGCGGCCGGTTTACCGGATCGGGCTGCGCTACGCCGGCGCCGATCCGCGGCAGGCGTTGCGGGAGGAGATACCCGGAGCGGCGGAGATGGACGAGATCGGGGCTTGGCTCGACCGGCTCGACCGGGCCTCGCCGAGCGGGCCGTGGACCCGGGCGACGCTGCTGCTGATCGATGAGCTGCCGGCTACGCGGGCCCCGGATCTGGCCCAGCGGATGGGGCGCGACACCCTCTCGTTCAAGCAGAACGTGCGCAAGCTGAAGGAGCGCGGGCTGACCGAATCGCTGGACATCGGGTATCGGCTCTCGGCGCGTGGCGCCGCGGTCCTGGACCACGAGGGCCATCCCCGGGCGTCCCGCGGCCGGTCTACACCGCAGCCAGGTACCCCGTTGCCGCACCTCGGGGCGGGAGCGACCCGTGCGCTCACCGATCGCGGCGTGGTGCGGCTCGAGCAGGTGGCCGCCCTCAGCGCCGCCGAGGTGCAGGCGCTGCGCGGGGTCGGGCCCTACGCCCTTCGTCTCCTGCGGTCGGCGCTGGACGCGGCCGGGCTAGCCTTCCGCGACGATCCGGGCGCATCCCCACCAAACGGGTCCAAGACGTCAGCCGGGCGGGAGGCGCCGGCCGGGCGGTAGACGCCGACTGGGATGGAGGCGTTGGCCGGGCGGGGGGCGTCGGCCGGGCGGGAGATGTCGGCGGGGCGGGAGGCGTCGGCGGGCGGGGGCGTCGGCTGGGCGGGAGATGTCGGTGATGCCGAAGGCGTCGGCTGAGCGGGGCAGGTCGGCTGGGCGGGAGATGTTGGCGAGGCGGAGGGGGTCGGCTGGGCGGGAGACGTCGGGCGGGCGGGAGATGTCGGTCGGGCCAGGGGTGCCGGCCGGGCCGGGGGCGTCCTGATCAGTTGCTCGCGTCGGGTTGACGCCTGTCTGTGTTGCTGCGCCGGCGGCGGGCGGCCAGCACCGGTGGGAGGGCCAGGGCCAGCGCCACCACGACCCACAGGAAGATGGTCAAGGGGCTGGAGATCAGGGTGGACCAGTCGCCGTCGGAGAGGGCGAGGGCTCGCCGTAGCTGCTGCTCGGCCAGGGGGGCGAGGATCAGGCCGACGATGGCGGGGGCGACGGGGACGCCGGCCTGGCGCATGAGCAGGCCGAGCAGGCCCAGGACCGTCAGGACGAGCAGGTCGGCGATGGTGCCGCCGGTGGCGAAGGCGCCCAGGCAGGCGAAGACCAGGACGCCGGCGTAGATGCCGTAGGCGGGGATGGTCAGCAGGCGGGCCCAGGCGCGGACCAGGGGCAGGTTGAGCACCAGCAGCAGGACGTTGCCGATGTAGAGGCTGGCGATGAGAGCCCACACCAGGTCGCCGGATTCGGTGAACAGCTGGGGGCCGGGCTGCAGGCCGTACGACTGGAAGGCGGTCAGGATGACGGCCGCGGTGGCCGAGGTGGGCAGTCCGATGGTCAGCAGCGGGACCAGGACACCGGCGGCCGCGGCGTTGTTGGCGGCCTCGGGCCCGGCCACGCCCTCGATGGCGCCGTGGCCGAACTCGGCGCGGTGCTTGGAGAGGCGCTTCTCGAGGCTGTAGCTGAGGAACGTGGGCACCTCGGCGCCGCCGGCCGGGAGGCTGCCGATCGGGAAGCCGAGGGCGGTGCCGCGCAGCCAGGCCGGCCAGGAGCGGCGGAAGTCGTCGCGGGACAGGACGGCGGCGCCGCGGACCGGTTCGACACGCGAGGCGCCGGTGCCGGACACCAGGTGCCAAAAGGTCTCGCCGAGCGCGAAGAGCGCGACCACGACGATCACCACGTCGATGCCGTCCAGCAGGGACGGGATGCCGAAAGCGAGGCGGGGCTGGCCGGTCAGGGTGTCGATGCCGGCCAGGCCGATGGCGGCGCCGATGACCAGGCCGGCCGCGCCCTTGAGCAGTGACGGGCCGAGCAGCGCACTGACCGTCACGAAGGCGACGGCCATCAACGCCACGTATTCGGGCGGGCCGAAACCGACCGCGACGTCGGCCACCGCGGGGGCGGCCACGGAGAGCAGGATGGTGCCGATCGTGCCGGCCACGAAGCTGCCGATCGCGGCCGTGGCCAGGGCGGCCGCCGCCCGCCCGGCCCGGGCCATCTTGTTGCCCTCCACGGCGGTGGCGACCGACGAGCTCTCACCGGGCGTGTTCAGCAGGATCGAGGTGGTCGACCCGCCGTACATCCCGCCGTAGTAGATGCCGGCGAACATGATCAGAGCCGCCGCCGGCTCGAGACGGAACGTGACCGGCAGCAGCAGGGCCACGGTGAGCGCCGGGCCGATGCCGGGCAGCACCCCGACCGCGGTGCCGATCGTGACGCCGACCAGCGCCCACAGCAGGTTTCCGGGGGTCAGCGCGTCGGCGAAGCCGGTCAGCAGGTCACCCACGTCAGAACCCCCACGGCCCGGCCGGCAGCGACAGCCCGATCAGGCGGTCGAGGACGAGGAAGACCACCGCGGCCAGGGTCCAGCCGTACGCCACGACACGCCCGGGATGCGGAGCGCCGAGCAGCAACGCCGCCGCCGTGAAGAGGCCGGCCGAGCTCACCACGTACCCCAGCAGTGGCAGCAGAAGGGCGAACGCGATCAGCGTGACCACCATGGCCGTCAGGCGCCAAAGGCCTTTCCCGGAGGTACGCGGAAGCGTGCGCGACGACAGCACGAGCGCCCCACCCAGAAGGCCGAGCAGTACGCCGATCACCGTCGGCGCGGCCGCCGGCCCGACCGGATCGTCCGACCCGCGCAGCCGGGCCGCGTCGACCAGCACCACCACCCCGAGAACGATCATCACCAGCCCGAGCAGCCCGGACGCCGCCGCCTGCGACCGCTCCTCGCCGGCGGCGGTCATGCCAGCCCCATCTTCTTGAGCACGTCCGTCACGGTCTCCCGCTCCTGGTCGATGAACTGCTCGAACTCGGGCCCGGCCAGCGTCGCGTCGCCCCAGCCGCGACGTTGCAGCGTCTCCTGCCACGCCGCGCTCCGCGTCATCCGCAGCAGGAGGTCCTCGAGTTCCTGCTCATCGCCGTCGCTGATGCCCGTCGGCGCCACCACCCCGCGCCAGTTGGCCAGCTCCACGTCGACGCCCTGTTCCTTCAGCGTCGGCACGTCGGGCAGGGCCGGCAACCTTGAAGCGCTGGACACCGCGATCGGCCGTACCGTCCCGGCCTCGATCTGGGCCTCGAGCTCGGAAACCCCGGAGACCCCGGCCGTGGCCCGCCCGGACAGCAGCGTGGCCAAAGCCTCCCCGCCGCCCGAGTGGGCCACGTAGTTGACCTTCCCGGGGTCGGCGCCGATCGCGTCGGCCACGAGACCGGCCAGGATCTGCTCCACGCCGCCGGCCGAGCCGCCCGCGAACGACACCCCGCCCAGGTTCTGCTTCATCCGGGCCACCAGCTCGGGCATCGTCCGCACCGGGGACGAGGCCGGCACCACGATCACCTCGTAGTCGGTGACCAGCCGGATCAGCGGCGTCGTGCGGTCCAGGCCGATCGGCGCGTCGTTGCTCTCGATCGCGCCCAGCATGATCAGGCCCATCACCATCAGCTCGGTCGGCTCGCCGTCGTGCCGGACGAACTGGCTCAGCCCGATCGTCCCGCCGGCCCCGGTGACGTTGTAGACCTCGGTCCGCCCGGACAGGTCGCGCAGCGCCGCCTGCATCTCGCGCGCGGTCTGGTCCCAGCCGCCGCCGGGCGCGGCCGGCGCCATCAGCCGCAGCTGCCGCCCGTCCATGAAGTCGTCGTCGCCGCCGGCCCAGGCCCCGCTGACGACCAGCAGGACAGTGGCCAGGGCGGCCGCGACGTACGGACCCCATCTCCGCATTCCGTCCCCCACGTGTGACGTACGGTTACATCGATGCTCCTAGTTTGTTACAGGAGGCGGCATGGCGCACGTCGTGGTGGTCGGGGGCGGCAACGCCGGGTTCAGCGCGGCCCACGCGGCGGCGGCCCGTGGCCGGGAGGTCGTCCTGCTCGAACGGGGTGAGCCGGGCGAGTCGGGCGGGAACAGTTTCTACACGGCGGGCGCGTTCCGGATCGCCCACGACGGGCTGGCCGATCTGGCCCCGGTGCTCGACCCCGATCCCCGGCACCCGGCGACCGTGCTGCCCGCGTACCCGCCAAGCTCCTTTGTGGACGACCTGCGCAAGGTGACCGCGGGCCGCACCGACCCCGGGCTCTCGGCCGTTCTGGCCGAGGAGAGCGGCGACGGGTTGCGCTGGTTGCACAGCCTCGGCCTGCGATTTCGCCTGATGTACGAGCGGCAGGCGTACGCGGACAGCGAGGGGCGGCACGTCTTCTGGGGCGGCCTGGCCGTGGGCAGCACCGGCGGCGGCAAGGGCTTGATGGCGCAGCACACGCGGGCCGCCGCTTTCGACGTGCGGTACGGGCATCGCTGCACCTCGCTGATCGTCGAGGACGGGCGGGTGACCGGCGTCCGCTGGGCCGGCGGCGAACAGCGGGCCGAGTCGGTCGTCCTCGCCGCCGGCGGTTTCGAGGCCGACCCGGTGTGGCGGCGCGAGCATCTCGGCCCGGGCTGGGAACGGGCGCTCGTCCGCGGCACGCCGCTGAACACCGGGGACATGCTGCGGGCGGCCCTCGACGCGGGCGCGGCCCGGGGCGGCGACTGGGGCTCGTGCCACTCGGTCGCGTGGGACGCCAACGCGGCCGCCACCGGGGACCGGGAGCTGACCAACCGGCTGACCCGGCAGAGCTACCCGCTCGGCATCGTGGTCAACGCCGAGGGCCGGCGGTTCCTCGACGAGGGCGCCGACTTCCGCAACTACACGTACGCCCGCTACGGCGGTGAAATTCTGCGGCAGCCGGGCGGCATCGCCTACCAGATCTTCGACGCTTCCATCCGGCCCATGCTGCGCACCGAGGAGTACGACGCCCCGGGCGCCAGCGTCGTCACCGCCGACAGTGTTTTCGCACTGGCCGAGCTGTTGAAGGCGCCCGAACTGCCGACCACAGTGGACGCTTTCAACGCCGGCATCGACGAGTCGGTGCCCTTCGACCCCTCGGTGAAGGACGGCCGAGCCGCACGCACCACGCCACCGAAGAGCAACTGGGCGCTGCCGATCCGTACGCCGCCGTTCTACGCCTTCCCGGTCACCTGCGGCATCACCTTCACCTTCGGCGGCCTGCGCGCCGACACCTCCGGCCGCGTGCTCCGGCCGGACGGTTCGGCGATCCCCGGCCTGTTCGTCTGCGGCGAGATGCTGGGCGGCCTCTTCAGCGGCAACTACCCGGGCGGCAGCGGCCTGACCGCCGGCACCGTCTTCGGCCGCCGCGCCGGCAATCTCGCTTAGTGCGGTGTCCATGAACGTTCACCGGGTTGGTCACGGTGGTGTTGTGGATCCTCGCCCATAACTCTGGACGAGCGACTCCCCACGAGCGGCGGCCACCGCACTAGCTTCGCCCGGCCTCTGCGATGCTGGGGGCGTGGAGTACGTGTCCAGAGTGCCTCGACCGCCGCTGGACGGGTTGATCGACGACCTTTACTACTTGGAGGGCGTGCCGCCGTACGCCCGGCTGACCCTGCCGCCGGCGCCGGCCGCGTTGCTCATCGTCAACCTCGGGGCGCCGTTCCGCATCCGCGGCGCCACGTACGCCGACGGCTGTGTGATCACCATGCCGACCCGCGCGTACGAGTTCAGCTACCCGCCCCGCACCCGGTCCGTCGGCGTGCATTTCAAATCGTGGGGGCCGGCGCCGTTCCTGCCGATGCCCGCGGCCGAGCTGTGCGACCGGCCGGTGACCCTCGAGCAGGTCTGGGGCCGTTCCGCCGTGGCCGGGCTGCGGGACCGGCTGGCCACGGCGGACGGACCGCACGCGATGCTGACCGTGCTCGAGGAGGAGCTGAGGCGACGGCTGGGTGAGACCGCCGGGCTGGGGCTGGTCCGCCGGGCGAGCAGCGTCATCGCGGCCACCGGCGGGGCGGTGCCGATCGGCGACCTGGCGGTGGCCGCCGGGGTCAGCAGCACCCACCTGGCTCAGCGGTTCAAACAGATCGTCGGCGTCACGCCGAAGCGGCTGGCCCGCACCCACCGCTTCACCGCCCTCGTCTTCGCGATGGACCCGGCCGGGCCGGTCGACTGGGGCGCGCTCGCCGGTGGCGCCGGCTACTTCGACCAGGCGCACTTCGGCCACGAGTTCCGGGCGTTCACCGGGCTCACGCCGACCCGCTACGTCGAGGCCCGGCGGCGCTTCCAGCTCGAACATCCCGGCCACACGTTCGACGGATGGCCGCTGCCGGCCGATTGATTTCTTACAAGAACCGGCGCTCACGACCCGTTAACTTGGGGGCACCGGAAAGCAGAGGGGTGCGTCGTGGGCCAGGTCGTCATATACAGCTCGGTGTCGGTGGACGGTTTCATCGCCGACGAGAAGGACCAGCCCGGGCCGCTGTTCGACTGGTTGACCGGCGGGGACGTCCCGCTGGACGAGAGCGGCGCGCTCAAGGTGTCGCAGGCGTCCTACGACTACACCCGGGCGTACTGGGACCAGATCGGGGTGACCGTGGCCGGCCGCCGCGTGTTCGACATGACGGACGGCTGGGACGGCAAGCCGCCGAGCGGGATCGAGCACGTGGTCGTCGTGACGCACAGGCCGGCGCCCGAGGGCTGGGATCCCCGGGCGCCGTTCCACTTCGTCGGCGGCGTCGAGGCCGCCGTGGCTAAAGCGCAGGAGCTGGCCGGCGACCGCATCGTCGAGATCGCCGCGGGCGACGTCGGTGGCCAGGCCTTGGCGGCGGGCCTGGTCGACGAGGTACGCATGGACGTCGTGCCCGTCGTCCTCGGGTCCGGCAAGCGGTACTTCGGCTCGGTCGATGCGCAGCACCTACTGGAAGATCCGGACTTGGTGATCCAGGGCCGGCGGGTGCTCCACCTGCGCTATCCGGTGCGCCGCTGACGGTCAGCCGTTCGCCGCGGCGCGGACGGCATGGTCCTCGTCGGGGCCCGCACCCCACGCCACGTGCCCGGCGACGGTGCACTCCGCGTACACCCAGAAGTTGTCCTTGTGGACGGAGAGGACCTCGGCCGGCCTGGTCGGCGGCGTCGCGCCCGGGGAGACGTACGTGTCGTGGAAAAGCTCCCACAGCTCGGCCGGGCGTAGCTCGCGGCCCGTGCGATCGGTGACCCGCTGGACGGCGCGGGCGAAGACGGGGCGCATCGCGGCGGGCAGGTCCAGGCCGTGGTGGGCCTGCAGGATGTGCGCGATGCCGCCCTTGCCGGACTGCGAGTTGATCCGGATGACCTCCTCGTAGGTGCGGCCGAGGTCGCCCGGGTCGATCGGCAGGTAGGGGACGTTCCAGGGACCGTCCGCGGTCTGGCGGGCCAGGCCTTTGGCGATGGCGTCCTGGTGGGTGCCGGAGAAGGCCGTGTGGGTGAGGCTTCCGGCGTACGGGTGGCGCGGGTGCAGCGGCAGACGCGTGCAGTGCTCGACCGTGGCGGCCACCGCGTCGATGTCCGAGAAGTCGATCATCGGGTCGACGCCCTGCGCGTAGAGATTGAGGGCCAGGGTGGCCAGGTCGACGTTGCCGGTGCGCTCGCCGTTGCCGAAGACGCAGCCCTCGACGCGCTGGGCCCCGGCCAGGACGGCCAGCTCGGCGCAGGCGACACCGGTGCCGCGGTCGTTGTGCGGGTGCACCGAGAGGATCACCGAGTCGCGGCGGGGCAGGTTCCGGTGCATGTACTCGATCTGGTCGGCGTAGACGTTGGGGGTGGCGACCTCCACGGTGGCCGGCAGGTTCAGCACGACCGGGTTGTCCGGGCTCGCCTCCCACAGCCGGGTCAGGGCGTCGCAGATCTCCAGGATGAAGTCGGGCTCGGTCAGGTTGAAGACCTCGGGCGAGAACTGGAACCGCCGCCCGGGCGCGCGGCGGGCCAGGTGGGTGGCGGCCGCGAGGATCAAGGTCAACAGCTCGGGCCTCGTACGCTGAAGGACCACCTCCCGCCACAGCGGGGCGGTGGCCGTGTAGAGGTGGACCATCGCTCTGTCGATGCCGTCGATGGACTCGACGGTGCGGTCGATGAGCTCGGCCCGCGCCGGTGTGAAGACGACGACCGTGAAGTCGTCGGGGAGCTCGGTGGCGGCCAGGTCCCGGACGAAGTCGAAGTCGTCCCGGCTCGCCGAGGGGTAACCGACCTCGATCTCCTTGTAGCCCATCGCGACGAGCTGGTCGAAGAAGCGGCGCTTGCGGGTCGGGTCCATCGGCTCGGGCAGGGCCTGATTGCCGTCGCGCAGGTCGACGGGCACCCAGAGCGGCGCCCGCGTGATCTGGGCGCCGGGCCAGTCGCGGCTGTCCGGCTGGGGAGGCTCGACGGGTCGGTACCGGTGGTACGGCATGCCGCTGCTCCGTTGCGGATTCCAGTGCATCTCGGTCTCTCCTTGCGGTCGTCCATCGGGGATGACCGGCGCGCGTTGGCACCCGCTGCGGGGAGCCGGCCGTGTCAGGCCCCGCAGCGGCAACCAAGAAGAAGGAACGCCATGCCGCCACGATAGGACTTGTCAGGTTGTATGACAAGTTAGGCTTCAGGAATGAATCCGGTCAGCCCGTCGCCGCTGGTGTCGCAGGTGGCGGAGAGAGTGCGCGACCGGATCACCTCCGGCGAGTGGGGAGTGGGCACCAAGCTGCCCGGGGAGCACAAGCTGGCGCTGCTGCTGGGCGTGAGCCGCCCGACGCTGCGCGAGGCCATGCGGATCCTGGCCGGGGCCGGCCTGGTCGAGTCGCGGCAGGGGGCCGGGGTCTTCGTCGTGGCGGCCGAGCCGCGTGTCGCGTGGGCCGTCCAGCTGCGCCGGGCCAAGATCACCGACGTGTACGAGGCGCGGGTCGCCCTCGAGGTGGAAGCCGCCCGGCTGGCCGCCGGGCGCCGCACCGACGACGACCTGGCCGCCCTGGACGCCGCCATGGCACGCCGGGTGGTGGCGGCCGGTGCGGACGACGCCACGTTCGTGGACGCCGACATCGCGCTGCACGCCGCGGTGGTCGACGCCGCCCACAACCCCGTCCTGCGAAACCTGTTCGCCGAGTTCGTACCCGTGCTGCGGGCGGCCCTGATCGACCTGGTGCAGCTGCTGGGCCTGCGCGTGCAGCGCCCCAACCCGGGCGAGGACACCCACGCCGCCCTGGTGGCCGCCGTCCGCCGGCAGGATCCCGAGGCCGCCGAGCGGACCCTGCGCCGGGAGCTGCAGAATACACTTGCCCTGATTCGACGGGAGGGAAGCGGGTAGTCGGCGCGCCATGCACGACTACCTGACCGCGCACCGCGCGGAGTTCACCGAGCAACTGGTCGAATGGTTGCGGGTGCCGTCCGTGGCCGGCGTTCCCGACCACGAGATCGACGTCCTACGCTCGGCCAACTGGCTCGCCGGCGCGCTGAGGCAGGCCGGGTTTCCGACGGTCGAGGTCTGGGACGCCGACGGGGCGCCCGCCGTCTACGCCGAGTGGTGCGCCGCGCCCGAGGCGCCGACCGTGCTCGTCTACAGCCACCACGACGTGCGGGCGGCCAAGGACGAGGAGTGGAAGGAGACCGCGCCCTTCGAGCCGATCGTGCGCGACGGCTACGTCTACGGGCGGGGCGCCTCCGACGCGAAGGGGCAGGCTCTGGCCCACGTGTGGGCGGTGCGGGCCCTCGGCACCCCGCCGGTCACCATCAAGATGTTGGTCGAGGGTGAGGAGGAGACCGGCTCGGCCGGCCTGTCCGACCTGATCGAGAACAATCGCGAGCGCCTCGCGGCCGACCTGGTCGTCTTCTCGGACACGCTGCTGTGGCATCGGGAGCATCCGGCCGTCTGCACGAGCATGCGCGGCATGATCCTGGCCCAGCTGGAGGTACGGGGCCCGTTGCGCGACATGCACAGCGGCGCCGTGTCCGGGCCCGCGCCGAACCCGGTCGTCGAGCTCGGCCGGCTGCTCGGCGCCCTGCACGACGACAAGGGCCGGATCACCCTGCCCGGCTTCTACGACGACGTGGCCGAGCCGACCCAGCGCCGCCGGGCCGAACTGGCCGCCCTGCCCTACTCGGACGAGGACTGGCTGGAACGCTCGCAGACCCGCACCATCGGCGGCGAGGCCGGCTGGACCGTGCTCGAACGCTTGTGGCTGCGCCCGCAGGCCGAGGTCATCGCCATCATCGGCGGCGACCCGGTCGGCCCGTCCCGCGGCGCCGTGCCGTCACAGGCCGAGGCCATGCTCAGCATCCGCATCGTGCCCGACCAGACCCCCGAAGCCGTCGGCGACCAGCTACGCCGCTGGGTCGCGGAGAATCTCAGCGACCGCGTCGACTACGAGCTCACCGTCTCCGAGGAGACCGGCCAGAAGCCGTACGCGACCCCACCCGACCACCCCGCGGTGACCGCCCTGGCCGCCGCGATGGAGGACGGCTTCGGCGCCCCCGCCGGCCGGATGGGCAACGCCGGCGGCGGCCCGGCCGAACTGCTGGCCCGCCTCATCGACGCCCCCGTGGTCTATTTCGGCACCGGCCTGCCGGAGGACCGCTGGCACGACAGCGACGAGCGCGCCTCCATCGACGTGCTCCTCTCGGGCGCGTCCACCCTGGCGTCGTTCTGGCCCCGCCTGGCCGGGCTGCGCCCGGAGGAGTTCAAGTAGCCGCGCTCATTCCCACTCTTCGGCGGCCGTAGGCGGCTATCACGGCGGTCTTCGGGCAGGCGGGCGGCTGTCACGGCGGTCTTCGGGCAGGCGGGCGGCTGTCACGGCGGTCTTCGGGCAGGCGAGCGGCTATCACGGCGGCTTTCGGCGCGGCGGACGGCTGTCACGGCAGCAGCTCCGCGCAGAGGCTCACCCGCAGATAGGCGTCCGCCCACGCCTCGGCCGCGTCGTCGCCGGGATCCGGCGCCAGCCGTGCCGCCAGCACGGCCAGGTCCGCTCCCGCCCGCCGCAGCCCGACGGCCTCCAGGCGCTTACCCGCGTCGCGCAGCCGCCCGGTCATCGGCGACGGCAGGTGCAACAGTCCGCGATGGGCCACCTCGGCCAGCAACCCGTGCGCCTCGGTCACGGCCAGCCCGAGCGGATCGGTGACGTCGCCGGGCCGGTCCCGCGGATCCGGCGCACGCCCGGCCTCGGCCAGGTCCGGCACGACCACGCCGTCGTCCGTCGCGAACCCGATCGGGTCGATTATTAGCCCGCTCCCGCCTCTTCCGCTCCTACCGCTCCCGCCGCCGCCCGCGCCGCTTGCGTTCCCGCCGCCGCCCGCGCCGCTTGCGTTCCCGCCGCCGCCCGCGCCGCTTGCGTTCCCGCCGCCTCTGGCCGGGCCGCTCCCGTTGCCGCCCGTGCCGCCCGTGCCGCCCGTGCCGCCCGTGCCGCCCGTGCCGCCCGTGCTCCCGCCGCGCCCGACCACGCCGCGCCGCACGCTGCCGGCCACGAACCGGGCGCCGCCCTCGAGCGCCGCCACCACCGCGTCCAACCGTCCCGGTGCGCACGCGGCGTGGGTGGCCGTCACGGTCGCCAACACCCCGGCCGCGTCGGCGATCTCCGCGTCGACCCGTTGCGCTCCCGGCGCGTACGTCACGGATCTGACCTCGGCGATCGGCACCACCCGGACCAGCTCCGCCTCGATCCGGGCCCGGACCGGCCGCGGCGGCAGCGCCGCCAGCTCCGCCGACAGACCCGCCAGGTCCGGCACGAGCAGTGACCGCGGCAGGTGCTGCCAAGCGTCCCGCGTCGTCATCGCCTCCGTCCGGCTCAGCCGCCGCGTCCCCAGCCGCACCTGCCGGCTCGCACTCCGCGCCGCCGACTCGGTGATCACCGCCCCGGCCGCCAGCGCCCCCACGCTCACCCCGGCCACCCGCCGCTTCCCGAGCGCCGGCCCAGCCTCATCGGTCGCGTACTGCCGCCGCAACACCAGCACGGCCGAGCTGTCGGCATGGGCGAGAAAGACCTCGACCGTACGCTCGTCACCCGCCGCCGAGACGCGGGCCCCGAGACCGTCCAGCCGCGCCCGCCGCAGCGGCGTCTCCGACGCCTCGTCCGTCCCGAGCACCCGCGACGCCAGCGAACTCCCGCCCCGCGTCACACTGCGGTGCCGCGCGAACAGCTCGGCCACATGGTCGGCCAGCGCCTCCGGCCGATAACGGGCACTGCGTTCCCGGTACGCCTCGAGCTGCCCGACCAGATCCTCGACCGCCAGCAGCGGCCACCGCATCCGCCCCGCCTCGAGCTCCGCCCGTACGGTCGCCACCTCACCACCCATCCCCACCCCGAGATGAACCGCCCCCTCCCGCACCACCGTCGCGGCCAGCCCGACCGCCCGCCCGAGCCCTTGCGACCCCGCCCCCGGCGCCCCACCCACCTGCACCTGAACATCGGCCTCGCCCGGCGCCCGCTCATCCGCCACCCGAAACGCCCACACGGCCAGCGCGAGCACGTCATCCCGGCTCCCGGCCACGGCGTCACTACGGGCAAACCCCAGATCGTGCGGTACGAGAAACCGCACGCTCGCCGTCGGAAGCTCCACCATGGGCACCGGATCCGCGGCCCGCCCCCGATGGACCCGCGCCACATACCCGGCCCGGAACACCCGCCGCGCCGCCGTCATCATGCGCGCCCCGACCCGCGCCAGCAGCTGCTCATCGGTGAAGTTCCCGGGCGACCACCGCCCCGCAACGCCTGTCGCGCCTTCCGCGCTGGCCCCGCTAGCTGCGCCCGCATCTGCCGCGCTGGCCCCGCTGGCCGCGTGTGCCCCCGTCGCGCTGGCCCCGCTGGCATCCGCCGCGCTGGCCCCGGCCGCGTTTGCCGCGCCGACCCCGCCGGCGGTGCCTGCTCCCGTCGCGCTGGCCCCGCTGGCCGTGCCTGCCCCCGCCGCGCCACCGCGAGGGGCGCGGTTCTCCTCGGCGGACTGCTCGGAGGCCGGATCGGCTTCTCCGGCATCGCCTTGCGGGCTTGCCGCGTCGCCGGGCGAGTCCTCTGCTTGTTCGGCGCCCGGCCATCGCTGGTAGGCCAGCACCAGACCGAGGACGTGCCGGCAGACGCCGGGTGCGCCGCACGAGCAGGAGCCGGCGTCGAGCCCGCCCGGCGGCAGGTCGGTGGCCGCGCCGTCGGGGAAGACCGCGTGGACCGCCCCGTCGGCGTCCTCCGACAGCTTCGGCGCTTCGCGTTCCAGCTCGCGCGCGGCCCGCTTGACCAGCCCCCGGTTGGTCAGCTCGGCCAGCGTCTCCGGTGTCAGCGCCCGCAGATCAGCGCGCACAGCAACCTCCCCATCGGCGGCCCGTCGGCCGGCTCTCTCATCGGGTCACCTGCTCGGCGATGAACTGGGCGAGCTGTCCCGGGGTCATCGCGCCGACCGGGGCGCCCACGTTGGCCAGGCGCTGGGCGGTGGCGCGGTCGTACACCGGGTTGGCCTGGTCGTCGAGGGCGGCCAGCCCCAGCACCTTGGTGCCCTGCTCGACGAGGTCGCGGACCGTGCGTACCAGCAGTTGCTCCGAGCCGCCCTCGTAGAAGTCGCTGATCAGCGCGACGATGGCGCGCCGGGGTTGTTCGATCAGGCCGGCGCCGTAGAGGACCGCCTTGGCGATGTCGGTGCCCCCGCCGAGCTGGACCTTCATGAGCAGCTCGACCGGATCGTCGACGTCGCTGGTCAGGTCGACCACCTCGGTGTCGAAGGCGACCAGGTGCGTCCGCACTCCCGGCAACCCCCACAGGCAGGCCGCGGTCACCGCCGAGTGGATGACGGAATCGGTCATCGAGCCGGACTGGTCGACGAGCAGGATGACCTGCCATTGGTAGACCTGCTTGCGCGTACGCGAGAAGAAGTGCGGCGTCTCGATGTAGAGCCGCCGCTCGTCCGGCCGGTAGTGCCCCAGGTTGGCCCGCAGCGTCCGGGTGACGTCGAAGTCGCGCGCCTGCTTCCACCGGCTCGGCTTGCGGGCCCGGGTGCCGGTGAAGGCGGCCCGTACCTCGGTCGCCATCCTGGCCATGAGGTCCCGGACGACGGCCTCGACGATCCGGCGGGCCAGCCGCAGCACTTCCGGGTTCATCAGGTGCTTGGTCTGCAGAACCGCGCGGAGTAGGGCCGGGTTCGGCTCGATCGTGCGCAGCACTTCGGGATCGGTGACCACATCGGTGATCTCGTAGATCTCGACCGCATCCCGCTGCAGCCGCTCCACCGTCTCCTTCGGGAACAGCTGCGTGATGTCATCGAGCCAGTCCACGGTGGTGAGCGCCGACGGCCCGTCCCCGCCGCCGCGCACATCACGCTTGGCGTGTTCCTCGTCCCGCCCGTAGAGCCAGCGCAGCGCCGCATCCCGCCGCAGGCTCTCAGCGCTGAGATCACCCATCGCGGCGGCGGGCTCACCCAGCACCAGCCGCCACCGCTCGAGATCAGAATCGGTCACAGCACATCTCCGATCGAGGCGGCGTCGGCGTCGGGGTTGGCGGTCGGAAGGGTCGCGGCATCGGGGGTCGCGCTGCGGTGGGTCGCGGGGCCGGGGGTGGCGGTGGGGAAGGTCGCGGCGTCTGGGGCCGCGGTGGGGAAGGTCGCGGCGTCTGGGGCCGCGGTGGGGAAGGTCGCGGCGTCTGGGGTTGCGGTGCGGAGGGTCGGGGGGTCGGAGGGTTCGGGGTCGGTGAGGATCAGGGCCTCGCGGCAGAGGACGGTGTCGACGCGGTCGTCCAGGAGGAGGCCGGCGGCGATCACGGCGGGATCGGGGCCGGCGGTACGGAGCAGGGCGCGCCCGGTGCCGGTGAGGCCCCGGCGGGCGAGGACCTGGCCGGCGATGGTTTCGCGTTCGCGGGGCGGGAAGAACTCGAACGCCTGCCGGAGCGCGGGCAGCGAGATGAGGAAGTCGTCGGCCGACAGTCCGGAGAGCAGCTCGTCGAGCAGGCCGATCACCTCGGGGGAGTGCAGCACTTCCTCGCGCGCCACCGCGAACAGGCCGGCCAGCCAGTCGCCGGCCGAGCGGGGCACGAAGGCGCCGCGTACCCCGCGCACCGCGTCGATGGTGGACGGGTCGTCGTGCAGCGCCCAGCGGACGCCGAACGCGGCCCCGCGCAGGTCGGGCGGGGCCTCGCGGTCGGTGGCGATCCGGCCGGCGACCTCGAGGGCGGCCGCCCGGTCGAGGCCGAGCGCCCGGCCGGCGTGCCGGAGCCCGTCGCGGCAGGCGGCCAGCGCGCCGATGCGGCCCGGGTCGGCCGGGGCCTCGTCGCCGCGTACGCCCTCGGCCAGCCAGAGGATGCGGCGGACGGCCGCGGCGATGACCGTGGCCAGGGTGCTGCTGCGGGCGGTGCCGAACAAGCCGTCGTGCCGCCACATGGTCAGCACCACGGCGAGCATGCGGCCGAGCGGCCCGAGCTCGGGAGCGGCGCCGACGGCCGCCTCGATGTCGGCCAGGGTGCGGTCGGAGACGTCGGCGGTACCGGAGAGCGCGGCGTCGAACAGCACGAGGGCCAGCGCGTCGACGTCCCGCCCGGCCGCGGCGGCACGCTCGGCCAGCACCGCCGCGCAGGCGTCGGTCAGCGTGGCCCCGTACGCCCCGGCCTCGATCACCGCCGTCAACCGCTCGGGTCCCGGGCGCAGGGTCCAGCGTTCCCGCAGCGCCGGGTCGAGCCCGGTGGCAGGGCCGCTGTCGCGGTGAAAGCCGGGCACGCCGAGCAGCCGGACCCGGTGCAGCACGCGGCTGCGATCCCGGTCGGCGGCCCGGGTGAGGTCGAGCTCCAGCCGGGCCGCCCCGTCCAGCCCGGCCCGCTCCAGCTCCGCGTCGAGGTTGTGCACCAGCGGCGGCGCCGGCGTGTCCGGATGCAGCCGCCCGACCCGGTGCCCGCTGAGCGCCGCCACCATCTCCACGACGACCGGATGGCTGCCGGCCTCGAGCGTCCCCCGCCGCGCCCACGGCAGCGGCACGTCGATGGCCTCCTTGACGAGCGCCGACGCCAGCCCGTCGAGCACATCGGTCCGCCCCGGGCGGTGATGCCCGCGTACGGTCGCGAGCCCCTCCGCCGTGGCCCGCGCCGCGATGAGATCCGCCGTCGAGACCGGCTGCCGCTTCTTCCGCAGCCGCTCCGCCACCGCCTCGACGAGGTGGCGCGCCGCCCCGCCCGCCCCCGACTCCCACAGCTCCTGGTAGTAACCCGGCGACGGCATCCCGGACTGATAGCCGTCAAACGCATCGAGCCGCCGAAACGAGTACGGCACAAGAAAGCTCCCGCCGATCGCCCCCTCCGGCATTTCCGGAATGTCCGGCCAGATGGGCTGTTCGCCAACCGCGCCGGCGCCGTCCTCGCCCGCACCCGCGCCGCTTGCGCCAGGGCCGTCCGCCTGGGCGTCGCCCACGCTGAGGCCGGCGTGCGCGCCCACGCTGAGGCCGGCGTGCGCGCGCACCAGAGCGGGCCGATGAAAGCCACCAGTCACGACCACCACATGCCCATCGCCCGCGGCCGCGGCCGCCGCCGCGACCCACGACGCCATGTAGGCCTCGCGCGCCGTGTCCGACTCCCCGGCCGCCGCCTCGCCGCGGACCAGGTCGAAGTAGGTGGCCAGCCGGTCGAACAGGCCCTCGGCCGGCGCGATCTCGACCAGGTGGTCCCACAGCGCGTCGACGTTGTCCACCTCGAAGGCGCGGCACAACCGTTCCATCACGTCCGCGTAGCGGAGCTCCGCGTCCGCGTACCGGTTGCTGCGTCCCTCGAAGGCCGGATGCCACGCCGGCAGATCGATGAAGCGCAGCGCGGACCCGACCTCGGCCCCATGGGTCAGCGCCGCCCACTCCGGCGAGTAGTCGCAGAACGGCGCCCAGGACGCCACCCGCCGCGTGTCGTCGCGGTAGCTGCTGAACAGCGCGACCGGCAGCTCATGCCCGAGCAGCAGCTCGCCGATCCGCCCGTTGACGTCGGCCGGGCCTTCGACCAGCACCCACGCCGGCCGTAGGTCGTCGATGACGGAGGCCACCAGCCGGGCGCAGGCGGGGCTGTGGTGGCGGACCCCGATGAAGGTGACCGGCACGGCTCAGCCCGGCAGCAGGTGACGGGCCTGGTGCAGCGCCCGCCACTGGGTGCCGTCGCGCCAGGTGATCTGCTGGGCCAGGTAGCGCCGCAGCTTGGCCAGGTCGTCCGCGTTGTCCTTGGCCGCCGTGCCGGCCAGGCAGGCCACGATGTCCTCGGCGTTGCCGGGCTCGCCGCGCAGGAACCAGCCGCGCAACCCGACCGCGTGGGCCACCGACACCGCCTCGGCCGTGCTCATCACCGCCGACAGCTTGTCCATCGAGTCGCCGCGGCCGGTTTCGCCGCTGCGCAGCTCCCGGAACGTGGTCACCAGGACTTCGAGCACGTCCCGGCGCGGCTCGGCGGTCACCCCGGAACGGGCCAGCAGCCGGGCCGCCTCGTCGGCCACCAGGGTGAGCTCGGTGGCGAAGTCGGCGATCGGGAACACGGTCTCGAAGTTGAAGCGGCGTTTGAGGGCGGAGCTCATGTCGTTGACGCCGCGGTCGCGGGTGTTCGCGGTGGCGATGATGTTGAACCCGTCGCGGGCGAAGACCATCGACTCCGGCCCGGTCAGCTCGGGGATGGCCAGCACCCGGTCGCTCAGCGGGGAGAGCAGGCAGTCCTGCACCTCGAGCGGGCAGCGGGTGATCTCCTCGAACCGGACCGTGCGGCCCTCGGCCATGCCGCGCAGCAGCGGCGCCGGCACCAGCGAGCGGGTGGACGGCCCCTCGGCGACCAGCAGCGCGTAGTTCCACGAGTAGCGGATCTGGTCCTCGGTGGTGGCCGCGCCGCCCTGGATGGTGAGTGTGGAGTCGCCGCTGACGGCGGCCGCGATCAGCTCGGACAGCAGCGACTTGGCCGTGCCGGGGTCGCCCACGAGCATCAGCCCGCGGCTGGTGGCCAGCGTGATCAGCGCCCGGTCGATCAGCGACGGGTCGCCGACGAACTTGCGGCTCACCTCGAGCGCCGGGTCGCCGACGACGAAGCGGCGGGCCGCCTGCACGCTGAGCGCCCAGCCCGGCGGCCGGGCCGCGGTGTCGGCGGCCCGGAGCCGGGCCAGCTCGTCGGCGAAGCGCACCTCGGCCGGCGGCCGCTGGACGCTGTCGGCCGGGTCGGTCACCGGGATCTCGGTGAGGCTCATGCGGTCACCTCGGTCAGGTCGCGGATGATCTCGGACGCGACCACGGGGTCGAGCCCGCCCAGCGCGAGCTGGCCGCGCGGGTCGTTGTGCCACCGGTTGCCGGTGCCGTTGTGCAGCATCACCATCGTGATCTTCTGTTCCGTGAACTCGTCGATGTAGCCGATCGCGATGCCGGGCTCGATCTCCACCGCCACCTCGACCCCGGCCGCGACGGCCAGCTCGAAGCGCCCCTGGATGCCGGCGTCCTGCGGGTCCTCGCGCCGCCAGCCGCGCCGTTCGAGCCCGAGCAGCTTGGTCGTGGGCACGGTGATGCTCTCGAAGCGGGCCAGCCGGCTGGTCTGCGCCTCTTCCTCGGTGAGCGTGAACGTCGCCCGGCCGAGCTGGGCGAACGGCTGCAGGATCTCGTAGTCGGCGAACAGCTCGGACCAGACCGCGAGGTCGTCGCCGAGGTGCAGCGGGTGGGCCACGCCCACGGTCGCGTCCTCGGGCAGCGAGGTCTCCTCGTCCTCCACGGTCGAGAACGTGCGGTCCTCGGCCACGCGGATCGCGCCGAGCGGCTCCGACGAGGCGTCCCACACGGCCCAGACGAGGCGCCGCACGATGTGCCACAGCAGCGGATGGCCGACGAACAGCTGCCGGAACTCCCCGGCGCTCCACCGGCGCCCGGTCACCATGGCCCGTTCCAGGCGGCGCACCTGGTCGGTGGCGACCGTCCGCACGTCCTTCTTCAAGGCCGAGAACTGCTTGTACGCCTGCGGGGCGAGCTCCGCGTCGTCGCGCGCGCCCGGTTTGGGCAGCGCCTTGAGCCGCTTGCCGTCGCTGCCGGCCACGAACGGCCGTAGCTGCTCGTCGAAGCCGACCGTGAACGAGCGGGGGCCGTAGTCCAGCCGCAGGCTGCCGGCCTCGTCCAGCCCGAAGTCGGGCACCAGCCGGTCGCCCAGCTGCTCGGCGCTGAGCCCGAGCCCCTGCGCGACCTCGGCCATCTTCTCGTTCGCGGCGTTCTTGAGGCCCTTGAACTTGGCCCGCTGGGCGATGCCGTGCAGCCGCATCAAAGCCACGTCGCTGCCGATCGCGGCCAGGATGGTGATGCCGGTGACCGCCTTGGCGTGCCCGCCCTCACCCGGCCAGGCCAGGATCAGCGGGGTCAGCCGCCGGACCGTCTCGTCGTCGCCGATCAGGCCGAGCGCGGCCAGCGCCCAGTTCTGTTTGGCGTTGGCCCCGGCCGACTGCCAGCGCTGGAACAGCCCCCAGCCGAACTCGGCCAGGCTCGACGGTTCGACGGCTTCCCGGACCAGGGCCAGACCGGCGTACGGGTCGTCGAGCCGGGAGATCGCGAGGATGCTGATCAGATTGGTCACCGCGGCCGCCGGCAGCGCGCCCGAGCCGTCGCGCAACCGCACCGGCGGCAGCAGACCGGGCACGGCCCACGCCGGCACCGGCGGCATCTTGGCCGGCAGCACGGTCAGCGGGTCGGTGTCGAGCAGCGCCCCGACGGCCGTGGCCGCCTCCGATCCGTACATCTCGGCCGTGGCCCTGACGGTCTCGCCGTGGCCGTTGGTGTGCAGCGCGAGCAGGGCCTGCTCGGCCTCGCGACGCGGCGCACCCGGCTTCTGCAGGGCGGCCGGCACCAGCGTCCGGGCCGCCGCGGACGGGTGACGCAGCAGCCACTGCAACGCGTAGGCCCGGGTGGTCTTGAGCCGGGCCAGCCAGCCTGCCATCAGCACGGCCAGATCGGGCGAGACGAACGGCATCAGCAGCGGCGCCGTCTCGGCCGGGGAGTGCCGGGCCAGCTCGATCGCGGCCGGTAGCGCGTCGGCGCCGAATCGTTCGGCCACCACTGGCATCCACGAGTCGGCGTCGTAGGCGTAGCGCGGGCGCCACTGGCGCAGCACCTCGCGGGCCAGCTCCTCGGGCCCGTCGGTGAACAGCCGGACCGGGTCGTTCCACTCCTGCTTGCCCGAGGACATCCGCCGGGCGATCTGCTTCCACGGCTCGGTCGGCGGGCCGTAGTGGCGGATCGGGGTGGCCCGCCAGGCCTCGCGCTCGCCCGGCAGCCACTCCGTCGCGGGCGGGTCGTCGCAGGTCAGACCGGCGATCACGACCGGCTTGGCCGGTTTGACGGGGTGCTCCCACGGCGGGTCGGCCAGGACCGGCGGCACGGCGGAGGCCGGCGCCGTCACGACCGACGCGGCCTCGGTCGTGATCAGCTCGACCCGGGTCGCCGCCGGGACGCTCAGTATCGGCAACACCTGCTCGGCCAGGCCCGGATGGTTGAGCAGGTGGGCCCGGAGCAGATCGTCGTGCCGGCCGGACTCGGCAAGATGGCGCAGCCCGCGACGCGGGTAACGCCCGGCCGCCTCGAGCAGATAGGGCGTGACGTATTTGCGGTCGGCCCGCTCGATCAGGCCGCGCATGACCTCGTCACCCGGCAGGACGGCGACCGTGCCGAGCAGGCGGCGCTGGGCCCCGGCGTCGCCCACCTCCTCGTCGATCCAGCCGAACAGCGCCGGGGCCGCGGCCGCGCCCACCCCGTCGACGAGGGTGGTCAGCATGGCCATCGAGCCCCACACCGTCCAGCCGGTGGCGAAGGGCGCGAGCGCGTCGAGGTGCCGGCCCTGGCCGGCGGCGGCGATGAGCAGGGCCGCGAGGTACGGGTCCTGGGCGGCGACCGTGTCGGCGATGTCCTGCTCGACCCACTCGATCTCGGTGGGCGCGAGCGTGGAGGCGGCGGCCCGCGCATAAAGATGGCCGCGCCGGTGCTCGGACAGGGCGGCGACGGCCTCCGCGTAGTCGTCGCCGGTGGCGGCCGCGAGCGCTGACCGGACCCGCAGCAGGGTCTGCATCTGCGGGTCGGCCTGCCAGCTGTACCGCTTCTCGCCCGGGCGCATGGGCCGTACGCCGTACCGCTGGGCCAGGCCGGGGACGACCGGGCCGCGGCTGTCCGTGGTCTCCATCGACATCAGCTCGACGGCGGCCCGGGCCGCGAAGACCACGCCGTGCCGCGCGATCCACACGTCGGCGAAGGCGGGCAGTTTGTCGCGGATCGCCCAGTTCCCGACGCCGGCGGCCACCGCCACCGCCGCGGCACCGGCCGGCGTCACTCCCGGTTTGCCCTCGACCCAGGCCAGCCCGGCGTCGCGGATGTCGGTGGCGGTCGCGGGCGCCTCGAGAACCGAGCGCACCACCTCGGTCCGCCCGGCGAGCTCCTCGTCGACGAACGCCCGGGCTTTCGCGTCGGGCGTGAACGCCGTGATCCCGGAGCTGCCGCGGCGGGCCCACCGGTGCCGCTGCCAGGCAGCGGGAAACTCGAACGTGTCCTCGGAAGTCTGCATGCGCCAACCTCTTGATCCGGCCCAGCTCGAACGTTGGTGCCGGAGAGGCTAGCGGTGGCGTACGACAGAAACTCAGGCAGCGCTCTTGGCCAGGGCGGATTCCTTCAGCCGGGCGTACTCGGCCTCGGTGATCGCGCCCGAGTCGAGCAGGCCCTTGGCCGACGAGATCTCGTCGGTCACGCTGCGGGCGCCGCCGTTGGCGCCGGCGACCGAGCGGATGTACGTCTCCTGCTGCTGCCGCAACGCGGTCTGACTAGCCGCCGTCCGCTCGGCCATGCCCCCACCACGCACGATGAGGTAAACCAGCGTCCCGACCAGCGGCAGGATGATGATGAACAGCGCCCACACCGTCTTGCCCCAGCCGCCCAGGTCCCTGCTCCGGAACAGATCCCCGAAGATCCAGAACAGGCACATGAACCAGGCGATGAACAGGAAGAACTCGAACAACGCGAGCAGGAAGGAGCCGTTGTCGTCGAACATGGAGGTGCCCTTCCACGAGGGGGATAGATCCGGCTCCCAGTGCACGCCCTCCGGCCGACCCAGTCCTCGTCCGCCAGGGATTAAATCTCAGCCCCGGGTGGGGCTGGTGGGGTCGGGTTTGGCAAGCTCTTGGCCCGTGGAAGCGATTCGGCTCATTCTTCTCTTCATCCACCTGGTCGGCTTCGCGCTGCTGCTGGGTGGGGCAGTCGCCCAGTTCCTGTCGGGGAAGTTCCGGATCAATCCGGCGATCCTCTGGGGCTCGATCATCCAGCTGGTCAGCGGCGTCGGGCTGGCGGCCCCGCTGCGTGGGGGCGGCGATGACGAGCCGAGCCCGGTCAAGCTGGGCGTGAAGCTTCTCATCGCGATCCTGATCTTCATCATGGTGTTCATCCCGCGGAAGCGGGAAGCCGTGAACAAGGGTCATTTCATCGGCATCATCACGCTCACGCTGGCCAACGCGGCCGTGGCCGTCTTCTGGCGGTAACGCGTTCTTAAATGGAACGTGTGTCATTTTCATATGTAATTCATAGGGTGACTCCGTAGCGTTCCGGCCGGTCGATCGAGACGACCGAATCGCTTACGGAGCGCCGCCATGAACGACGTCAGCATCGTCATCCCCACGCACACCGAGCGTCGCTGGGAGTCACTTCAGCGTACGGTCGCCTCGGCCCTCGCCCAGGAAATGGCGCCGGCCGAGGTTATTGTGGTGGTCGACCACAATCCGGGCCTTTTCGCGCGCGCGAAAGCGGAGCTCGGTGTCACCGTGCTGGAGAACGCATCAGTGAGAGGGGCGTCCGGGAACCGGAACACCGGCGCCTTCCACGCACGTTCGGAGCTGATCGCGTTCCTGGACGACGACACCGTCGCCCACCCGGGCTGGCTGGCTCATCTGGCGGCGCCGTTCGCCGACCCGACCGTGGCCGGTGCGGGCGGCAGCATCCGGCCCGCCTGGGAGCGCCATCGCCCGGCCTGGCTGCCGGACGAGCTGCTCTGGACCGTCGGTGTCTCGTACGCCGGAATGCCCACCACCATCGCCGAGATTCGCAATGTCTGGTCGGCGAGCATGATGGTGCGCCGGGCGACTTTTCTGGCTGCCGGCGGTTTCCGCACCGGTTTCGGCAAGCTCGGCGACCGGAACCGGCCCGAGGACACCGAATTGTGTCTGCGGATCAGCGCGGAAACGGGCGGCCGCTGGATGTACGTGCCGGAATCGGTCATCGAGCACGATGTGCCCCTCGACCGCAGCACCTTCCGTTTCTTTCTGCGCCGCTGCTATGCGGAAGGGCGGGGAAAGGTGCAGATGTCGGCTTTACTGCCACGAAACCAGAAACTCGGCACCGAGCAGGAATATCTGCGCCGCACCCTGCCCCGCGCGGTCGCCCGTAATCTGGCCGACGCCACCATGGGCCGCGGCGGTTTCCACGCGCTGCGGGCCGCCACCGTCATCGCGGCCGTCGCGGCGGCCGGTTTCGGCGGGGGAGTGGAGACATTGGCGCAGACGCCACCGCGAGGTTGATCACGCTTAACCCCGGTTCCCTAGCGTCGGCGATCATGAGAAAGACGGCTACTAATATCCTCGCCGCCTCCGGCGTCCTTGCCCTGACCCTCACGCTGGCCGGCACCGCGAACGCCGGCGGCCACAGCGTCGCCAAGCCCACCCTCACCGGGTTCGCGTCGCTGCCGGCCGCGACCTTCGTGCCCGGCAGCGAGCCGTCCGGCGCGCAGGCCTCGGGCACCACCAACGGCTTCGCGCTGCCCTTCGCCGACCAGCCGGTTCAGGGCTTCTCCGGGATCGCCGGCAACGGCGACGGCACGTACGACGTGCTCTCCGACAACGGGTACGGCACGCAGGTGAGCTCGGCCGACTTCCTGCTCCGCGTACAGCGTCTGGCCCCGGTCTTCAAGACGAACAAGGTCGACGTGCTCGGCGGCGTCAACCTGACCGACCCGAACAAGTTCGTGTCCTGGAAGCTGACCCGCGAGGACCGCGTCCTGACCGGCGCCGACTTCGACCCCGAGTCGATCGTCAAGGGCGCCGACGGGTCGTACTGGATCGGCGACGAGTTCGGCCCGTACCTGCTGAACTTCGACCGGGCCGGCCGCCTGCTGCGCGCCCCGATCCCGCTCGAGGGTGTCGTCGCCCCGGAGACCGCGGCCCGTACCGGCGTCACCGCGACCGCCCGCAGCAGCAAGGGTTTCGAGGGCATGGCCGCCTCCCCGGACGGCCGTTACCTTTACCCGCTGCTCGAGGGCACCGTCACCGGTGACCCGGCCGGCCAGCTGCGGCTGAACGAGTTCGACCGCCGCGCCGCCAAGTACACGGGCAAGCGTTTCGCCTACCAGCTCGACAACCCGGACAACGCCATCGGGGACGCCATCGCCGTCGACCAGGACCGCTTCCTGGTCATCGAGCGCGACAACGGCCAGGGCGCGACAGCCGCCTTCAAGCGGATCTACATCGCCGACAAGCGTGACCGCAACCGCGACGGCCTGATGGACAAGACCCTGCTGGTCGACCTGATGAACATCGCCAACCCGCGCAAACTCGGCGGCTTCGGCACCACGTTCACCTTCCCGTTCCAGACCATCGAGGACGTCGTCATCCTCGACGACAAGACCATCGCCGTGCTGAACGACAACAACTTCCCGTTCTCCAGCGGCCGCACGGCCGGCGTCGCCGACAACAACGAGTGGATCACCATCGCTCTGCCGAAGCCGCTTCACGCGGACAAGCGCATCCTCAAGTGATCCCTCGCGCCGGGCGGGCCCGTCACGGCCCGTCCGGCGCTTTTGGCTGTACGCAATCAGCGCCCGACCGCCGCTGAGTCCCGCACCGGCCGCGTGTAGACCTTCGAAATGCACGCCGGCACCGCCGCGCCATCGCCATGGGCCCGCGCCTTGTACCCACTGGGGCTCTCCCCGACCAGCTCACTGAACCGCGAGCTGAACGACCCCAGCGACGTACACCCCACCGCGAAACACACCTCGGTCACCGACATGTCCCCGCGCCGCAGCAACGCCTTCGCCCGCTCGATCCGCCGCGTCATCAGATAGCTGTACGGCGTCTGCCCGTACGCCGCCCGAAAGCTCCGCGAGAAGTGCCCCGGCGACATCAGCGCCACCCGAGCCAGCCCCGCCACATCAAGCGGCAGCGCAAAGTCCCGGTCCATCACATCCCGAGCTCGCAACAGCCGCCGCAGATCCCCGACCTCCACCCGCCCACCATCGCACAGCCACCGCCACCGCCCCATCATCCTGTCGCTGGCCCGCTGGCCCGCTGGCCCGCTGGCCCGCTGGCCCGCTGGCCCGCTGGCCCGCTGGCCCGCTGGCCCGCTGGCCCGCTGGCCCGCTGGCCCGGCCGCCGCCTGCCGCCAGCCCCTCAGCCCTGCCCCGGCAACCAGGCACCTAGCCTCCTAGGAAGCTTGGGGGATGGCGACCGCGGCCACACCAGACGAGCGGCGGGGACTATGCGAACTCGCCTCGTCAGGCTTGGCGGAGGGTTGAGCGTCCGCACGGATAGCCTCGGCGAGGCGGTAAGCCGCCATCGCGGCTCGGAGTTTCCTTCGAAGGCTCGTTTGCCGCCGATGCGGGCTGCATGTCCGGCGCGGATGTCGCTCCATCGGACGAAGTCGGTCACGGGTCGCATTTTCGTCGCGCGAGGGACGGCGGGCCATACCCGTAAGAGGGGAATTCGGGGTGGGTAGGCCGGGGATAGGGTGGGCGCGTGGCTCCTGTGTCTGTGGCGTGGATCGATCGGCAGTACGACCGGGAGAACGGAGGACGGTTCGCCGAACGGGTGCTTGCGAGCGCCAAGGAGTTCGCCGACTGCTGGGGGGACATCTCGCCGGTCGGGTTTGCCTGTGTGGCGTGGCGGCTGGCCACGGCGCCGCAGCTCGATCCGGGATATGTGCGGCTTCACCGGCGTGTGCTGGCGGCCGAGTGTGTGCGCAACGAGTGGGACGGGTCGCTGACTGTCCACGTACGGCTGGTGGCTCCTTGGCCCGAAGCGCTGTCCGGAGATCAGGTGTGGCAGCGGGATCGTGGATGGCGGGGGTGGCCGGAGACGTTCGGGCAGTTCCTGCAGCCGTCGGCCGAGGAGCTGAGCCGGGTGCCGCACGTGCGTTCCACCCTGCAGGTCGACGCGCCGGTCGAGCTCGGCCCGCTGCCCCCGGTGCCGGACGGGCCGGGACCGGCCATGGTGGACCTGGCCGAGCGGGCCGTCACCGTGCTGGCCCGCGAGCTCAACGACCTGATCGCCCCGATCGTCACCAGGCTGGAAGCATGAGACTGCTGAGCGCCCTGCACGACCCGGCCGACCTCGAGGACGCCGTCCGCGACCCCGATCGGAGTCTCTCCCGGCACGAGCTTCTGGGCCGGGCCGCCGGTCTCGCGGCCGAGCTGGCCGGGGCGGAAACCGTTGCCGTGCATGCCACCGCGAGCGCCGGGACCGTCGTGGCGGTCACGGCCGCGCTGCTGGCCGGGGTGAAGGCCGTTCCCGTGCCGCCGGACGCGGGCGAGCTGGAGCGCGCCCACATTCTGCGCGACTCCGGCGCCGAGCTCATGCTCTCCGACGATCCGGCCGCCGCCGGGCACCTGCCGATCGTGCGCATCACGGGCGTACCCCACGGGACCGTCCCAGCGGAACCGGACCCGAAGGCCGCCGCTCTCGTCCTCTACACCAGCGGCACCACCGGCCCGCCCAAGGGCGTCGTCCTCTCCCGCGCCGCCCTGGCCGCCGACCTCGACGCGCTCGCCGAGGTCTGGCAGTGGACCGCCGCCGACACCCTCGTGCACGGCCTTCCGCTGTTCCACGTGCACGGCCTGGTGCTCGGCGTCCTCGGCCCGCTGCGTCTCGGCTCGCGCCTCGCCCACACCGGCAAACCCACACCCCAGCTGTACGCGGCCACGCGCGGTTCGATGTATTTCGGCGTACCCACGGTCTGGTCGCGGGTGTGCGCCGCCCCGGCCGAGGCGCGCGAGCTGCGCCGGGCCCGTCTGCTCGTCTCCGGCAGCGCCCCGTTGCCCGTTCCCGTCTTTGAGGAGCTGAAGGCCCTGACGGGCCAGGCCCCGATCGAGCGGTACGGAATGACGGAAACCCTCATCACGGTGAGCACCCGAGCCGACGGCGAACGCCGCCCCGGTCACGTCGGCCGGCCCGTCCCCGGTGTCGAGACGCGTCTGGCCGACGAGTCCGGCGGCATCGGCCACCTCCAGGTCCGCGGGGCCACCCTGTTCGACGGCTACCTGAACCAGCCGGCCCGCCCGGAGGGCTGGTACACCACCGGCGACGTGGCCACGATCGGACCCGACGGCTGGCACCGCATCGTCGGCCGCGCCTCGACCGACCTCATCAAGACCGGCGGTTACCGCGTCGGCGCCGGCGAGGTCGAGGACGCCCTGCTGCTGCATCCGGCCGTCCGCGAGGCCGCCGTCGTCGGCACCCCGCACCCCGACCTGGGCGAGCAGATCACCGCGTACGTGGTGGCCGACGCGGTCACCGGCCCCGAGCTGACCGCCTTCGTGGCCGAACGCCTGGCCGCCCACAAACGCCCCCGCGTGGTCCACCTGGTCGGCGAGCTGCCCCGCAACGCGATGGGCAAAGTCCAGAAGGCCACCCTGAAAAGGGCCTAGCGGGCCGTCAGAGCCGGTCGAACGGTTCGGCGTACCGGAAACGGCCGGTCAGGCTCTCGTACTGGCTGAGGGTCCGGACCATGAAGTTGTCACCCCATGCCGGGTCGGGCGCGGCGATCCCGAGCGGCTGCGCGGCGACGAAGCCGAACCGGCGGTAGAAGAGCGGGTTGCCGAGCAGCCCGACCAGGGGTTCGCCCAGCGCGTCGGCCGCGCCGAGAACGGCGTGAATCATCGCGCTCCCCACGCCGGCCCGCTGGCGGGCCGGGAGGACGCTCACCGGCCCCAGCCCCAGAACCGGCCGCTGATCGACGTGGGCCCGCGTCGCGACGACGTGCCCGACGACCTGATCGTCCTCGACCGCGACCAGCGACAGCTCCGGGATCCAGCCGTCGTCGTCGCGCAGCCAGGAGACGAGCGCCGCCTCGCCGGGATCACCACCCGGCTCCACCGGCGGCGCGCTGTACGCCAGACCGCGGAAGGCTTCCGCCGTAACCGCACGGATCGCGCCGGCATCCCCGGGCCGTTCACGCCGAATGATCACACGTGAACCCTCCGGCCTCCGCCCCTCGCCGTCAACGGATTTAGCCCCTCAGGCGGAACTTAAGGCATCGCTTAGGTAGCTGTTGACTTTGGTGGGGGCGCGAGGAAGTCTCACCGCGATCGCGGGAGGTGCAGCGTGCAGGTGCCGGCTCCGTTCGAATACGAGCGTGCCACCACTGTGGACCATGCCATCGGGCTGCTGGAACGTCTGGGCAGTTCAGCGCGGCTAGTGGCGGGCGGGCACAGCCTGCTGCCGATGATGAAGCTGCGGTTGGCCAACTTCGAGTATCTGATCGACATCAACCCGCTCCACGAGGAGCTGGGCTATATCCGTTTCCACGGCACAGAGGTACGCATCGGCGCCCTCACCCGGCACCGGGAGCTGCTGGAGTCGGCCGAGCTGGCCGCCGCGTTCCCGATCTTCCGGGATGCCGAGCGGGTGATCGCCGACCCGATCGTGCGCAACCGGGGCACGCTGGGCGGATCGCTCTGCCAGGCCGATCCCTCCGAGGATCTGTCGGCCGTCTGCACGACGCTGGACGCGAGCTGCGTCATTCGCGGGCCGGGCGGCGCCGAGCGGGTCGTGAGCATGGAGGAGTTCCACGTCGGGCCGTACGAGACGGCGGTCGGCGACGACGAGATGCTGACCGAGATCCGTGTTCCCGTGCGGGAAAAGGGCGGCAGCGCGTACGAGAAGGTCGAGCGCCGCGCCGGGGACTGGGCCGTGGTCAGCGCCGGGGCCGCGGTGTGGCTGTCCGGCGACGGGACGATCGCCGACGCCCGGGTCGGCCTGGCCGCCGTGGGGCCGAACACGACCGGCATCCCCGACATCTCGGCCGCGCTCGTCGGGCGGCCGCCGGCCGAGGAGCTCTACGAGCAGGCCGGTGCGATCGCCGCCGGGGCCTGCGATCCGGTCACCGACCAGCGGGGCAGCGCCGAGTACAAGAGGCACCTCGCCAACGAGCTGACGAGGCGGACGTTGCGCAAGGCCGTCGAGCGGGCGAGGAGCTGACAAGCATGCAGGTCACGATGACCGTCAACGACGTCGAGGTCACCCGGGAGATCGAGGGGCGCCTGCTGCTCGTGCACTTCCTGCGCGACACCCTCGGCCTGACCGGCACCCACTGGGGCTGCGACACGAGCAATTGCGGTACGTGCGTGGTCTGGCTGGACGGCGAGCCCGTGAAGTCGTGCACCGTGCTCGCCGCGATGGCCGGCGGCCACGAGGTGCGTACGGTCGAAGGCCTGGCGAAAGGCGCCGAGCTGGACCCCGTCCAGGAGGGTTTCCGGCAGTGCCACGGACTGCAGTGCGGCTTCTGCACGCCGGGCATGATGATGACCTGCCGGGCCTTGCTCGACAAGAATCCCGACCCGACCGACGCCGAGATTCGTGAGGCCATCTCCGGCCAGATCTGCCGGTGCACGGGCTATTCCACGATCGTGCGCTCGGTGCGCTGGGCGTCCGTCCACGAGGCGGCCGCCAAGGAAGGTGCCGACGCATGACCGCGGTGCAGGAACCGAAGCTGAGCACCTTCGACGACAACGACCAGAAGCCGGTCGGCTACGGCCGGATGCTGCGCAAGGAGGATCCGCGGCTGCTGCGCGGCCGGGGCCGGTTCACCGACGACGTGCAGCTGCCCGGCATGCTGCACCTGGCCATCCTGCGCTCGCCGTTCGCCCACGCGCGGATCGTCAGCGTCGACACCAGCGCCGCCGAGGCCGCGCCGGGTGTCATCGCCGTGGTCACCGGGGCCGCGCTGGCCGAGCAGGGCCTGGCCTGGATGCCGACGCTCTCCAACGACGTGCAGGCCGTGCTGGCCACCGACAAGGTGCGCTTCCAGGGCCAGGAGGTCGCGTTCGTCGTCGCCGAGGACAGGTACAAGGCGCGTGACGCGCTCGAGCTGATCGACGTCGAGTACGACGTGCTCGACCCGGTCATCGACGTGCGCAAGGCGCTCGAGCCGGACGCGCCGCTGATCCGCGACGACCTCGAGGGCAAGACGAACAACCACTGCTTCGACTGGGAGACCGGCGACGAGGCCGCGACCGAGGCGGTCTTCGCGAAAGCGGATGTCGTGGTCAGCACCGACGTCGTCTACCCGCGGGTGCACCCGGCGCCGATGGAGACGTGCGGCGCGGTGGCGGATTTCGACGCGGTCGAGGGCAAGCTGCGGCTGTGGTCGACCACCCAGGCCCCGCACGCCCACCGCACCCTCTACGCGATCGTGGCCGGCCTGCCCGAGCACAAGATCCAGGTGATCGCGCCCGACATCGGTGGCGGCTTCGGCAACAAGGTGCCGATCTACCCGGGCTACGTGTGCGCGATCGTCGCCTCCATCGTCACCGGCAAGCCGGTCAAGTGGATGGAGGACCGCTCGGAGAACCTCATCAGCACCGGGTTCGCGCGGGACTACATCATGCGGGGCGAGATCGCGGCCACCCGCGACGGCCGGATCCTGGGCATCCGGACCAACGTGCTGGCCGACCACGGCGCCTTCAACGGCACCGCGGCCCCGGTGAAGTACCCGGCCGGCTTCTTCGGGGTCTTCACGGGCAGCTACGACATCGAGGCCGCGTACTGCAAGATGACCGCCGTCTACACCAACAAAGCCCCGGGCGGCGTCGCGTACGCCTGCAGTTTCCGCATCACCGAGGCCGTCTACCTGGTCGAGCGGATCGTCGACACGCTCGCCTACGAGCTCGGCATGGACCCGGCCGAGCTGCGCCTGAAGAACTTCATCCAGCCCGAGCAGTTCCCGTACGAGACGAAGACCGGCTGGGTCTACGACTCGGGCGACTACGAGCCCACGATGCGCCTGGCCATGGACATCGCCGGCTACGCCGAGCTGCGCCAGGAGCAGGCGGAGAAACGGGCCCGGGGCGAGCTGATGGGCATCGGCATCTCCTTCTTCACCGAGGCGGTCGGGGCCGGCCCGCGCAAGAACATGGACATCCTCGGCCTCGGCATGGCCGACGGCTGCGAGCTGCGGGTGCATCCCACGGGCAAGGCGGTCGTACGGCTGTCGGTGAAGACCCAGGGGCAGGGCCACGAGACGACGTTCGCGCAGATCGTGGCCGAGGAGATCGGCATCCCGCCGGCCGACATCGAGGTGGTGCACGGCGACACCGATCAGACCCCGTTCGGGCTCGGGACGTACGGCAGCCGCTCCACCCCGGTCTCCGGCGCCGCGGCCGCCCTGGTGGCCCGCAAGGTGCGCGACAAGGCCCAGATCATCGCCTCCGCCATGCTCGAGGTGACCGTGGCCGACCTCGAGTGGGAGAAGGGCAAGTTCCAGGTCAAGGGTGACCCCGGCAAGGCGGTGACCATTCAGGACATCGCCATGCGGGCGCACGGCGCGGGCGACCTGCCGGACGGCATCGAGGGCGGCCTGGAGGCCCAGATCTGTTACAACCCCTCGAATCTCACGTACCCGCACGGGGCGTACATCTGCGTCGTCGACATCGATCCCGGCACCGCGCAGGTGAAGGTGCGGCGCTTCATCGCGGTCGACGACTGCGGCACCCGGATCAACCCGATGATCATCGAGGGCCAGGTGCACGGCGGGCTGACCGACGGGGTCGGGATGGCGCTGATGGAGATGATCGCGTTCGACGAGGACGGCAACTGCCTCGGCGCCTCGCTGATGGACTACCTCATCCCGACCTCGCTCGAGGTGCCCGACTGGGAGACCGGCTACACGGTCACCCCGTCGCCGCACCACCCGATCGGGGCCAAGGGCGTGGGGGAGTCGGCCACCGTCGGCTCGCCGCCGGCGATCGTCAACGCGGTCGTCGACGCCCTCAAACCCTTCGGTGTCCGCCACGCCGACATGCCGCTGACCCCGTCGCGCGTCTGGGACGCGATGCGGGGCCGGGCCACACCGCCGATCTGAGGTCTCCCATGAGCATCACTGACTTGACGCGCTCGCTGGAGAAGGAGCGCCGCCCGTTCGTGCACGCCACCGTCGTCCGGGCCCAGGAACCCACCTCGGCCCGGCCCGGCGACGACGCGGTCATCCTGGCCGACGGCTCCATCGAAGGATTCGTCGGCGGGGTGTGCGCCGAAGGTTCGGTCCGGGCGGCCGCGCTCGACTCGCTGCGCGACGGCAACACCGTGCTGCTGCGGGTGCTGCCGGAGGAATCGGCGCCGTTCCCGGAGACGCCGGGGGCGCTGGTCGTGGTCAACCCGTGCCACTCGGGCGGCGCGATCGAGATCTTCCTGCGCCCGGTGCTGCCCAAGCCGCTGGTCGGCGTGGCCGGCACGACCCCGATCGGCACAGCCATCCGCGAGCTGGCCGCGTTCCTCGACTTCGAGGTGGCCCCGGCCGGTTCCTACGCGGGCGCGTCGGCCGTGGTGGTCGCGGGTCTCGGCCGCGACGAGGAGCAGCAGATCCACGCGGCGCTCGACGCCGGAGTTCCGTACATCGGGCTGGTCTCGAGCCGGACCCGCGGCGCGGCCATGCTGGAGTCGATGCGGCTCACCCCGGCCGAGCTCGAGCGCGTCCACCCGCACGCCGGGATCGACATCGGCGCCCGTACCCCCAAGGAGATCGCGCTGTCGATCCTGGCCGAAGTCGTCCGGGGTGTCCGTCGCGACGGCATCGTCGCCGCGCCGCTCAGCGGCGTCCCCCGGCAGGCCACCGATCCGGTCTGCGGGATGACGGTCCTGATCGGGGAGAACACGCCGCACGCGGTCGTCGACGGGCAGGACTACTGGTTCTGCTGCCCGGGCTGCCGGGACAGGTACGCGGCTTGAACTCACCCGAGGACGTGCGGCGCCGGCTCGACGCGGTCGACTACCTCGTCGACGACGGCCTCGCCATGGCGGTCCATCTGGCCCTGCGCCTGGGAAAGCCGCTGCTGCTGGAGGGCGAGCCCGGCGTCGGCAAGACGGCCGCGGCCAAGGCGCTGGCGGCCGCCCTCGGCACGGAGTTCATCCGCCTGCAGTGCTACGAGGGCCTGACCGCCGGCGAAGCCCTCTACGAGTGGAACTACCAGCGCCAGCTCCTGGCCATCCGGCTGGCCGAGGCCCGGCAGGAGAAGCTCACCGACGCCGACCTGTTCACCGCCGAGTTCCTTCAGGAACGGCCGATCCTGCGGGCCGTACGCCACGAAGGCCACACGCCACCGGTGTTGCTCATCGACGAGATCGACCGGGCCGACGACGAATTCGAGGCGCTGCTCTTCGAATTCCTCGGCGAGGCCGCCATCACCGTGCCCGAGCTCGGCACGTTCACCGCGGCCCGGCCGCCGGTCGTCGTGCTCACCTCCAACCGCAGCCGCGAACTGCACGACGCCCTGCGCCGCCGCTGCCTCTACCACTGGATCGAGTTCCCGGCGCCTTCTTACGCGGCCGAGATCGTTCGGCGTTGCGTGCCCGGCGCCTCCTCGCCCCTGATCCGCACCGCCACGGAGTTCATCGGGCGCGTCCGCGATCGCGAGCTCGACAAGGCCCCCGGGCTCGCCGAAACCATCGACTGGGTCTCCGCGCTCTCCACCCTCGGCGTCACCGACCTGGCCCACGGCGACGTCCGGCGCACCATCGGCACGATCGCCAAGACCCCCGACGACCGCCTGACCGTTCTTCAGGAGCTCCCGTGAAAATCACCAACGAGTTCACCGTCCACACCCCGATCGCGCGCGCGTGGCAGGTGCTGACCGACCTCGAGGGCGTGGCCCCGTGCCTGCCCGGGGCCCGGCTGACCGGCGTCGACGGCGACGTCTACCAGGGCAAGGTGAAGGTGAAGGTGGGCCCGGTCATCTCCGAGTTCGCCGGCACCGCCCAGTTCACGGCCAAGGACGAGACGGCCTACCGGGCGGTCATCGACGCCAAGGGCCGCGACGCCCGCTCCGCCGGCAACGCGGCGGCCCTGGTGACCGCCGTGCTGACCTCCTCCGGCCCCGACACCACCCTGGTGAACGTCGACACCGACCTGAAGATCAGCGGCAAGCTGGCCCAGTTCGGCAGCGGCATGATCAAGGAGGTGTCGGGCAAGCTCCTGGCCCAGTTCGTCACCAACCTCGAAGCCAAACTCGCCGCCGACACCACCCCGGACGCCACCACCCCGGACGCCACCGCCCCGGACGCCACCGCCCCGGACGCCACCGCCCCGGACGCCACCGCCCCGGACGCCACCGCCCCGGACGCCACCGCCCCGGACGCCACCGCGCCGGCGGTCGCCCCGCCCACTTCCGCGGTCACCGCAGGCACGGACTCCGTCTCCGATGCGGCATCTCCGTTTGCCTCCGCTTCTCCGTCCGCCTCGGCTTCTCCGTCGGGCTCGGCTTCTCCGTCGGGCTCGGGTTCTTCGTCGGGCTCGGCTTCTCTGTCCGGCTCGGGTTCTTCGCCGGGCTCGGATTCCCTGTCCGGCTCGGATTCTCCATCCGGTTCGGCTTCGTCATCCGGCGCGGGTGAGGCCGCGGCGTCGGTGGCGGCCGTCGCATCCGCCGCCGACAAGGCGATCTCGCCGGCGGCCGTCGAGCGGAGCCCCGCGCCGTACACGGCCGAGGAGCCGGCCGGCGCCGTCCTGAACGGCAAAGGCTCGACCCCTGAAGGCGCGGCGGTCGCCACCCCGGCCCACGAACAAGTCGCCTCGCCCGCGCCCTCGGCGGCCGCGGTGGCATCGGCGTCGGCCCAGTCCCCGGTCGTGGCCCCGGCCACCAGGTCACCGGCCGTCACCGCCGAGGCCGAGCCGCTGGATCTGCTCGAACTCGCCGGCGGGTCCATCTACAAGCGTCTCGTCCCGGTGGCAGTCGGCGTGGTCGTCGTCGGCGCCGTGGTCGCCTGGGTCATTGCCCGCCGCTGACCCCACCCCGCGCCGTCCCGCCCTCACCCCCGCCCGCGATCTTGGGGCTGAGCCGGGTCCGCCGGGCCGGCCCGGCTCAGCACTCGCTGGGGCCGGTGAGCGTCCGCCGGTGCTTTTGCGGGGCACCGACCGGGCGGCGTTCGCCGTGGCCTTCGTCGGGCGGGTGCGGGAGGCGGGGATGGGCGCCGGGCTCAGCGAGACGGGCGATCTGGTGCACGCGCTGGAAGTCAGCCCACCCGTGTCGGTGGACGCTCTGTATTGGACGGTGCGGGTCGCCCTCGTCCGGCGGCACAGCGATCTAGCAGTGTTCGACCGGGTCTTCCGGGCCGTGTTCGCCGACGCACCGCCGCTGCCGTTGACGCGTACATCCGTACCGCCAAGCAAGCGTGACGATCGGCACCTGGCTGTGCCCCAAGGGGGTTTGGAGGTTGCCGCCGGAGGTGGGCTGCCGTGGGCGACCTTGCCGCCGGCGGTGGCCGCCGCCGAGCCCGGCGACCATGCGCTGCACGCGCCCGAACGCCGGCCCAGCGCGCTGGCCGCCCTGGCCGAGCGGCCGTTCGAGGAACTCGACCCGCAGGAGCTGGAACTGCTCGGGGACGCTCTGCGCACGACCCTCACACGCTGGCCGACCCGCCGCAGCCGCCGCCACGCCGTCGACCCCGCCGGGCGGCGGATCGCCCTGCGCCCCACCATCGCCCGGGCCCGGCGTACCGCTTGGGAGGCCGTCACCGTCGTACGGCAGAGGCCCGTCCGCCGCCCCCGCCGGGCCGTGCTGATCTGCGACGTCAGCGAGTCGATGCGCGCGCAGGCCGCCGCCTACCTGCACCTGATGCGCGCCTTCGCGCTGGTGACCGACGCCGAGACGTTCGCCTTCGCCACCTCGCTGACCCGGCTCACCGCCGCGCTGCGCCACAGCTCCGCCCAGGAGGCCATGACCCGCGCCACCCAATCGGTGGGCGACCGCTTCGGCGGCACCCGAATAGCCACCAACCTGACAGCATTGCTCGACTCCCACCACGGCAACACGTTGCGCGGCGCCCTGGTCCTGATCGCCTCCGACGGCTGGGACAGCGACCCACCGGCCCGCATGACCGCCGCCATGGCCCGCCTGCGCCGCCGCGCCCACCGCATCCTGTGGCTCAACCCGCGCGCCGGCGCTGCCGGCTTCAGCCCCCGGGTGGCCGGCATGGCCGCCGCTCTCCCTTTCTGCGACCACCTGCTGCCGGCAGCCACCTTCGCCGACCTCACCGAGGCCGTCCAGCATCTGGGCTGGTAGCCGTCGGCCCGTGTCTGGTTGTTGCCTGGGGTGGTGGTCGTTGGTTCGTGCCTGGCCGCTGCCCGACCTGGTAGCCGCAGCCCGCATCTGTCTACCGCCATCCCTGCGTGACCACTGGCGCGTCTGCTCGCCCTCGTCGTGGTTTCCGTATCATCGCCCGCCCCCCGGTGGCGGCACCTTCCGGCGCACGTGTCATCGGCGAATGCGCTCCTGTCTGCGGCAGATCTGTACACACTTTATCGTGGCCGTGACCAGGGCGGGGTAGGCCTTATTTGCGAATGGTGATGAAGGCTCGACCCGTGAGCCGAGAACCGCATTCTCTGAGGTTGGCATGATCCTAAACTGACGTCACCGGCTCGGGTGCGGGACAATTCTTGTATGCGAGGGCAGATGTCATTGTTCGGCCGGGCCGAGACGGCAGCGATGCGCGATCGGACCAGAGCGAAAAACTATTCTGCCGAGCGCGAGGAATTCCGGCGTGCCCAGAAAAAGCGCCGCGATTGGGGATTAGCGCAACGGTACGCCGAGAAGCAGCGCCGCATGTATGGATCCGTGGAGGCGGCCCGGGCTGAGTTCGCCCGGTGCGCCCGCGAGCGCCGCATGCCCCAGCCCCCGGCCGGCTCGACGAGCGCCGCCGAGCCAGCCGCGGCAAACACCGCCACGGCGCAAGCGCCGCTCGCTTCAGACCCACGCCCACCGCAGCCGGCAACACTCACACCGACATCCGAGCCACCAGCGGTCGAGCCGGCAGTGTCCGTGCCTGCGCCCCAGGAGTCGGCGCCGATCGAGCTGGCGGTGTCCTTGCGCGCGCCCCAGCAGTCGGCGGCGGTCGAGCTGGCGGTGTCCTTGCCTGCGCCTCAGGAGTCGGCTGCGGTGGAGTTGTCGGTGCCCGCGCCCCGACATGCGGCGGCGGTCGAGCCGACAGTGTCCGTGCCCGCGCCCAGGAGTCGGTTGCGGTTGTGCTGGCAGGGCCGTGCTCGTGCCCCAGCTGGCGGCGATAACAGAATAGACGGTGTCCGTGCCCGCGCCCAACATGCGGCGGCGATCGAGCTGGCAGTGTCCTTGCCTGCGCCTCGGGAGTCGGTGGCGGTCGAGCTGGCGGTGTGCTTGCCTGTGCCTCGGGAGTCGGTGGCGGTCGAGTTGCCGGTGCCTGCGCCCCGACATTCGGCGGTCGAGCCAGCAGCGTTCGTGCCCGTGCCGCAGGAGTCGGCGCCGGTCGAGCTGGCAGTGTCCCTGCCCGTGCCCCAGCTGGCGGCGATGACAGGACTGGCGTCGGCCGTTACCGCGTCTGCGGCTGGCGGGTCCGTCACGCCGGAGTTGGCCGGTGGCTGGGTGCGGCGGCGATCAAAGCCGTCCCCGCCCACCAGCCTGATCAAGCGGACCGAGTGTGTTCGGAGACGTGTCCCGCTGTCGCGGGCGAACGCCAAGCTATCGCCTTTTCGATCGGGCCAGGTCCGGCCATCCGCAACTGCACTTAGGCTTAACGGCGGTCGGCACGTTTCAGCAGAACGTTTCCGCTTTACTCAATCGCGCCGCCAGGAAAACGTATCACAACCGGACCAGACTGAATCAGCGGGCGCGCGCGTCCTCGAAGAGACCGGCACCAAAATCTTCGAAAATTAATGGGCCCGGCGCACGCAATTCGGCGACTTCGTGCGCCAGCATCCTGCGACGCGGAGTTACGGGCGGGAATTGTTCGGCCATGTGATGCTGATGAAGGCGGGCCGTCGTTCGTGGGTCGGTTCCTTTATCGCGGGCACAGGACGCGAATGGGCGGTTGTCAGCTCCATAGAGTGACGTGGACCGACGGGCGGAAGTGGCCGACGTTGACGCCGGTGCCGCGCATCATGGCCTGGATCGCCCGCGGGGTGGAGGCGAAGCGGGCCAGTTCCTGGGCGGCCTGGGGGGCGCCTCGTTCGTTCAGGGTCAGGGCGTGCCAGCCGGCCTCCAGGAAGGTGTGGGGGCCGGCGACGCGGACGAGGTGGCCTTTGCGGACGTCCGGGGCTACGGCGAAAGTCAGCGCGGGGGCCAGGCCCTTGCCCCGCTTGGCTTCCTCCAGGGCGGCGGCGTTGCTCTGGTAGATCTGCTGCTTCTCGTCGGGGATGCCGAGGCGGCGCAGCAGGTCGGGGATCGCGCCGAGGTCGGTGGCGGCGGACGGGCCCAGCAGCCAGGTCTGGTCGCGCAGCTGGGCGGGGGAGGGGCGGACCGCGGCGAACGGGTGGTCGGGGCCGACGACGACCTCGATGCGGTAGTTAATGACCGGGCGGGACGTGAGCTCCGGGTCGACCACCGGTGGCAGCGGCCCGATCACCACGTCGACCGTGCGGCTGAGCAGCACGGCGGCGAACGACGCGGGGTCACGCACGCTCAGCTCGACGTCGAGGTCGTCGGCCCGGCCGGCGAACAGCTCGATCAGGCCGGGCGCGGCGTGCTCGGCGAACAGGCTGGACGACCCGACGCGCAGCAGGCGCCGCCCCTGCGACGCGCGGCTCACCTCGAGGACGGTGATGTCCTGCAGGCCCAGCATCTCGGTGGCCCGGCTGGCCAGGCGCAAACCCCCGGGCGTGAAGGCCAGACCGGAGGACGTACGGGAGAAAAGCTGGTCGCCCAGCTCGCGCCGCAACTGCCCGATGTGCAGCGAGACGGCGGCCTCCGAAACGGACAGCTGCGCCGCGGCCAGCTTGACCGACCCCAGCCGGACCACAGCGGAGTAGGCGCGCAGCTGCGCCGGCGTCATCACCGGCACCCACCACGACAAGCCATGATCCGCCCCCTCCGGCCGTGGTCCGCGTCTCACTTCGCAATCTATCGCGCCTCACCGTCCACAATGTCGATCATTCTGCCCGTCGCGACCGCACGTCTCCATCCCGTCATCCACAGCAACTTCCAAGCCACCGGCCGTCCCCTAGTCTGTTGCCGGACTCGCCACATTTGCCCGAATTCGCCACTGGTGGAGAAGCGCTCATCCGGCCGTACCCGTCAAGACCTTCGCCGCGATGGTCATGGTGATACGTCGCCGACCGGTAAGCGAAGGTCGTCGCGGACGCATCCTGCATTCTGCGGTGCCGCCGCCGTGAAGACCGAACCGTGGGGAACCAAGGGCGGCGGGTGAGGAGTGGAGCCTCACCCGCCGCCCTTTGACGTCAGCCGAGCGGAAGAGGCCAGCCGAGCGGAAGACGTCAACCGAGCGGAAAACGCCGTGCTCTAGCCCTCCAAGACATCGACGTCTTAATATCTATGAAATCTTTTCGCGTTCGTGCCGTTCCCCGAAGGGACACTCCATGCGCCGACGCCTTCCCGCTCTGGCGGCCGCCCTCCTGCTGGCCACCGTCATCCTCCAGCCCACGCTCCCGGCCGACGCGGCTGAACAGACACAAGCCGCGATCAGCCCCGACTACTGCCTCGGCGAATGCTCGGACATCCTCCCGCCGGGTCAGAACGGCGACGCCGACCTGCTGCAGATCCTCACCCACCAGGCCTTCGGCACGATGCCACCGCACGCCGACGACCAGCTCGCCCCGTACTCGAACCTGGTCCACAGCTACACCGGCCTGACCGGCCAGCAGATCAACACCTTCTTCAACGACAGCTCGTACGGTGTCAGGGCCACCGACGTCGCGACCACCATCTCCCCGCGCCCGGACGTCACGATCGTGCGCGACAAGAAGCTCGGCATTCCGCACATCACCGGCACCACCCGGGCCGGCACCATGTACGGGGCCGGGTACGCCGGCGCGCAGGACCGTCTTTTCCTCATGGACCTGCTGCGTCATGTGGCCCGTGGCAAGCTGACCCGTTCGCGGGTGGCGCGGCCGGCAACCGGGCCCTGGAGCAGAGCGTCTGGCGCAACTCCCCGTACACCGAGGCCGACCTGCAGGCCCAGATCGACACGTTGCGGACGCAGGGCGCCCGGGGTCAGCAGCTCTACGACGACGTGCAGTCGTACATCGCGGGCATCAACAAGTACATCGCCGACTGCATGGCCGCGCGGGACTGCCCCGGCGAGTACGTGCTGACCGGCCACCTGGACGCCATCACCAATGCCGGTGGTCCTGAGCAGTTCGTCATGACCGACCTCGTCGCGGTCGCCGGTGTCATCGGCGGTCTGTTCGGCGGGGGCGGCGGCGCCGAGATGCGGTCCGCGCTGGTCCGGATCGCGGCCCGGGCCAAGTACGGCACCACGGCCGGTGACCAGGTGTGGCAGCAGTTCCGGTCCCAGAACGACCCGGAGGCCGTGCTCACGCTGCACAACGGCCAGTCCTTCCCGTACGGCCAGGGGAGTCCCTCGGCGGCGGGCGTGGCCATGCCGGACGCCGGGACGACGACGCCCCAACCCCTCGTCTACGACAAGACGGGCTCGGCGGCGACGGGCGTGTCCGGCCGGAGCTCGATCGAGCTGAAGATGGACAGCAACGCCCACAAGGGCATGTCCAACGCCGCCGTCATCGGGGCCGCCCACTCGGCCACCGGGCATCCGGTCGCCGTCTTCGGCCCGCAGACCGGCTATTTCGCCCCGCAGCTGCTCATGCTCCAGGAGTTGCAGGGCCCGGGCATCTCCAGCCGCGGCATCGCCTTCGCCGGCCTCAACCTCTACACCCTGATCGGCCGCGGGCCCGATTACGCATGGAGCGCCACCTCCAGCATCCAGGACATCACCGACACGTACGCCGTGACGTTGTGCAACCCGAGCGGCGGCCCACCCACGGTCGCCTCGACGCACTACCTGTTCCACGGCCGGTGCCTGCCGATGGAGGCCCTTTCGCAGTCCAACGCCTGGAACCCCACCACGGCCGACTCCACCCCGGCCGGCTCGTACCGCCTGACCTCGCTGCGCACCAACTACGGCCTGGTTCAATGGCGCGGCCTGGTCGGCGGCGTGCCCACCGCGTTCACCGGCCTGCGCTCCACGTACCGGCACGAGGCCGACTCGGCGGTCGGGTTCCAGATGTTCAACGAGCCGGCCCAGATGAGCACGCCGGCCGCGTTCACCAACTCCGCGGCGCAGATCGTGTTCGCGTTCAACTGGTTCTACGTCAACAGCAAGGACATCGCGTACGTCACCTCGGGCGCCGAGCCCGTACGCCCGGCCGGCGCCGACCCGAATCTGCCGACCAGGGCCGAGCCCGCCTATGAATGGGCGGGCTGGGACCCGGCGGCGAACACGGCCACCTACCGCCCGACCTCGGCTCATCCGCAGGCGGTGAACCAGGACTACTTCGTCAGCTGGAACAACAAGCAGGCGGCGGGCTACTCGGCGGCCGACGGCAACTTCAGCTTCAGCGCCGTCCACCGGGCCGACCTGCTCGACCGGCCGATCAAGGCGGGCGTCGCGGCCGGGCAGAAGTACGACCGGGCCGGCCTGCTCAAGGTGGTCGAGTCGGCCGCCACCACCGACCTGCGCGGGGCGGAGGTGCTCGACGACCTGCTGCGCGTCATCGACACCGCCCCGGTGACCGACTCCGCCCAGGCGGCCGCGATCGCCAAGCTGCGCGCGTGGCGGGCCGCCGGTTCGCACCGCGAGCAGACCGCGGCCGGCAGCAAGGTCTACCGCGACGCCGACGCCATCCGGATCCTCGACGCGTGGTGGCCCAAGCTGGTCGTCGCGCAGTTCTCCTCCGGGCTCGGCGACGGCCTGTTCGAGGCCTTGGTGGACACGTTGCAGATCAACGAGTCGCCGTCCGGCGGGCAGACCGGGCCCGTCTCCGACCTGCCCAGCTCGGCCAACGAGGCCCAGGCGCACAAGGGATCGTCCTTCCAGTACGGCTGGTGGGGCTGGGTCTCGAAGGACCTGCGGGCCACGCTCGGCGACAGCGTGCCGAACTGGTCGCGGTCGTACTGCGGTGGTGGCGCCGTGGCCGCCTGCCGGACCGCGCTGCTGACCAGCCTCACGGCCGCGCTGGTCGAGCCGGCCGCGACCACCTACCCGGGCGACGAGCACTGCGCGGCGGGCGATCAGTGGTGCGCCGACGCGATCCTGCACTCGCCGCTCGGCGGCATCAACCACGACCTCATCCCGTGGCAGAACCGGCCGACGTACCAGCAGGTGGTGTCGTTCCCCGCGGCCAGCGGCGACGACGTCAGCAACCTGGCCGCGGGCAGGCCGGTCACCGCCTCCAGCACCCAGTTGGGCAATCCGGCGGCCAACGCGGTCGACGGCAACCCGTCCACCCGCTGGGCGAGTTCCTGGTCGGACAACCAATGGCTGCGGGTCGACCTCGGATCCGTACGCCCGGTGGCCCGCGCCGTCGTCGATTGGGAGAGCGCCTACGCCACCGCGTACCGCCTGGAGACCTCGACCGACGGCACCACCTGGACCCAGGCCGCCGCCGTGACCGGAGGGAACGGCGGCACCGACGTCGTCGCCTTCCCCACCACCAGCGCGCGCTACCTGCGGCTGGTCGGTCAGACCCGCGCGACGAGCTACGGCATTTCGGTCTACGAGCTACAGCTGTACGCGTACTGAAGCGCCGTTCACCCCGCGATGACCGACTGCAGCCAGCGGTAAGAGTCGCGGGGTGTCCGCTTCTGGGTGGGGAAATCGACGTGCACGAGCCCGAACCGCTGTGAATAACCCTCGGCCCACTCGAAGTTGTCCAGCAGCGACCAGACGAAGTAGCCGCGCACGTCCACGCCGGCGTCGATGGCCGCGCGCACCGCGCCCAGATGCGCCTGGAGATAGTCGACCCGGAACTGGTCGGCCACGCCCTCCTCGGCCGAGCAGCCGTTCTCGGTGATGTAGACCGGGGGCAGCGCTTCGCCGTACGTGTCGCGCAGCCCCGTGAGCAGCTCGGTCAGCCCGGCCGGCACCACCGGCCAGCCGAACGCGGTCGTCGGGTAGCCCTCGATCGGCCGCATCTCGAACGGCAGCTCGCCGCCGTCGCCCGCCGCGCCCACCAGCGTCGGGTTGTAGTAGTTGATGCCCAGCGCGTCGACCGGCGTACGGATGATGTCCAGATCGCCGTCCCGGATGACCGGCTCGAGCCCCGGCAGCAGGAAATCCGGATAGGCCCCCAGCAGCACCGGATCGTTGAACAGCCGGTTGTGGAAACCGTCGTACACCTTGGCCGCGGCCTCGCCGTCACTCGCCGCCCACACCGGCGTGCAGTTGTTGGTTATCCACACCTCTTGCGCGCCGGCCGCCTTCAGGGCCCGTACCGCCAGGCCGTGCCCCAGCAGTTGGTGATGCGCCACCGGCAGTGCCCCGAGCCCCAGCGTGCGCCCCGGCGCGTGCGAACCCCACGCGTAGCCCTGCGCCATGTGCACGACGGGCTCGTTGAGTGTGATGAACCGGCGGACCCGGTCGCCGAGCCGGGCCGCCACGTGCCCCGCGTACTCCGCGAAGCGCTCCGCCGTCGCCCGGCTGAGCCAGCCGCCGTCGTCCTCCAGCGCCTGCGGCAGATCCCAGTGGAACAGCGTCGGCACCGGCTCGATCCCGCGCGCGAGCAGCCCGTCGACCAGCCGGTCGTAGAAGTCGAGCCCGGCCTGGTTCACCGCCCCCGACCCGGCCGGCTGCACCCGCGGCCAGGCGATCGAGAAGCGGTAGGCGCCCACGCCCAGATCGGCCAGCAGCGCCACATCCTCGGGCCACCGGTGGTAGTGGTCGCACGCCACGTCACCGGTGTCGCCGTCCTTCGTGCGCCCCGGCGTGTGCGAGAACGTGTCCCAGATGGAGGGCCCGCGCCCGTCCTCGGTCGCCGCGCCCTCGATCTGGTAGGACGCCGTGGACACACCGAACAGGAAGCCCGTCATCCGATCAACCTACTCTTCGCTCCGCTGTCCTTGGAGCACTCGGAGCGAGTCGAGGGCGACCGCGGTGAGAACGCCGCGGCCGACACCGGCGCGGCCGAGCAACTCCATTCCCCGGGTGACAGCGACGAAGTAGACCGCGAGCGATTGCACATTCGCGTCCTCCGGGAGATCCCCGTTCTCCCGCGCGTGTTCCAGGCATTGCGCATAGACCCCGGCGAGCTCTTCGATGCCGGCTTTCGTGGCCGTCGAAAGCTGATCCTGATCGCCGGTCGATTCGACCAGCGCCCGCGTGGCGAGCGAGACCCGGCGGTCGCTGCTGCTGAACTCGATCGCCATGCTGAGCATGTGACCGCGAATGCGTTCCAGTGGCGAAGCGTCATCGTGTCCGAGCGACTCCGAAACGGCGCGCGTCGCCTCTTCCCGGTCCTCGGAGAGCGCCCGCAGAAACAATTCCCGCTTCCCGCCGAACGCGTTGTACAAGCTCTGCTTGCCCAGACCGGTCGCCCGCACGAGGTCGTCCAGGGTCGCGGCGGCGAGACCGTGCACGGCGAACACCTCGCTGGCGCTGCTGACGACGTCACTCTCGACGAACTTGCGGGGCCGCGGCATGTGAGCAAGCCTACGTTATTGACCAGATGGTCAAAAACTTGCTAGCTTGGGGCGGACGGCCCACCGAGCAGGGAAGAGTTGACGTGCGAAGTAACGAAGAGATTGTTCGCGAGGCGTACCGGTTGGCCGAAGGCGAGGTCCTCGACGGAGAGGGCTTTCGCGCCTTGTTCACCGATGACGGAACGTTCAACGACATGCCCAATGCGCTGACCTTCCGCGGTGACCAGATCCCGCAGGCATTGTCGGGCTTGGCGAGCGTTTTCCCCGACATCCACCGTGAGCTGCTCGAAGTGCACGCGATCGGCGATGTCGTCGCCGTCGAACTGCGCATTCAGGGAACGCATCGGGGCGGCTACCCGACCCCGATCGGCGTCATCCCGCCCACCGGTAACCGGATCGACGTGCCGACGGCGGATCTCTGGTATCTCCGCGACGGGAAAATCGAGAGGTTCAACTGCTACAACGCGGCCAATGTGCTGCTCGCCCAGATCGGGGCCGCCCCCGACTTCAGGTCGGCCGTCGAGGCCGCCGCCTGACCACTGGATCATGATGGAGGGGATGACCCGCCTCCACGCCGCCGCCTCGGCCCTCGCAGTGACCGCCGGCGCCCTCACGATGCTGCTCTCGCTCGCCGCCGCCCCCGGCTCCTGGCTGACCGGTTACGTCAGCGAGGCCGGCACGGCCACCATGCCGTACGCCATCCCGTACCGCGCCGGCCTGGTCCTCCTGGCCGCCGGAGTGGCCCTGCTGGGCGCCGCCCTGCGCCTCCCGCTGACCTCCCCGGCCCTCTTCGCGGCCGCCGGCCTGGCCGCCGTCTCCGGCCTCGTCCCGTGCAGCAACCAGTGCCCCCTGCCGCCCTACGAACCCACCACTCTCGCCGACGTCGTCCACGCCGGCGCCACCATCCTCGGCATGCTCACCCTGGCCCTGGCCATGACAAGCGTGTGGTACGCCGCCACGCGCCCGTCCGCCGATCCGCCATCCCGCGAGCAGACCCGGTCGACCGCCCCCTCGGGTCCCCCAGCCACCCGTGACGCCCAAGCGGTGGCGCGCTGGTGGCGCTTCGTCGCGCGCCGTGTCTTATCGACGGCGTCCGTACGTCGCCTCGCCGCCCGCGGTGTCGCCCGGCCCGTTCCGCTTCGGCGTCTGTCGGCCGCCGCCGTCCTGCTGACCGTCCCGCTGGGCGCCGCCCTGGGCCTGACGATGCTGATCACCGGCCGGGGCCCGCTGGGCGCCGCGCTGGAACGCCTTCTGCTCGCCGAGTCCGTCCTCTGGCTCGTATCCACCGCGGTAGTGCTCGCCCTTCCCGCCCACGCCCCACCGACCCCGGCCGGCCACCTCTCTGCCGAAGCCCGCGAACACAGCTGATCCCGCCCCGTCCGCAGCCGAAATCGTCCCCGGACGGTTTTGTCCCTGGCCTGATTTGTCCCCGGGCGGTTTTGCTCCTGGCCGGGTTTGTCCCCGGACGGTTTCGTCCCCAGCCCGATTCGTCCCCGGACGGTTTCGTCCCTAGCCCGATTCGTCCCCGGACGGTTTCGTCACCAGCCCGATTTATCCCCGGGCGCGTTGTCCACAGCCGAGTTTGTCGGTTTCTGAGGCCGGCGAGCGGCTCGATTTGTCCGGGTGACGCGGCGCGCTTAGTGAGAGAGCGGCGCGGGCTTGGACGCGGCCCGCTCGCTGACCGGGCACAAAGACACGCCCGGTGATGGCGGGGCCATCACCGGGCGTACCCCCGATGGGTGAAAAGTCACTTGGTGGTGCTGCTCGGCTTGGCGGGGGTGTTGGACGTCTTTCCGCCGTCGGGCCTGATGGCGAACCACTTGCCGTTGAGGCCCTGGCCGTTGAGGTCGCCGGGCTTGGCGTCGGCGACGAAGTAGTAGACGGGCCAGCCGTTGATCGTGACCTGGCAGTGGCCGTCGGCGCGCTCGACGTAGCCGATGATCTTCGGGTCGATGCCGTCGGGGAAGATCTTGCCGGGGGACTTGATCAGCAGGGGCGGCCAGGCGGTGGCGCAGTCGCCGTTGCAGTTGGACTTCGGCGGCTTGTTCGTGTCGTTGTCGAAGCGGTAGAGGGTGCGGCCGGCGCCGTCGGTCACGAAGGTGCCGATCTCGTCGGACTCGGTGGCGTTCAGCTCGACCGTCTTGCTACCGGCGGTGCGCGACTTCGGCGGCGTGATGTCCTGCTGGGACGGGCCGCTGAAGATCTTGACCCACTTCTGGGTCTTGGCCACGGTCGGGGCGGGCGCGGGAGCCTGCTGCTGCTCCTCGGCGGCCTGGTTCTCCTCGGCGGGCTGGTTCTGCTCGGCGGGCTGGTTCTGCTCGGCCGGGTCTTCCTCGGCGGGAGCGGAGGTGGAAGGCGCGACACCCTCGGGCTGCTCGTCGGCCTGTGGGAGGCCCGCGCCGGGGATGTCGGCCTGCTGCGGGTCCGGTCCCTGCGGGTTCAGCGGCGCCGCCGACCCCTGCACCGCCACCGGCACCGCGTCCGCCGCCGCGGCCGGGGCCGCCTTGTCGGCCTGGTTGCCACAGGCCGCCACGCTCGCCAGCCCGGCGATCATGGCGGCGACGTAGATCGTCCTGCTCCGCTTCATCATGGCCGTCTCCCGTTTCCGCAGACATTCGGTGACCTGAATGCCCTCCACACGTCACCCCCTCGGGGAGCGGTTCAACGGGTTGTGCCACTTTCCCGAAAATCTTGATCCGGGTAGGCCGATGCGGACGTACTCCTGGTAGCCGCGGCACAGTACTTTCATCGATGTCGTCCTTCGACAACGACGCGTACGAGGCGGCGAGCGACTGTGCCGCGGGGAGAGAGACGGATGCCGTCCAGCAGATCCAGACCACACCGGGAGGTGGCCGATGAAGCTCTGGTCAGATCCTTGTTCCAGGAACACGGCCGGGCCATGCTCGCGTACGCCACGCAGCTGACCAGGGACCGCGCCGCCGCCGAGGACGTGGTCCAGGAGGCGCTCGTGCGGGCCTGGCGGCATCCGGACAGCCTGAACAACGGGAAGGGCTCGGTCCGTGGGTGGCTGCTCACGGTCGTACGGAACATCGTGCTGGACCAGATCCGGGCCCGGAACCGCCGTCCCCCCGAGGTGGGCGAAAGCCCGCCGGACGCCGCGGTCGAGGGTGACCACGCCGACCAGGTCGTGACCTCGATGGTCGTGGTGGACGCGCTGAGCAAGTTGTCCAACGAGCACCGTGAAGTGCTCGAGCAGGTCTATCTGCAGGGCAACACGGTGGCCGAGGCCGCGGAAGTGCTGGGCATCCCGCCGGGCACGGTCAAATCAAGATCTTTCTACGCGTTGCGGGCCCTGCGCGAGGTCGGCAAAGAACGGTTGGCATCATGACGGCGCCGGAGAGCGCGAACCCCCCGACCAACGACCACGTCGACCTGGCCGGCTATCTGATGGAAATGCTTTCGCCCGAGGAGAAGGCGGCGGCCGACGAGCACCTGGCGGGCTGCGACGAGTGCCGCGCGGAGATCGAGTCCCTGCGCGAGTGGTCGGCCCAGCTCGGCGAGATCCCCGAGGCGATGCTGCTGGACGGCCCGCCCGACGACGCCGACCTGCTGCTGCAGAGGACACTGCGGCAGGTACGCACGGAGTCCGCCGGCCGCCGGCATCGGCGCTGGGCGACCGTGACGTCGATCGCCGCGGCCGCGGTGCTGGTGGCCGTGGGCGGTGGGCTCGTCGTGGGCCGGCAGACCGCGCCCGAACCGGCGCCGGCCGCGCAGGCGACGGCCTCGGTGGCGGCCGGCGCGCGTACGGGCTCGGGCACGGACTCCGCGACCGGGGCCCGGATGGAGACCACGGTGATCCCGGCCGCCGGCTGGGTGCGGGTCAGCGCGACCGTCGCCGGCATCCCGGCCGGTGAGAAGTGCGTGCTGGAGGTGGTCGGTAAGGACGGCACGCCCGCGGTCGCGGGCAGCTGGCTCGTCTCGCCCGCCGGCGAGACCGGCGGGACAACCCTCAGCGGGAGCGCGCTGATCGATCCGGCCGACGTCGCGTCCGTACGCGTCGTGAACACCACCGGAAAGCAGTTCGTGACCGTCCCGGTTTAGCGCGGACCCAGCGTGATCATCGCTTCGGCCAGGGTGTCGGTCGCGTCGAAGATGTCGACCGGGTTGTGCTGGAGTGGGCCGCCCGGCTCGGTGAGCCGGGCGGTCTCGGCCCCGCCGGCGTAGAACGGCGCGAAGCCCATGTCCCGGATGAGCAGGGTGGTCGCCTTGCGCGCGTCCGTGTGGTCGGTGCAGACGAACTCGGCCAGCAGCGGGTCGTGGCCGCGCCGGTAACTGAGGGCCGACACGGGCAGCGTGTTGAGCGCCTTGGCCCAGTGGGCCTCGGGCGCCCACGCCATGAGCTGCTCGAAGCCGCTCGGCATGCCGTCCAGCGGCCCGGTCGGGTTCGTGGCGTCGATGACGATCTTGCCGGCGAGCGAGCCGCCGGCCAGGTCGATCGCCTCGTGCGACGTTTCCCAGTTGGGCGCGAACAGCACCACGTCCGCGAAGTCCACCGCTTCCGCGACCGGCATGGCCAGACCATGCCCGTGGAGGTGGTCGACCACGTCGCCCAGCCGCTCCGGATGCCGTGACGTGACCGCTACGTCGTGGCCGCTCTCCGCGCACCACTCGGCGAGCGTTGCGCCGAGCTGACCTGCCCCGATGACGCCGATGTGCATGCACTCAGGGTGCCTGCTCGCGGCCCCGGGCGAGTGGAGAACCGTCATTTTCGCCCGCGCGGCCGTCGGCTGTGGCAGGCAACCGGCGGCCTACGGGGTTGCGGCGGCTGGGCGGCTACGGCCCAGCGGCCAGCCGGCCCAGCGGCCAGCCGGCCCAGCGGCCAGCCGGCCCAGCGGCCAGCCGGCCCAGCGGCCAGCCGGCCCAGCGGCCAGCCGGCCCAGCGGCCGCCCTTCTCAGGGGCTGGCTTTCTCAGCGGTGCAGACGCCGGATCCCCACTCCGGCGGCGACGAGCGCGGGGACCGCCCAGGCCGGGTCGAGACGCGTGCGGAACGTCGGGGTCCAGCCGGCATCGGGGCTCAGATCCGGGTCGTACGCCTCGTTGTAGGCACCCACAAGATCGACAACCTGGGGCGTACGGCCGGAGACCTGCACCAGATTGCCGCGAGTGGTGATCCGCGTGCCCTTCCAGTACGCGATCACGTCGGCCGGCGGGACGTCGGCGCTCAGCCGGAAGTAGTTGTTCTCGGCGTAGATGCTCGACTCGACGCCCACCCCGAGCGAATAGATGTACTCGTCCTCGTCGGTGGCCACGTACAGGTTGTCGTACACGTCGACCTGGCCGAAACGGACCCGCGGGGCCCGCTGCCCGACATTGCCGAACCGGTTGTGGTGCACGGTGACGCGCAGCTTGCCGACGTCGACGCCGGGCGTGTCGGTCGAGCCGATCAGCATGGTCTTGTCGTGGTCGTAGTAGTCGTTCCACGAGACGGTGATCAGGTCGGAGCCGCGGATGAAGTCGGTCGCGCCGTCGTGCACCTGGTAGGGCCGGCCGAAGTACAGCGGCTGGTCGCGGTCGTGGTTGTTGCCGTCGCTGAACGTGTTGTGGTCGAGCCAGACGTTGGTGGCCCCGCTGAGCGAGACCAGGTCGTAGAGCGAGTTCCAGTTGCCGGCCGAGCCGTCGGTCGGATCCCACGCCGGGAAGCAGTCGGCGGCGTCGGTGACCTCCACGTTCCGGACGATCACGTTGCTCACGGTGGTCAGCACCAGGCTGCCGTGGTCGAGCCGGGCCCCGTTGATCCCGATGATGGTCGTGTTGCTGCCGACATTGATCTTGACCTGCTCGCCTTGGGCCTTGGCCGACCTGACCCGCGCATCCTCCAGCGGCCCCGACGGCTTGGCCGCGCGCCCCCAGACGGCGGGGTCGTAGGCGGCGAGGAAGGCGTCCAGGTCGTACGCCGGGTCGGCGAACTCGTCGCAGCTCTTGCCCTCACGCAGATCGATCCGCCCACTGACGAACACGATCTTCGGCGTCGCGTTCTGCCCGTTCGTGGCCGCATCCCCGCCGAGCGCGGCGATCAACTCGGCCCGGTTCCGCGCGACGGCGACATGCGCGTCGTCGGCGGCCGACCCACCCGTGGTGCCGGCCCCGGCCGCCGCCCAGCCGTCATCGGCGGCCAGAGTCTGCCGGCCCAGCCGGAGCGCGGAGCTCGGCACAGTCCCGCTGGCAGCCGCTTGCGCCGCGGCTTTTTGTCCCGCCGCTTGCGCGCCACCGCTGCTTCCCGCGACCGCTTGCGCCGCGCCGCTTCTCCCCGAGGCCGGTTGCGCTGCGCCGCTTTGTCCCGCGGCCGGTTGCGCTGCGCCGCTTTGTCCCGCGGTCTGCGCGGCGCCGTTGCTTCCCGCGGCCGCTTGCGCCGCGCCGCTTCGTCCCGCGGTCTGCGCGGCGCCGTTGCTTCCCGCAGCCGCTTGCGCCGCGCTGCTTCGTCCCGCGGTCTGCGCGGCCCCGCTGCTTCCCGCGGCCGCCTGGGCGGTGTCGTGCGTGGTGGTGGCGGTCGGTGGTGGGGCGCCGGCGGCGGTCGCGGGCGTGGCGGCGGTGAGGGTGGTGAGGAGGGCGAGGCCGGCGACGGCGGTGTGTCTGAGCATGGCAACTCCCGGGAAGCGGCCGGTGGGACCGCACTGAACTGCAGGAAAGCGCTTGCCCTGCGACGCTTCCACGGGTGCTGACGGGCGTCAATGGATGGAGCAACGCAGGTTATTTGCAGTCCGGGGACCAGCCGTCGGCGCCGCGCAGGAACGCGGCCGGGGTGTAGGCGGCGGCCTCGCTCCAGGTCAGCTGTGGACGGCCGGGGCCCTCCAGCGCACCCGGCCCGTAGTTGCGGAATTCGCCGAATCGGGCGTCCGCCCACGGCCAGGTGCCGAAATCGCTCCAGCCTGCCGGGCCGATGTGGGGGCCGATATACGAATCGCGGATGACGGTCTGGCCGATCGCGGCCGGGTCGTTGCTCGGATGCCACGGGCGGCCCAGGAAGACCGAGGCGGCCGGGGCGTCCGAGGTGAAGCGGCAGCGCGTGAAGAGGAACCCGTGCGGGTTGGTGATCGAGGTGCTGGGCGCGGTGACATAGCCGGCGGGGGTCGAGGCGCGGTCGAGTGAATGGATCCGGCAGCGCTCGAAGACCGCGGTGGCCCGGCCGAAGATGAAGTCGACGTCGCCCTCGACGTAGCAGTCCCGGAAGTAGGCGCGGGCGATCGTCGCGGCGTCGGAGCTGTTGACGTAGAGCGTGTCCTGGTTGCCGAGGAGACGTACGTCCCGGAACTCGACCCGATCGGCCCGGGTGAGCACCGCGACCGCCTGCCGGTTGGTGATCTCCGGGTGGGCCGCCTCGTCGAAGAGGTTGGCCAACGTCAGATTGCGCGCCTGGAAGCCGGCCCCGTCGATCGTGACCGAGGCGCTGCCGCTCGTCCCCCAGGTGCCGCCGTCCGGCTTGGGCGTCCCGTTGGCCCGGTCGTCCGCGATCACCACGTCCTGCGGCCGCCGGCCAAGGCCGACGAGCCGGATTCCCGGCTTGCTCGCCGGGATCACGACCTGCCCGTGATAGACCCCCGGCCGTACGGCGATGAGCACCTCCCCGGTCGCCGCCGCGTCGACCGCCCCCTGGACCGAGTCGAAGTCCCCGCTCCCGTCGGCCGCCACCACGAACCGCGCCTGGGGCGGCCCGGTGAGCGAGTCGCTCGAGAGCGGATCGTTCGACAGCGTGGTGACCGAGCCGTTCGGTCGAGGGGCGGCGAGGGCGCCGCTCGGGTCGATGGCCACCGCGGCGGCCGAGGTGGCCGTGATCGCGCCGGCGGATAGCCGAAGGAACGTTCGTCTGCGCATGGTGCACCTTCCAGATCGCCCGAGGTAAGGCCTTTCCTGGCGCACGCTAGGTAGTGAGATAGGCGAACGTCAATGAAAAACGACAATCCTGCAAACGATCGGGAGCGCTCCCGCGAGTCGCCGCAGATGGTGCCCATGATCTGCAACTGACCGCGCCCGGCCGGCGTGGAGAGCGGCTGGCTTGGAGGCTGCTAGCCGGGGAGGGGCGGCCCGGGGGGTCGGCTCGGAGGGTGGCTCAGCCCGGAAGGAGGCCACGCCTGCGTGGCGTGGGTGGGAGCGCGTGGGCGGCGGGGTGCGCGGCGTGGCGTGGGTGGAGCGCGTGGGCGGCGCGGGGTGTGGCGTGGGTGGGAGCGCGTGGGCGGCGGGGTGCGCGGCGTGGCGTGGGTGGAGCGGACG
>NZ_JBFAOX010000032.1:0-105439 GCF_040675435.1 Actinoplanes sp. NPDC049598 | reverse complement strand
GGGGTGACCACTCGAGGCATGAAACGCTCCCCAGTCAGCCCGAGTGGTCACCCCATCCCCACAACCGTCCCCCGAGCGAGAAAGCCCAACCCGCCGGCCGCGACAAGACCACGGACCGCACCCATCGCCATAGATCACACCCGCCGACCAGGCAGCCCGCCCACTCTCCATAGACGCCGTGCGGGATTCTGCAACCGCTGGGCCGTGGACGCGAGGGACTGCCGCCGGAGGACCAGGCCCTTCGAGAGGCAGGAGTGAGGCTCTTCAGGACCTCGGCGTCGACCTGCTTGGCGGGCACCACACCCCTCAGAAGCGCCCGTCCGAGGTGAACGGCCCCACCTTCGACGGCAGGACCAAACCGGCCGCCGACAGGGCGGTCAGCAGGTCGAGCAGCTCGCGCCGGGTGAGGGCGCCCGGGGTGGGTGGGTCCGGGTGCGGTACGCCGAGGGCGTTCGCGGCCTCGCAGGCGCGCACGGCGATGGCGGCCTCGACTGCCCAGAGGCGGTGGGCGCGCATGGCCAGGTGGGCCGAGGCGGTCAGTTCGCTGTGCAGGCGCAGCAGGCGGCGCAGGTCGGCCGCGAGTTGTTCGATCGGCGGGCCGAACGGTTGCTCCGGTGGTGGGTGCAGCGTGTGCCAGCGGTCGGCGAGCGCTGCGTACCAGCGGGGCGCGTAGATGACCGCCGCGCCGATCAGCGTCGGCGCGGCCACGATCAGTGCGAGCTTTCCCAGGTCGAGGACGGACACGCGGGCTCCCTTCCCGATCGACGATGCGCCCGGACCAGCAGACCGTCAAGGCGAGCGGCCGCGCCGGACAGCCTGTGTGCAGCCACCGCGAATTGTTGGATGGCCGACTCGCGATCTTCGCCAACGCGCTACTTCTAGCGGGTCTGGGCCGGCGCCGGCCCGCACCATCGTGGCCATGGAACTTCCCCTGATCGGCCGGGACGGTGAGATCGAGCGTTTCGCGGCGCTGCTCCGCCGGGCCGCGCCGGGACGACCCACGGTGCTGATCCTCGACGGGCCGCCGGACATCGGCTGCGGCCGTCTGCTGCACGAGCTCGCGGCGGCCGGGCGGCGCCTCGGCGCGGCCGTGGCCACCGCGCCCGACCGGATCGTCGTGGTCCGCGACCGGGACGCCTTGCGCCCGGGCACGGCCGATCCGCACTTCCCGGAACGGCTGGCCGCCTCGGCTCCCGTGCTGGTGGTGACTGCCCGGCAGCCGGTGCGGGCCACTGCCAACGCCGAGGTGCACCGGATCGTGCTGGCGCCGCTCGGCCGGGCCGATGTCCGCCGGCTGCTCACGGCGCGGCTCGGCAGTCCGCCGAGCGATGGGCTGCTCGATCTGGCCCGGGTGGCGGCGGGCCGGCCGGGCGCGATCCTCGACCTGATCGCGGGCCTCCAGGAGGAGGCCGGTCGCCGCCCGGCCCGAGACCTGAGCTTGATCAGGTACGGCGGGGACGGGCTGCCCGAACGTACCCGGGCCCGTCTCGCCCATCGGCTGGCCAGTCTCTCCCCCACGGCCCGGCATCTGGTGCAGGCGGCCACGGCGCTGCGTTCGCCGATCCCCCCGGCGCGGTTGAGCGCTTTGCTCGGCGCCGGCGTGGTCTCGCTCCTGCCGGACATCGAGGAGGCCCTCGACTCGGGTCTGCTCGTCCCGGCCGGCGACGCCCTGGCCTTCAGCCACGACCTGGTCCGCCCGGTCGTCGAGGCCTCGATGCCCCACTCGGTCGTCGCCGCCCTGCGCCACGAGCAGGGCCACCACCGCTCCCGCCCGCGGGTGGCCGGCGCCGCGCGGGCTATGCACCCCGCAGCGGCCCCGCATCCGCGCAAGAGCCCGCCCCTGGCTGACTGGAGTTTGCTCAGCGAGCGCGAGCTGGAGATCGCCGAGCTGGTCGGCCTGGCCCTGACCAACCGTCAGATCGCCAGCCGCCTCGGCCGCTCCCCGCACACGGTCAACTACCACCTGCGGCAGATCTTCCGAAAGCTCGGCCTCGCCTCCCGCGTCGAGCTCGCCTCCCAGCTCCGCCTCCGCCACCCCGGCCCCGCCGCCGCAGCATCGTGACCCGCGGCGGCGCGATTCAGCCGGCGTCATAGGCCCGGGCCAGCTGCGGCGGCGCGACTCAGCCGGCGTCATAGGCCCGGCGCCAACCACAGGCCTCCCGCGGCCTTGCGATCGCGCGACGCCGACGCCGACGCCGACCTCAACCGGAGGCTACCTCAGGTCGCGGCGGCGGTCGCGCGATGGCCGTAAAGCCAGTCGAAGGCGTCGGCGGAGGTCCGGGCCATCGCCTGGTCGCGGTGGCGTTGCTGGTCGCCGTCGGGGAGATGGTACGAGTCCAGGCCCGACCGCGACATCGCGAAGACCCGGTCGACACGCGGGCGCCGGGTCGCCTCAAATCGGGCATACGCCTCCGGGCCGCGCAAGCATTCGGCCAGCACCACCGCGTCCTCGATGGCCTGCCCGGCGCCTTGGGCCGCGAACGGCAGCATGGGGTGCGCCGCGTCCCCGATCAGCACGACCCGGCCCCGGTGCCAGGCCGGCAGCGGCGCCCGGTCGTGCAGGGCGTGCGGCGCCACGTCGCCCATCTCGGCGATCAGCCGCCGCACCGCCGGATGCCACTCCTCGAAGCCGTCCGCCAGGCCCACGCTCACATGCGGCGCCACGGCCACCACGTTCGTGTGCCCCGCCTCATCGATCGGGTAGGCCACGCAGTGCCGGTCCGGTCCCAGCCACACCACCACGCGGTCCAGCGGAACCGGCACCACCGCGCGGTAGGCCACGTATCCGCTGTACCGCGGCGGATCATCAGCCAGCACACCCCGGACCACCGAGTTGAGCCCGTCCGCCCCGACCACGACTTCACCCTCCAGTTCGGAAAGCGACGACAGTGAGGCGACCCGGTGACCGAACCGCACGTTCGAGCCCCTCGCCAGCGCGCCGATCAGGGCGCCCCGTCGCATCGTGTAGTACGGCGTCCCGTACCGCCCGAGGTTGATCCTGGTCAGCACCGAGTTGTCGCGCCACCGGCGGATCTCGCGGACGGCCGGCCGCGCCGCCGAGGCGAAGACCGAGGCGTCCAGCAGCGCGGCCGCGTTGGGAGAGATCTGGATGCCGTATCCGTCGTCCGGGAGCGCGTGCTGCCGTTCGTACACCTCGCAGTCGAAGCCCTCCCGGCGCAGCGCGACGGCCGCAGTGAGGCCGCCGACGCCGGCGCCGATGATCGCGATCCTGGACACAGTCACCGTTCCTCAGTAGTACCGCAGCGCGCGGTCCCAGTTCTCGCCGGCGGCGAAGACGCTGCGCGGTTTCATGATTTCGCCGGTGGCGGTGAGCGCGGCCTCGGTCACCAGCGTCCCGGGCGGGACTGCCTCCACGAAGGCGCCGGTGGACGCGGCCAGCGTGCGGACGGCCGGGGCCTGGAAGCGGCCTTCGGCCTCGATCTGTACGTGCAGGCCGTGGTCGGTGCGCCGGGCCCGCCAGAACGTCACCCCGTATTCGGCCGGCAGCCGGAAGACGAGCTCCTCCAGGTCGACGTCGGCCGCGCCGGGCCGGCCCAGCACGCGGACGATCGGCAGCCCCGATGCACACGGGCAGTCGCGGTAGGACACTTCCACGCGATCGCCGATGTGGTAACGCAGCAGTGGCATCGCCTCGCGCACCAGCATCGTCACGACCAGCTCCCCGGCCCCCTCCTCGCTGAGAAGGCCGGTCGCCGGGTCGTACACCTCGAAGATGGCCCGGTCGGCCCACAGGTGCAGCGCCCCGTGCGGGCACTCCCCCGCGAGCCCGCCCGTCTCGCTCGAGCCGTATTCCTGCACGACCGGCACGCCCCAGATCTGCGCGATCCGGTTCCGCCTAGCCGGGCTCAGCGGCTCGCCGGCCACCAGCAGCGCCCGCAGCGCGGGGAAGTCACGCCCGGGGCGCAGGCCCGCGTGCCTGGCCGCGGCCGCCCACAGCAGCGCGTCGGTCGGCAGCGACCAGGTCAGGGTCACGTCAAGATCTTTCAAGAGCCGGACGACCTTGCCGTACGGGGTGGCGAGCGACCGGTTGTCGGCCGGCACCACGGTCGCTCCGCGGGCCAGCGCCGCCGCGTGGGCGACGTGCCCGGTGAGCATGAGCGCGTACGGCGTACGGACCAGGAACGTGTCGCTTGGTTCGATCCCGACGTGCACGCGGGCGTACCGCTCGATCAGGTCCTGCCAGTCGCCGGCCGTGTAGTAGGAGGCCGTCGGCGTCCCGGTCGTGCCGCTCGACTCGTGATAGGTGGCCAGCCGGGACCGGTCCACCGCAAGCATCCCGAACGGGTAGGCGTCGCGCAGGTCGGCCTTGGTGGTCAGCGGGTAGGCGGCCAGCTCGGACCGGGTGGCGGGCACCCCGTCGCGCCGGGTGCGGTAGAAGGGTGAGCCCGCGGCCGCCGCCAGCGCGGCCGGCAGCAGCGAGTCCTGGATCTTGGCGAGGTCAGAGTTCATGGCACAGCTCGTCGATCGGGTAGCCGACATGCCGTTCCCGGCCGGGCAGGTAGCCGAGGACCTCGTCGCCCGGCTCGAGCTCGGTCGAGTTGAGGACCCGGCCGCCCGGGCCGAGCACGCGGACGTGCCAGTCGTCCTGGACGATCAGGTTGAGGCGTTCGCCGGTCGGGGCCACGGCGTCGATGGCCAGCAGCGGCCGGGTCTCGATCTTGACCCGGCCCACCGTCACCGGCCGCGTGCGGCCGTCGGAGCGTACGGCCAGGACTGTCGCCCCTGCCTCCAGCTCGCACAGGTAGCGGGTGCGCTCGTGGTCGGCCAGGGTGTACGACATGATCGCGCCGGCGTTGACCCGGAACGGCCGCATCGGCATGTACGGCAGCGGGTGGGTCTCGCTGACGCAGAGCAGCAGGCCCTGCGAGCGCGAGCCGACCAGGATGCCCTCGTCCTGGCCCAGATAGGAGCACGTGTCGATGCAGGCGCGCTCGCCCGAGCCGACGTGCCGCACGGCGGTCACGGTCAGGGTGACCAGGTCGATCTCCGGCGAGTCGCGGCGGACGATCTCGGTCAGCTTGGTGGCGTCGCCGGGGCCGCCGGGGCGCAGCAGGACGCCGTCGGGGCCGCGTTCGAGCACTGTCAGGTGCACGGAGGCCTCGTCGAGGCTGCCGACCTCGGTGATGATGCGGCCGAGCGAGCCGTCGGCCGCGGCCAGCACGATCTCCAGGGGGATGTGCGTGGGGTCGTGGAACCGGATCACGGTGATCTCGTCGCGGCGCACCCGCTCGCAGGCGAGCTCCAGACTCGCGGCGTCGGTGACGTCGACGCGGCTGCCGAACCGGGTCCCGGGGTGCCGGTCAGCGAGCCGAGCCGGGTCGCCGTGCCGGACCGGGTCCACGAGCACGAGGTCGACGTTGCTCAGATCGAGGCCGTCCAAGTCGGCAGGGCCGGCAGCGGGGTCGGGGTCGGCCGCAGAACGGCCGGCGGGGAGGGCCAGCACCCGCGCGATGGTCGGTGGCAGCGCGGCCAGATCGGCCGGGTCGTCCGCCACGATCGCCTCGAAGCGCAGGTGAACGGCTTCTTCCGAGGCCGCGGCGCGCCAGGGGGCGGCGTCGCGCAGGTCGAGCCAGCATTCACGTCCGGAGGCGGTCATCGGGCCACCGCCAGGGTGCGGTCGTGCACGACGGCGGCCAGGCGGCGCAGCATCGCGCCCGGATCGGCCGCGGTGAAGACGAGTCGTCCGACCGCGACCCCGGCCGCGCCGGCCCGCATGGCGGTCGCCATCCGGCCCAGCACGGCGTCCGCGTCCGGTGACGGCGCGCCGCCGGCGGCCAGGACCGGCACCGACGCCCCCGCGATGATCCGCGCGGTCGCCGCCGGATCGTCCGGCAGCGCCGTCTTGACCAGGTCGGCCCCCATCTCGGCGGCGACCGCGATCGCGTGCGCCACCAGATCGGGCGCGCGGCCGTCACGGACGGCCGGCCCGCGGACGTACATCATCGCCAGCAGCGGCAGCGACCACCGGTCGCACTGCTCGGCCACCGCGGCCAGATGGGCGATCTGCGCCGCCTCCGTGCGCGAGGCCGCGTTGACGTGCACGCTCACCGCGTCGGCGCCCAGCCGCAGCGCCTCCTCCACCGTGGCCACCGGGTATTTCGCGTCCGGGTCGACCGCCATCGCCGTGCTCGCGTTCAGCTGCACGATCAGGGACAGGTCGTGGAAGCGGGCCGGGCGGATCCGGCGGGCCGCGCCCTTGTGGACGACCACGCCGTCCGCGCCGTGCTCGGCCAGTTCGCCGACCAGCGCGTCGAGGTCGCCGCCGGAGCGCAGCGGGCCCGCGCCCACCGCGTGGTCGAGCGGCACCAGGAGAAGACCGGAGCCGCCCCGGCGGCCGAGGTGGTCCAGCCGCAGGCGCCGCCCGAAGGATTCGTTTCCGTACATCGCGGAACCCCCAGTTCACCGACTTGCATGACGGCGAAAAGCTATCGGCGGGCCGCCGCGGCCGGACACTGCTCGTGCGAGTGGCGACCCCGTCCGGGGTAGGGAAAGCGCAGCTCGCCGCGCACGGCGGTCATTGACCTCACCGAATGGGTAGTTGACCCGGCCCGGCCACCCGCGCCCGATGCGCCGGGCACGGCTTTCTGGTAGGCATTGAGGCGCGATGAGGATCTGGCGAGGCTCGACCGTGGCGGCGGGCGTGCTCCCCGACGTCAGTCGGCGGCTGGTCGGCCGGGATGCCGAGGTCGAGCTGCTGACCCGGGTCCTGGACGACACCGCCGCCGGCGCCGGCGGCTGCCACGTGGTCACCGGCGCCCCTGGCATCGGCAAATCGGCCCTGCTGCACGTCGCGGCCGGGCTCGCGGCCGAGCGGGGCATCGCGGTCGCCGCCCGGGAGGCCTTCCGTCTCGATCAGGCCGCACCGCTGGTCACGCTGGCCGGCGCGCTGCGGGACTGCCGGCCCGGGGCGCCGGCGTTCGCCTGGCTGGCCCGGCAGGAGCCGGAGCGGGCCGACCCGTTCGGGGCGCTGCAGCGGCTGCGGGCGTCGCTGGAGGAGGCGGCCGGCGAGCGGCCGCTACTGATCGTCATCGACGACGCGCAGTGGATGGACGAGCTGAGCGCCCTGGCCGTGCGCGAGCTCATCCCGGCCCTCGCGTCGTCCCCGGTGCGCTGGGTGTTCGGGCACCGGCCGCCGACCGCCGAGGATCGCGAGTCCCCGGGCCATCAGCTCATGCGGTGGTTGCAGCGCGACGGCGTCCAGCCCGTGCGTCTCGGTGTGCTGGCCGAGCCGGCCATCGCCGAGCTCAGCGCGGACGTGGTCGGGGCCGACGTGGACAACACGGTGGTCGCGCTGGCCGCCTCCTGTCTGGGCAACCCGCTGCGGACCGAGCAGCTGCTCAAGGCCCTGGTCGCGACCGGCCAGCTGGTGGTGGCGGACGGGGTGGGCTCGGTGGTCGGCGACGACCTGCCGTCCAGCTTCGTCGACTCGGTGCGTGAGGTCGTGGAGACGCTCTCCGAGCCGGCCGCGTGGCTGCTGCGCTCGGCCTCGGTCTTCGGCCGGCCGTTCACCCTGGACGAGGCGGCCCGGCTCACCGGCCGCCCGCCGGCCGGGCTCTACCCGCTGGTCCGCGAGGCGATGGGCGACTTCCTGGTCGAGGACGCCGGTGGCGGGCTGGCCTTCGCGCACGACCTGGTCCGGCAGGCCGTCTACAACACCCTGCCGCGCCCGATGCGCGAGCAGCTGCACCGGGAGGCGGCCACCCTGGACCGGCCCGCCCTGGAGGTGGCCGAGCATCAGCTCCGCAGTGGCCGGTCCGGGGCGGCGGGCGCGGTCCAGCTGGTCCGCTCGATGGCCCGCGAGATCGCCCGGGTCGCGCCTGGGGCCGCGGCCGACGTGATGCTGCGGGCGCTGGCCGCGGCCGATCCGGACGACCCGGGCCGGCCGGCTCTGGTCGCCGACACGGTCAATCTGCTGGCCGCCGCGGCCCGGCTGGCCGAGGCGCGGGAGCTGGGCGGGCAGGCCCTCGGGGCCGGCCTCGACCCGGAGACCGAGGCGCTGCTGCTGCTCGGCCTGGCCGAGGCGTGCAAGCACGGCGGCCTCAACGAGATGACCGTGCAGTACGCGGACCAGGCCCTTCGCCACACGGGGGTCTCGCTCGCCGTGCAGGCTCGGCTCTATGCCGTACGGGCCCATGCGCTCTGCTACCTCGGGGCGCTGGCCGAGGCCGACGAGTCCGGGGCGCGCTCCGATGTGCTCGGCCGGCGCGGTGGCGAGTACGGGGCCGCCGTCTTCGGGCTGGCCGGGCGCAGCCTGGTCGCGTTCGCCGAGGGCCGGCTGCACGACTCCCTCGCGCACGCCCGCGCCGCGACCGCCCTGGCCGACTCCGAGGGTGGCGAGGCGGCCCAGCGTCACCCGCGGATCTGGCTCGGCGCCGCCCTGATCGTGCTGGACGAGTTCGACGAGGCCGAGCAGGTGATCCGGGCCGGGCGCCGCGAGGCCGACCGCTCCGGCTCCAGCTGGGCCGAGCCGCTCTGGCACTACTTCCAGACCTCCCTGCTGTACGCGCGGGGGCGGCTCGAGGAGGCGGCGGTCGAGGCCGAGTCCGGTCTGGCCGTGGCCGAACGGCACAACGCCCACGCGCTGGCCATGCCGCTGCTGGGCATGCTGCTGCGGATAGCCGTGCTCCGGAGCGACCTGCAGGCGGCCGAGAAGCACCTCGGCCATGTGCGCCGGCTGGCCGAGGGCGGGGTGACCGCCGTCCCCGAGGACGTGCTCTGGGCCGAGGCCGTGCTGGTCGACGCCCGGCGCGGCCCGGCGGCCGCGTTCGACCTGCTCGGCGACTTCTACCAGGCCCTGCCGGAGCGGCCGGCCCTGCTCGCGGCCGACCCGGCGGCGGCCGCCGAGCTGGTCCGCATCGCGCGCGGCGCGGGCCGCGAACCGGAGGCGGCGACCGTCGTGCGGGCGGCCCAGCGGCTGGCCGCGGGCAATCCCGGCGCGCGGGCCGCCGAGGGCGCGGCCGCCCACGCGGCCGGAGTCCTGGCCGGCGACGAGAAACAGCTGCTGCTGGCGGCCGAGCGCTACCGGGCCGTGGGCCGGCCGCTCGCCCTGGCCGCCGCCCTGGAGGACGCGGCCGGGCTGGGCCACGGCGCCGCCGTACGGGCGTGGTGCGAGGAGTCGCTGGCCCTGGTCACCGCGGCCGGGGCCGACCGGGCCCGGGCCCGTCTCGAGCCGAAGCTCGGCACCGTGGCCGCCGTGCCCCCGCCCGAACCCGACCCCGCCGAGACGTGCCTGTCGCAGCTCACCCCGGCCGAGCGCAAGGTCGCCATCGAGGTCGGCCGGGGCCGCACCAACATCCAGATCGCCGAGACGCTGTTCATCTCCCGGCACACCGTGGACGCCCACCTGCGCAACATCTTCGGCAAGCTCGGCATCCGGCGGCGGGTCGAGCTGGCCACTCTGGTCGCCCAGGAGGGCCGAACCACGTGAACACGTGATGTACGGACGACCGGCACGGCCGAGGATGGCGAGGTAACCGCCCACCTCCCCCCACCGCCAAGGGGACGCCGATGCCGACAACCGCCTTCCGGACGCCGGTGCTCGTGGCCGGGGCCGGGGTCACCGGCTCGCTCACCGCACTGGAACTGGCCCATCACGGGGTGCCCAGCATGGTCGTGGAGCGCTCCGGGGGCCCAACCCGGCTGCTCGACCCGCTGCTGGTCAACGGCCGCAACATGGAGCTGCTGCGCCGCCTCGGCCTGGCCGGCGACCTGCGGCCGGCCGGCGTCGACCCGGACGGCCCGGTCGACGTCGTGTGGGCCCGCGGCCTCGACCAGCCCCCGGTGCTGGTGTGGCGGCTGCCGTCGGTCACCGAGCTGCGCGGGGCGTACGCGGCGATCGCCGACGGCACCGCCCCGATCGAGCCGTACCTGCTCATCGCCGGGTCCCGGCTGGCCGAGCGGCTGCACCGGGCGCTCGGCCACCCGCTGATCGACCTGCGCTCGCGCTGGACCCTGACCGGGCTGCGGGCCGAGCCGGACGGCGTGGTGGCCACCGTGATCGACGCCGGGACGGGCAAGCGGCACACGGTCGAGGCGGCCTACCTGGCCGGGTGCGACGGGGCCGAGAGCACGGTCCGCCGCTGCGCCGGCCTCGAGATGGCCGAGCTGGGCCCGGCCGCCGCCTACCTGACCGTCGCCTTCCGCAGCCCCGAGCTGGCCGCCCGCTGGCCGCACCCGTCGGCCGTGATCACCGGGGGCAGCACCGTGCTGACCGGGCACGACGGCGACCTGTGCGTGGCCCACCTACCGCTGACCGAGGACGACGAGGCCGCCGTGGCCGACCCGGCCGACCTGCTCACGCAGCGGCTGGGCCTGACCGGCGAGCCGCCCGAGATCCGCGCGGTCGTCCAGCGGGCGGGCCGGCCGGCGGTGGCCCGGTCCTACCGCCGCGGGCGGGTCTACCTGGCCGGGCAGGCCGCCCACCAGGCCGAGCCGCCCGGCAACGACGTCGACACCTGCATCGGCGACGCGGTCGACCTGGGCTGGCGGCTCGCGGCCGCCGTGCACGGCTGGGCCGGCGAGCACCTGCTGGCCGGCTATCAGGCCGAGCGCCGCCGGCAGGCCCTGCTCGACCGCGAGCTGGGCCGCCGGGCCGGGCAGACCCGCAGCCGCTTCCAGCGGCTGGTGGCGGCCGGGGCCGACCGCGAGGTGCTGGTCGAGATCCTGCGGCAGGAGGCGCCCCAACTCGACCCGGCCGGCACCGGGCCGGCCGGGATGAGCGGCGCCCCCGGCTTCCGGCCGCCCGCGTTCCGGCTGGCCGGCGGCGAGCAGTTCTTCGACCGGCTGGGCCCGCAGCTCACCCTGGTCGACCTCACCGACGACCAGGGCGGCTGGCCGCTGGTCACGGCGGCCCGGGCCCGGGGCGTCCCGATGCGCCACCTGCCGATGGCCGGGGCGCCGATCCCGGCCGGCTGGTGCGGGCGGCTCGTGCTGATCCGCCCCGACCAGCAGGTGGCCTGGCGCGCCGACGGCCCGCCGCCCGACTGCGACGGCGTGCTGGACGAAGTGACCGGCGTGCGACACGAGTTATACGAAAACGCGTGATGCGGGCGGTAAAGCCCGCCAGCGACGCTCGTCATCTCCCAGCGCACCGGAACGGGGCCGAACGGGAATGGACAGAGGGACGATGTCAACAACGATCACCGACGACCTGAGGCGGACCACGATCGCCGGCTGGTATCTCCGGCTCGCCGACAACCCCTGCCCCCGGCGCAACCACTGGCAGACCAAGGTCACCTACTACCAGGCGGTCGCCGAGCTGCTCGCGGCCCGGCCGGAACGGCCGCTGACCTGGAAGACGATCGTCGGGGCGGCCCGGCCGCGGGGCTGCCGCAGCACCTTCTACGAGGTGACCGGCGTGCGGGCCCGGCACGCCATGGTCGGCGAGCTGATCGCCGAGGGCAGCATGCGCTCGATCGAGATCGCCCTGCGCTACCAGCGGCCCGACCCGGTCGAGCAGCTGATCGACGAGACCAAGGTGTGGTCGTTCTGGCCGTACCGGCAGCACTTCGCCGAGCGGGCGGCCGACCTGTCGATCACCGACGAGCCGGTGCCGGCCGAGCTGCGGGAGGCGCTGGTGGCCTGGGCCGGGGTCAACCCGGCGCTGGCCGCCGCCAACGCGCACCGCCCGCCCGCCGTCGCGGTCGAGGACCTGGCCGTGCTGCACCGGGGCCGGCTGGCCGCCACCCGGGCCGAGAGCCGGCTCACCGAGGTGCTGCGCCACCCCCATTGATCTCGTGCGGCCATCATGGACGGCATGGCGCACAGGGCACCGAGGCGCACCGGCACATGGCCGCCGGGCACGTTCCTGGGCGGCCTCACGCCGGCCGTGGCCGACGAGCTGGTCGGCATGAGCGCGCGGCACCGGTACGAGAGCGGCCGCCCGATCCTGCGCGAAGGGGCGCTGGGCACGCACGTGGTCGTGCTCGAGAGCGGCTTCGTGAAGGTGACCACGGCCGTCGAGGGCTTCGCCACCCTGCTCGGCATCCGCCTGCCGGGCGAGCTGGTCGGCGAGATCGGGGCGCTGACCGGCAGCCCGCGCAACGCCACGGTGACCGCCTGCGGCGTCGTGCACGCGGGGGTGATCACCAAGGCCGCCTTCGAGGGCTTCCTGCGCCGCCACCCACCGGCCTCGACCCTGGTCATGGCGATGATCGCCCGCCAGCTGAGCTGGGCCAACCGGCGGCGCAGCGACTTCGCGGCGTTCCCGGCCCACCTCCGGCTGGCCCGGCTCCTGGCCGAGATCGCCGAGACCTGCGGGCGCGAACGGCCGGACGGCAGCGTCGAGATCGCGGTGCCGCTGAGCCACCCCGAGCTGGCCGCGATGATCGCGGTGTCGCGCGCCACCGTTCAGAAGGCCGTGCAGGAGCTTCGCGGGGACGGGCTCATCGCCACCGCGTACCGCCGGATCGTGATCCTGGACATGAAGGGCCTGACCCACCTGGTCAGCGAACGCGGCCCCGCGGAACCAGGCGGCTGATCGGCATCGGCGGGGCCGGGATGGCCGGGCCGTCGTAGCCGTGGACCTCGCCGAAGCGGGGCGTCCGGTCGGCCCAGTCGGCCCGCATCGCGACGATCTCGTCGTGGTCGCGGGCGACGAAGTTAAATCCTTAGCCCTAGTCTTACGGGATGCGGGCATCGACGTACGGCAGGCAGAGCAGCAACAAGGCGAAGTCCATCGCTGAGCAGCTGGAAGCGGGCACAGCGGCCAAGGAAGACAACGGCTGGGAAGACGCCGGGGACTACACCGACGGGCGCTCAGCAAGCCGCTACGCCAACCCGGCCAAGCGCCGGGGTGGGTGGGCAGAGCTGCTGGCAACTGTGTCCCAGAGGGATATAGATGCGGTGATCCTGTGGGAGTCGTCCCGTGGGGATCGCACCTTGGCAACCTGGGCCGCGTTCCTGGACTCCTGTAGGGACAACGGCGTTTCAATCCATGTCATCACCCACGACATGACCTACGACCTGTCCAACGCACGGCACTACAAAGTGCTGGCGGAAGACGGTGTGGCGAGCCACTACGAGACGGACCTTCTAAGCATCAGGACCAGGCGCGGACATGCAGGTGCGGCAAAGGCCGGCCTACCCCCTGGCGGTCCCACCCCGTACGGCTACAAGCGCACGTTCGACCCCAACACCGGTAAGCGTCTGGGACAGGTCGTTTCAATCCCTGAAAGCCTTGTGGTGCAACGCATCTTCAAAGACATCAGCAAGGGTGAGCCGATCCTGAAGATTGCCGAGAGCCTCTCTAAGCCGTCGGACCCCTGGACCCCTAGCCGTGTGAGGGGGATAGCCCGAAATCCCGTCTACGTGGCTCTCAGGCGGCACAACGGGCAGGAGTACGCGGGGCAGTGGGAACCGATCGTGGACAAGAAGTTGTTCTACGACGTGCAGCAGGTGTTGAGCAGTCCGGACCGAAGAATCACCCGCCCTGGTCGGCAGAAGCACCTACTCAGCTACCTGGGGCGCTGTGACGTGTGCGGGGACCACCTGGACCACGTGAAGGACAGCTACCGGTGTTCCAACCGCCGCAAGCACTGTGTGCAGATCCAGGCGGCACCGTTGGAGGCGGTCATCGAGCGGCTGGTTGTCACCCGTCTTCAACAGCCGGATGCGTTGGCAGCACTAGTGAAGCCAGAGGGTGTCCAGAACATGGACGCCATCAAAGGTGATCTGGCAGAGGCACGTTCCCGCCTTCAGTCGTTCAGGCAGGGAGCCATCAACGGCACCGTGTCCATCGAGACGCTTTCAATGGCTGAAACCCAACTGGCACAACAGATTTCAGACCTTGAAACGCAGTTGAAGGCGGCAACGGTTCCCCCTGCACTGCGGGACATGGCGGGACCGGACGCACAAGAGCGCTGGAACGCAGCGACCCTGACCGCACGCAGGTCCGTGGTTCAGACGCTGTGTGAGATCAGGGTCGGCAAGGGTGGAGCGGGGACGAGGTACGCGGACAAACAGGCGGTGGCTTTGAAGCGCCTCAGCGGGTCTAGGTGGGCCGGGGACAGCCGTACGTGGGGTCAGGTGTGGGTGTAGTCATTCGCCGGGCTCTGGGTGCCTGTTCTGCGGGAAGGTGCGCTCCTGCATGATCGTGCTGATCAGGGCTGCACGGTCAGCGTTGGGACCTAGACCCACACCCATGCTGCGGGCAAGTTCCCGTAGCTCTTCCAGTTCCATCTTCTGAAGTTCGATGTAAGACGGCTGGTTGCTCATGGCTGCCCTCTCGTTCTTCCCGTACCAGTAGACCCCTGGGGCGATTTGCTGAAGTGAAGTCTCCTCGGCCAGCGCCCTGAGTATCGAGTACCCCAGCGACAGGTCTTCGTCGTCTTCCTCCACGACACCGGGCGGGATGCAGTTGGCGGTGTACCGCCACGCCTTCCGGTCACGGTCACTCATCAGGTTCTCCCCTGGTCTGCAACTTGCACGAGCCACCCACGCTAGGCACCCCCTCCCACACGTGTCTAGGGGTAGACGTGGTCGGTATTGCCGTATGCCATGTGTAGAGATCACGACGGGCCTAGCTTCTGGGTGTGGCAACACGACCGACGTTCAAGCTGATGGGTGCGGCAGAGATCGCTGCCCGCTTACGAATCGGCCGTGCCCGCACTTACCAACTGGTCGGCAGAAGAGACTTCCCAGAGCCCTATCAGGTGCTAGCCATGGGTCAGGTCTGGCTTGCGGATGACGTTGAAGCCTGGATCAAAGAGAAGCGTCCGCATCTGGATGACGGGGACCAGCCCTAGGAACCCGCTGTTTTGGCGGGGTGAGGCAGTAGGCGCCCCAGCACATCCGCCTGGTTTTCATTCAGTACGGGAGCGGCGGCAACAAGAACCGCCACCATTCGTTCCACCTTCTTGCGCCTGAGTTTCTTCATACTCAGTAGCCTCCCGCATTTCATCTTGTGAAGTCGGCCGGCCTTCACCTTGTCCACGTGGTGTCAACAGGGTGTCAACGTTGACAGGGTGCTGACCCAATCCTGTCCACGTTGTGTCCACGTTGACACCACGTGGGTGCAACGTTGTGTCCACGTCCAAGCCTTACAAGCCATACACACATACAAAACCAATTAAGAAACTGAAACACTGATAGCTAGTAGGCGCCTGCCTTTCAGTTTGTAGAAAAAGAGCGTCGAAGTCGACATGCATTACGGTTATCGGCATGGCGACGAAGATGACGGAAGACGAAGGCATGGAAGCCCTTGTCCGGTACCCATGGGATGAGTGGTCTGACGGGGACAAGTGGCTCATAGAACGGGGAGTGGATTACAAGTCCTCGGACCGCATGTTCCAGGTTGCGGCACGGCAGTACGGGCGGCGGAACGGTTACACCGTCCGCACTCGGAAGCACGTCAAAGGTGTCGTAGTGCAGTTCCTGCGTGGTTCTGCCCCCGCCAAGAAGAAGCTGCGGAGGAAGTGACATGTTCCCTCCGAAGTACGGGAAGCAGCGGCTGAATCGCAGCGAGTTCCACAACCTGACTCAGTACACGTCGCTATCTGATGGCAGTTTCCGCTTGCTGATGATGCTGAACACGCTCGCCGATGATGACGGCAACGTTGACATCGTTGAAGACGACCTGTTCCCCCGCTTCATGTTGAGGAACGACATCCCCGAACTAATCATCGAACTGACGCGAGCAGGGCACATCAAGCCTTACGAAGCCGAGGAAAACGGGGAAATCCGCAAGTTCGCGTCGATGGTTGGTTGGAACGTCTCCCGTCATCCCAATCAGCAGTCCACACACTCAACCGCAGTCAGTGAGTGGCGCAATCCCCTCCCGCCATGGCAAGACGGTCCTATCAACGCAACTAAGCGCGCACCACGTACCAAGAAGGAGATTTCAACTGATGAAACGACCACACCTGATGTACCGCGCAAGCGGGTCCGGCCAAGTGGTTCTCGACCTGGACAAAGTGGAGGCGTTCCGGATTCAGCACCAGGACACGCACGCGAAGGTGTACCTCGTCGTGAGCGGGGTGGAGTACCAACTGGCAAAGCATTTCGGCGATCCTCGGATTCCGTTCGACAGCGAGGACGAGGCGATGGCGGCGGTACTGGACCTGCTGCGGATCGAGGAGTTCTCAGTGGGCCTGAACATCCCCGAACAGCCCTAGAAGCCTCTAAGCCGAAAAAAGCGCTGAACCCCGGGGCGACTAAGCGGACGGCGGGGAAAGTCGCTCAGCGTGGCTCTGAGGGCCGTCAAACCGGTGAGCCTGTCATCAACCGTGATTGGAACGCGGCCCTGAGGAAGCGGGCACAAGAGGTCGGCGTCCAACTGAAGGCAGACAAAGAGCGACTGGAACAGGCCAAGCAAGAGGCGATGAACCACCTTGACCGCTACGAAGATCACCACACCACGGAAGACATGTCGCGGGAACAACTGGATGAGTGCTTCGACGCGGGGTGCATCAACTTCGAGGAGTGGGAGTACGCAAGGAAGTCCACGAAATGAAACGGGGCCTACCTGACCGATCAAGTAGGCCCCACATCTGGAAACAACCAACCCAACACACATCAAGGGGGGTCCTGATGCAAGAGACACGGTACGGCAAGGGATGGTCGCGGGTCCGAAAGCTCCGCCTCACACGGACAGTCCTAGGGGCGGGATGGCTGGGAACGGCACTGGGTGTCGTGTGGTGGATTGGAGTGCGGTGATGTGTGACGTACATGGGCGGGACGCCAAAGGACCCGATGACACACAAGACCTTCAGGTGCCGGAGTCCTGGCTGACCGAAGAACAACTGGCGGAGAAGGTGGCCCACAACATCGAGACCAAGGGCTACCACATCTGCAACGAGTTGACAGACGAAGAGTGGGTTGAGACTGCACAGCGACTCATCATCCAATGGCACGCACAGCAGAACTAACAAACTGAAAGGCAGAGACATGGCACACGACGAACGACTGATGTGTACGGCGGAGACGAAGCTGCGGGAGCTGGGCTACATCCCGATGCCCAGGTTCAACCGCGCGAACAACAACACCGATGACACTTTCGTCGGTGTCCAGTGGGTGAAGCGAGACGAGGCCCTGGCCATTCTGGACCTCATGACCAAGAACGGCGGCCAGGAATGAACATCGACCCACAACGCGTCATCGACAAGCTGCGGGCACAGAACAGCGAACTGACGATGAAGAACGCAGTACTGGAATCCGCGGTCGATCAGCTCACGGAGGAGAATGGTGCGCTGAACGAGCAACTCACCAAACTGGAAGAGGCGGAATCAAATGACTGACGTCATCAACCCGGAGAACGGCGAGTACCGGCAGGACATCGCGGAGCAGAGCAACCTCGCGGAACCGAAGAAGTCCGGTGTTCAGATCAACATCGACGAGAGCAACGCGGCGAACGAGAAGCTGGGGGCCCAGTTGCTTCCCAACACGTTCGACAAGACCGAGGCCGGCCGACAGGCCCACGAGCAGAAGTTCGGCGCTCAGCGTGGATCTGAGGGCGGGGAAACGCCCATCACGACAGAGGACACCACTGCCCTGAACGAGAGTCGCAAGCTTCAGCGGCGGAACCAGAAGTAAGGAACTGAAATGAGCAAGGCGTGGGCCGGGGGAAGTACTCGTGCGTGGAGGAAAGTGCGGGAACAGATCCTGGCCCACAACCTTGTGAACAACGGGGGCAGGTGCAGGGCGGCAATCGCGGGTACATGCACGGGAACAGCAACACAGGTACACCACTTGCGGGGAAAGAAGGCGGGAGATGACCCCCGCTACCTACAGGCTGTGTGTGCGGAGTGCAACAAGGAGATAGGTGATCCCAACGCGGGTAAGCAACCACCACCCCGCACACTCACACAGTGGTGATGGGTAGTGGGTAGTACATACACACACCACATGCATTGCACATAGTTAAACAACACACATGCATTACATGAGATGAAACAGAGGGTGAGACAGATGATTAGACGAGTGGCTTTTTCCCAGCAAGGTCGGCCGGACACCCCCCATGCCCTTCTGTCCTCTCTCTCTGTTGCAGAAAGTTAAACCAATGCCTGTACGTAAAGGACCAATGGCGGCCAGTCTTTCCAAGTCATGGCAAACAGTGGCATTTCAGGAACAGCATCAGTGGGGGTACCGGCTGGCCATGTCCTACGCGATGGCAATCGACCGGGCCGAGCGGGTGAAGCAAGAGCTGCTGGATGCCATCGAACAACTGGAGGACGAGGGCGGCACAGCCAACGTCAAGTGGACACAGCGCATCGAGCGGTTGGAGAAGTACTACATCGCCGACAGTGTGGTTGCGACGGTAGGACCACGGCTGCTGGAACAGATGCTCAAGTTCGGAATGACTCCCGCACTCACTAGGCCGGCCGTTACCCAAACTGAAACGCAGAAGGGAGGAAAGAGCGATGACAGCGGAAGTACTACCCAAGCCACGGAAGAGCCTGAAGACGAACTCGCCAAGCTCAGGGCAGAGCGCGGGAAACATACACGCGCTGGATAGCAGCAAGGTCTTCGGCAACACAGAAGCACGGCGCTTCACCCCGCCATTGGTCACCGGTCCTCCCGGTCCCTGTGGTTGCGGCTGTGCGCTGGACGAGACGACCAGCTACGGGTTCGCAGTGGAGCGGTTCGCCATTCAGGTGGGCCGCCCTTTGCGTCCCTGGCAGCGGTGGGTAGCCATCCACGCGGGGGAACTGCTTCCCGACGGCACACCCCGCTTCGAGCAGATCCTGTTGCTGGTGGCCCGGCAGAACGGGAAGACCCACCTGCTCTACATCTTGATTGCGTTCTGGTTGTTCATCGAGCAACACGCGATGATCCTGGGTGTCTCCGTCAACCTCACCGGCGCTTCCATCCCGTGGAACAAGGTCGTTGAACTTATTGAAACGACGCCTGAGTTGCGGCGGTGGATGCCCAAACAGAAGAACCTCGGCATCTACTACGACAACAACAACAAGCACATCGAGACGGCGGACAGGTGCACCTACGCATTGGTTCCCGCTGGACGTGGTGCCGCCCGTGGACGCACTGTTGACCGTCTTGTCGTCGATGAGTTGCGGGAACAGAAAGACCGCGAGACCTACGACGCCGTAGTGCCGACGATGCAAGCACTCGACTATGCGCAGTGCTGGTTCCTGTCCAACCAGGGTGACGAACGTTCCATCGTCTTAAACGACCTACACACGGCGGCACTGGCATTCATCAACGCGGAGACGGACGAAGACCGCGAAGACCTGGACGACAGTCTGGGTCTGTTCGAATACAGCGCCGAGGACAACTGCGATCTGTTCGACGTGGAGGGATGGAAGGCGGCCAACCCCTCCCTGGGCCACGTGACGAAGATGTTCAAGCGGCTGCACAACAAGGCCAAGCTGGCGATGAAGATCGGTCCTACCGCCGTCGCCGGTTTCCGTACCGAGTACCTGTGTCAGAAAGTTAAATCCCTCAACGGTGCGATCGACCCCATCATGTGGAACGTGTGTGAAGACTCCGCACCGCTTCCCAAGTCGAGCGGCATCGCGTTGGTGTGTGACATCAGCCTGGACGGTAAGCACGGAACGCTGATGGCGGCCGAAACCCTCTCAGACGGCCGTAGGCGCGTTGAAGTCGTCAAGGCATGGGAAGGGGTCAACGTGCCCCTTCTGATCGAGCAGGAGCTTCCTGGGCTGGCTCAAAAGGTCAAGCCTCGCGTGGTGGGTTGGATGCCCATGGGTCCGATGGCGGTATTGGGCGCGAAGATGAAGCAGCGGAAAGGCGTACGACCTTGGTTGGCCGGCATTCCAATTGTTGAAATCACAGAGGTGCCTGAAGCGTGCATGGGATTCAGTGCCGACGTGGACAGCGAACTGATCGCGCACAACGGTGATCCGCTGCTGACCCTGCATGCCCTGAGCGTTTCAAAGTATGAAACGGGAGACCGGTGGAAGTTCAGCCGGAAGGACGGGGAACCGTGCGACGCGGTTTATGCGGCGGCGGGTGCTGTCCATTTGGTGAAGACACTCCCAGCTCCCGTGAAGCCGATGCTGGTATCCGTGGGCGGAAAATGAAAGGCATTACCCTAATGGCATGGGTCGCCTTTCAAACTTGTTCAGTCTCAGCAAACGCGCTGAGTTTGCACTGACGTTTGACGACCCACGCCCGGCAACGACTTTCAGCGCTGACAGTCCGGACCCTGTGTCTATCGACCAGTACTTCCGGCGGCTGAATGAACTGGAAGGCGTCTCACCGAGCGTGGGTCGTCGCTCTGCCATGTCCATTCCCGCCGTACTGCGGGGACGGAACCTGATCTGCAACATCGGCACGCTTCCTCTCGTCACGTACCGAGGGAACAACGAGGTGATGCGTCACCTGTTCCTGGAGCAGATCGACCCTCGCGTTGCGAATGTGGTCACGCTTCAGCAGACGGTGGAAGACCTCGTGATGGACAGCGTGTCGTTCTGGCGCATCACGCAGTGGGACTGGAAGAACTATCCGGTCAGCGCCTATCACGTGAACCTGGATTCGGTGACGGTCCAGGCGCCTACGAATGCGCTTCCTACGACGATGCCGTGCGGGGACAGCTATCACCCCGATGGTGAGATCTACATCGAGGGTGTGAAGGTTTCATCTACTGAAATCATCAGGTTCGACAGTCCGCATCCGCCGTTGCGCAAGACGGTGGGCGGCGTCATTCGGCGGGCCATGAAGACCGCCAAGACATCGGAGATGTTCGCCGAGAACCCGATGCCCAAGCTGCTCTTCACACCGAAGGCAGATGTGGACCCGCTGTTCGGGTACGAATCGCCAGAGGAAGCCCGCGCGGCGATGCAGGAGGAAATCCAGGCGTTTGCCGACAGCGCGAAGAACAACCCGTACAACTACGTCGGTGCCGCCCTGGACGCCAAGCCGTTGGACTACCTGTCCCCTGCCGACCTTCAACTGATTGAAGTCGAACGGAACATCAACCTGGGCATCGCCAACGCCCTGGGCCTGGACCCCGAGGACTTGGGAATCAGCACCACTTCCCGCACCTATCAGAACGCGGTGGACCGTCGTAAAGACCGCATCAACGATCTGCTGAACCCGTACATCCTCGCGGTGGAACAGCGGCTGACGATGCCCGACGTGACCCCTCGCGGTTACTTCGTGAAGCTGCTCCAGGACGACTACCTACGGGCGGACCCGAAGACGCGGGCCGAGATTCACCAGATCTACCTGAACAGCGGCGTCATCACCAAAGAGGAAGTCCGCTCGAAGGAAGGCTGGGCACCGTTCACGCCCGAACAGAAAGCGGAATTGGAGCAGGCGCAACGAGAGGCAGTGAAGGTGCAGTCCACGCTTGGCAATTCACCTCGTGAGCTGGAGGCCGGCCGACCCGCGGATTACTCGTTCGCCACCTCGTCGGATTACACATTCGACAACGAGGAACGCACGGCATTCGCGGTCAACAAGGAAGCCCGCACCATCACCGGTTTGGCACTGCCCTACGGCAAGACTGCGGTCAGCCGTGGACGGAAGTGGGAATTCCTGCCGGGCAGCCTGGAGTACGCAGACCTGTCGCGGGTCAAGCTTCTGCGGGACCACGACAACAGTTCGGCCATCGGCATCGCCACTGGCTTCGTCGAGACTGAGCGCGGTGTCGAGATCACGTTCAAGGTCGCTCCTGGCGAGAAGGGCAACGAAGCTCTTTCACTCGCTGAATTCGGTGTCCTGGACGGTCTTTCCGTCGGCACCACCGACATGGATTTCTACAACGACCCTCAAAAGCCGGGCGTGAACATCGTCCGTAAGGCACATCTGAACGAGGTATCGCTGACTGCGGTACCGGCATTCGACGACAGCCGACTCACGTCCGTGACGGCGGCCAAAGAAGGGAACACCATGATTTGCACCCGTTGCGGGCAGGACACGCACGTTGTCGAGAACTGCACCGCACCCGATCCCGAGCAGCAGTTCAGCATCAAGGACTTCGAGAAGTACCAGCGCATCCAGGCCATGTTCAACCAGACCGTGGACGAGGCCAAGAAGCCCCTTCAGAATAACGCTCCCGCATCCGTCCAGGACGACCCGACCGTTCCGCCGCGTGAGGTTCCCAACGCCGCCACGTTCGCCCAGACCGTCGTGAACGAGAAGCCGGTCTACACGTTCGACACCAACAGCGAGTTCAGTTTCGCCAACGACATCAAGTCGATGCTGAAGGGCAACGACGAGGCGGCGCGTAAGCGTGTCGAGGGCTTCATGGAAGCCGAGTTCGCGGTCAGCACGTCCAACGTCGCCACGCTCAACCCGACCATTCAGCGGCCGGACATGTACGTGGACCGCCTGGACTACGAGTACCCGATCTGGAACACCATCAACAAGGGTGCGCCGCCCAACGGCGTCACCCCGTTCCAGTTCCCGAAATGGAGCAGCAGCGGGACCCTCGTCGCCGACCACACCGAGGGCACGGAACCGTCTCTGGGTTCGTTCGCGGTCACCAGTCAGACGGTCACTCCGACCCCGCTTTCCGGGAAGATCGAGATCAACCGCGAGGCATGGGACCAGATGGGTTCGCCCAACCTGGACAACCTCGTTCGCGCGGAGATGCGCCGTTCCTGGTACGAGGGGCTGGAAACGGCTACCGCCGCATTCCTGGACGGCCTGACGCTGACCGGTCAGGAGACCACCATCACCACGGCGGCGGCGGATACGGCGCTTCAGGGTGAGCTGATCGGCGCTCTCGTGGACATGCTGTTCACGCGCGGCGGATACCGGCTGCGGGACTTCATGGTTCAGGCCAACCTCTACAAGAAGCTGGCTCTCGCCAAGGACGGCAACGGTCGTCTTCTGTTCCCGCCCCTCGCTCCGCAGAACGCGGCCGGAACGCTGGCGTCCTTCTTCGCCAACCTGAACCTGAACGGTCTCATCGGCCGTCCGGCATGGGCGCTGGGTGCCGCTTCCACCAACGCGGACAACAGCTACCTGTTCGCTCGTGAAGACGTGCACGGCTGGGCCACCACGCCGCAGTTCCTGGAGTTCAACATCCAGGTGAAGTCCATCTACATCGGTGTCTGGGGCTACAAGGCTTTCGCCAACAGCCGCGTCGAGGGAATCCGCCGCTTCATCTACGACCCCGCCTAAGGCCGGCCGACTTCAACCACTGAAACGCACACAGGTCCGCATCCAACTTCTAACGGGTGCGGACCTGTTTCAGAGATAGGAACGCGCATGGCAATGCCCGCAGGCATCACACCCATCACAGTGACGGGCAAGTACCTGGCAGCGGACGGAACGCCGCTGTCGGGCTACCTCGTCTTCACACCATCCATCAAGGCCGCTGATTCGGCCGACAACGCGATTGTTCCGCCCGCCCCGTACAAGGTGACCCTGGACGGCTCTGGGGCCTTCTCCGTGGCTCTCATGGCCACCGACGACCCGCAGTGGAACGACCCCGGCTGGACCTACTCGGTTCGGGAGGTCATGCAGAAGCAGCGGGACGACAACAACGGCTCGCTCTACACCGTCAGCGATTCCACGTACAACATCGAGGTTCCCGCTGCTTCAGCCGGTGGAACGCTGGACCTGGCCGACGCGGTTGTCGTGGACCTGCCCGGTACGCCGTCCCAGTACCTGTCCAAGGCGGGCGGGACGATGACCGGAGATATCACCCTGGCTTCCGGTGTGAAGCTCAAGTGGAGCGATGTCGAGATCCAGCGGGACACCACAGACCGCATGAAGGTTCCCGACGTCCTGGTGGTCGGCAAGCAGGCGGCCAACTTCAGCACGTCGCAACTGGACGCGCTTCCCAAGGGCGACGGCACCGGCCAGATCTTCAACGGCATCGTCATTCCCTCGGACTACAGCGGCGGGGATGACGACGGCGCTGGTGGCCATTACGACTCCACCGGCCGCGTCTACACCTACGCGTATCAGCGGGCCAACTCGAAGCACCTGGGCGAGAACTTCCGTGGGTTCCTCATGCGGCAGAACGCCAAGCACTCCCACGCCATCTTCGGTCCACAGAACACCGGCACGCAGGTTCCCGGATGGGACGTCAACGGTGACGCCAAGACAACCGGTGTCACGTGGAATCCGTGGTTCTGGGGCTGGGTGGTTCACGACTACTCCAACGACGGACTCAGCCGACACCTTCACGGTTCCATCGAGACACCGATGGCAAACGGTGAAATGGCCACTCGACTTCAGGTGGCTTTCGGCAACCGCAACACCGGCACGATCGGCATGGACAAGACGTTCATCATCACCACGTCGGCTGACTTCGTGGTGAACCAGGCCAGTGGGGAAACGCTTCGTCTTGCTGCTGCGGCGGGTGCCGAGAAGAGCATCACGTTCGCCAACGACACCTACGACGATGACGGCAGCAAGAAGCGCTGGCGCCTACGGCAGACTTCAACTGCTGAAGCCGGTTCCAACGCGGGAAGCGACTTCGGCATCCAGCGTTTCGCGGACGACGGTTCGTCTCTCGATTCCCCGTTCACCATTACCCGGTCCAACGGTCAGATCACGTTGGGTGCCAACTCGTCCAGCGGTGTGGTCATCCGCCGTTCCGTGGCCAGCTCTTCGTCTCCCGCTCTTCAGGTGCAAATCAACACGGCTACCGGCAGCGGTGTGGAGGTCCAGGCGCAGGCGGCCAGTGACCGTGCTCTTCAGTCCCTGGTGGTCGGTGACGCCAGCCGTCGCTTCTACATGACGACCGATGGCGGAATGAACTGGGGCAGCGGAGCAACGAGCAAGGACGTGACGCTGTACCGCAAGGCAGCCGACATCCTCGCCACTGACGATGTGCTATTCCTCGGTGGCATTGCCGCACCGGCCACACAGACCGGCGGCGGGTGCCTTTACGTGGACACCGCAGGCAATCTGAAGTTCAAGAGTTCGGCGGGCAACATCACCACGATTGCGCCGGTCTAATGGACCCGGTAACCGTCGAGAAGGTCCTGGCTTACCTGGATCGGCCAGACCTGGACCAGGACCAGGTGTCCGGCGCGTTGGAGGCTGAGCGGGCCTCTCAGCGGGGTAAGTGCCGCATCCCTGATCCCTTGCCCGCAGACCTTCACGAGGCGCTGCTTCGGCGGGTCCACAGGAACCTGTCCATGCGTGGACTCATCAACGCCACGGAAGTCGAAAGTGGTGCGGTTTTCACTCCGTCAAACGATCCCGAGGTTCGGCGGCTTGAAGCGGGATACAGGAAGGTGCTTCTCGCATGAGCCTCATGGACAAGCGGGATGAAGTCGTTGCCGCCCTTGAAGGAATTGAGGAAGTGAAACCGTTCCCTGTACGGCAGAAGCTTCTCCAGTTCGGTGATACCTGGGTAGTGCAGGGCAGCGTTGTCATCGACCCGCCAAGCGGCTTGTTCGAAGACAACTGGTTCGTCGTCTCGTTCCTCGGACAAGACGAACTGAGGGCCGCTCAATGGATGAGCGATCATTGGCAGCAGATCGTCACGGCGGTGGAAACCGTCGCAGTAGTTGACCGCGTGGACATGGTGGATATCGGCACCAAAAACGAGACACAGTTCACCATGCAGATCACAGCAAGGAGCGAGTAATGCCTAACGTCGCTGGTGCCATCTTCTCGAAGAACGCTTCGATTTCGTGGGACGGCCAGGAATTCCTCGGCAACACCACCATGGCGCTTCTGACCCCGGACACCCCGATCACTCAGGAACGCACTCTGGACCCCGGCTATGTCCTGTCGGATGTGGACGACCCGACGTGGACCTTCCAGATTCGTGCCGTGCAGGCCCAGGACGGCCTTACGGATTGGCTCTTCGAGCACCAGGGTGAGGAAGTCGAAATCGTCTACACGCCCAAGCGCGGGGCGGGCAACAACACCTACACGTTCACCATCGTCGTGACCGCTGTTCCGATCGGTGGGGAGCGTGGTTCTTTCGCCACGGTTGAAGCCACGTTCCCGGTCATCGGCCAGCCCGTAAAGGGAACCGCGGTCTAAGGCCGGCCGACTCAACTAACTGAAATACAAAGGGGAGAACCGATGGAGCAGTACCGACTTGTTGTCACGATGGATAACGGCGACGTGCACGAGCTGGTTGCCGACCAGCGGGACGTTGCCAAGTGGGAGATGTCTGAGTTCGACAAGCCCACTGCCGGGCCTCGCACTCAGTCTCGCTTCCTGGCGTGGAACGTCATGCGGCGCAAGGGGCTTACCAAGTCCCAGTTCGACAAGTGGAACGACGAGTGCGCCAACGTCGATCACAAGGCGGATGAGGAAGCGGACCCTACGAAGAAGGGTCAGTCGTCCGAGGACTGATCCAGATGGTTATCCAGGGCTCGCCATTCACCTACTCGGAACTGAGGCGGATGAGTGCGCGGGAACTGGCAACCATCATCGACGTACAGCAAGAGGCTTCCTTCCTTCAGTGGGCGGCAGCAGAGCGGGAGAAGGTGGAATAGGTGGCAGAGAGCATCGGCGCCTACGCCCGTTCCATCGGGCAACTGATTGCCGAACAGCGGGTACTGGACGAGTTGCGTACCGAGCTGCGCAAGCCAGTTCCCGTTGTGCGTAAGGCCATCAGGTCCAGGGCTCTCGACACCCTTCCCAAGGGCGGCGGTCTGAACAAGTGGGCCGCCGCCATCCAAATCAAGGCCAAGCAAGAAGTCATCGGCAAAGTGGTGCGGGTGAAGCTGACCGGTGGCAGGAACAGCAACGGTGGCCGCAGCGACATCAAGCGGATGGACAAAGGCAACGTTCGCCACCCCGCATGGGGACGGCGCGGCAAAGGCCAGTGGTCGCTGATCGTTGTGGAGCCTGGCTTCTTCACCAAACCGGTTACCGAGACAGACGAGTGGAGCGCGGCTGCTGACCGTGCATTGGACAGGGCACTGGACAGGATTCGCTGATGGCACGCGATGTAGAAGCTGAAATCAATGTCAAGGACAACAGTGATCGCGGGCTGAAGTCCTTCCACGACAACATGACCAAAGCCGACCGCGAGGCACACAAGCTTCAGGACGAGTTAGACAAGGCCGCTAAGTCAACCGGCAAGTTCGGCAGTGCGGCGGACCGCAATGCGCGTTCAGTGTCCAAGCTGACTCGTGAGATCGGGATTGCCAAGCACGAACTTGGTTCCCTTGCTCGTGCCTTTGCCGATGCGGGCACTGCCTCTGAGCGGATCGACATCAGCAAAGCCATCCGCAAGCAGCAGACCGAGATCCGCAATCTCACCAAGAACCGCGACCTGTTGAAGGATCTGATCCCCGATGTGCCATCGGCCGGCATTGCAGGTTCTTTAAAGCAAGCACTGGTCATCGGTGCGGGTGCGGCGGCACCTGTCGTAGGAGCGCTTGTCTCGGCCGCTGTAATCGGCGGAGCGGGCGTAGGAGGCGTTGCGGGTGGCATCGCCCTGGCTGCCAAGGACCAACGCGTCCAGGCGGCTTTCAGCGGGTTTACGGACGGTCTGAGTAAGCGGCTGGAGAAGGCCGCCCTTCCGTTCGTGGACACCACCATCGCTGGCATTGACAAAATTGAAGGCGCTCTCGACACCATCGACTTCGAGCAGATCTTCGCCGACTCTGCCAAGTTCGTTGAACCCTTGGCCAAGGGCGTCCAGGACTTCATCGTGGAGGTGGGCGATGGACTGGAGACGCTGATTGCCAAGGGTGGCCCGGTCATCGAGGCGCTTTCGAGCACCTTCAGCATCCTCGGCGAATCAACGGGCAGCGCCCTGGAGACCATTGCCGGTGGATCGGAACAAGCGGCCGATGCCCTGGAGGGTTTCGCGGTTGTCGCGGGTGGTGCCATCGAGACGGCTGGTTACCTCGTTCGCGGGCTTACGGAACTGTCGGCGGTCACCGGATACGTACCCGGCAAGATCTACGGTCTGCTGGAATCCCTCGGCTACTACGACGAGAGGGTCGGCAGCATTCAGCGTCACACCGCTGAAGCAGCATCGGGAGCGCGAGACCTCGGTAACGCATTCGACGAACACGGGCTGGCAATCACCAGTGCCGGGGAAGCGCTGCTTTCATTCGACGAACGTATGCGCCAGGTCTACGACACCTCCCGCAACCTGTTCGACGCGCAGACCGATTCCGCCGCTGCTTTTGACAAGTTGAAAGAGTCCATCAAGGACAACGGCAAGACCCTGGACGCCAACACCGAGAAGGGCCGGGCCAACCGTGATGCGCTCAGTGGGCTTGCCGGGGCACTGAACGCCAACTATGCGGCCTACGTCGCGGTGAACGGTGAAGGCAAGCAGGCCAACGGTATTGCTACCAGTAACTACAACTCATTCATCAAGGCCGCGACAGGACTGGGCATCAGCAAGAAGGCGGCACAGGACTACGCCACAAAGCTGGGTCTCATCCCGCCGAAGAAGGACACCGATTTCAACGCCAACACCCACGACGCCGAAGGACGGATCAAAGCCCTTCAGGATCAGATCAATTCCCTGAAGGGAAAGACCGTCACCGTCACCACCGTCTTCCAGTCCCGTGGCAACAAGCAGGACGCACAGTTGGCACGTTCCGGTGGTGGGCGTGGTGGCGCATTCAGTGCGGCAGGATTTGCGGCCTACCAGTCGGCCGGTGGGCGCACACAACCTGCTTCGGTGGCAAAGGTGGAGCTGACCGACAACGCCAGCTTCAGCGTGTATGTGAACGGCGTGGCGATGAAAGCCGATGTGGCCCGCAGTGAACGTAAGGCAGAGTTCGACGCACGCGTAGGAATGAGGTTCTGATGGTCGTCGCCACATCGGCCACTGAAGTGACTGGCGTGTACCCGCCAAGGGCTCTTGTTTCAGTCACTGGAATGACGGCCGGCCAGATGATTGATGTGTACCGCGTTGTAGGCGGTGCAATGATTCCGATCAGGGGCGGGCACCTGGACGCCACCGACACGGACACCCTTGTCATCACCGATAGCGAAGCGCCATTCGGTGTGCCGGTGTTCTGGCGTACGCGGGTCAACAAGAACAGCCCCAGCTACTTCGACAGGGACAGTTCCCCGCTCACCATCACTCTTCCCGTCAACACGGCACGGGGACAGCGCGAAGTGGTTCTGAGTGATGCCATTACCGGCAACGCTGCCGAGGTTGTCATCACGGCATGGCAGAGCAAGAGGTATGAGCCTGACGTGACGGTGTATCGAGTGGGCGGGAAGAACCGCATCATCACCGGCGCCAGCCTCACCGGACAGTTCACCGCGGATATCCGTGTCCGTACCTTCTCCCGCACCTCGGAAATGAACCTGCTGAACCTGATCGACACCCGCACATCGGGAATCCTTCAGATGCGCCGTTCAGTGTCAGACGGCACGCTGGACGAGTGCTACTTCAGTGTGTTGAGTTTCGATGTCGAACGGCGCAGTCAGGACAGGACAGACGGACGCCGCGACTTCGTGATGTCAATCGCTGAAACAGACGGCTGGCCCTTCAAGTTCACCGCTAAGGGATTCACCTATGCGGACCTGGCGGCCAAGTACGCGGGCCAGACATACGTGGATCTGGAAGCCGACTACGCCACGTACCTGGATCTGGCAAGGGCGGACCTCTCATGATTGAAGTAGACGAGAAGGTCCAGGAAGTCATCGAGGGTGGGCAGTTCCAATACCTGCTGCGCGTGGACAGCTACTACAACAACCGGCTGCTGCGGTCGAACATCCCCGTCCGTACCGGCTTCGAGGAAGTGGACCTGTTCCGCAACGTTCCCGAGCGTGCCGAGTTCCGCATCCCCAGGATCGACGCTGAGGGCTTCGATTGGTCTCCCACATACTCGACCCACCCTTTGGCGGCAAATGGCCAGACGGTGCGTGTGAGCCTGGGTATCGGCATGGACGAGAACGAGCCCTACTGGTTCCGTCGCTGCACACTTCGGATCGACAACACGGTCACCGAGGACGATGAGGTTGTGGTCCAGGCGGTGGGGCTGTTGGAGACGATCCGCAAGGCCACCTTCACCGGCCCCTTCCAGCCGTCCGGAACGATCTACTCCACGATCCGGGACTTGTTGGGTGGCGAGATTCCCGTCTACTTCGACCCGGATATCAGCAACGGCCCGTGGTCTTCCACCATCGTCTTCGATAGCGACCGCTTGAAGTCCCTGATTTCAGTCATTGAATCGTCGTGGCCTGGTGATTGGGAGATGACACCAAGCGGGGTGTTGTACGTACGGGAGTGGCAAGGGCCTATCACGCGGCGTCCTTCCGTCTTCACTCTCGTAGAGGGGGACACCATCATCCGTTCAACGGGAAGCACCGACTCCGATAGCGACTACAACTGCGTCGTGGTGCGGTACGAGACGGCAGACGGCGATCCCGGACAGGCCATCGCTTACAACAACGACTCCCGGCATCCCAAGCGATTCGGTGGCCCCAACTCCAAGCTGCCCGTTCCGTACTTCGAGACTTACGACTGGGCAATGGATTCCGGTACGGCCAACCACATTGCGGCAGCGATCCTGGACCGCATCATGACTCGCTCAGCCGACGCTTACGAAGTTGAAATGATTCCCAACCCGCTGCTGTGGATCGGCGATGTCGGCACCATCCGGCTGGCGGACGGCACCACCGAGAAAGTTCAGATTGTCCAATCGACATTGCCCTACACGTTCGACGGTGGCCGACAGCGGCTGCTGTTGAAGGTTGCTTCAGGAGGTGACTGATGGCAACGATTCAAGGCCAGATCGTCGGGACCAAAGTCGGTTCCACCGTGAAGGTTCGAATCCGTGGCGGGAAGACCGTTGTAACCGCTGAAGTCGCACGAGACCTGACAGTGGCCAACAACGACCTGGTGAACATGGACCGGGTGAGCAACAAGTACTACGTGGCTTACCGGGTCCGGACTGCCGCTGCTCTTCCTCCGCCTACCGAAAGCCCGAGTGAGCCGACTCCCAAGCCGGAACTGATCACGGGCACCGACACCTTCAGCCCGATTGAGACACGGACCTGGAACACCAACAAGTGGCGCATGGACACCAGCGACCTGTTTCAAGGGACTGAAACAGGACTGGCACACACAGGTGTCGTGTTCTTCGGCGACCAGTTGAAGTCGTTGAAAGACGCCACCATCACCAACGCTCGCCTGACGGGTATCGCCCGCATCCCCTACGCGGGGACATACACATCAGCGGCATCCACCATCTGGCTTGTGACACAGAACAAACGGCCTTCCGGGGCACCGACCCGCACCAGTTCCATAGCTGGGCCGGCCTTGACCGTCGGGGCCATCCTGCCGTCGTTTGACATTCCTAATTCCTGGGTGGACGACATGGCGGATGGGGACGCGGGCGGATTGGCGTTCTACGACGCCGATGGCAGCCCCGATATCCGGTACGCGGGCATGGGAAGCTACCCGGAAGCAATGCAACTGATCGTCGAATGGGAGAGGTTGAGTTCGTAATGACAACCACATCAAGCGGGCTCTACTACCCCGCCAGCAGCGATCCGGTCACCCCGCACGAACACATCAGGGACCTGGCCGAAAGCATCGAGCCGTTCATTGCCATCCCGTACCTGTCCGTCTACCGCAACAGCGAGCAGGTTGGCTTCAACCCTGATGGCGCTTTCCGGGCGGTCGGCTGGAATGCAACGCGCTTCAAGACGCATTCCAGTTTTCACAACCCGGCATCCTTCAGTGGCCGCATCATTCCGCCCGTCCCCGGCATCTACGAGTTCAAAGCCGTGGTGGTCTTCAAGTCGGACAGCAACTCCGAAGTCGGTGTCTACACGGGCGTCGTGACGAAGAACGGTGTGGAGCAGCCGTCCATCCAGAACATGGCCATTTCAACCGGTGAAACCAACTCCGCCTCACTCACCATCTTCAACGAGCTGGGCGCTGATGGTGTGTCGGACTACTTCGAGTTCAAGGTTGCCGTTGACACCGCCAACGCCCGCACGGTGGCGGGAACAGAAGCGGGGTACTACGCCTCCACCGCCTTCTGCAAGTACATCCGGCCGCTGCCCTAGCCATGGAAACCGTTTTCCGCCGCCAGGTCGCAGTCCAGTACGACGGCGCTAACAAAGCTGAAGTCCTTCGAGTGGTGCGGGAACAGAGCATCACTCGTTCCATGTGGTCGGTGAAGAGCGAATCAGCGAACGGTCTGGTTCTGCACGAACGCAACCAGGCCAGCACGTTGGAGAAGGACTGGACCGTCCCGCTGAACAGTTGGGTGGTGATGGCACCGGACTTCGGTTTGAAGGACATCCTGAGCGATGCGATGTTCCAAGCCCGCTACGGCAACCTGGACGGCACCATCGACGACACCAAGGCAACCATCATCGCGGCCACTCAGGCTTACGTAGACGCCACAAAGGTGCCTGGCCCTAAGGGCGACAAGGGTGACCGGGGTTTGCAGGGCGAGCGAGGCTTACAGGGCGTCGCGGGCACCAATGGCAAAGATGCCGTGGTCGGCTTCCCCTGCATTAAGTCGGTTGCCGTTCCCGCCATCGCGTTGTTCAGTGGCACGCGGGAAGTGGTGGTCACCTGGCCCCGCACCCTTCCCAATACCAACTACGGAGTGGACGTTGCAGAAGATGCAACGGTCATCGGCAAGTACACCTACGCCGTCAAGGCGAACAGCAAGACCACTACAGGGTTCACACTGCTGGTGACGAATACGACTCTGCTGACCGTGGCTCTGGGAGTAGTACACGTGCAGGCGTATTCGCTGTAAGGGAGGCGTTTATGAAAGTGGAATGGTCGATGGTGGCGCTGATTGCGGTCATCGGTGCCGCCTTCATCGGCGTGTTCTACCTGATCCCCAAGGAGGACACCCAGACCCGCAGCGCACTCATCATCGGTGTCATCGGCGTCATCGGGACGCTGAACATCTTCACCCGCCCCAAGCCGCCTACCAACGGCAGTGACAGCTAGTCGCTAGCCTGCAAGACCGAAGCCCCCGCTACCCACCCTGGTTCTCCCCTGGGCGACGCGGGGGCTTCTTGCTGTCCCGCCACATGGCCAGGTCTGTGGGATGTGTTTCACGAAGTTCCACCACATGACCAGGCGCTCCTCGAAGGGCTCGCCGCCGAGCAGGAGCAGGCGCGCCGGCTCGGCCGTGGCCAGGCGCAGGTGGCGGCGGCCCTCACCCGCGTACAGCAAGGGTCCTGGCTTGAGGGTTGTGCCGTCGACGGTGGGCGCGCCGTCGAGGGTCAGGAGCGCGTGTTCGAAGCCCTCCTCCACCGGGAGATCCACCTCGGCCCCGGCGGCCAGGGCGAGCTCGGCGCCGACCAGCGGGGTGTGGCAGGCCGCGGGCGAGGTCGCGCCGAGCAGGGTGCCCATGAGGACGGTCGCGGTGAGACCGTCCACGGTGACGACGGGCAGGTCGGCATGATGCGCGAAGGCCGGGGCCATGTCCCGTACGGCGTGGGGCAGCGCCACCCACAGCTGGACGCCGTGCAGGATCGGCGAGTGCTCGGCCGGCGTCTCCTCGGAGTGGGCGATGCCGCGACCGGCGGTCATGAGATTGAGCTGGCCGGGGCGGATCTCCTGCACGCTGCCGAGCGTGTCGCGGTGCAGCACCTCGCCGGCCAGCAGCCAGGTCACGGTCTGCAGACCCGTGTGCGGATGGGGGCCGACGCGCATCCCGGCGCTGCCATGGAGATCTTCCGGGCCGTACGCGTCGAGGAAGCACCACGCGCCGACCATGCGCCGCTGCTTGCTCGGCAGCAGGCGGGTGACGGCGAAGCCGCGCGGGCCGCCGAGAGCGACCGGGGCGCCTTCGATCAGCTCGCTCATCCGTTCATTAAAGCGGAACGGCGGTGGGGCGCGCTCCCACCGCCGTTCCTCCCGGCCATGCCGCGCAGAAGCTCCCTCACACCGTCATGGGGGGCACTCCGGTGTGAGAGCACAGGGTTTGCGCGGTGGCGGCCTTGGAACGGGGGGGTCGGCCGCCGGCCGGGGAGTTGAGGGTCTCTGTCCCGGTGCTCCTCCACGGTGACATCCGCTAGCACCAAGATCCGTGGAAAGCCAGCGTGGGCTTCGCCACGTTGTTACCTCGCGGTAGCTCTCTCGGTTACCCCTGAGTACCTCTAAAGGGGTCCTCAATACGTGTTTAAGAATGACTTAAGTTGGGCGATCTCCGCGGGGCGGTGTTTGAACCACCTACCCACGTACTCCGTACTCTCACTCGACGAACCACGCCCCGAGGACTCGGGGAGCGCTCCCGGGGGCGGTAGCGCTGTTCGCAAATCCGTGGTTAACCTTCCCCATCCACCGCGTGGGAGGGGACGAACCGGGCACGCGTGACAGACGGGGGGCGGCATGCGCCGAAGGGGTGCCTCAGCCACCGATGCTGCCCTTCTTGGGGTCGTAGGGGTCGCTGGATGAGCTTCGAGGACGACGAATACTGGGACGAGGAATACTCCGAGTACTCCCTCGTCCCGAACGCCGCGGTCGTTCAGGAGCGCCCCTTCGTCCGCCGTGAGGGCCCCGAGCCGGTGATCCCCACCAAGCGCTCCCCCCAGGACGCGGACGCGCCCGTCGACGAGCTCGCGGCCCGCCGGCAGCGCCGCGCCAACGGCAGCGCCTTCGACACGCAGCGGCCCAGCTGGCTCGACGACCCCGACTTCTCCCCGGTCGACACGTCCCAGCCCAACCTGGCCGGCGACGACTTCGACGACGTCGACTTCAACCGGCCCGAGCTGGGCGCCGACTTCGAGAACCCGGAGTTCCCGATCGCCGACGGCGGGGCCCGCCGCGGCGGCGGCCGCGGGGGCTCGGGCGATTTCCACGGGTTCCACGACGACATCGACGAGCCGTTCGACCACCGCGACCTGGTGGCGTACGGGCACGGGCCGGAACCGGGCGCGAAGACGGTCGGCTGGGACGAGGACTACCAGGAGCCCGAGCAGCGCCCCGCCGGCAGCCGCTGGCGGCGGCTGGCCGGGAAGGGCGCCCCCGGCGAGGGCCGCAACGGCAAGCGCAAGAAGCAGGCTCGGCCGGAGGAGCCCCAGCGCGACGCTCAGGCTCGCGACCCACAGCGCGACGCTCAGGCTCGCGACCCACAGCGCGACGCTCAGGCTCGCGGACTCCAGCGCGACGCTCAAGCTCGCGGACTCCAGCGCGATGCTCAGGCTCGCGAGACCCAGCGCGATGCTCAGGCTCGCGAGACCCAGCGCGACGCCGCTCGTGAGCCTCAGCGTGGCGGGCCGATCGCCTCGCCGGGCCGGCGTGCGTCCGGGGCGGACGTCCGTGGTCCGGAGTTCGATCGCCGGTCCTCCGAGGCGGACCGGCCGGCCCAGCCGAACCGCGGCGACATGCGGCCCGCCGCCAGCGGGCGCGCGCGGGTGCCGGAGGCCCCGGCCCAGGACGACCTGTACCGGCGGCCCGAGCAGGAGCGGTCCCGCCGGGGCGACGACGCCGTCCGCGGCGACCGGCGCCGGCCCGCGGAATCCTATGAGGACCGCGCGGCCAGGGACCGCACCGACCGGCGGCGCCCGCCGGCCGACCCCCGGCACACCGTCGAAGATCCGCGCCGCGCCCCGGACGAGCAGCGGCGCCGGCGTCCCGAGGCCGACGACCGCTACGCCCCCGGCTTCCCCATCGACGAGCGCGGCCGCCGCACCGGCGAACGCACCGCCATGATCTGGGACGAGCCGGCCGCCCAGGACGACCGCTACGCCCGCCGGGCCGACGACTACCGAGGCGGACCGCGCCGCTCCGGCGACCGCGTCAGCTACGACATCGACGAGCGCTACCGCGACGACGAGCGCTACCCGGATGAGCGCTACCCGGACGACCGCTACCGCATCGACGACCCCCGCGACGCCCGCCGCCGTCCCGACAGCTACGCCGACCCGCGCCGCGCCGACGCTTACGACGACCCGCGCCGCTCGGACAGTTACGACGACCCGCGCCGGGCCGGCGACTCTCGCCGGGCCGAGGGCTACGACGATCCGCGCCGGGCCGAGAGCCGCCGCCCCTGGCCCGCCGAAGCCGCGGACGAGCGCCGCCCGCGCCCGCCCGCCCGCGACCCGTTGGACGAGCGCTGGCCGATCGACGCCTCCTGGCCCGACCAGGACGCCGCACCGGCCCACCCGCTGACCATCGACGGCGAGATCCTCGACGAACGCCCCCCGCGCACCATCGAGGGCGAACTCGTCGACGACCGCCCCTACACCCACCGCTCCTGGCGCGACGACGAAGAGGAGATCGTCGAGTCCCCCCAGCCGGCCATCGCCCAGTCCAACCCGGCCGACACCGCCACCGCCGACCTGCGCCCGAGCGCCCCCGACGCGGCGCCCCGGCCGGCCGAGCCCCAGGTCGCCCCCGAGCCTCGCGTGGCCGCCGAGCCGTACGTCGCCGCCGAGCCCCGCGTGGCCGCCGAGCCTCGAGTGGCTGCCGAGCCTCGAGTGGCTGCCGAGCCTCGAGTGGCGAGGGACACCGAGCAGCGCCGCCCCGAGACCGACGACCGCAACATCTCCGGTCCGCGCGCGCCGGAGCCCACCCCGAACCAGCCGGCGAAGGACGTCCAGTCCCCCGCCGCCGACCTCAGCGACCCGGCCTCCGGCCCCGCCGACGGCCCCCGGGTCATCAGCAAGGCGGAGCCCCCGGCAGCACCACGGGTCATCGGCAAGGAGGCCCCACCACCCGTCCCTCGTGTGGTCAAGGCGGACCCCCCACCCGCGCCCCGGGTCGTAGGCACCCACGCCCCGACCCCCGCCGCCCGCGTAGTGCCCCCGCCCCCGGCCCCGGCCGCTCCCGTCACCCCCGCCCAGCCACCGGCCGCCCAGCCTGCCGCGGCCCACTACAACCAGCCCGCCGCACCCGCTACCGAGCAGCAGTCCAGCCGGCCGGCACAGGACAGCCCCGCCGTCCCGGGCGAGCCGACGGCAGCCGAGCCCCGCTCCCAGGCACCCACAGCTCACGCCCCGGCACCCACCCAGCACGCCCAGGCACCTGCAACCCCTTCACCGGCCCCCGCGCCACACCACCAGGCTTCCGCACCGCATGGTCAGACCCCCGCGCCGCACCCTCAGACTCCCGCGGCGCACGCCCAGCACGCTCAGACACCCGACGCTTCCGGCGTTCGGGCCCACATGCCGACGCAGCCGCTCACCGCGCCGCGCACGCCAGGGGATGCCCAAGCGCAGCAGCCGCTCGCGCACCCGCAGGTCCCGGCTCAGCCCACGGACCGCACCACGACGGCACCGGGCCACGCTCCTGCGCCCCCCGCCGCTCCGAACCAGCCACCCACCGCCCGAGCCGCGGCCGCCCCCGGCCAAATCCCCGGGGGCGCAGCCCCAGTCGGTCAGAACCCAGTCGGCCGGAGCCCGGCGGCTTCCGGCCGCCCGGCCCCAGGCCGCTCACCCGCCGAGACCGACCCCCGTCTCGGCCTCCCAGCCGAGCACCGCCCGCGCCGGAGCCCGCGTACCGCCCACGTCACGCTCTCCGAGTCCGACGGCCCGTGGTCGATGGTCCCCGACCAGGCCCCTCCGCCGTCCCTGCCCACCACCGGCCTCACCCCGCCGATCTCCCCCGCCGCCCCGTGGCCCCCGGCCACCCAGCCGCACCCGGCCCCGACCGCCGCACAGCCCTCGATTTCGGCCACCGCGCAGCCCTCGGCTCCGGCCGCCCCCTTCCCGGGCACACCGCAGCAGCCCCAGGGCACCGCATCAGAGACCCACCCCGCCACCCCGATCCCGCCCTACGCCCAGCCGCCTGCCCCTCCCGGCGCCGTGCCGCAGTCCTACGCCCCACCGCCCACCGCACCCGGCGCCGTACCGCAGGCCTACACCCAGCCACCCACCGCACCCGGCGCTGTACCGCAGGCCTACACCCAGCCACCCACCGCACCCGGCGCCGTACCGCAGGCCTACACCCAGCCACCCACCGCACCCGGCGCCGTACCGCAGGCCTACACCCAGCCACCCGCCGCTCCACCGGCCTACACGCAGGCCCCGGCCACTCCGCCGCAGACCTACGCCCAGCCCTCCCCCGCGCCGACCGCTGCGCCGCAGGGCTTCGCGCAGCCACCGGCACCGGCGCAGCCGCGCCCACAGCACGGTCATGTCCCGGAGCCGACCCGGCCACCGCAGAGCCCGACGTCACCAGCGGCCCCAGCTCCCCACAGCCCCGCGCCGCTCGCCCAGACTCGGCCCGCACCGGCGCCGCAGCACGCCCAGACACACAGCGCCGCGCCGCAACAGGCCCACGGAGCGCACACCAGCTCGCCGCAGCCCACCCACGGCCCGAACAGTGGCGCGCCGCAGCACACCCAGGCAGCGCACGGGGGCACGCCGCAGCAGGCCCACGGAGCGCACACCAGCTCGCCGCAGCCCACCCACGGCCCGAACAGTGGCGCGCCGCAGCACACCCAGGCAGCGCACGGGGGCGTGCCGCAGGCGGCGCCTCGGCACGGCGTTCCGCAGCAGGCCTACCCGACCAAGGGCGGTGTCGTTCAGCCGTCCGCCCCGCAGCCGGCCGGACCGCGGGGTTTCGCGGCCGCACCGGGCCAGGCGCCTCAGGCGGCCGCGCCCGTCGCCGGGGTACCGGCAGCCGACCAGCGAAACGGCGCCGCGCCCGAGCAGCGGCCGGTTCCCGGCGGGCCGATCGCGCCCACCTCGGCGCCGACCGGCGCCGCTCAGGACTGGGCGCCTTCGGGGGCGCACCGGCCCGTGTCGCCGGGCCCCGCTCAGACTGGCCCGACACCGACTTCACCTGCGACACCGGCCGCGTGGCCCCTGCCCCCGGTCACTTTCGGGCCGAGTTCCGCTCAGGCACCCTCGCCAGGCCAGTGGGCACCGAACCCAACGGCGTCCGGCCCGGCCGCCGCGGATGGTCAAGCGACGATGCCGGCCACGCCCGGTGGTCAAACGACGCCGGCCGCGGGTGGTGGTCAAGCGACGATGCCGGCCGCGCGGCCGGGTTCGCCCGGCGATGGCCGGCCGCAGGATTCCCGGCCGACCTCGCTGGCGTCGGCTCCGGTCAGTGGGCCGGCCGCCGGCCGGGTGGCCGGTCGGGGTGAGCGCGACGCGCCGGCCGCTGGCGTGCCGGCTCCGCGGCAGCCGGCCGACAGTCCGGCCCCGCAGTCGCCGGCGCCCGCCTGGCCGAGCGCCGGCAAGCGGCCCGACAGCGAGGGGGCGGCGCATACCGCTCAGCACGCCGGTCCGGCCCGCGCCGACGAGGAGGCCCCGGCGACGCCGGGCGAGCAGCGGCTCGGTGCGCACGCCGCGCCGTACATGGACCCGGACGGGACGCTGCACAACCTGCGCCCGATCGGCAAGCTCGAGGTCTCCGGCCCTGACACCCAGCCGGTGCGCCCGGCCGACACCGACTTCGGCGGCAAATGGTTCGCCCCGAAGCCGGACACCGAGGACGAAGCCCCCGCCGCAAGCTCCGCTCAGCATTCCGCCGCCGCGGCTCCTACACACTCAGCCCCCGCGACGATCCCCACCCAGCCGGGCCCGGCGACGGTCCCGACGCCCGCCAAAGCGGCGACGGCCGCGCCATCCGCCGAAACAGCGACGGCCCCAGCACCCGCCGAAACAGCGACGGCCCCAGCACCCGCCGAAACGGCAACGGTCCCAGCACCCGCCGAAACGGCAACGGTCCCAGCGCTCGCGGAGACGGCAACGGTCCCGGCGCCTGCGGAGACGGCGCCGGTCAAGAACCAGCCGGCCTACGAGGCGGAACTGCCGCGCCGCGACCGAAAGGCCGCGGCCATCCGCGCCGTCCGGGCCGACGATCATCAGGATCGGAAGGCCGACACCCTGCGCCCGTCGCAAGCCGGTGACGGCGTGGTCATCGACCTGGACGTGACCGGCCTGTTCAAGGCCATGTCCCTCGCCACCGCCCAGCCCGCCGCGGCCGAACAAAAGCCCGATCAAAAGCAGCCCAGCACGCCGGCCGACCCCGAGCCGGACAACCCGAGCGACGACCCGCCCACGATGGACGCCGAGGCCGTCCGCCGGCGGATCGAGGAGCGGATGCTGGCCGAGGCCCGCCTGGCCGAGCCGGAGCCCGAGCCGGAGCCGGAGCCGGAGCGCCCGTCGCTCTCGGCGGCCGATCTGCAGGCGATCCGCTGGCGGCTGGACGGTGGCACGCTGCGTGAGGTTGTCGAGGACCGTGAGGCCCTTCGGGAGCTCGGCGAGAAGCTCGACGGCCCGCTGGCCGACGAGGTCGACAACGTCGCCAAGGCCGGCCTGCTCAGTGTCCGGGCCGAGGTGTACCGCCTGCTCGGTGAGCTGGGCATGGCCGCTGCGGCGAGCCGGCTGGCCCTGGCCCATGCCGAGTCCGCGCATGATCTGCAGTCGATGGTGATTGCGCAGGCCGAGCTGGCCCACATTCTGCGTCTGCGCCGCGATTTCAAGGAGGCGGACCGCCTGTTCGCCAAGGCCACGGGGGACGAGGTGCCCGAGACGCTGCGCAGCGTGGTCCACGAGAACGCCGGCCGGAGCTGTTTCGATCAAGGTCGGCACATGGAGGCCTTGGACCACTTCGCCAAGGCCGTGCGCCTCGGCCGGCCGGACGACAGTGAGCTGGCGGCCCGGGTCGGCGTAAGCCTGGAAGCCGTCTACATTCACGTCCTGCGCGACGGTTGGGGCCCCTATCCCCGGCAGCGCGAGGACATTCTCGGCATCAAGCAGGGGCAGCCGGAGCCACCGGCCGGCGCCACTGCCCTCGACGAGCCCACGGCGGAGCAGCCGGTCGTCCAGCGGCGCTAATTCCGTACGGCCGCCCGATCTTGATCTTGAGTAAGAACGTCGACGTTCTGGCGGGGCGGGGCGGGATGGGCCATCGCCGTCCGCCCGCGCCCGCCCGTCTTGGCCTCGTAGAGGGCCGCGTCGGAGGCCACGAGCAGCTCGTCGGCGGTCTCGGCGTGGTCGGGCAGCAGCGCGATCCCGATGCTCAGGCCGGGTGGCCCGCCGGGCAGGCCGTCCATCTCGTCGAGGGCCGTCCGCACGTCGTCGGCGGCGCGGCGGGCCTCCATGCGGTCGGTGCGCAGCAGCACGACGAACTCGTCGCCGCCGAGCCGGGCCACGACGTCGTCCGGGCCTCGGGCCACCACGCGCAGGGCCGCGGCCACCTGTTGCAGGGCGCGGTCGCCGACCGCGTGCCCCCACGTGTCGTTGATCTTCTTGAAGTAGTCGATGTCGACCGTGAGCAGGGCGAGCGGGCTGTCCGTACGGTGTGACCAGGCGACGGCCCGGGTGAGCTCCCCGTCGAAGCTGCGGCGGTTGGCGACCTCGGTCAGCGGGTCGGCCAGGGCCTGCGTCTCGAGCACCTCGAGCAGGGTGTCGTTGCGCCGGCGCAGGCTGTAGACGACGACCATGGTCAGCGCGAACGCCACGGTCAGGGAGAACCAGTCGGATATGGCGTGCCCGGTCGGGAGCACGCGGAAGGCCACCGAGGCGTGCGCGGCCGAGATCGCGGCCAGGGTGACGCCCATGAGCCGGCGGCTGAGGAAGTTGGCCGAGTAGAGCACCGGCCACAGGTAGAACAGCTGGGCGCCGGTGCTGGCGTCGCCCGAGAGCTGGTTGAGCGTGGTGATCAGCGCGGTCGCGAACAGCGGCGCGATCAGCCACCAGGCGTGCGGCACCTTGTCGGGCCGGCGCAGGCAGGTCACGCCGCCGGTGATCAGGAAGGCGCAGATGACGATGGTCGCGACGACCCACTCGATCGGGTGGGTGTCGGGCAGGACGATGCAGGTGACGAACAGGGCGGGCGCCGCGGCGAGTTTCAGATACGCGACACTGCGGGCGGCACCCGATTTGTCGCGGATCTGGAACGGCAACTCACGTCCTCCTCGTCTCCCCTGCCCCTTCGGCGAGGATCACCTGATCCTGAGCCTTATCCCGGCGGGCCAGCGTCACTCCGGCGCTGGCCAGCGTGACCAGCACCAACGCTACGATCTCGGCGCCACCGAGCCGTTGACCGAGGATGATAAGCCCGGCCACGGCCGCCGCGGCAGGCTCCAGGCTCATCAGGATCCCGAAGACCCGGGTGGGGATGTGGCGGAGGGCGTGGATCTCCAGGCCATAGGACAGTACGGATGAGAGCAGCGCCACGGCCGCCGCGGCGATCAGCAGCGACGGGTGACCGGCGACCTCCCCCACCGCCCCACCGCCGAACGGCAGCGCGATCAGCGCCGCGACCGACAACGACACGGTCAGCCCGCCCGCACCGGGGACAAGGCCGCCGAGCCGGGCACTTCCGACGATGTACGCGGCCCAGAACAGCCCGGCCAGGAAGGCGAGCAGCAATCCCGTGACGGGCGCGCTGCCCCCGCTGTCGAAGCCGAGCAGGAGCACGCCGCCAGCCGCCATCAGCGCCCACAGCAGGTCGAGCAGCCGCCGGGTCTGCACGAGCGCCAGCAGCAGCGGCCCCAGGAACTCGACGGTCACCGCGATGCCCAGCGGCACCGTACGGATCGACTGGTAGAAGATCAGGTTCATCCCGGCCATGACCACGCCGAGCAGGGCCGCGGCCAGCCAGGCCGACCGGTTCCAGGACCGCAGCCGGGGCCGGGTGATCGCCGCGAACATCACCGCGGCCAGGGCCAGGCGCAGGAACGTCACCCCGTTCGCACCGAGCTCGTCGAACAGCCCGTGCGCGATCGAGCTGCCCACCTGCACCGAGGCGATCGCCGTGACGACGAGCAGGGGCGCCGGGGGTTCACGTCTCATGACGGCCAGCCTGGCCGACCGGGGCGGGCGCCCGCCTATTCTGTGCGCAACGCAACAACCGGGTCGAGCCGCCCGGCCCGCTGCGCCGGCACCACCCCGAAGATGATCCCCACCGCCGCCGACACCCCGAACGCCAGCGCCAGCGACCACCAGGTGATCGCCGCCGGCACCGGCGACAGCCGATCCACGATGAGGGCGGCGGAGATTCCCAGGGCCATGCCCAGTACGCCGCCGAGCGTGGTCAGAAGCACGGCCTCGAGCAGGAACTGCACGCCGATGTCGCGTGGCCGGGCCCCGACCGCTTTCCGTAGGCCGATCTCCTTGGTCCGCTCCCGCACCGAGACCAGCATGATGTTGGAGACGCCGACGCCTCCCACCAGCAGGCTGATCCCCGCGATGGCTGCGAGCACGCCGGTCAGCACGCCCAGGATGTCCCCGAGCACCCCGAGGATCTGCTCCTGGGTGACCGCGCTGAAGTCCGTGTCCGGGTGCCGTTCGGTCAGCGCCGCGACCACCGCCGCCCCCAGCGCGTTGATCCGCTCCCGGTCCGGCGCCCGGATGGCCAGCCCGTCGATCCGGTCCGTGCCGAGCAGCCGCTGCGCCGCGGTCACCGGCACGTGGACCTCGCTGTCCCGGTCGACCCCGAGGCTCTGCCCGAGCCGCTCGAACGTGCCGATCACCCGGAACCGCACCCCGCCGATCGTCACCTGCCGCCCGATCGGATCCCGGTCACCGAACAAGGCCGACGCCACTCCGGCCCCGAGCACCGCCACCCGCCGCCCGGTCGTCACATCCGTACGCGTCAGGTAGGACCCCCGGTCCAGCTTGCGCACGAACACGCTCGGCGTGGTCTCGAGCACCCCCTGCATGCTGGCGTAGGCCGACTGGGACCCGGCCCGGACCGTCTCTCCCGAGCTGATCGTGACCGCCACCCGATCCCGGTCCCCCACCACCCGCGTGACGGCCTCCACGTCATCCATGGTCATCGTCGACGCGGTCGGCGCCGCCCCCGCCTCGAGCCGTCCCGGCACGACGAGGAGCAGATTCGACCCGAGCCCTTCGACTTGCTGCTCGATCTGCCGCTTGGTCCCCGTCCCGATGGCCACCAGCGCCACCACCGCCGCCACCCCGATGACCACCCCGAGCATGGTCAGCACGCTGCGCAGCCGATTGGCCCTCAGCGCATCGATGGCAACCCGCCACGCCTCCGCCAGCCTCATCCGGTCGCCGCTTCCGACACGATCAGGCCGTCGCGCATGACGATCTGGCGGTGGGCCCGGGCGGCGACGTCGCGGTCGTGGGTGACCAGGACCACGGCTACGCCGTCGGCGTTGAGGGACTCCAGCAGGGCCAGCACGGACTGGCCGGTGGTGGAGTCGAGGTTGCCGGTGGGCTCGTCGGCCAGCAGGACCGACGGGCCGGTGACCAGGGCGCGGGCGATCGCCACGCGCTGCTGTTCGCCGCCGGACATCTGGTTGGGACGGTGGTCGAGCCGATGGCCGAGACCGACCCGTTCGAGCATCTCGGCCGCCCGGGCCCGGCGTTCGCGGCGGCCGACACCGCGGTAGACCAGCGGCAGCGCCACGTTGTCGCGGGCCGTGGTCCGCGCGAGCAGGTGGAAGGACTGGAAGACGAAGCCGATCGTCTCGTTCCGCAGCCGGGCCATCTCGGCCGGCCCGAGCGTCGACACGTCCCGCCCGCCGATCAGCAGCGTGCCGCCGCTGGGCCGGTCGAGCCCGCCGAGCAGGTGCATCAGCGTCGACTTGCCCGACCCCGATGTCCCCACGATCGCCACGTAGTCGGTCGCCGACACCACCAGCGACACGCCACGCAGCGCCGGCACGGACACCCCGTCCAGCTCATAGGTCCGGCTCACGTTGTCGGCCACGATGGCGGCGTCACCGGGAGGCGTGGTCATGGGGCCTTGTCGCCGGGCTGGATCTCGTCGGCGCCGGAGACGGCGATGCGCTGGCCGGCGTCGAGGCCGTCGGTGATCTGGACGACGTCCTCGCCCTGGACGCCCAGGGTGACCGGCACGCGTTCGTAGCGGTCGCCGCGCACCGCCCACACCGTGTCCTTGCCGTCGACGGTGATGATCGCGGAGGCCGGCACGGTCACCGCGTCGTCGGCCTCGCGCACCTCCAGCCGGACCACCGCACTCATCCCCGGCCGCGGCGTCGGCGCCTTGCCGCCGTCAGGACTCGAGCCGTCGCTGAGGTCAAGCCTGACCTTGTACGAGACCCCGCCGCGGGCCGAGGCCGTCGGCAGCAGATCGATCGACCGCACCTTGGCCGCATACGAGGCGCCGGAAGCCGCATCCAGCTCCACGGTCGCCGCCGTTCCCGCCTTGACCAGCAGAACGTCCGTTTCGTCGACCTCGGCGGTCAGCCCGAGCCGGCTCACGTCGACCACCGTCAGCACAGGCGTCCCGGCGGCCACGAAAGCCCCTTGCGGCACGGCCTCATCAACGCCCGGCAGCGCGCCCCCGGCCGAGGAGGACGCAGCACCGCCGGCCCCCGCCGACAAAAGGTCGGTGAGGGACGAACTTCCTCCGCCGCTCATTCCGCCGAGTTGAACGATGCCGCTCACCGGAGCGCGCAACGTCAGCGCCTCCACCGCGGCATCGGCCAGTTCGTAAGCCTGCCGCGCCTGCAGCCGCTGCGCCGACGACAGCGAGTTGACCGCCTCCCCCAGCGACGCCACGCCGTCCTGCACCGAGCGCAGGGCCGCGTCAGCCGCCGCCGAGGCCACCTTGTACTGCCGGCGGGCCGAGTCGACCTGCTGCAGCAGCGTCTGGCGCAGGGCCGGATCCGTGATCTGCGTGGCCGCGGCCCGGGCTTCCTGGTACGCCTTCTCCGCGTTCGTGTCCGTCTGATGGCGTACGGCCAGGAACGCCGACGTGTCACCCACGGTGACCGAATCGCCGGAGCTCTGCTCGAGCGCTCGCTCCGCGGAGCGGCGCCGGGCTTCCAGCTCGGGCGAGTCGATCACCGCCACCACCTGGCCCTTGGTGACCCGCTGGCCCGCCTCGACGCGGAGCTCGCCCAGGGTGCCGGCGGCCGGCGCGTTGACCGTGGCCGCGGCCCGGGCGGTCACCGAGCCCGGCGCCTCGACGATCTCGGCCACCGTGCCGCGGGTGGCCTGGCCGAGGCCGACCCCGCTCTTGTCGTCGCCGCAGGAGGCGGCCGTGGAACTGACCAGGAAGATCATCGCAGCGGCGATCACCAGGGGGCGCGGTCGGGACACGCACGCCACTCTATGCCGAAGTGTGAGATGAACCGTCCGGGCCGCCGGATCCGTAAAGAAGGAGGCGGCATCGACCGACGAATCAGGAGTGGGAATGATTAGCGCCGACGAGCTGACCGTCGTGCATCACGATGACACGGTCAGCCGGTTCACGGATGTGCGGTACATGCTGAACCGCGACGGCCTGCGGCTGGTCACGGCGGGCGGCGTCGAGCGGCATTTCGCCAGCAACGAGGTGCTGACCACGCACGTGCGCCGGCGGGCCGCCTGAGCGACCCGCCGGGCACGTGGGTCAGGTGGTGCGACCGCCGAACGTCTTGACGGTCATACCGATCTTGCCGATGCTGTAGTACGCCTTGGCGTCGACCGGCAGCAGGTTGACGCAGCCGTGCGAGCCACGCCACTTGTCGTGGATGTACGTGGTGGTCTGGTGGAAGCCCATCCCACCCTTGAAGCGCTGCCAGTAGGGGAGCCAGACGTCGTACGGGTCCGACCACTCCTTGACGGTGCGCTTGTTGATCTTGAAGGTGCCGGCCGGCGTGCGGTAGCCCTTCATGCCGGAGCGGACGACGGTGAACGGCGTGACGCGCTTGCCGTTCTTCATCACCCACGCGGTCTGCCTGGTCAGGTTGACGCAGAACGTGACCCCGGTCTTGGCGGCCTTGCAGTCGGCGACCTTGGTGCCCGCCAGACGCATGACCACGTCGTACGTGGTCGGGCCGGCGAGACCCTGGGCCGGCTGAATGCCGTACCGCTTCTGGAATTTCTTGATGTTGGCGCAATCGGTCGCCGACTGCTTGCCGTCGACCGACATCTTGCCGAAGCCACCGAGCTTGTTGAGCAGGATCTCGGTCTGCTTCTGATACTTACCCGTCGCGCAGCCAGCGGCTGCGGCCTTGGTCACGACGACCGCGGCCGCGGGCTTGCTGACCGCGGCGCCGGCCCCGGCCGGTGTCAGCGCCACGGCGCCGAGACCCCCGCCGACCAGGACCGCGATCGCGGTCCCGGTGAGGCGGGCGGCCACCCGTCTCACTCCCAATGTGGTTCCTCCCCAGGAAATGTGTTCGCATATCGAAGCACAGACGTGCGACACAAAGATCCCGGGGAAGCACCGTGGCACTAAACCGGTATTGAGTTAGGCCTACAAAAAGGACATTCGCCCTATTCCCGGGGGGTGGCGAAGTCCTGGACCCAGTACGTGGTGTGCTCGCGGTCCAGCGCGAGGCCGAGGCCCATCTCGTGCAGCCGGCAGTCGAGGATGTTCCGGCGGTGCACCGGGCTGTGCATCCAGCCGTCGACGACCTCCCACGGGCTGTCGGCGCCGCGGGCGATGTTCTCGCTGTACCGCTTCCAGTCGTAACCGGTGCGGCTCACCCGGTCGCCGGCGCTGTCGCCGTTGGGCGAGTCGTGCTCGAAGTAGTCCCGGCGGGCCATGTCGGCCGCGTGCCGGTTGGCCGCCTCGATCAGGCGCCGGTCCAGCCCCAGCGGCCCGCAGCCACCCTTGCGCCGGTTCTGGTTGACCAGGATCAACACCCTTTGCTGTACGGGTGCCGACGGGCTGGCCGACACGTCGGCCGCGGTGACGCTCCGCCGCGCGAGGTCGGTCACGCTCGCCGCGCGGGGTGCCGCGGCCGGCCGCTGGACCTGTTGCCGCTGAGCCTGCTGCCGCTGGACCTGCTGCCGCTGGGCCTGCTGCTGCCGCTCCCGCGCCTCCTGCTCGTCCTGCTGCCGCTGCTGGGCCTGCTGCCGTTGGATCTGTTGCTGCATCTGCTGCCGTTGAGCCTGCCGCCGCGCCTGGTCCTCATCGGGCTGGTCCTCATCGGCCTGGGGAGCGGCGAAGCCGGGCGCCTCGTCGTCCGGATTGTCGTAATCATCGATCGAGTTGTCGTCGTCGCCTACGGTCGAGCGGTCGTCGTAGCCGGAGTCGTCCGGCTCCTCGTCACCATCTGAATAGGACGATCCCCCGCCGCCGAAGAACGGCCAGTCGGCGAAGGCGAAACCGCCCCACCCCTGCGTGTCCGGCCTCTCGTCGGCATCCGCGGAGGTTGCCGCGACACCGCCCGCGAGCAACAGTGCCGACGCCGCCGCGCAGACGACCACTACAGGTTTCCGCATGCCCCGTAATCTCCATCGATCTCCGGGCGCCCGGCCTTCTCCGGTGCGCCGTACGCGGGGGATCAACGGCACGACCCGGCCCCGGTCACTGATCGATCAAGCCGGCCGTTACGCCACGGGATCGGCGGCGATGCCTCCGATCCGCAGCACTAGCAGGAGAAATACCTCGCTGGAGGGCAGCACGGGTGTCGCACAACCGCACAGACAAACCGGACAGTTCATTCGTACGGGGTAAGCCCACGGGGTCGTCTTGGCAACCGGCCGGACGGTCCCGCCACAGTGGCCGAACTGGCAAGGTCGTCGCGGTGCGCAACCGATACCTGGATCTTCTCCGCGCCGCCGCAATCGTCCGGGTGATCGTGTACCACCTGTACGGCTGGCCGTGGCTGTCCATCCTGCTCCCCGCCATGGGCGTCATGTTCGCGCTGGCCGGCTCGCTGACCGCCGCCTCCCTGGAGAAGCGCGCGGCGGCCAAGGTGGTCAGCTCACGGCTGCGGCGCCTGCTTCCCCCGCTGTGGCTGCTGGGCCTGCTGGCCGTGCCGGTCATGCTGGTGACCGGGTGGGCCTCGGAGAGCGACGGCGAGCACCCGTTCAGCATCCCGGGCCTGCTCTTCTGGCTGTTCCCGATCGGCGACCCGCCCGGCAGCGACCAGGCCCTCGACGCCTGGGAGCCGCTCTGGTACATCCGGGCCTACCTGTGGTTCGTGCTGCTCTCGCCGGTGCTGTGGCTGCTCTACCGCAAGGTGGGCTGGGTCGCGGTGGCGCTGCCGCTGGCCGTCATGGCGGTGCTGGACGTCACCGGCTTCACCCTGCCCGACACCGCCGACGCCGCCCTGTGGGACTTCGTGACGTACGGGGCGTGCTGGGTCGCCGGCTTCGCTCACCACGACGGCCGCCTGGCGCGGGTCAAGCCGTGGATCGCCGGCCCGGTCGCGCTCGCGATGGCGGCCGGGGCGTACTACTTCATGCGCGACGAGGGCACGTACGACCTGAACGACATCTCCGAGTCGCAGGCGCTGTGGTCGCTGGCCTTCGTGCTGATCGTGCTGCGCTGGCAGCCGTCGATGGGCTGGCTGGCCCGGGTCAAGCCACTGGACAGCACGGTCACTCTGATCAACAACCGGGCCGTGACCATCTACCTCTGGCACAACATCGCGATCGCCGCGGTCTGGCCGGTGCTGACCTTCCTGGCGCTGGACGACCTGGGTGACAGCATGGGCCACGCGGGCGACCTGATCCTGGCCTTCCTGCTGACCATCCTGGCCGTGCTGGCCTTCGGCTGGGTCGAGGACCTGGCGGCTAAGCGCCGCCCCCGCCTGTGGCCCGCGAGCTCGCGAAAGAAGCCCGAGCCCGCCGAGCCTGCGCCCGCTGCTGGGCCGGAGCCGGTCGAGCCACAGCCGCAGGGGGCCTCGCGCGCGGCCCGGGTCAGCGGGACGGCCTCGGCGATGGCCAACCTGGGCGACGCCAAGCGCCAGCAGACGGCCGCCGCGGCCATGCACCGCCTGCCCGCCAACTGGCCGCCCATCCCCCGCACCGAGCCCGAGACGGCCCCGATACCCCGCGCCGAGCCGGAGACGGCTCCGATCTCCCGGGCCGGGCCGGAGACCGAGACCGCGGTCCAGAATCCCGGACTGCCCATCGCGGGCCGGCGACCGGGCGGCGGCCCGGAGGACAAACCCGTGCTCCCGGCCGGCTGGGGCGCTTCCCAGGAGGCCCGGCAGTCCGGCCCGGACGACCCGACGGAGTGGTTCAAGGGCGGCCGCGCCCGGGACTGACCCGAGGAATTCTCGGAAACGACCGATGAATCCCCACTAATCTGACGGAATGCGGCAGTACGGACATGCGCCGGTGCTCTCGGCGGACGAGGGCACCGGAGTCTCGGCCCTCGTCTTCCGGGCCGGGTCGCTGCTGTGCGCCCTGCGGCTGGACGAGGTCATCGAGACCATGCGGCCGCTGGAGACCCGGCCGCTGGCCGGGACGCCGGCCTTCGTCCGCGGCATCAGCGTGCTGCGCGGCGTGCCCACCCCCGTCATCGACGTGTCGCGGCTGTTGGGCGGCGGGTCAGCCGAGGCCGAGCGCTACATCGCGGTGCGCACCGACCGGGGCGCGGTCGCGTTCGGCACCGGGGCCGTGCTCGGCGTGCGCAACGTCGAGGCCGAGCCCTCGGGCGGGCATCCAGCGCTGCTCGGCGGGGGCAACAGCCGGCTCGTGGCCGGGGTCGGCACGTTCGGCGCCGAGCCCCTGCTGCTGCTGCAGAGCATGCGGGCCGTGCCGGACGACGTCTGGGAAGCCGCCGCGGCCGCGGGTGGGACGCCGTGATCGGCCCGCGGCAGGTCACCCGCTTCCGTGACGAGTTGGCCCGCCGGCTCGGCTGGACCTTCGCCGACAACGACTTCGGGCAGCTGGCCGGGATGCTGCGCGAGCGGGCCGGCGCGCGCGCCCTGAGCGCGGACGCCTACCTGGACCGGCTCGGCGCGCGGCCCTGGCCCGAGGAGCTGACCGTGCTCGTCGAGCGGCTCAGCATCACCGAGACGTACTTCTTCCGGCACGGCGAGCAGTTCCGGGCGCTGCGCGAGGAGGCGCTGCCCGAGCGGGTGGCGGCCCGGCAGGCGCAGCGGGTGCTGAAGATGCTGTCGGTGGCCTGCTCCTCCGGTGAGGAGGCGTACTCGCTGGCCATCACCGCGCGCACGGTCGAGCCCGGCTCGGAGTGGATCATCGACGTGACCGGCGTCGACGCCAATCCGGCAGTGCTGGCCAAGGCCGAGGCGGCCCGGTACTCGGCGTGGTCGCTGCGGGAGACGCCGGACGAGCTCCGCCGCCGCTGGTTCCAGCCGGACGGGGGCGGTTTCCGGGTGGCCGACGAGGCGCGGCGGCTCGTGCGGTTCCAGCGGCACAACGTGGCCGAGCCCGACCCGAGGCTGTGGCGCGAGGGCCAGTACGACGTGATCTTCTGCCGCAACCTGCTGATGTACCTGACCCCGGAGGTGGCATCGGCCCTCATCGGGCGGATGACCACGGCGCTGGCCCCGGGCGGCTTCCTCTTCCTGGGTCACACCGACTCGCTCGGCACCGGGGCCGACGGCCTCGACCTGCGCCAGAGCCACCATGCCTTCTACTACTGCAAGACCGACAAATCGGCGGCCGGCGTGGTCGCGCCCCAGCCGCCGGTGGTGGAAACCCCCAGCGAGCCTAGCCAACCGGACCTCGACGCCACCTACCACCGGGCGCTGTCCCTGCTGCGGGAGGAGCGCTTCGCCGAGGCCCTCGCGCTGATCGACGGCCAGGACGAGACCCTGTTGCACGGCGTCCTGCTGGCCCAGGCCGGCCGTTTGGGCGAGGCGATCATGCTGGCCCGCCGGCTGATCGAGGCCAACGGTCTCGACCCGGATGCCCACCAGCTGCTCGGCGTCTGCCTCGAGGGTGGCTCGGCCGTGGCCGAGGCGATCAGCCAGTACCGCCTCGCCGCCTACCTCGACCCGGGCTTCGCGCTGCCCCGCATGCGGCTGGGCCAGCTGGCCCGGCGCGGTGGCGACGACCGGACCGCCGCGGGTGAGCTGGAACGCGCCCTCGACCTGCTCACGCGGGAGAAGGAGGAGCGGATCACGCTGTTCGGCGGCGGTTTCGGGCGGCTCGCGCTGACCGTGCAGTGCCGGTCGGAGCTGGACGCGTGCGGGGTGCGGCGATGAGCACCGTGGTGAGCCGCCTGGCCGAGCTGCGCGAGGACTTCGACCGCTCGTTCGCCGACCCGGTCCGTAGCCACGACAACGAGCACGTGGAGCTGCTGTCGATCCGGGCCGGGGGCCGCCCGTACGCCATCCGCCTCTCGCAGACCTCCGGTCTGCACCCGGACCGGCCGGTCACGCCGCTGCCCGGCCCCCAGCCGGCCCTGCTGGGCCTGGTGGGCTTCGCCGGTCAGGTGGTGCCGGTCTACGACCTGGCCGCGATCCTGGGGCATCCGGTCGCCGAGCGGCCGCGGTGGCTGGTGCTGGCCGGCGGCAGCCCGCCCCTGGGCCTGGCCTTCCACGAGCTCGACGGGCACGTGCGGGTGGCCAATGCCGACATCGTCCAGGAGGGCGGCGACAGCGGGGCCGCCGGCAGCATCCGCGGCATGGTCGCGCTGCCCGGAGGTGTCCGGCCGATCGTGGACGTCTTCGCCACCCGGACCACCGTGCACGCGCTCACCGGGCACGCCCAAGACACCGACGAGGAGGCCGCACGATGATGGCCGGACGCACCTTCGGCACCAAACTGGCGGCCGGCTTCGGCCTGACGCTGGCCCTGACCCTGCTGATGAGCCTGACCTCGGTCGCGGCGCTGCGCTACGTGCTGCACACCAAGGACGCGGTGATCGAGTCGGCCCGGGTCAACCTGGTCGGCGCCGAGTCCCTCAGCGCGCTCATGGAGTCACGGATCGGCGATTACCGCGGCTACCTGCTGACCGGCACCGACGAATACCTGAACGCGACGAACACGGACCGCGCCAAGTTCCTGGCCCAGCTCGACTCGCTGCGCGGCACGATCGAGAACCCGACCTCGAAGGAGCTGCTCGAGCAGATCTCCGCGGCGGAGGCGACCCACGCGGGCATCGTGTCCGGGTTGATGGCCCAGCGCGCCAAGATCAACGACCTCCGGAGCGTCGCCCAGCTCACCGGCAGCGACCAGGTCAAGACCGCCCGGCTCGCCGTGCAGAAGGCGATCGCCGACCTGATCACCCAGGTGCAGGCCACGGTCAACGCGAAGAGTGACGACTCGTCGACCCGGGCCATGTGGGCGATGACCTTCATCATCGTGATCGGCGTCTTCCTCATCGCCTGCGCGGCCGGTGTCGCCTGGAAGCTCAGCCGCGACCTCAAGCGCGAGGTGGGCGCCGCGGTCGGGCACATCCAGAGCTCATCGGCCCAGCTCGAGGCGGCCGCGGCCCAGCAGGCGGCGGGCGGGCGCGACCAGGCCAGCGCGATGAGCGAGATCACCACGACGATCAGCGAGCTGCTGATCACCTCCCGGCAGATCTCCGAGAGCGCCCAGCGGGTCTCCAAGGTGGCCGAGGAGACGGCCGAGGCCGCCCGCACCGGCGACGCCACCATCGACCAGACCCGGGCCTCGATCGCCGCCATCCGCACCCAGGTCGACCAGATCGTGCAGCACATGCTGGCCCTGGGCGAGAAGTCGCAGCAGATCGGCGGCGTGGTCGACCTGGTCTCGGAGCTGGCCGAGCAGACCAACATCCTGGCCATCAACGCCACCATCGAGGCCAGCGGGGCCGGCGAGTGGGGCCGCCGGTTCGCGGTGGTGGCCGAGGAGATCCGCAAGCTGGCCGACCGGACCGCGGCCAGCGCCAAGGAGATCCGGGCGCTGATCGACGACGTCCGGGGCGCGGTCAACACGACCGTGATGGCGACCGAGATCGGCGCCAAGGCCGTCGACTCCGGCTCGCGGCAGTTCGACGACGCCACCAGCTCGTTCCGCCGGATCGTGGGCCTGGTCTCCACCACCAGCGACGCCACCCGCGAGATCGAGCTGTCGACCAAGCAGCAGACCACCGCGGTCGAGCAGGTCAACGTGGCCGCCTCGGACACCGCCCGGGTCACCCGCGAGACCGAGGCCAGCGCGGTGCAGACCAAGCAGACCGCGGCCCACCTCACCACGCTCTCCAGCGAGCTGCTCGACCTGGTCGGCACCGGACGGCACTGATGGCCGACCGCGATCCGCTGCGCTATTTCCGGATCGAGGCCGCCGAGCTGGTCGACCAGATCAGCGCGGGCGTCCTCGATCTGGACCAGCAGCCCGGCACCGAGGTGGTGGCCCGGCTGCTGCGATACGCGCACACCCTCAAGGGCGCGGCCCGGGTGGTCAAGCAGCCGGCCATCGCGGAGCAGGCGCACGCCTTCGAGGAGGTGCTCGTCCCGCACCGCGACGACGGCGGGGCCCTGCCGGCCGATCAGATGCGCGAGCTGCTGCGCCTCAACGACGCGATCGCGAGCCAGGTCGCCGCGCTGTCCCAAGATCAAGATCAAAAACCCGAGATCGAGGAGGCCGTACGCGTCGCGGAACCCGAACCCGCCGCTCCCCGGGCCGCCCCGGCCGCGCCGCCCCCGCAGTCCCCGTCCACCCCCACCGCGGCCGGTCCCGACTCGGCCGGCGCCCCGGAGCGGGCCGCCACGGCCGACCTGGACGAGTTGCTCGACGCGATCGGCGAGGCCAACTCCCGCATCGCCCCGCTGCGCGACGGCAGCCGCATCCTGGCCGGCATCCACCGCCGCGTCGAGACCCTGGGCGACCGCCTGCGCACCGGCCGGGCCAGCGGCTCGGACACCGTCACCCGCAGCCACGTGCAGCGCCTGGCGGGCGATCTGGGCGCGCTCGGCCGCCGCCTGATCGACGCCGTCGACCAGGTCGAACGCGAGCTCGACGAGGTGCGGGGCCGGGCCGAGGGCCTGCGCCTGGTGCCGGCCGGCACCATCTTCACCGCCCTGCGCCGGGCCGTGCGCGACGCCGCCGACGCCGAGGGCAAGCGGGTGCGCTTCCAGGCCGACGGGGCCGACGTGCGGATGGGCCCGCAGCTGCTCAACCAGGTCAACGGGGCCTTCCTGCACGTCGTGCGCAACGCCGTGGTGCACGGCATCGAGCCCGAGGACCAGCGGCGGGCCCTCGGCAAACCGGCCGAGGGCTCGGTCACCGTGCACGTCGAGCGGCGCGGCCGCTGGGCCGAGTTCCGCTGCACCGACGACGGCCGGGGCTTCGACCTGGACGCGCTGCGCCGCACCGCCCTCGAGCGCGGTCTGCTCTCCCCCGGCGCCGACCCCGACCCGCGCACCCTGATGGACCTCGTCCTGCATGGCGGCATCAGCACCTCGCCCGCGGTCACCGACGTGGCCGGCCGGGGCATCGGCATGGACGTGGCCCGCGACGTGGCCGACCAGCTCGGCGGCAGCGTCACCATCGACAACCGGCCCGGGCTGGGCGCGACCGTGCAGCTGGTCGTGCCGCTCACCCTGCTCAGCATGAACGGCCTGCTGGTCGAGGCGGGCGAGCACACCGTGACCATGCCGCTGGACGCGGTGCGCCGCTGCGTGCGGCTCTCGGCCGAGGAGATCACCGCCGCCATGGACACCGGCCGGCTGGCCCACGAGGGCCGGGTCGTGCCGTTCCTGCCGCTGTGCCGGGCCCTGCGCCAGGACGCCGAGCTCACCGGCACCGGCGTGGCCATCGTGCTCAGCGCCGACGGCGACACCGCGGCCATCGGCGTCGACCGGCTGGCCGGCACGACCACGCTGGTCGCCCGGCCGCTGCCCGACCTCGCCCCGGCCGCCCCGGTGATCGGCAGCGTCTCGATCGACCTGGACGGCAACCCGCGCCTGGTGCTCGACCCGCACGGCCTGGTCGCCCAGGCCCGCCAGATCGGCCCGGCCACCGGCGGCGGGCCGGGCGACACGAACGGCCGCAAGCTGCCGATCCTCGTCGTCGACGACTCGCTGACCACCCGCATGCTCGAGCGCAGCATCCTCGAGTCGGCCGGCTACGAGGTCGACCTGGCCGCCTCGGGTGAGGAGGGCCTGGAGCGGGCCCGCTCGCGCGAGTACGGGCTGATCCTGTCCGACATCGACATGCCCGGCATCGACGGGTTCACCTTCGTCGCCGAGACCCGGGCCGACGCCACCCTGGCCCACGTGCCGGCCATCCTGGTCAGCTCGCGGGCGAGTGCCGAGGACCGCCGCCGGGGGGCCGAGGCCGGCGCGTCGGCCTACGTGGTCAAGGGCGAGTTCAACCAGGAAGAGCTCCTGTCGCACATCCGGAGGCTGATCCTGCGATGATCCGTGTCCTGCTCGTGGAGGATTCCGCGACCATGCGCCACCATCTGCGCGAGTCGCTCGCCGCCGACCCGGAGCTGCGGATCGTGGGCGAGGCGACCGACGGCGGCGACGCCGTGGAGATGGTCACCCGGCTGCGCCCCGACGTGGTCACCATGGACATGATGCTGCCGACGATGAGCGGCCTGGTCGCCACCGAGCACATCATGGCCGAGCACCCGACGCCGATCCTGGTCGTCTCCTCGGCCGACCGGCAGGAGCTGTTCAGCACCTACAACGCGCTGGCGGCGGGGGCGGTCGACGTGCTCGAGAAACCCCGCGGCGACGCCAGCGACGCCGACTGGGGCCGGCGGTTGTGCCAGACGGTACGGATCGTCTCCCGCATCCGGGTGATCACCCACCCCCGCGCCCGCCTGGACGGCCGCCCCAAGTCCGGCCCGCCGCGCGAGATCACGCCACCGGCGCCGCTGCGGGCCACCGAGATGATCCAGGCGGTCGCCCTGGGCGCCTCCACCGGCGGGCCGGGCGCGCTGACCGAGCTGCTGCGGGCGCTGCCCGCCGCGTTCCAGCCGCCGGTGCTGTGCGTGCAGCACATCGCGGCCAGCGAGCCGTTCGCCGTCGCCTTCTCCGACTGGCTGGCCGGGCAGACCGGGCGCGACGTCAGCTACGCCCGCGACGGCACACCGGTCGCCGCCGTCACCGGCCGGGTCGTACTGGCCCCGCCCGACCGTCACCTGCTCGTCCGCGACGGCCTCCTGCGGCTCAGCGACGCCCCGCCCCGGCACTCCTGCCGCCCGTCGGTCGACGTGCTCTTCGAGTCGGTGGCGGCCGAGTTCGGCTCGGCCGCGGCCGGCTGCCTGCTGACCGGGATGGGCCGCGACGGCGCCGACGGCCTGCTGCGGATGCACAACCGGGGCGCGGTCACCTTCGCCCAGGACGAGGCGAGCTGCGTGGTGTACGGGATGCCGCGCGAGGCCGCCCTGCTCGGCGCGGCCGGCTTCATCCTGCCCCCGGCCCGGATAGCCGCCCGGCTGGCCGAGCTGCAGCCCGCCCGGAGCCGGCGATGACCCGCCAGGTGCTGATCGTCGACGACAGCCTGACCGTGCGGATGGACCTGCACGACGCGTTCAACGCGGACGGGTTCGCCACCATCCTGTGCGCCACCGGGGCCGAGGCCCGCACCGCCTTCGCCGCGGCCGAGTTCGACGTGGCCGTGCTCGACGTGATGCTGCCCGACGCCGACGGCCTGGAGCTGCTGACCGAGCTGCGCGGCCGGCCCGAGCGCGCGGGCGTGATCACCGTGCTGCTCTCCAGCGAGGACGAGGTGGCCGACCGGCTGGCCGGGCTGCGTACCGGGGCCGACGAGTACGTCGGCAAGCCGTACGACGCCGGCTACGTCGTGGCCCGCACCCGTCAGCTGCTCGGCGACGGCCCGGCCCGGGCCGACGACCGGACCACGATCCTGGTCATCGACGACAGCATGACCTTCCGCGAGCAGCTGCGCGAGCTGCTCGAGGGCGAGGGCTACGCCGTGCTGACCGCACCCAGCGGCGAGGAGGGCCTGCGCACGGCGGCCGACCGGCGCCCGCAGGCGATCATCGTGGACGGCGTCATGCCGGGCATCGACGGGGCCACCGTGATCCGCCGGGTCCGGCTCGACCCGGCGCTGCGTGACATCCCGTGCATCCTGATGACCGCGGCCGACGACTACGCGACCGAGCTGCAGATGCTCGACGCCGGGGCCGACGCGTTCGTCCGCAAGCAGCAGAACCTGGCCATCGTGCCGGCCAAGCTCAACGCGGTGCTGCGGCAGAGCGCCGAACAGCTGCCGATCGAGGTCACCGGCAGCCTGCACGGCCCGAGCAAGGTGCTCGCGCTGACTCCGGACAAACAGCGGCTCACCGACCTGGCCCACGCGCTGCGGGCCGACGGGTACGACGTGGTGCCGGTCGCGGTCACCGACGACGCCCTGGACCTGCTGGCCGAGCAGCCGGTCGACTGCATCGTGCTCGGCCTGGGCCTGTCCGGGGATCTGGGCCGCGACGCCTGCCGGCGGATCAAGGAGGTGCCGGTCATCGGCGAGACGCCGGTCGTGATGACCGGGGCCGGCGACGACGACATGCTCGCCTGCCTGGCCGCCGGGGCCGACGACTACGTCCCCGGCGAGTCGGGGGCGGAGGCGCTGCGGGCCCACGTCCGTACGCAGATCCGCCGCAAGCAGTCGCACGACGAGAGCCGCCGCATCCGCGAGGAGCTGATGCGCCGCGAGCTCGACGCGGCCGAGGAGCGCTCGGCCCGGCAGCTCGCCGAGACCCGGGCCGCGCTGGTCGAGGAGCTGGAGTGGCGCAACCGGGAGCTGGAGGCGTTCTCCGGCTCGGTCTCGCACGACCTGCGCGGGCCGCTGCAGGTGATCAGCAGCTTCGCCGAGCACATGCTCGACGACGAGGACGACCCGCTCAGCGACGAGGCGCGGCGGCGGCTGGGCCGCATCCAGGCCGCCGCGCTGCGGATGGCCGACCTGGTCGAGTCGCTGCTGATCCTGGCCCGGGCCAGCCGCGGCGACCTGCGCCGGGAGAAGTTCGACCTGACCGCCACCACCTGGTCGGTGATCGGCGAGGTGGAGGCCCGCGAGCCGGGCCGCCAGGTCGGCTTCACCGTGCACGACGGCATGACCGCCGACGCCGACGAGGGCCTGGTCCGGGTCATCCTGGAGAACCTGATCAACAACGCGGTCAAGTTCACCCGCAAGGTCGAGCTCCCGGCGATCGAGATCGGCTCCACGCCGCAGGGTTTCTTCGTACGCGACAACGGCGCCGGCTTCCCGGCCGGCAAGGCCGGTGAGCTGTTCCGCCCGTTCGCCCGCCTGCACAAGGCCGAGGACTTCCCCGGCACCGGCATCGGCCTGACCACGGTGCACCGCGCGGTCGAGCGCCACGGCGGCGAGATCTGGGCCGAGGGCGAGGACGGCCGCGGGGCCACGTTCTGGTTCACCCTGCCGTCGGCCGACCCGCCTGCGGAGGAGCGCCGGACGCAGGCCCGGCGGCACGGTTGACGGCCACCTCGTCCATGTGGGCCTCGGCCCAGCGCTTCAGCCCTCGGACCGTCTCGTGCAGAGAAAGGCCCAGCTCGGTCAGCTCGTAGGTGACCGTGACCGGCACCGTCGGGGTCACGGTCCGGCTGACCAGCCCGTCGGTCTCGAGCGAGCGCAGGGTCTGGGTCAGCATCTTCTGGCTGACCCCGGCCAGCAGCCGGGCCAGCTCCGAGTAGCGCATCGGTCGCGGCTCGCCCGTGCACTCCGGCCCGCTGCCGAGCGCGCTCAGGATCAGCGTCACCCACTTGCCGGAGATGCGCTCGAGCAGCTTCTGGCTCGGGCAGACGGCCAGGAACGCGTTGTACTCGGCCTTGGCCGCGGCCCGTTTCTGCTCCGCCGTGGTGGTAGCCACCCGCCGCCCCCTTACGCACCTTCAGGTGCCTACTTCCCGATGGAGAGTTACCAGCTCACAGTAGAGAACATGTCAACCACTTCCCTCCCCGGCGGCACCTGGCCGCTGGGTGACCTGACCGTCACCCGCTTCGGCTACGGCGCCATGCAACTGGCCGGCCCGTGGGTCATGGGGCCGCCGGCCGACCACGCCGGCGCCCTGGCCGTCCTGCGCGAGGCTGTCGAGCTGGGTATCACCCACATCGACACCAGCGACGCGTACGGCCCGCACGTGACCAACCGGCTGATCCGCGAGGCGCTCCACCCGTACCCGGCGTCCCTGCACGTCGTGACCAAGGTCGGCGCCCGCCGCGACGACCGGGGCGGCTGGCCCACGGCCCGCGACCCGGAGAGCCTGCGCCGGCAGATCCACGAGAACCTGGACCACCTCGGCCTGGAGGTCCTCGACGTCGTCAACCTGCGGCTCGGCAACGCCGAGGGCCCCCAGCCGGGCCCGATCGCCGAGGCTTTCGAGACCCTGGCCGGCCTGCAGCGCCAGGGCCTGATCCGCCACCTCGGCGTCAGCAACGCCACCGCCGAGCAGGTGGCCGAGGCCCGCTCGATCGCGCCCATCGTCGGCGTCCAGAACATGTACAACCTGGCCCACCGGCACGACGACGAGCTGATCGACGAGCTCGCCGCCGCGGGGATCGCCTACGTGCCGTTCTTCCCGCTCGGCGGCTTCAGCCCGCTGCAGTCGGACGCGCTGTCGGCCGTGGCCACCCGGCTGGACGCCACCCCGATGTCGGTGGCGCTGGCCTGGCTGCTCCAGCGCTCCCCGAACATCCTGCTCATCCCCGGCACCTCGTCCGTCGCCCACCTGCGCGAGAACGCCGCCGGCGCCGGCCTCACCCTCTCCGCCGGCGACGTGGCCGAGCTCGACAAGATCGGCCGGTGACGCGTCCGCGCGGCCGCCTTCCTCAGCGGCCGCGCGGATTGCCAGGCGTCAGTTGACGTACGTCAGGCCGTCCGCGATGACCTGCGGGCGGCCGGCGGTGCCGGCGACCACCAGGGAGACCGTGTGGACCTTGGCCGGCAGGTTGCGGACGAACAGGGTCTGGCGGTACGCGGTGGTGGTGGCCTTGGTGTCGATGGTGGCCACCTTGACGCCGTCCACGTAGACGTAGGCGACGCCGGTCAGCTTGGTGCGGGCGAACGTGAGGGCGGCCGACCGCCCGTTGAACGTCCACGACAGCTTGGCGTTCTTGGCGCTCGCGGCCAGCGCCTTGCCACCCAGGTACGCCGTGCCGGCGCGGGCGCTCCAGGCCCCGGCCTTGCTGGCCGACGTCTCCGGGACCTGGGTGATCTTGCGGGCGGTGGCCGCGGCCCGGGCGTTGCCGCTCAGGTCGCGGGCGGTGATCTGGTAGGTCAGATTGGCGTTCGGCTTGACCGCCGTGTTCCACGACGTGGCCGTGGCCGCCAGCCCGGCCGAGCTCGGCGAGGTCGTCACGCCGACCTGCGAGAGCACCCGGACGTTGTCGGCCGAGCGCCAGGTGACGGTCACCGGCACCGAGGTCGCCGAGTACGTGCCGGTCCGCAGCACCACCGACGGCGCGGCCGGGAAACTCGGCAGGGAGACGTCGGAGAACACCTTCACCGGGGCGGTCTGCTCGTAGACGCCGTTGCTGGCGACGGCTCGCACCGCGACGGTGTGCGCGCCCGGGGTCAGGGCGACGCTCGCGCTGCGGGCGGCCGGGTCCACGTTCGAGACGACGGCGCCGTCGCGGACGAGGTAGTAGCGGCTGACGTTGCCGCCGGCGATGGTCCAGTTGACGGTCGCGGTGTTGCGGACGTACGTGACGCCGCCGGAGACGGTGCCGGTCACGTTCTTGACCGCGAGGCCGGGCGCCGAGGCCTTGCCGCGGATCGCGCTGAGCATCGGGTACATCACCTTGCCGGGGCACTCGGTCAGGTAGCCGGAGCTGGCGACGTCGGTCGACACCCGCTGACCGTCCTTGTGCCCGGAGATGCGGGGGAAGGTGACCTGGTCACCCTTCTTCCACATGTGGATGTCGGAGCCCTCGGTCATCTGCGCGGTCGTCGACGGGTCGAAGCCGTACGCGGTGAGCCGCGCCGCCGACACGGCGGCGATGGTCTTGATCGCGGCGTCGGTCGGCCGCAGCGACGTGTAGTCGCCGAGCAGCGCCACCCCGGCCGAGGCGGTGTTGAAACCGATGCTGTGGGCGCCGATCACGGCCTTGGTCCCGCTGCCTTTGCGGCCCTCGTAGAGGGTGCCGCACTTGTCGACGATGAAGTTGTAGCCGAGGTCGTCGAAGCCCTCCTTGATGTCGTTGGCCATGATGCCGCGGATCACCGAGGCCGACTCGGCGCAGGTGTAGGCGTTGCCGAAGCCGCTGTGGTGCACCCAGATCATCTTGACGCCGTCCGCCGCCACCTCGGCCGGCGCCTTGACCGACTTCTCGTCGGCGCCCCACTGGGCGCGGGTGATCATCGGCGGCAGGGCGGCCTTGGCGGTGACCTTCGTCCCGGCCTCGGGGGCCGGTGCGGACGGCTCGGCCAGCACGCCGCCACCGGCGCCGCCGGTCGGCGGGGCGTCCGGGTCGATCAGGTTGAGCCGCAGGCCGGCCGGCAGCCCGGTCGCGGTCGCGCCCTGGATGCGGGCGGCCACGCCGTCGGACGGCCCGGCCCACAGCGGCTCGGTGCGGCCGCGCACGCGGGCCTTCTCGGCCGGCAGGTCGGCCGCCTGCTCGGCCACCTCGAGAGACTGCCAGTCGGTCCACGCGCCGGTGGCGGCGCTGCGGGTGCGCACCTGCACGGTGCCCTTGGGCTCGGCCTTGGGGTCGGCCCAGCTGACGCTGAGCATGCTGAACTTCTGGGTCGGCTGCTCGGGCAGGTCGACGTGCCCGGCGGCGGACGCGGACAGCGCGACCTCCTTGATCACGGCCTTGACCGGCGCGTTGGGCAGCTTGGGCTTGGTCGGTTCGGGCTTGGCGGCCGCCGCGGCGGCCGCGGGCACGGCCGCGTCGGTCGCCGGGGCGGTCGCCGCCGGTGGGTCGAAGGCCAGCGGCGCCGGCTTGTCGTCCGGCCAGGTCAGGGCGGCCAGCCCGCCACCCGCGGCGAGCACCGCGACCGCGGCCCCGATCGAAATTGCCACCTTGCGTTCCACGCGATCCCCCGTCGATCTCGATAAACCGCGCGTGAGCGTACCGAAGGGGTGCTCACCCGGCCATCCCGAACCAGGGCCGGCAGGGATCGAAGCCCTCAACCGTGACCTCGGGCCCGGGCCAGTCGGCCGCCAGGAGCCGGAAGTGCCGCAGCTCGGCGACGTCGCCGCTGGTGTCCACGATGCGGCTGGCGCCGTTGTCCGCGTACCGCAAACGGCGTGAGACTCCCTGCGAGGCCGCGTTGGCCGTGGTGGCCGAGCTGATGGCGGCGAAGGCGCCGAGGCTTCCGAAGGCGAAGCCGAGGACGGCCGTCCGCATGGCCACCCCGACGCCGCGGCCGCGGACCTCCGGGATCAGCCAGGACGCGGTGTCCACGGTGCGCAGGGCCGGGAAGTTCTCCCCCTCGAGCGTCTGCACGCCGACCAGCTCCTCCTGGTAGGTCACCGCGAAGTGCAGCACCCAGGAGGCGGGGTCCCAGGTGCCGAGCGCCTTCCAGTAGCCCTGGCAGAACAGCCGCCGCTCGTTCTCGGCGTGATCCTGGGAGGGCCACATCGCCAGGCGCGGGTCGTGCCCGTAGTCGCCGGGCAGCTTGGACGCGAGCTCCGGCAGGTCCGCCTCGCTCATGGGCCGCAGCGCCACGTCGCGGTAGACCAGCCGGAGCCCGAACAAGGGCCAGTAGTTGTCCATCCAAGCTTTCTACTCGGTGCCCAGCGCCGCCACGGGGCTCACCTTGGCCGCCTTGCGGGCCGGCAGCACCCCGGCCAGCGCGGTCAGCGCGACCAGGATCGCGAAGACCAGCGCGAGCTGGCCGATCGGCACCGAGAGAGGCGCGTTCACGCCGAGCGCCTTGATGGCCAGGACGGCGTACGGGACGCCCAGCGCCAGCCCGATCGCCGCGCCGATCACCCCGTACAGGGCCGACTCGGTGGTCAGCATGAACCGCAGGCCGCCCTGGGAGAGCCCGACCGCGCGCAGCACCCCGGACTCGCGGACCCGCTCGACCACCGACAGGGCCGTCGTGGTGCCGACGCCGACCACCGCGATGGCCACGGTGAGCCCGATCAGGCCGAGCGCGATCATCAGCAGCACGGTCAGCTGGCTGTCGATCTGGTCGCGCTGATCGGCCAGCACGTCGGTCCGGAAGCCCGGAGCGCTCTCGTCGATGGCCCGCTTGCCGTCGGTGCGGCCGGTCTCGCCGTCGGCGGCGGCGTCGGAGAGCACCCCGGCATACGCGGCGGAGGCGCCGAGCCGGGTCAGGTCGGCCGGGGTGAGCACGACGGCGGAGCCGAGCGGCCCCGAGTCGGGCAATTGCGCGGCGACGGTGAACGTGCCCTTCTTCTGGCCGTTCTGCAGCGTGATCTTGTCGCCGACGGTCAGCCCGGTCGTGTCCGCGGTGTAGCCGGAGATGACGGCCTCACCCGGCCCGAGGTCCTTGAGCGACCCGGCCACCACATCGAGCTTGCCCAGCCGCGGCAGCGAATCCAGGGCCAGGTCGACCGCGGTCAGCCCCTCCACGTTGCCGATCTTGGTGGAGATCCGGCGGTACGGGGCGACGTGCGTCAGCTCCTTGCGCTCGCGCAGCTTGTCCACCACGGTCGCCGGCACCTGCTTGTCCTCGGTGCCGAGCAGCTCGTAGTCGGCCGGGGCGGACGCGGTGGCCTCCCGGTCGGCCAGCACCCGGATCGACGCGCCGCCGACCAGCGCCCCGGCGATCAGGGTGACCCCGAGCGCGACCACCACCGACACCGCGGCGGCCCGCCGCGGCGCGGCCCCCACACCCCCGGCGGCCAGCCGGCCGACCGGACCGGACCGGCGGATCGGGGCGCCCAGCAGCGCCAGCACCGGCCGCACCAGCACCGGCCCCAGCGCGACCAGCCCGAAGAAGGCCAGCGCACCCGAGCCGACGACCGCGAACAGCATCGGCGTGGGGTCGTAGTCCTTCGGGTCGCGGCCCGGCAGCTCCTTCGCCACGTACGCGGCCACGGCCACCGCCCCGGCCACCAGGAGCAGGCCGAAGATCCAGCGGGGCAGGCCGATGTCGCGGCGCGAGCCGGTCGTGCCGGAGCTGCGCAGCGCCTCCAGCGGCGACACCCGGGCGGCCGAGGCGGCCGGCGCCAGCACGGCCAGCACGGTGATCAGGACGGCCAGCGCCACCGTGCCCAGCGCGGCCGGCACCGGGAAACCGGGCGAGGCGATGTTCGGGCCGAACCAGCCCAGCACCACCGGCAGCAGGTGGCCCACCCCGAGCGCGATCAGCACCCCGGCCACGCCGGTGACCAGGCCGGTGAGCGCGCCCTCGGCGGCCAGCGAGCGGGTGATCGACCCACGGCCGGCGCCGACCGCCCGCAGCAGCGCGAGCTGGCGCATCCGCTGCGCGAACATGATCCGGAAGGTCGAGGTGGCGACCAGGCCGGCCGCGACCACGGCGATCGCGACGAACATGGCGATCACCGCGAAGACCGCGTTGACGTCGGACGCGGCCGCCTCGGCTTCTTCGTGGCGCACGTCGTTGCCGCTGCTGATCTCCGCTCCCTGGGCGAGGGCGGCGACCCGTTCCCGGACGCCGTCGGCGCCCGCGGCGTAGCGGATTTCCACCCGGCTCACCTGGTGCGTGCCGGTCATGGCGATCACGGCGCTCGTGGGGGCGTACGCCTGGAAGCCGAAATCTTCGCGGGCCTGGACCAGGCCGACCACAGTCAGTTTCTCCGGCGCGAGGGGTTTGCCGTCTTCGCTGTACCGGAGCTGAGCGCTCGCCGTCGTGCCGAGCTTCAGGCCCATCCGCTCGACGGTGCGCGGGGTGACGGCGATCTCACCCGCCTTCGACGGATAGCGTCCCTGGGTGACCTTGGCTGTGGCCAGCTCTCCGGTCCCGGGATCCGAGATGAGTTGCAGGTAGTCGCCGTTGACCTCGCCACCGGCGTCGATGCGGGCAGCAGCCTCGGCCACCCCCGGCACCTGGCCGATGGCGGTGGCCGTTTTGGTGGAGATGTCGCCGTTTCTCACGACCAGGTCGACGGCCTCGGGCGTGCCGCTGAGGCCGTTGAGAACGCTGCGCTCGGTGATCTGCTGAGCGAGCACCGACGCGTACACCACGAACGAGACGACGAGCACGGCCAGGCCGGTCAGCAGCAGGCGGGTCGGGCGGCGGGCGACGCCGCGCAGCTGGGTGCGGAGCACGCTCATCGAGCCGCCGCCAGACCCTGCAGCGCGTCGGTGACGCTGGCCGTGTTCGGCTGGTCGATCTCGCCCGCCACCCGGCCGTCGGCCAGCAGCACGACCCGGTCGGCGTAGGCCGCCGCACCCGGATCGTGGGTCACCATGACGATGGTCTGGCCCAGCTCCCGCACCGAGTTGCGCAGGAACAGCAGCACCTCGGCCCCCGAACGCGAGTCCAGGTTGCCGGTCGGCTCGTCGGCGAAGACCACCTCGGGGCGCGAGACCAGGGCCCGGGCCAGGGCGACCCGCTGCTGCTGGCCGCCGGAGAGCTCCCCCGGGCGGTGGTCGAGGCGGGCCACGATGCCCAGCGTCTCGGTCAGGTGCGCGTAGAGGTGCCGGTCCGGCTTGCGGCCGGCCAGCTCCAGCGGCAGCGTGATGTTCTGCGCCGCGGTCAGCTGCGGCAGCAGGTTGAACGCCTGGAAGACGAAGCCGATCCGCTCCCGGCGCACCTTGGTCAGCACCTTGTCGCTCTGCTTGGTCAGATCGGTGCCGCCGAGCAGGGCCTGCCCGCTGGTCGCAGTGTCCAGGCCGGCCAGGCAGTGCATGAGGGTCGACTTGCCGGAGCCGGACGGGCCCATGATCGCGGTGAACTGGGCCCGGGCGAACCCGACGGTCACGCCGTCCAGGGCCCGTACGGCCGTGTCGCCGCTGCCGTAGACCTTGGTCAGGTCGACCGCGGCCACGGCGGCCAACGTGTCGGTATGCATCTCGACTCCTGGGCTTCGTTTCTGCTTTTGAGGACGCCTCCGCTTTCGAGGACGCCGCAAATGCTCGTTCTTCTCGGTGCCGCCGCGCATCAGCCCGTGGCCGGGGATCCGGATCTGTCTTTCGGCCGATGGAGACGCGCTCGCCTGCAACTACGCTGGGTCACGATGCAGACGAACACGAACCGGTTGATCCTGCTGCGCCTCGGGCAGTTCCTCGGGCTCGCCGCCATGGGCGTGCTCGGGTTGTTCGACGTCGCGCAGGGTCTGCTGCGCACTTCGGAGATGCTCGGCCTGCTCCAGGTGCTGATGGCGATCGCCGCCGCGGTCGTCTGGCTGCCCGCCCACAAGCAGCAGTCCACCGCTCTGCCGAAAGTCGCAATGGCCCTCGGCGCGGCCTCGCTGCTGCTGACCGCCACCGTCTTCATCGGCTACCCGGACAACGGCTACTTCAGCTGGGGCCTGGCCGAGTCGGCGGCCCTGCTGGGCGTGCTGTTCGTGCTGGCCCGGCGGGCCTCGCCGGGCTGGGCGGTGCCCGCCGTGGTCCTGGTCGGCGCCGCCGTCAGCTTCCAGCCGCTGCGCGGCGGCCAGTCCGCCGAGTTCGTCATCTTCGGGCTCATTCAGGCCCTGGCCGGGGCCGCCGCCATCGGCGTCGGCATCTACCTGCGCACCCTGGAGAGCTCGCGCCAGCGGGCGGTCGATGCCGTACGCGCCGAGCAGCGCGCCGAGTTCGCCCGGGACCTGCACGACTTCATCGCCCACCACGTGACCGGCATCGTCGTGCAGGCCCAGGGCGCCCGGTTCATCGCCGAGCAGGACCCCAAGCGCGTGCTGCTGGCCCTCGAACAGATCGAGGAGGCCGGCGCCGAGACGATGGCCTCGATGCGCCGCATGGTCGGCGTGCTGCGCGACCCGTCCTCGTCACCGGACGCGCCGCTGGCCCCGGTGGCCGGCCTGGGCGAGCTGCCGGTCCTGCTCGACCAGTTCAACTCGGCCGGTGGCGCCACCGCCCGCATCCACGTCGACGGCGACACCGGCGACCTGCCCGTCGAGGTGTCCACGTCGGCCTACCGGGTGGTGATGGAGGCCCTGACCAACGTCCGCCAGCACGCCCCGGCGGCCCAGGTGGCCGACGTGTGGGTGCGGCGCACCCCCGACTGGCTGCTCGTGCGGGTCGCCAACGACGGCGTCCCGGCGCGCGCGGCCACCCCCCGGGACCGTCCGGGGTACGGTCTCGTGGGCCTGACCGAACGGGTCCGCGCGGTCGGCGGCCGCATCACCGCGGGTCCCGGCATCGACGGCGGCTGGGTGGTCGACGCCGCCTTCCCCATCCCGTAAAGGCGGTTCCTGCTCCGTGATTCGCGTTCTGATCGCCGACGACCAGGCCATGGTCCGTACCGGCTTCGGCATGATCATCGGCGCCCAGCCCGACATGGAGGTCGTCGGCGAGGCCTCCGACGGCGTCGAGGCGGTCGCCCTGGCCCGCAAGCTCAAGCCGGACGTGGCGCTCTTCGACATCCGCATGCCGAAGATGGACGGCCTCGAGGCGCTGCGCCTGCTCGCCGGCCCCGGCGTGGCCGACCCGCTGCGCATCGTCGTGGTCACCACGTTCGACCTGGACGAGTACGTCCACCAGGCGCTCCGCAACGGCGCGGCCGGCTTCCTGCTGAAGGACTCGGGCCCGGCCCTGCTCATCGAGGCCGTCCGGGCCGCGGTCTCGGGCGACGCTCTGATCAGCCCGTCCATCACCGTACGGCTGCTGGAGCACCTCTCCCCACCGGCCACCGCCACCGACGAGGGCGGCCTGTCGCCGCGCGAGCTCGAGGTGGTGAAGCTGACCGCCCGCGGCCTGACCAACGCGGAGATCGCCGCCCAGCTGTTCATCTCCGTCGGCACGGTCAAAACCCACCTCGGCAGCATCCACACCAAGCTCAACACCCGAAACCGCGTCGAGATCGCCGCCTGGGCCTGGGAACGCCGCCTGCTGGGGTGAAGGATGGGCCGTTCTCGACGCCGCCCGTGACGCCGCCAACCGCTGGGTTTTCCGCGACCTCGCCCTCGAGAAGTGGCCAACCCGCCAGGTCTGGGCCGCCGGCTCCCCCCGCTCCACCCACGCCGCCGACACCACAGACTTCTTCGACCTGGGCGTACGCTCCCTGGAAGCCCACGCCGCCTACCTCAACGGCCTCTCCTCGGGCCCCTTCGACGCCGCCGAGTTCCTCGAGGGCTTCGCCCGCCAGGCCGGCACCCGCCTGGGCGTCCGCTACGCCGCCCCCTTCGAGGTCTTCAACCTCGGCCTCCTCTGACTGCTGCGCTAGCATTGCCATCAGCCCGAGTGACGAGGAGATGAGGCAATGGCCGCCCTCAGCATCCGAGATCTGGACGACTCCGTCAAAGAAAAGCTGCGCCTGCGCGCCGCGCGGAACGGCCGTTCCATGGAAGCCGAGATTCGACTGATCCTCACCGCGGCCGCCACCGAGGAGGAAGGTCCGCGAGCCGACCTCTTCAGCGCCCTGACCGAGCGGTTCGCCCAGCTCGGCGGCGTCGACCTCGACCTCCCAGCCCGAACGACCCCGCCTCGAGCGGCGGATTTCGGCGACTGATGATCGTCCTCGACACCAACGTCGTCTCCGAACTCATGCGCGCCACGCCCGCACCTACTGTGCTCGCGTGGCTGCGGCAAACGTCCAGCACGGGGCTCTACACAACCTCGGTCACTGTCGCCGAGATCCGGTACGGCATCGCGCGGCTACCGGACGGCCGGCGCAAGCACGAACTGCATCAGGCAGCCAACGAAATCTTCGCCGCCTTCCCGCGTCAGGTGCTTCCTTTCGACCTCGCCGCGGCCACCGCCTACGCGGATGTAGTGGCCAACCGCGAACTAGGTGGCCGCGTGATCAGCGGATTCGACGGTCAGATCGCCGCTATCTGTCGATCTCAGGCCGCCACTCTGGCCACGCGCAACACCAAAGATTTCGTCGATACCGGCGTTGCGCTCGTCGACCCGTGGCAGGAGCCGGCCGGCTGACGGAGGCCGCAAGCATAAGACAGCGCGTGATCGGGTAAAGCAGCGCGCCATGCCCCCCGAGACATCGACCTGGGCCACCACCCTCGGACTGGTGGCCAAGCGGATCCTGCTGCCCGTCACCGTGCTGTTCGGCATCATGGTGGTGCTCGGCCTGCTGGTCACCAAGGTGTGGACGCACGACTGGCCGTTCACCGCCGAGGACACCATCAACCGGGATTTCGCGGCCCACCGCGACCCGATCCTCAACAACGTCTCCGAGTTCTTCAGCCTGCTGGGCAGCACCCCGGTCGTCGTGGGGATCACCGCCGCGGTCGCGATCGGGCTGCGGTTCGTGTTGAAGCGCTGGCGGGAGCCGCTGTTCCTCTGTGCCGCGGTCAGCGCGCAGGCGCTCGTCTTCCTCTTCACCACGCTGGTGATCGACCGGCAGCGCCCGACCGTGCAGCATCTGGACAACTCGCCGCCCACCTCGAGCTTCCCGTCCGGGCACACGTCGGCCGCCGTCGCTCTCTACGTCGGCCTGGCCGTGCTGCTGGCCGTGATGCTCAAGAAGACCTGGGCCAAGCGCCTGGCCTGGCTGTTCGTGCTGGTCCCGCTACTGGTCGCGACCGCCCGCCTCTACCGCGGCATGCACCACCCGACCGACGTGACGGCCTCGTTCTTCAACGGCATCACCTGCGTCGTCATCATGTTCCGCTCGATCCTCGACCGCGCCGTGCAGTGGGTCCGGCCGGGCCGGCTCCGGGCGTCCGCCGCAACAGCGTGAGACCAGCGAAAAGGGCGCTGTTGAACGTGTTCATCTCCGGTAGTGCCACGGGGTCGAAAAACCTCAGATCCGCGGTTTCGGGATCGGCCGGATCAAGCTCCCCGGACCACGACTCGGCCTGATAGACCAGCGAGATCACCTGGCATTGGTCCCCGTTGGGATAGACCAGAAAGCATTCCGGGCCTGATCGCGCCGAGAGCAATGTCAGCTCTCCCGCGACCAGGCCCGCATCCGCTGCACGTAAGAAGCCACGGTTAAAGGCTAAAGAGCCCCTGCCACCAGCGCTTCCAGCGTCGCTTTGGCGCCGCGGGTGTTCAGGCTGTTCAACACCGAGGTGTACGCCGCCACGAAGCGCTCGTTGTCGGCGAGATCCCCGAACAGTTCGCGGTTCTGGATGAAGGCCAACGGCTCGGGCCGCCGGGCCAGCTCCACCAGCTGATCGCGCAGCCGGTCGACGACCTCGATCGGCTGCCCCTGCTCGTCGACGCCGGTGGCGTAGCGCGCCCACGACGCCACCACCGCGGTCGACAGGAGAATGTCGCCGCCGCTCGCCAGGTTCTGCCGGATCACCGGCAGCAGCCATTTCGGAATGCGGTCCGAGCTTTCCGCGCACAGCCGGGCCACCGTGTCCTTGACCTGCGCGTTCGAGAACCGGTCGATCAGCTGGTGCTGGTATTCGCGCAGATCGACCCCCGGCACCGGCTCCAGCGTCGGCGTGGCTTCCCGTTCCATGTACGCCAGCAGGAACTGCGCGAAAATCGGGTCCCGCGCCACGTCGTGCACCAGCCGATAGCCCGACAGATACCCGAAGTAGCACAACGCCTGATGCGACGCGTTCAACAACCGCAGCTTCATCAGTTCGTACGGTTCGACGTCGGGCACCACCTGCACGCCAGCGTCCTCGAACGGCGGCCGCCCGGCCGAGAATTTGTCCTCGAGCGCCCACTGCGTGAACGGCTCGCACACCACCGGCCAGCCGTCCTCGACCCCGAAATGCTTGCGCACCTCGTCCCGGTCGTCATCGGTCGTGACCGGCGTGATCCGGTCCACCATGCTGTTCGGAAAGTTCACATTCTCCTGGACGTACGCTCCGAGAGCCGGATCCCGCAATTTCGCGTACGAGACGAAGCTGCGCCGGGCCGCATCGCCGTTGCCCTGAATGTTGTCGCAGCTCATGATCGTGAATGGCGGCAGCCCGCGGTCGCGGCGCCGCTGGATCGCCGCCGTGATCAGCCCGAACGTCGTCCGCGGCTCGTTCGGCAGAGCCAGATCGTGCTGCACGTCCGGATTCTCCGCCATGAATTCCCCGGTCACGGCGTTGAAGTTGTAGCCGCCCTCGGTGACCGTGAGCGAGACGATCCGTACCTCCGGGTCGGCCATCTTCTCGATGACCGCCTCCGGCGAGTCCGGCGCGAACAGATACTCCTTGATCGACCCGATGACCCGCGCCTCCAGCGTCCCGTCCGGCGCCTTCACGACCAGCGTGTAAAGGCAGTCCTGGGCGGCGAGCACCTGCTGCATGCGCCGGTCGGCCGGCATCACCCCCACCCCGCAGATCGCCCACTCGAAGGCGGCCTGCGCACTCATCAGCCGATCCAGGTACATCGCCTGATGGGCGCGGTGGAACCCGCCCACTCCGAAGTGCACGATCCCGGTCCGCAACCGCGACCGGTCATAGTTCGGCACGGCGATACCCGCAGGCAGCGACGTCAGGTTGGCAGAAGTGAGGGGCAGCATGCGAGGGTCCTCCCAGCGATGGTTCAGGGATCACCTCAGCATCGCACTGCAACCCGAAGAACACCCCCGGGAGCCACCGCAAAATCCGTTCAGCCCGTGGGCATGTCCACGGCGAGCCCGGCCGCCGAGGCCGCCTCAGCGAGAAGAAACGCCCGCTTCATCTCGGCCAGCCGCTCTCGGCGCATCGCCGGCTCCAGAAGAGGCGCAGCAGCCGTCACAACACCCGCGAACTGGTCGCGATGGCCCGCGAAGCCCCCTCTGCCCTTGACGCCCGCGCGCCGGCTGCCCATCGCCGATCAGCGACTCACCATGATCTACTGCCGCTCATGGAACTGACTCCCGACGAAAACGATCTGCTGGTCGCGGGCCTCAAGGCGGTGGGCGACCGCACGAAGCCGGGCGCCGGCCAAGGCGCCCGCTTCGCGGCCCGCCGGATGCGAGCCGACATCTTCGAAACCACGGTGGAGCTCCCCCTGTCGCTGCCGGAAGCCGAGGCGCTGGTCGGCCGCACCTTGACCGACCTGGGCACGAGAACAGCCGAGTCGCAGGCCATCATGGGCTCGGGCGCCATGAACCTGAACCCAGCCGTCGTCACGGTCACGCTCCACGCGCACGAGGGACAGACCCTCGCCACCGTCCGCGGTGTAGCCAAGGAAGGCCTCATCCGCCAGCGAGCCGGCCAAAAAGCCGCCCGCCGCGTCGCCGACCAACTCCTTCACGGCCTGCCCGGCTGACGAATCCCTCACGCCGCGCCCGACCTTGATATTCCCCACCCGCCACGCCAAGGCCGGCGGATACGGGCGGGGGTAGCGGAACAGATCAGGCTTCGAAGCGGCGTCGTGCGGATTCGATATGCCCGAAGTACTCGTGGGTCCAGCCGCAGATCAGATCCACCGTCGCGCGCAGGGCCTGACCCGGCTCGGTGAGGGTGTACTCGACGCGCGGCGGCACTGTCGGGTGCACCTCTCGCGTGGCGAGGCCGTTGCGCTCAAGCATGCGCAGGTTCTGGGTGAGCATCTTGTGGCTGATGCCCTCGACCTCGTTACGCAACTCGCTGAAGCGAAGGGTGCGTTCACCGAGAGCCTCGATGATCAGTAACGCCCATTTGTTGGCGACGTCCGAGAAGATCTCGCGCGCCAACGAGTCGGCGCGCCTGAGGTCGGCCTGCTCCGGCGAGTCGCTGAGCTGCTTGGTCACCATCTGGTTCCCCAGTCACTGAAAAGTGCGTTCTTCCCGGTCAGCGCACACTCTCCTACAGTTCCTCAGTAACCACAAGAGAGCGCAGGAGGCGGCCGTGGCTGTTTCGTTCATCAACCCCGACGGGCATGTGAAAGTCCCGCTCTATCACCACGTCGCAGTGGCGACCGGGAACCGCCAGGTACATGTCGCCGGCCAGGTGGCCTGGGACGAGGATGGCAAACTCGTGGCACCGGGTGACCTCGCCGGACAAGTCGCCCAGGTGTACCGCAATGTCGCCAAGGCGCTTGACGCGGCCGGCGCGACCTTTGCCGATGTAGTCCGTTTCACCTGGTACGCCGCAGGCTGGAAGAGGGAGATGTACGACGCCTTCAACGCCGGCGTCGAGCAGGCGGCACGCGAGTTCGCCCTCACCGCCCCGCCCGCCGCGCTGATCGGGGTAGACGTCCTCTTCGAGCCCGGCATCCTCGTCGAAGCCGAGGTCACAGCAATCATCGACTGACCCACCACAGACGCCGCACTCACGATCCCGCAGGGCGGGACCCGCCCAACCAGCAACCCGCGCAAGCGGCCTGGAATTGCCGACCAATCCACCACCCAGCGCAGCCTGGGTGACCGAGTCCCCCACCCGGGCCACAGCGCGGCAGCGAACAACGGCCCCCACCACCGCATGGTGACCACAAGGCCCGGCCCCACGCCCAGAGACCGGTGACCAACCGCCTGGTCGCTCCCTGTCCCCGGCCGTCTCCGCGGAAGCGAGCCCAACCCACGACCCGTGACCCGACCCACCCACCGCGACCCACCGCCCAGGGTCCGCAAACGCAAAGAAACGGCGCGACCGGTGCCGGGCCGCGCCGTTTCCGTCCGAGCCGCCTAAGCCGCGACAGGAGCCTCCGCAGCCGAGGCCGGGGCCGGGGCCGCAGCCCCACCCGACATGTGCCGCAGGTAAGCCGGCAACGTCAGGAACTCCGGGCAAGTCCGCTCAGTCAGCAGCACAGTCAGCAACGTCCGAGCCTGACCGAACCGGCGAGCCGAATCCTCGTCCAGCGCCCCCGTCTCGCTCAGCACGTCCAGCTCTTCGCGCAGCATCCGCGTGACCAGGGCCGCACTCACCGGCACCCCATAGTCCGTAGGCGTAGACGCGTTGATCCACTGCCAGAGCTGGGCCCGGCAGATCTCCGCCGTCGCCGCGTCCTCCATCAGCCCGTTGAGCGCCACCGCTCCCCGCCCGCCGAGCCAGGCTGCGATGTACCGCAGCGCCACGCTGACGTTGGTGCGCAGCGCGACTTCACTGACCTGAACCCCCACCGCCTTCACGTCGAGCAGCGAGGCGGCCGTCACCTGCACGTCTTCTCTCTTGCGGACGATCTGGTGCGGCTCGTCCCCCAGCCACTGGTCGAACACGTCCCGGCACGTCTGGACCAGCCCCGGGTGGGCCACCCACGACCCGTCGAACCCGTCCCCCACCTCGCGCCTCTTGTCCTGGCGGACCTGGTTGAGTGCCCTCTTCGCCGCCACCGGGTCGCGCGACGGCACGACCGCCGCCATCCCGCCGATCGCGTGGGCGTTCCGCCGATGACACGTGCGCACGAGCAGCTCCGTGTAGGCCCGCATGAACGGCGTCGTCATCGTGACCTGGGAGCGTTCCGGCAGCACCACGTCCGGCCGGTTCTTGATCATGCTGAAGAGGTAGTCCCAGCGCCCCGCGTTGAGCCCGGCCGAGTGTTCGCGCAGCTCGTAGAGAATCTCGTCCATCTCGAAGGCCGCCGTGATGGTCTCGATCAGCACCGTCGCCCGGATCGTCCCGCGCGGGATGCCGCATGTCTCCTGCGCCCACACGAACACGTCGTTCCAGAGCCGGGCTTCCAGGTGCGACTCCAGCTTGGGCAGGTAGAAGTACGGCCCCGAGCCGCGGTCGATCTGCCTCTGCGCGCAGTGGAAGAAGTACAGCCCGAAGTCGAACAGCGTCGCCGACACCGCCCGCCCGCCGATCCGCACGTGGCATTCCGGCAGGTGCCAGCCGCGCGGCCGCACCATGATGGTCGGAATCCATCCGTTGACCTTGTACTCTTTGCCCTCGTCAGAGGTGAAGTCGAGATTCCCGTCGAGGGCGTCGCGCAGGTTGAGCTGCCCGATCACGACGTTGTCCCAGGTCGGCGCGGTGGCGTCTTCGAAGTCGGCCATCCACACCTTGGCGCCCGAGTTCAGCGCGTTGATCGTCATCTTGCGCTCGGGCGGCCCGGTGATCTCGACGCGCCGGTCCAGCAGGTCGTGGGCCGGGGCCGCCACCTTCCACGACTCGTCCTCGCGGATGTGCCGGGTCGAGGGCAGAAAGTCCAGTTCGGCGGTACGGGTGGTCCGGCGCCGCCGGCGTCGTTCGAGCAGCTGCACGCGGCGGGCGCCGAACTCGCGGTCGAGCGCGACCACGAAGTCGATGGCCTCGGGGGTGAGGATCTCCGCGTAACGGCCCTCGGTCGTACCGGTGATGGTGACTTCTTCTCCTGCCATCAGAACTGCTCCGTTTCCGTCGAGCCCTTGAGCGCGGTCGTGGACGAGGTGGGGTTGAGCGCGGTCGAGACGGCGTCGAAGTAGCCCGTGCCGACCTCGGCCTGGTGTTTGGTCGCCGTGTAGCCGTCGGTCTCGGCCGCGAACTCGGCCTCCTGCAACTTGACGTACGCGGTCATGCCGCTCTCGGCGTATCCGCGGGCCAGCTCGAACATCGAGTGGTTGAGCGCGTGGAAGCCGGCCAGTGTGACGAACTGGAACTTGTAGCCCATCGCCCCGAGTTCTTTCTGGAACCGGGCGATGTCGGCGTCGTCGAGGTTGCGCTTCCAGTTGAACGAGGGCGAGCAGTTGTACGCGAGCATCTTGCCCGGGTGCTCCTTGTGCACCGCCTCGGCGAACGACCGGGCGAACTCGAGGTCCGGCTTGCCCGTCTCCACCCACAGCAGGTCGGCGTAGTCCGCGTACGCGACCCCGCGGGCGATCGCCGCGGAAGGTCCACTGCGGACCCGGAAGAACCCTTCGGCCGTACGCTCTCCCGTGAGGAACGGCTTGTCCCGGTCGTCCACGTCGGTGGTGAGCAGGTCGGCCGCCAGCGCGTCGGTCCGCGCGATGACCAGCGACGGCACGCCGAGCACGTCAGCCGCGAGCCGGGCCGCGTTGAGGGTGCGGATGTGCTGCGCGGTCGGGATCAGCACCTTGCCGCCGAGGTGGCCGCACTTCTTCTCGCTGGCCAGCTGGTCTTCCCAGTGCACCCCGGCCGCGCCGGCCGCGATCATCGCCTTCATCAGCTCGAAGGCGTTCAGCGGGCCGCCGAAGCCGGCCTCGGCGTCGGCCACGATCGGGGCGAACCAGTCGCGTTCGTGCCGGCCGGCCGCGGTGTCGATCTGGTCGGCCCGCATCAGCGCGTTGTTGATCCGCCGGACCACCGCGGGCACCGAGTTGGCCGGGTAGAGCGACTGGTCGGGGTAGGTGTTGCCGCTCAGGTTGGCGTCCGCCGCGACCTGCCAGCCGGAGAGGTAGATGGCCTTGAGCCCGGCCCGCACCTGCTGCACGGCCTGGCCGCCGGTGAGCGCGCCGAGCGCGTTGATGTAGTCCTCGCTGTGCAGCAGCTCCCAGAGGCGCTGCGCCCCGCGCTCGGCCAGCGTGTGCCGCTCCTGGACGGTGCCGCGCAGCTTGACCACGTCCTGGGCGGTGTAGCTGCGCTTGATGCCGAGCCACCGGGGATCGCCGGCCCAGGCTCGAGTGAGGTCCGATGCGGTACCGCCACGAACGTCGGTCAGCTGATCAGTCATGGTGAGGAGTCCCTTCTCGGTGGAAGAATTTGACTCTCGCGCATCACACAAGCCTCTCTGAAGGCGTTTGTGAGCAGAAGAAGCGCGATATTTCTGTTAGCGTCAAACTCGTGACGACTGAACAGACCCAGGTCGATCTCGTGACGCTCGGCCAGCGGCTGCGGCACCTGCGCAAGAGCAAGAACCTCACGCTGGAGCAGCTCAGCGAGGCCGTGGGGCGGGCCCCGTCGCAGTTGTCGCTGATCGAGAACGGCAAGCGCGAGCCCAAACTGTCGGTGCTGCAGGCCATCGCGAGCGCCCTCGGCGTCGGCCTGCAGGAGCTGCTGCGCGCCGAGGCCCCCAGCCGGCGGGCCGCTCTGGAGATCGAGCTGGCTCATTTCCAGCGCTCACCCGCGTACGAGGGCCTGGGTCTTTCCCCGGTCCGCGGCGGCCGCCGGCTGCCCGCGGACGCCTTGGAGTCGCTGGTCGGCCTGCACCGCGAGCTGAACCGGCTGCTCACCGAGCAGAGCGCCACCCCCGAGGTGGCCCGCCGGGCCAACGCGCAGCTGCGGGTCGACATGCGCGAGCGCGACAACTACTTCGCCGAGATCGAGGAGGCCGCGGCCAAGGTGCTGCGGCCGATCAAGCACACGACCGGCCCGCTGTCGCAGCGCGGCATCCTCGACATCGCCGGGCAACTGGGCTTCTCGTTGCACTACGTGAACGACCTGCCCGGCTCCACACGCTCGGTGACCGACCTCAACCACCGGCGGATCTACCTGCCGCAGGTGGCCAGCGGCAAGGGCCACGACCCGCGGGCGGTGGTGCTGCAGACGCTCGGGCACTTCGTGCTGGGTCATCCGGAGCCGGCCGACTACGGCGACTTCCTGCGCCAGCGGGTCGAGGCCAACTACTTCGCGGCGGCGCTGCTCATGCCGGAGAAGTTCGCCGTCTCGTTCCTGCGCGAGGCCAAGGCCGACCGGGCCCTGGCCATCGACGACTTCCGCGACGCGTTCGGGGTGTCGTACGAGACGGCGGCCCACCGCTTCACCAACCTGGCGACCCATCACTTCGGCATCCCGGTGCACTTCACCCGGGTGCACGAGAGCGGGATCGTCTACAAGGCGTACGAGAACGACGGCGTCCGCTTCCCGCGCGACGTGACCGGGGCCATCGAGGGCCAGCCGATCTGCCGCAAGTGGGCCTCCCGCACCATCTTCCAGGCCGACGACCCGTACTCGTCGTTCTACCAGTTCACCGACACCTCGGCCGGCACCTACTGGTGCACCGTCCACATCGAGTCGACCCGCTCCGGCGAGTTCTCGGTCACCGTCGGCACGCCGTACGAGCACGCGCGCTGGTTCCGCGGCGGCGACACGACCCGGCGTACGGTCTCCCGCTGCCCCGACCCCGACTGCTGCCGCCGCCCACCCACCGACCTGGTCGACCGCTGGGCGGGCAACGCCTGGCCCAGCGCCCGCGTCCACTCCCACCTGCTGGCCGCGCTGCCCCCGGGCACCTTCCCCGGTGTCGACGCCCAGGACGTGTACGAGTTCCTCGACCGCCGCTCCTGACGGCGGCTGCGGCGCCTACCGGGCGGCCAGCGCCTCGACCGCCGTCCGTCCGGGCGAGGCCAACGCCGGCGCGAGCCGCGTCAGCAACGAGCGGGCCGCCTCCACCACCAGGGCCCGGTCGTGGGTGAGGGCGAAGTCGAAGCGACGCTGACCGTCCGCGCACGTGTCGCCCAGGTCGCGGGCGACCAGCGCGGCCGCCCGGTGCGGGCCGACCACGATCACGTTCCATTCGCCGCGCAGCGCGTCGTCCGCGTCCAGGCAGGCGCCCCGCACACCGGGGACCGGCTCGGCTTGCAGGCCCAGGCCGAGCGCCGCCACCAGCGGGCTGTTGACCGCGATCCGCTCGAAGCGCCGAGCCGTGGCGGGAGTGAAGTGGCGGGCCTCCTGGAAGCAGGCAAGCAGCACCGGGGCCTCGTCGCCGTGGCCGATCAGGGCCTCCAGGTGACGGCTGGTCGGCATCAGGTGTTGTTTGGTCGCGGAGGTCACCGGGCGGCGGGCGGCGACGATCTCGAACGGCGTCCGGTCGTCGCGCGCCGGCGGCGGGATGAACGGCAGCGTCGACACCGCGCGATCCGGCGCCGACAGCGGCGCGGGGCGGCCGTACAGCCAGCCCTGCCCGATCGTGGCGCCCATGGTGCGGGCGATGGCCAGGTGCTCGGCCGTCTCGATGCCCTCGGCCAGCACGATGGCCCCGCTGGCCTCGGCGTAGGCGGCGACGGCGGCGGCGACCTTGGCGGTGTGCCGGTCGCCGGGCTCGCGCAACAGCTGCATGTCGAGTTTGACCACGTCCGGGTGGACGAAGGGCATCAGCGCCAGCGACATGGGGTCGGCGCCGACGTCGTCCAGGGCGACCCCCCAGCCTCCGTCGCGGCAGGTCGCCGCGGCCGAGAGCAGGCCCGAGGGATCGCCGGCGATAGCCCGCTCGGTCATCTCGGTGACCACCCGTAGCCGCTGGCGCGCGATCTCGACGACGTCGGCCAGGTCGTCCGGGCACGCCGTGCGCGCGGCCGATGGCTCCATGTTGACGAACCAGGTAAGCCTCTCGTCCGCGCCGCCGGCCAGGATGGCCCGGTAGGCCGCGGCCCGGCAGATCCAGTCGAGCTCGCCTTCCCGCCCCGCTTCCCGGGCGGCGGCGAACAGCGCGTCCGGCGTCTCCCACTCCGTGCCCGCCGGGCCCCGGCTCAGCGCCTCGTATCCGACCAGCCGCCCCGACGAGATCTCGATCAAGGGCTGGAACAGGGTCGTCACCGCTCGGGCGTCGAGCACGTCATGGATATTGCGCACGGGCTCTTTGATCGGCTGCTTCCATCGGCATCTTAATTAAAGAAGCAGAAATCGATGAGTCTCTTTACTGTTAACAGTCTTTAAATTAGGTTGGGCGGCATCCCCCACGAACTGGAGTCCCTCATGAGACGCAGGTTCACCCTCCCCGCACTGACCGTCGCCGCCCTCGCGGCCTCCCTGTTCGTCGCGGTCTCCCCGGCCGCGGCGCACGGCTACATCTCGTCCCCGCCCAGCCGCCAGGCCAACTGCGCCAGCGGCGCGGTGGCCAACTGCGGCGACATCGTCTACGAGCCGCAGAGCGTCGAGGCCCCCAAGGGCTCGAAGCAGTGCAACGGCGGCGGCAGCCGCTTCGCCGTGCTCAACGACAACAGCAAGAGCTGGCCGGCCGCCTCGGTCGGGCAGACCGTCACCTTCAACTGGGTGCTGACCGCCCGCCACTCGACCAGCACGTGGGAGTACTTCATCGGCAACACGCTGCTGGCCTCCTTCAACGACGGCGGCGCGCAGCCCGGCGCGACCAAGAGCCACACCGTGAGCATGAAGGGCATCACCGGCCGGCAGACCGTGCTGGCCCGGTGGAACGTCGCCGACACGGCCATGGCCTTCTACGCCTGCGTCGACGTCAACATCGGCGGGGGCGGCACCACGCCGCCGACGACCCCGCCGACCACGCCGCCCACCACACCGCCGACGACCACGCCCCCGACCACGCCGCCCACGACCAACCCACCGGCCACGGGCACGTGGCGGGCCGGCACCGCGTACGTCCCCGGCAACGTCGTCACCTACAACGGCGTCTCGTACACCTGCCGCCAGGCGCACACCGCGCTGGCCGGCTGGGAGCCGCCGAACGTCCCCGCCCTGTGGGCGCGAAACTAGCCGCCCGGGCCGCGCTGGTTCTGATCCTGCTGGCCTCCGGCTGCGATGCGCGGCCGGAGGCCAGTGCTCCCGCGTCAGCGGCGGCCTTCAACGGCACCGACGTGATGTACCTGCAGATGGGCATGTCCCAGATCGCCGAGGGCTCATCCCTGGTTGCGCTGACCGTGGAACGCGCCGGTGATCCGGAGCTGAAAGCCGTCGCGACCGAGCTGCAGACCCAGTGGCCGGAGGAGCTCGGCTCGATGCAGCGCTGGCTGATCGGCTGGGGCCAGCCCCTGACCGCCCCGTCCGGCTCCTCCCACGAGGGGCACGGCGAGCTGCACATGCTGCGGCCGTCCGACATCGGCGAGCTTCGCTCGGCCTCGGGCAGGACCTTCGACCGTACGGCCGTGAGCCTGCTCCTCGGTCATCTCGGCAACGTGGTCGAGACCGCCCGCATGGAAACCGCCACCGGCGCGTACCCCCCGGCCCGGGCCTTCGCCGAAGGCGTGACCACCCGCCGTCAGAGCCAGATCCAGCGCCTGCTGGCCCTCTCCGCCCGGTCGTGACCTAGTCTCGGCCCATGCCGGAGTTGATCGCCCCCACCACCCGCCTGCGCCGGTCCTGGCTCGAGTCCCGCGCCGAGTGGGCCGGCGCCCACCAGGACGGCGCCGGTTTCCGCCCCACCGACGACGTCGACACCGAGGCCGGCTTCGCCGCGTGGGTGGCCCGCCTGCTCGCCGAGGAGGACCCGGCGACCGAGGTCTCGCCCGACTGGGTGCACTGCACGTACCGCTGGATCGTCGAGGACGACAAGTACCTGGGCGCCGTCGCCCTCCGCCACACCCTCAACGACCTGCTGCTCAACTACGGCGGCCACATCGGCTACGGCATCCGCCCCTCGGCCCGCCGCCGCGGCCTGGCCAAGTGGGCCCTGGGCCGGATGCTCGACGAGGCCCGCACCCTGGGCCTCGACCGCGTCCTGGTCACCTGCGACCCGGCCAACACCGCCTCGGCCCGCACCATCGAAGCCAACGGCGGCGTCCTCGAGGACATCCGCACCACCTCCGGCCAAACCGTCCGGCGCTACTGGATCACCCTGTGACCACCCGCCCCCGCTACCGCTGGCGCACAAGGCTGCGCCCAGAACCTCGGCTGGACCGCCGCCCCTAGCCGACGCCGCCGGTGAGCTGGACCGGCTGGTCACCGCGGTCGACTCGACCGTGGTCCGGGCTCACCAGCACGCCGCCGGGATCCGGCCTCGCCGGGATCCTCCTCTGGACCAGGCCATGATCCGAGAAACGCTGCACATGTGTGCTCGCTCCGGGAGGTAGGTCAACCCGCCCGACCCAGGGTGCGGCGTCTCAGTTCGTCTCGACTTCACCGGTGTCGCGGAGCGGGCTCCGAGAGTCGGTGGTGCGGGCCGGAACGATCCGGCCCTCCATCGAGAAGGAGGAGTCACCATGCCGAACGAGAATCTCTCCGCCGCGGCGGTGTCCGACGAGCGGGACGTCGCCCGGGCGGCCCGGCCGCCTTTCCAGCTTCCGTTCCCCCGAGGGGAACGGTGGCTCGCACAGACCCGCAACGGTCACAAGCCGAACACGAACAGCCTGGACCTGATGCGGGAGGGCGGCTCCAACGGCCGCCCGATCCTCGCCTCGGCCGGCGGAACAGTGGTGAAGGCCCGATGGGACAAAGGCGGCGGCTGGATGGTGCGCATCGACCACGGCGGCGGGTGGCAGAGCCGCTACCTGCACATGATCGAGAAGCCGGCGGTGAGCGAGGGGCAGCGGGTGACGGCGGGGCAGCGCATCGGCCGGGTCGGCAGCACCGGCGACAGCCGCGACCCGCACCTGCACTATGAGCAGATCGCCAACGGCACCACCGTCCAAGCCGTGTTGAACGGGGAGCCCGTGCGCGTGAGAGTCGGTCAGGGCCAGATCCTGACGAGCCACAACGGGTCCACGCCGCCGAATGACGGCACCCTGCGGCTCGGCTCGCGGGGCGCCGCGGTGCGGACCCTGCAGGAGTCGCTGAACAAGGTGATCAGGGCCGGCCTCGCCGTCGACGGTGACTTCGGCCCGGCGACCCAGGCGGCTGTCGTGGCCTTCCAGCGCAAGCGCGGACTGGATCCGGACGGGGTGTACGGCCCCGCCACCGCGGCCGCGATGCGGGCCGCTCTCGCCGGGCACTGACCGGAGCCCGGCTCGGGCGTGACCAGGTCAGCCGGCGGCTTCCAGGTTGGCGAGGTGCGCGCGCATCTTCTCCGTCTCGGGCAGGCCGAGGTCGGCGAACAGGGTCAGGGCCCGCTCGTAGTGTTCCCGGGCGCGGGCCGCGTCGCCGAGGCCGCGGTGGGCGTGTCCCATCCCGGCCTCGGCACGGGCCTGCTGACCGACGGCGCCGATGTCGGTGGCGATGGCATGGGCGACGGTGTGATGGGTGAGCGCCTCGGCGGCTCGCCCGGAGGCGCCCAGCGCCTCACCGAGACCGTTGTGCGTGCTGGCTTCGCCGTGCCGATGGCCGAGTTCGCCGAAGATGGCCACGCTCCGGCGGAAATGCTCACCGGCCCGGTCGAGGTGGCCGAGGCAGGCGTGCAGCAGGCCGAGGGCATCATGCACGCCGGCTTCGCCACTGCGGATGCCCAACCGCTCGACCAGGGCCAGAGCCCGGTGCAGGTGCTCGCCGGCCGGCGCGTACCGGCCGCACACCGTCTCGATCTCTCCGAGGACGTTGAGCGCGTACGCCTCGCCGCCGGGGTCGCCGACCTGCCGCGTCAGGGCCAGCCCGCGCCGGCAGTGCTCGACGGCCTCGGCCGACCGGCCGACGTCATGCAGGGCCCCGCCCAGGCGGACCAGCGCCATCGCCTCGCCGGCCCGGTCACCGGCCAGCCGGTGCAGTGACAACGCCTCGCGGAAGAGCTCGGCGGCGTCCGCACAGCGGCCCGCCATCCTGGCCACGGCGCCGAGTCGATACAGGCTCAGCGCCTGCCCGACGAGATCGCCGGTCTGCCGGTAGCGGTCGAGGGCCTGCCGGTAGTCCCCGGCGGCCTCGCCGGGCCGGCCCAGAACCGCCCGCACGATCCCCAGGCTCAACAGGGCGTCAGCCTGCCCACCGACGTCGCGGCGGTCGGACGCGGCCCGCAAAGCATGACGGTGCACGGTCAGCGCCTCGGCGTAGTACCCACTGCGGAGATAGCGGGACAGCACGCGCGCCAGATCGACACAGTGACCGGGCCAGCCGTGGCCGGCGGTATGGCCCGAGACGGCGACGAGGGTGATCCGTTCGGTCTCCAGCCACGCGACGGCGGGACCGGATCCGGCCAGGTCGGGACCGCCGGTGGCGCCGGGCGCGGTTTGCTGCCGGTGGCGCGCCCCGGCCGGGTACAGCGTGGTGACGGCGGCCGTGGCAGCGGCCAGGTAGTAGTCGAACAAGCGGGTCGACGCGGCGCGGCGTTCAGACGGCGGATCCTGGTCGCGGACCCGTACGGCAGCGTAGGCGTGCACCAGATCGTGAAAGGTGTATCGGCTCGGCCGGGTCCGCTGCAGGAGGTGCTCGTCGTGCAGAGCGGCCAACCCGGCCTCGGCCGTATGCGGGTCGGTCCCGGTCAGCGCGGCCGCGGCGTAGGCGTCGAAATCCTCACCGGGATGCAGGGCCAGCACCCGCAGCAGCCACTGCCGATCCGCCGGCAGTCGCCGGTAGGACAGGTCCAGGGCCAGTTCCACACCGGAGTCCAGGCGGCCTTCGTGGTGACGTTCGTCGAGCCGGTCGGCGTGATCCGTCAAGGTCCAGCCCGGGGTGGCGCGGATGTGCCCCGCGATCAGGGTCAGGGCCAGCGGCAGGCGTCCGCACCGCCGGGTGATCCGTTCGACGGCGCCGGGGTCCGGGCCGGCAGGCACCTCGGGTACGGCCTTGGCCAGCAGCGCGGTCGCCTCGCCGGAGGTCAGCACGTCGATGGTCAGGCGGGCCGCGGTTTGCAGGCCGGCCAGACGGCATCGGCTGGTGATCAGCGTCAGGCATCCCGGACCGGGTGGCACCAGGGGTCGGACCTGCTCGACGGTGGCCGCGTTGTCGAGCACCACCAGGACCCGCAGGCCGGCGAGACACCGGCGGTAGGCGGCGACCCGAGCGCCGAGGCCGTGCGGGATCTGATGGCCGGCCAGGCCGAGCACGCGCAGGAACCCGTCGAGAACGGCGGCCGGGTCGGCGGGTGGCTGGCCCGGGTCGGGGTGGAAGCCGCGCAGATTGACGAACAGCACCCGGTCGAACGGCTCCCGCCGGTGCAGCACATGCCCGGCGTGGACGGCGAGCTGGGTCTTGCCCACCCCGGCCATGCCTTCGATCACCGAGATCACCACCGAGTCGCCGGCCGTCGCGGCCCGCGCGGCCTCGCGAAGCCGGCGCAGTTCGGGGGCGCGGCCGGTGAACTCGGCGAGGCCGGGCGGCAGGCTGTCCCGGATCCGGACCTGCGACGCCGCCTGCACCTCGCCGTCGATCACCCGCATGGCTTGTCGCCATTGCGCCACGTAGCCGGGATCACCGTGCAGGGCGCGGACGACGGCGAGCACCAGGTCGGTGTTCAACCGCCGCCGGCCGGGCTGGAAGCAATGCGCGACAGTGGGTTAATGGCGGATGATGTCCGGCAAGCGACGACATCTCGGCCGGGTTGGCAGCGGGCCGGGTTGGTGCGATCGTCGAAGCAGCGATCGACACCCGGAGGTGGCTGTGCTGGACGACCCGTACCGCTGGCTTGAGGATCTTGATGGGCCTGAGGTCGTGGCCTGGATCGGTGAGCGGAATGCGGAGACCCTCGACAAGCTGAGCGGGGACGGGCGGCTGCGGGAGGCCCTCCGGGAGGTGCTCGACAGCAAGGAGCGGATCGCCTTTCCGGGGTGGCGGGGGGACGGCTTCTACTACAACTTCTGGACCGATGCCGATCACCCGCGGGGGCTGTGGCGGCGGACCACCGCCGGGCAGTTCCGGCTCGAGGAGCCCGAGTGGGAGGTGCTGATCGACGTCGACGCGCTCAACCGGGCCGAGGGGGCGAACTGGACGTGGGGCGGCGCCCAGGTGCTCAAGCCGGGTTACGACCGGTGCCTGGTCCGGCTGTCGCGCGGTGGCGCCGATGCCACCGTCGTGCGGGAGTTCGACCTGGTGGCGCGGGCGTTCGTCGACGGGTTCGAGCTGCCCGAGGCGAAGAGCGACGTCGGCTGGATCGACGCCGACCACATCTACGTCGGTACGGATTTCGGGCCGGGCTCGCTGACCTCGTCCGGCTATGCGCGCGTGGTCAAGCAGTGGCGGCGCGGCACCCCGCTGACCGAGGCCGAGCTGGTCTTCGAGGGTGAGCACGACGATGTCGGGGTCGACGCCTGGCACGATCCGACGCCGGGTTTTGAGCGGGATTTCGTCGTCCGCTACCTGGACATCTTCCGGCGGGAGTACTTCCTGCGCCGGGCGGACGGCGAGCTGGAACGGATCGACGTGCCGGACGACGCCTCCTGCGAGGCGCACCGGGAGTGGCTGCTGATCAAGCTCCGTTCGCCATGGACGGTCGGCGACACCACGCACCCGGCCGGCTGCCTGCTGGTCCGGCGCTTCGGCGAGACCGGCGTGACCGAGCTGTTCACCCCGGACGAGCACACGTCGCTGAGCTCCTGGGCCTGGACCCGCCACCACCTGCTGATCACCACCATGACCGACGTCAAGACCCGGGTGTACGCCCTCAGCCCCGGCCGGGCGTGGCAGCGGCACCCGGTGAGCGGCGAGGAGGGTCGCACCTGGATCGTCGACACCGACCCGGATCGCGACGACTCGTACCTCATCGCCTCCGAGGGTTTTCTCCGTCCCACCACGCTCGGCCTGGGCGCCGTCGGCGGCCCGGTCGAGATCCTCAAGCAGGAGCCGGCCTTGTTCGACGCCGGCGGCCTGACGGTGCGCCAGTTCTTCGCCACCTCGGCCGACGGCACCCGGGTCCCCTATTTCGTGGTGGGCAACCCTGCCGGCCCGCACAAGACGATCATGACGGGGTACGGCGGTTTCGAGATCCCGATGCTGCCCGGTTACGACGCCGTGGCCGGGCGCGGCTGGCTGGACGGCGGCGGCACGTACGTGGTGGCGAACATCCGTGGTGGCGGCGAGTACGGCCCGGCCTGGCACCGGGCCGCCCTGCGTGAGAACAGGGTGCGGGCGTTCGAGGATTTCGCCGCCGTCGCCGCCGATCTGGTGACCCGCGGCATCACCACGCCTTCGCAGCTGGGGATCACCGGCGGCAGCAACGGCGGTCTGCTGATGGGTGTCATGCTGACCCGCTACCCGGAGCTGTTCGGCGCGGTGGTGGCCCGGGTGCCGCTGCTCGACATGCGCCGCTACACCGAGCTGCTGGCCGGCAAGTCGTGGATCGCCGAGTACGGGGATCCGGACGTGCCCGCCGACTGGAAGTTCCTGAGCGCTTTCTCGCCGTACCAGAACGCGCGGGCCGACCGGGCGTACCCGCCGGCGCTTCTTCTCACCTCGACCCGGGACGACCGGGTGCATCCGGCACACGCCCGTAAGATGGCGGCCCGGCTGCGCGAGCAGGGCCACGAGGTCCTCTACTACGAGAATGTGGAGGGCGGGCACGGCGGCGCGGCCGACAACGATCAGAAGGCGACCATCGCCGCGCTGACGTTCGAGTTCTTCCGGCGGACCCTCGGCTAGGACCGCACCAGCACCTTGCGCCGCCGGCGGGCCAGGAACGCCGTGGTCGTCGCGGCGACCACGGCCAGCCCGAATATCCAGCCGCCGACCACGTCGCTGACCCAGTGCACACCGAGCCCGACCCGGAAGACGCCGGTCACCACCGGGATGCCGATGCCCGCGACCAGCAGCCCGATCCGCAGGCCGCGCCGGTGCCGCACGAGCGGCAGCAGCACCAGCAGGATCACCGCCGCGCCGAGCGCGTTGTTCAGCGCGTGCCCCGACGGGAACGAGTAACCCGCGGCCATGGCCACCGGGTCGAGGAACGACGGCCGGTGCCGTTCGAAGAGCAACTTCAGCAGTACGCCGAGAAGCCCGCCGGCCACCATCGTGATGCCCACCCACCACGCGAGCGGCCGGGCGCCGCGCCGGACGAGCCAGATCAGCAGCGCGAGCGCGCCGAGCCGCCACACCCAAGGGTCGAAGGCCAGACACCAGGCGGCCATGAAGTCGACCAGCGCCGGGTGACCGAGCGCGACGTCGTGCACCCGCGCCGAGACGTCGTGGTCAAGGGCGTGCAGCCAGTCCACGTCGCCGACGACCATGGCCGCGATCACCGCGAACGGCACCAGCAGCACCACGGCCCCGGCCGCGGCGACGGCCAGCCGCACCTCAAGCGCATGTTCCTGATCCGAGCGCATGGATCACGCTATACCCAGTTCATCTTGCGTTCACCTCAGATGCCGTCGAGCACCGCCAGGATCTCCGTGGGCTCGGGGTAGACGGCGCCGTCGGGGCGCACGTCGGCGTATCGGACGACGCCGGCCCGGTCGGCGATGACCACGGCCGGGAACGGCAGGATCGACCGCTTGGCGCCGAGGACCTTCTCGGCCCCCGGCTCGCGGAAGCCGAGGTTGAACGCGTCGATCAGCGCGTGCCGCGGGTCGGCGGCGACGAAGTAGCTCAAATCGTGGCGGCGCTTGACGTCGACCAGCCGGTCCGGGATCTGCGGGCTCACCGCGACCAGGTGCGCGTCGGTCTCGCTCAGGGCCGGCATCAGGCGGCGCTGGTAGTCGGCGAGGGCGGCGCTGGAGGCGTCATCGGCCGCATACCGGAAGAAGACCAGCACGATCGGGCCGGTGCGGCGCAGCCGGTCGAGGTGGATGGGGCCGAGGTCGGCCTCGAGCAGCGGCACGGACGGCAGTTTGGCGCCGGGCTTGACCAGCCGATCCCAGATGTCGTCGCGATCCAGCTGGGTGAGACGTCGCGAAACCGGCAGTGTCGCCTTGTGGGCGGCCGTAGTCATCGCGTTTACCCCCGGTTCATATACTATCAATCAGATAGGAGAACTAGTCTACCGACATCGGGGAGCGGCGACAAATGAATTGGCCCACGCCGCCCATCAACGGAGCTCGGATGACGCGGCGGCCCCGACCATATCGGACGGTTCGGCCGGATCCTCCGGCGTCGGCCCCGAAGTGGGCCGCAACACTTTCCAGGCCAACACCGACGCGCCCGCCACCAGCACGGCGGCGACCAGGGACATCAAGGCAAAACCTTGGGTGTACGCGTCGTGAGCGCGCTCCAGCATCATGGGATCGGCGCCCGCGACCGCCTCCGCCAACGTGCCACCCCCGCCCGTTCCGCGCCGATAGACCGCGACGCCGATCGATCCCAGAATCGCGATCCCGAGCGCCCCACCCAGCTCCGATCCGGTCTCGGTGACGGCCGCCGCCATTCCGGCCCGCGACGGCGACACCGACGACACCACCATGTCGGTGCTGAGGATGTAGACCGGCGCCAGCCCGAGCGAGAAGACCACCGTGCCCGCCACCACGAAACCGAGCCCGGCGAAAGCCATCGCCGCGAACCCCACGCTCATCACCGCCAACCCGGCCGCGATCACGCGCCCGGCCGGGAACCACCGGGCCAGCATCGGTCCCAACAGCGACGACGCCAGGAAGGCCAGCACCGACGGCAGGGTCCACAACCCGGCCCGCAGCGGATCCATCCCGAGCACCAGCTGCAGGTACTGCGCGATGGCCAGCTGCGTTCCGTAGAGCACGAAGTACGACAGCGCATTGCCGGTCAGCGCCACGCGGACCCGGGAGGAAGCGAACATCCGCGGATCGAGGAGCCGCTGGAAGCGTACGAACAAGAGCGCGGCCAAACCGGCCAGAGCAACCGCCGCCAGGGGCAGAAGATGCCATCCGGCCGCCGCGATCTCCTTCACGCCGAAGACGAACAGAAGAACCGCGAGCATCGAGAGGGCGGCCCCGCGGAAATCGAAACCGCCGGCCGAGCGGTCCCGCGACTCCGGCAGCAGCACCGGCCCGAGAATCAGCAGCAACACTGTGACCGGAACCGCGATCACAAAGACCGATCCCCACCAGAAACGCGTCAGCAAAAATCCGCCCACGAGCGGCGACAGCACCCCGCCGAGCGAAAAACTGGCGCTCCACACGCCGAGCGCGATCCCCCGCTGCCGCGGATCGGTGAACATCGCCCTGATCAGCGCCAGTGTGGACGGCATGAGCGACGCCCCGGCCAGCCCCATCAGCACCCGGGCCGCGATCAGCAGCCCCGGCGTCGGCGCGAACGCCGCCAGCAACGACGCCACCCCGAACGCGCCCCCGCCGATCAGCAGCAGCCGCCGGCGCCCGATGCGATCGCCGAGCACGCCCATCGCGATCAGCCCGCCGGCCACCACGAAGACGTAACTGTCCATGATCCAGAGCAACTCGACCCCGCTCGGGCGCAGGTCGGCGGCCAGGTGCGGCGCGGCCAGGTTGAGCACCTCGGCATCGAGCGACACGAGCAGGCACGGCAGCGCCAGCACCGCCAGCCCCGCCCACGTGCGTACGGTGGCCATAGCTGTCTCCTAACGCGATGAAGTCCTTCATCACGTTACGAGCTGTCCTGAAACCGCGCAACGCGATAAAAGCCGTCAAGGCGTTATGCTGGGCAGGTGCGCATCGTGGAGATGACCGCGGCCGAGGTGGTCGCCCTGGTCAACGAGAGCGGCACCCTGCCGTGCCGCATGGACGGCCGCGCTCCCGCTTTCCCCGAGCTGACTCCGCTGGCCGACGAGCTGCACGCGATCTTCGCGACCGCCGACGCGGCCGCGCGGGCCCGCCAGGTCACCGCGCTGCTGACGCTTTCGGCGGTACGCCCGGAGCTCACCGGCCGGGGTGACGCGCTGGTCGAGGGCTGGACGGTCGGCGACCCGGCCCAGGCCGCCCGGGCCGCCGCCGCCCTCGCGCTCCGCCACCAGCTGGCGGCCCACCCCGGCCGGATCGGTGTCTGCGCCGACGACCGGTGCGAAGACGTCTACGTGGACGCCTCCCCCGCCGGCAAGCGCCGCTTCTGCTGTCTCACCTGCCAGAACCGCGCCCGGGCGGCCGCTTTCAGACGCCGCCACGCATCGTCGTGACGAAGTCGGCCACGGTCCGCGGCTCGCGCCCGAGCAGCTCGGTGAGCGCCGGGTCGACCCCGGCGAAACGCCCCTCCCGCGCGGCCTGGTAGGTGGTGAGCATGAACCGGGCCATGAACTCGGGAACACCCCGCGCGGTTTGCGCCGCGACCCACTCCTCGTCGCCGAGCACGACCCGCCCGACTCCGAGCATCGCGGCCACGTCGTCGTAGGTGACCGCGCTGGTTCCGGTGAGCGTGACCGGCCCGTCGAAGGCCCGCTCCCCGGCCAGGATGACCGCGGCCGCCTCCGCCGCGTCGGCCCGGTCGGTCCACGACATGGGCCCGTCGGCCGGCACTGCGATCGTGTCGCTCTCCGACCACGGCCCGAGCATCCACTCGAGACTGTGCATGTAGAACCCGTTCCGCAGCGACGTCCAGGCCACCCCCGACTCGGCGAGCAGCGCCTCGGTCGCCGCATGATCCCGCGCCGGATGGAACGGGCTGTCGAGCCCCGCCCCCTGGTGGCTCGTGTAGAGAATCCGCCGGGCGCCGGCCGCGACGGCCGCCTCGATCCCGGCCCGGTGCAGACTCACCGCGTCGGCGTGCGGATCGCTCGACGACACCAGCAGCACCTGGTCGGCCCCTTCGAACGATTGGCGCAGCGCCGCCGGCTCCTCGTACGACCCGCGCCGCACCCGCACACCCCGATCGGCGAAGTGCTGGGCCTTGGCCACATCCCGGACGCTGACCCCGATCCGCTCGGCCGGAACCAGCTTCAGCAAGTGCTCGACGGTAGCCCCATTCAGCGCACCCGTCGCACCAGTAACCACGATCATCGCCATACCTCCGTTAACGCTGTTACTGTCCCGACGTTAGCAGCGTTTTTACGCCGCTAACAAGACCCCGATAACATCGTTAACGTGACCGGCCACACCCGAGCCCAGCTGGTCCAGGTAGCCGCCGACGTCCTGACCACCGGCGGCCCCGCCGACCCGGTCGAGGCCCTCCACGCCCGCTGATCCGGCGTGACTGCCGGGTCCACCCTCGCCGTAGGCGTTGGGAGCGGCTTCCCATCAGGCATCCTGGACCGGGGTGAACACGCCAGCGGCACGGGCATACTCGAGCACGGCGGAGCCGGCCGGAGCGCCAGGCTTGTGCAGCAGTGCTTCCAGGGTCGAGGTCGAGGCCGACGCTGCCGCGGGCCACCAACCGCTCGTCCCGGGCACCCCCGGCGGCGTCCCAGGCATCGACCACAGCGGTGAGCTGCTCGAAGGCGCCTGCTCCCGGACCACGGGATCAGGTGGCTGCGACGGACCCAGCAGGCTCTACGAGCACGTCCGACGGGCGGCGGGTTCAGCGGATGCGGGCGTGCAGGTGCATGTCGTGGCGGCCGTCCTCGTGGATGGCTGAGCTGCGTTTGGTTCCCTCGAGGAGGTAGCCGGACTTCTCGGCTACGCGGCAGGAGGCGTTGTTCAGGGTCGAGTGGTCCAGCTCGAGGCGGTGGAAGCCGGCGCCGAAGGCCCACGCCGTCAGCGCCGCCACCGCTCGGGGGGCCACTCCGGCGCCGCGGGCGTGGGGCAGGACCCAGTAGGCGCAGCCGCCGTCGCCGTCGGCGAAGTTCCAGTGGCGGGTGGCGATGCGGCCCAGGACCTCGCCGCCGTCGCGGGTGACGGCCCAGTGGGCGCCCTGCTCCTGCCGCCAGTCCTGCTCGTATCGGGCGAACCACGCCAGGACGTCGTCCGTCGACGCGGGGCGGTTGGTGTGCCAGCGCCGGATGGCCGGGTCCTGGTAGGCGCCGAAGAAGACCGCCGCGTCGGACGGCTGCCAGGGCCGCAGGACCAGATCGCCGTCGGTCGGGAGCACGGGTTGCGGTGTCGAGCCGATCGATCCGTCCATGATGGCCGGCGGGGTTGCGAGCATGCCTCATTCTCTGTGAGGTGTTGCATCGCGCGCTGACCGACCCGCCGTTCCGCCCGCTCCCTTACGAGGCCGCTGCTCTGCTCGTGGAGCTCGATGCGCCGCCGCGGCTGGCCGCTCACCTGCGGGCTGTGCACGACGTCGCCGTCGAGCTCACCGATTGGCTGGGGGGCGACCGCGACCTCATCCTGTTCGGCGCCGCCACCCACGACATCGGCAAGGTCGTCCATCCCGAGGAGCTCTCCGCCCCCGGCACCCGCCACGAGGCGGCCGGCCACCGGCTCCTGCTGGCCCGCGGCGTCGAGGAGCGAAAGGCCCGCTTCGCCGGTACGCACGGCGATTGGCACCGCCCGGGCATCGAGTTCGAGGACCTCGTCGTCAGCCTGGCCGACAAGATCTGGAAGGCCAAGCGCGTCCCCGACCTGGAGCAGCTGATCGTCGACCGCCTGGCCGCCGCCCACGCTCAGGAGCCCTGGCAGGCCTTCATGGGGCTGGACGACCACCTGGACCGGATCGCCGCCGGCGCCGACGCCCGCCTCGCCTTCCAGAACACGTATCCGGTCGCAGCCTGAAGGAATGGCAATCAGCGGTGAAACGCCGCCGCCTCCAGCCGGGCAGGGCGCTACAGGGTCGCGTCGTCGACAGGACGTCCCGCTCGCCCAGAACGGACTATCCGATCGGTGCGAGCGGCAGGGCACGGCAGCGGGACGAACACGACAAATAGCTGATGGTGATGTTGGCGGGGGCTGATGAACATTGAAGCCGCGTTGCCATCCGCCTGTTCGGACGACGCACTCGCCCAGCTTGGAGAGGCCGATGACGCGACGTCTGCTCCGGGACAGCCGCATTCTCAGCGGGCTGCTCGCCATGACCTTGGTCTTGTCAGGATGTGCCCTGCTCGGCCGGCAGGCGGTCCGGGTCGTCATGAAGATCGCGGGCGAGGTCGTGGTCACCGCCGGAAGCGAGTTCGTTCATCAGATGATCGGCGGCGACGCCGACTCCGATCGCCCTACCGTCACGATCGACTATCAGGACAGCTCGCAGCGGCGAGTGGCTGTCTCCTACTCGGTGGACGACGCCAAAGCGATCTCGGTCTCCGGCGTCGAGGGCAAAGTGGAAGTCACCGGCGACGGGGAGCGGACGACCGTACGGGTACAACCGCCATCGACCGCGACTATCGAGATCCTCGGAACTGACAAGACAGGCTCGACCCCGGCGGTCGCCGTCCCGCAGGCCGTCGAAGACTTGACTGAAGCGGCTGAGGTCCTCTCCGGCACATGGCAGGGCACGTACCGCTGCGCGCAGGGGCTCACCGGGCTGCGGCTCGTGCTGTATCCGACCGGAGACGGCACCTTGCTCGGCACGTTCAACTTCTACGCGGTCCAATCAAACTCCGGTGTGCCGAGCGGACGCTATGCGATGCGCGGCACCTACTCCGACGTGTGGTTCGACCTCAAGAGCGACTATTGGATCGACCAGCCCGCCGGATACGGCATGGTCGATGTCTCCGGGGACGTTCCTCGCGGCGCCTCCGGCCACCTCACCGGCCGGCTTCCCGGTTCCTGCAAAACTTACGATCTCGCAAAGGTCTCGGAGAAGACCAGCAAACCGCCAGTCTGAGAAAGAGAACCCCACTCTTAGGCGAAGGTGATGATCGTGAGCGAACCGATAGACGCGAGTAAGCGGCCGGATGTGTGGGAGCTGATCCGAAGTCGACTGGCCGGTGAGCCCGACGACTTCGTCCTCTCCCTGGCGCTCGAGGGCGGTGGGATGCGCGGGGTGGTTTCCGGCGCGATGCTCATCGCTCTGCGCGATCTCGGCATCATCAAGGTCTTCGACCGGTTGTACGGCACCTCGTCCGGCTCCATCAATCTCGCCTACCTCGCGGCCGGTTCCGGCTGGGACGCGTTGTCGGTCTACTACGACCACCTGCCTCGCGGCTTCGTCAATCCCGCTTACCTGCTGCACCGGCCGCGGCTCAACATGCCGTACGTCTTCGAGCGGGTGATGCGGCACGAGGTGCCCCTGGACACCCGGGCGCTGGCCGGGTCCTCGCTCGACGTCCGGCTCGTGCTGTCCAACACCGAGACCATGAAGCCCGAGACCGTACGGGCAAGGGAGGTGGCCGACGACATCCACCGTTACCTGATGGCCGGCTCCTGGCTGCCCATCCTGGCCGGCCGGCCCTACCTGCTGAACGGCCGCCGCTACCTCGACGGCGGGCTGCTCTGGCCCGATCCGCTCTACCCGGCGCTCGCCGACGGCAGCACCCACGTCCTGATGGTCAACACCGCGCCGGAGGGCACCCCGACGGATGCGAACTGGGCGACCACGTACGTGCTGCATCGAACCCTCAACCGCTGGACGCCCGGTCTGGGCGACGCGACCGCTGACGCCCGTGCACTCTGGGCGTCGGACAAGCTCGTGCTCAAGACCGAGGAGACCGTGAACCTACGTGGCACATCTGTGCTGCGGCTACGCCCGCGGGCCGGGTCACACCGGGTACGCCGCCTCACCATGGACCGTGCCACCCTGTTGGACGGCGCCCGGGTCGGCTATCGGTACATTTTCGACGCCTTCGGCCGGCCTCTGCGCGGTGCGTACTTCTCGGTTACCGGCGGCGCTCCGGTCGAGGATTGACGGTGGCCGCGCCCCGTAGGTTCCGGCTGGGCTCGATCGCCGGACTGATCGTCGTCCCCTCGTTGATCAATCTGGCCACCGGCGGCCTGCCTGACGACTGGGGCCTGCGCGAATGGGGCATCGCCGGCGCGGCCCTGGCCACCGCCATCCTCCTGGCCGCTCGGGAGCCGCCCGCACCGCCACCGCCGCCGACCCTCGAGGCGGTGGTAGCGAACCTGGCTCAGTCGGTCACCGCTCAGTGGACGGAGGAATTCGCGGTCAGGCGGCTCAACGATCCGGACCCGCTGCCGGTCTCCTGGCTTCCCGCCGACGACGACTTGACTCTTCCGATGGCTCACCTGCGGGACAAAGCGCTCGTCTGGTGGCCCGGCACTCCCGTGGAGGCGCGGATCCGGTGGGCGTCGTTCGCCGAGGAGATCGCCGGCCGTGACACCGACTTGGCCGGGGTCCTCGACCGGATCCCTACCCGGCGCCTCGTGGTGCTGGGCCCGATCGGCTCCGGCAAGACCGTGGCCCTGGTCCGGTTGGTGTTGAGCTTGTTGGAGCTCCGGAAGTCCGCGCCGGGGACCGCACCGGTTCCGGTGATGTACTCCCTGGCCTCGTGGGATCCCAACGAGGCCGGACTGTACGAATGGCTCGAGGCCCGGCTCGCGAACGATCATCCGATGCTGCGTGAGCCGGCCGGGAAGACGGCCACCTGGGCCCACGAGATCCTCGCCAGGGACATGGTGCTGCCCGTCCTGGACGGCCTCGACGAGTTGCCGGCAGAACTGCGCGCCGCGGCCCGCGATCAGCTGAACACCGAACTGAAACACAGCCCGGGGCTGGTGCTTTCCTGCCGCACCGACGACTACCGGGCGGTGGTCAAGCCGGCCGGCAGCAAGCACGAGCGGCTGCTCGGAGCCGCGGCGGTGGAGATCCAGGCGGTCGGGCTCGCCGACGCCCACGCCTATCTGTCCGAGGACGCGGGCACCGACGACCGTTGGGCCAAGGTGTTCGAGGCGGCCGCCACCTCGTCCGTACTGCTCGAGGTGTTCCGCACGCCGCTGCAGATCAGCCTTGGCCGGACCATCTACAACCCGCGTCCCGGTGAGCCGCTCGCCGGCCTGCCCGACCCGGACGAGCTCACCGACGCCGCGCGCTTTCCGGACCGCGCGTCTGTCGACTGGCATCTGTTCGCCGGGTTCCTGCCGGCGGCCTACCGCCGGTATCCGGGACAACAACGGCCTCCGTCGTGCACCGCTGATCAGGCCGGCCGCTGGCTCTCCGGACTAGCGCGGTGGATGGAGCACCGGCACACGTGGGACGACCCCGGCCGGACCCGCCGGGTGGTCGATCTGGCTTGGTGGGAACTGCGTGACTGGATCGGACCGGTAGCGGTGGGACTCTCCGTCGGATTGCCCCCGGCCGTCGCCGTCGGCCTGGTCGCCTATCTCGGCGGGCGCCTCGGCATGGGGCTCGGCGTCGGCATCATCGTCGCCCTGATCGTGGTCTTCCTGCCGGTCCGCAGGCAGGCCGGGCGCCTGACCCGCCGCCCGGACACACTGCTCGCCCTGACTCGGACCCACCGGGACGGCATTGTCGGCGGCATGGCCGGCGGCTTTGTGGGCGGCTTCCTCGGCGGACTGATCGGTGGCCTGGTCGCGAACGCGATGCGCGGCACACCACGAGCCGCGGGGATCATGGGCGGTCTCGGTGCGGGCATCGGCGCCGGCGCCATCGGCGGCCCGCGGCGGGGCTTCGCGGCCGGTTTCGCCGGTGGCATCGCCGTCGGCCTCACGGCCGGCGTCGGCACCGGCGCGGTGGCCGGAATCGTGGACGGGGTGGCGGCCTGGCTGGCGGCCGGCGCGACGGTGGCGCTGACCGGCCTGCGCCGCCCGGCCCGGGAGGTACAGGCCCTGCACTACTCCAAGATCGGCCTGCTGGTCGGGCTTACCGTCGCCCTTGCCATCGGCGCCCAGGTGTGGTTGCGATCGGGCCCACAGGTCGGCGTCATCGCCGGCCTGGTGGTGGGCGTGCTCGGCGGGCTGGCGGCTGGGCTCGAAGGCACCACGGTGGACCCGACCCGAATAGCCGGACCGATCCCGGTGCTGCGGCGGGACCGGGGCACCTTCTTGATGATCGGCACGCTGGGCGGGCTGGCGTTCGGGCTGGGCGCCGCATTCGGCGTGCGCCCCAGCGTCGGCTTCGCCGCCGGCCTCACCGTCGGCCTGGTCGCCGCCTGCGTACAGACCTCCTACGGCGCCTTCCTGACGGCACGCTTCTGGTTGGCGATCTTCGGCCGCCTCCCGTGGCGGCTGATGCGCTTCCTCGACGATGCGCACCGGCTCGGGGTTCTCCGCCAGGTCGGCGCCGTCTACCAGTTCCGCCACATCGAGCTGCAGCGCAGCCTCGGCTCCCGCCCACCCGCGCCTTAGCGTAGGTAGGCCAGCTCCGGGAAGTTGGCCTGGTAGCCGGTGATGAGCTTGCGGGCCACCGGCACCGAGTCGATCAGCGGGTGGGAGGCCATGGCCCGGACCGCGACCGCGCGGGAGCCGGAGGCCGCGGCCTCGAGGACCGCGCGTTCGGTGGCTTTCAGCCGTTTCACCAGTTCGGCTCCGTGGGTGGGCACCGATGCCCCGCCCAGCGGGCGCGCGCCTGAGCCGTCGACCGCGCAGGGCACTTCCACCACCGCATGGTCATCGAGCAACGGCAATGCGCCTTGGTTGCGGACGTTGAGGATGAGCGACGTCGGCGTGTCCCGGGCGATGGCGAGCATCAGCGCCAGCGCCACGTCCTCATAACCCCCGCCTTCGGCGTCGTCGCGTTCGCCGAGGCCTTCCATCGCCATGTAGGTCGCGTCGCGATGCCGCCGGGCCGCATTCCACGCTTCCAGCGGTGACGACGAATGCGAGGCCAGCACCGCGTAGCATTCGCGCTGCTGCTTGAGCAGGAATTCGCCGCGCGTCTCCGGGGCCGCCAGTTCCGCTTTCACCAGGGCGGCGTGGTCGTAGTAGTAGTGCAGGTACTCGTTCGGGACCGCGCCCAGCTCGCGGAGGCGCGCCGCCCCGAAAAGCCGCCCCTCTTCGAACGACTCCACCTTCCCCGGCGACGACAACAACTGCGGGAGCAGGTCAACCCCGTCGTGCCGTACGCCCGTGAGCCACCCCAGATGGTTCAGCCCCGCGTAGTCGACCGAGGCCGCGCCGGCCGGGACCCCCAGGGCCCGTACGACCCGGCGGGCCAGCGCCGACGGCGAGTCGCAGATCCCGATCACGCGGTCGCCCAGGTGGGCCGCCATCGCCTCGGTGACCAGCCCGGCCGGGTTCGTAAAGTTGATCACCCAGGCGGCCGGCGCGACGAGCTTGATGCGCCGGGCGATGGCGTCGGCCACCGGGACGGTCCGCAGCCCGTACGACACCCCGCCCGCGCCGACCGTCTCCTGCCCGAGCATTCCTTCGCCGAGCGCCACCCGCTCGTCGATGACCCGCCCCTCGAGCCCGTGCACGCGAATGGCGCTGAACACGAAATCGGCCCCGGTGAGCGCCTCGGTCAGATCCGTCGTCGTCTCGATGGAAGGCGCGGTCGGCGATGTCGCGGCCTGGGCATGCAATACGTGCGCAATGGCCGCCAGCCGGCCCGCATCGACGTCGTGCAGCACCACGGATCCGATCGGCGACGACGGATTCAGCAGAGCGCCGTAGACGAGCGGAACCCGGAACCCTCCCCCGCCCAGAATGACGAGACGTTTCTTCTCAGTGGACATGCGCATCCGACAATCTCGCGATGGTGGCCCCGGCCCGCCGTACGGACCTTTGTTCCCCGGACGGAATCACTTCGTCCAGGAAGCCGTACGAGCTGTCGCCGGTCGAGGAGCGCCACCAGTCCGCGATGTCGCCCCAGCCGGGCGCCGACAGCGACCCGCCGAAATGCTGCACGGAAAGCGCCGCGATCAGATTGGCGAAGGCCAGCGTCTGACGCAGCGGCCATTCACGCAGCGTGCCGAGGACGAGCCCGGCCGTGAAGACGTCGCCCGCGCCGGTCGGGTCGAGCGCCGGCACCGGGACGGCCGGCACGTGCACGGTCTCGCCGGTGCGGGCGTCGTGCGCGATGGCCCCGTCGCCGCCGCAGGTGACGACCACGACCGGGGCGAGCCCGGCCAGCCGGCGCAGCGCCTCGTCGGGGGTGGCGGCCCGGGTGTACTGCATGGCCTCGACCGCGTTCGGCACGAAGGCGTGGCAGTCCTCGAGCATGTCGAGAACCGACGCCGGCCACGAAGCGCTCGCGTCCCAGCCCACATCGGCGAAGACGAGGGTGCCGGAGGAGGCGGCCCGGCGCACCCAGGGCAACCGGTCCTTGGTGAGGCTGACCGAGGCCGCGCGGGCCGCCGGCAGCTCGGCCACCAGGCCGTCCGCGTTCACCGGCAACGGATGCCCGTGCGTGATCATGCTGCGGTCCCGGTCGTACGCCAGCGAGACGGTGACCGGTGAGTGCCCGTCGACGCGGCGCGACGCCGAGAGGTCGACGTTCTCCTGCGAGCAGAGGATGCTCGCGCAGAAGTCGCCGTACGCGTCGTTGTTGAGGGCCGTGCCCAGCCCGGTGCGCAGGCCGAGCCGGGCGGCCGCCACGGCCAGATTGGCCACGCCGCCGGGGCAGGAGCCCATCCCGGAGGCCCACACCTCGGTGCCGGGCTCGGGCAGCCCCTCGAGACCGGTGAAGATGATGTCGAGATAGACGACGCCTGGGACGAACAGATCCAGTGCCGGGGTCATCTCGAGATCCTATGTCGCGCCGCAGGTGGCGGGGCCAGGATGCGGCCCCGCTCACCTTTCCCACTGCCCGAAACGTCAGGCCGTCCAGGCCGGGTCCGTCGCGGCGAGATCGGCCGAGGGGCCGCCCGCGACCTCCACCCGCCAGGGCCACGCGGCGCCCTCGCGCTCGACCCGGATCGCCTCACCGTCAACGATCACCGTGAAGACCGAGTCGCCCACGCGGATCGTTGTGCGGCCCTCGACCGGCGTGTAGAGGCGCAGCGTCACCCCGTCCGCGTAGTCGTAGTCGGGCCGGTCGACGACGGCGCCGACCGGGATCACCGCGCCCGGCCGCACGAGCAGCGGCACACTGTCGAAGCCGTGCACCTCGTGTTTCCAGCCCGGCCCCTCGACGATCTCGCCGGTCTGCCAGCGGGTCCACCTCCCGGCCGGCACGTAGTAGCTGACCTCGCCGCCCTCGCTGAACACCGGCGCCACCAGCAGGTCGCCGCCGAGCAGGTACTGCCGGTCGAGGTGGGTCACCGCCGGGTCCTCGGGGAAACCCACGGCCATCGGCCGCATGACCGGGAGGCCTTGCTCGTGTGCCTCGCGTGCGGCTTCCCAGAGGTACGGCATGAGGCTGTACTTCAAATGCGTGAAGGAGCGCAGCACCTCGACCGATTCGTCGTCGAACAGCCACGGCACCCGGTAGGAGTGGTTGCCGTGCAGCCGGCTGTGCGACGAGAGCAGCCCGAACGCGATCCACCGCTTGAACACCGCCGGGTCGGGCTTGCCCTCGAACCCGCCGATGTCGTGGCTCCAGAACCCGAAGCCCGAGCTCATCAGCGACAGCCCGCCGCGCAGGCTCTCGGCCATCGACTCGTAGGTGGCCGAGTTGTCGCCACCCCAGTGCACCGGGAACTGCTGGCCGCCGACGGTGGCCGAGCGGGCGAACAGCACCGCCTCGCCCTCGCCGCGATGCTCCTTGAGCACGTCGAAGACGACCTGGTTGTAGAGCTGGGTGTAGTAGTTGTGCATCCGTTCCGGGTCGGAGCCGTCGTGCCAGACGACGTCGGTCGGGATACGCTCGCCGAAGTCCGACTTGAAGGCGTCCACGCCCATCTCGGCCAGGGCCGCCAGCTTGCCGGCGTACCACTCCCGGGCCTCGGGGTTGGTGAAGTCGACCAGCGCCATCCCGGCCTGCCAGCGGTCCCACTGCCAGACGTCTCCGTTCGCCTTCTTCACCAGATAGCCGTTGGCCAGGCCCTCGGCGAACATGGCCGAGCGCTGGGCGATGTACGGGTTGATCCACAGGCAGGTCCGCAGGCCGCGGTCGTGCAGCCGCTTCAGCATGCCCGGCGGGTCCGGGAAGATCGCCGGGTCCCATTCGAAGTCGCACCAGTGGAACTCGCGCATCCAGAACGTGTCGAAGTGGAACACGCTCAGCGGCAGGTCGCGTTCGGCCATCCCGTCGACGAACTTGGTGACCGTTTCCTCGTCGTACGGCGTGGTGAAGCTGGTCGTCAGCCACAGCCCGAACGACCAGGCCGGCGGCAGCGCGGCCCGCCCGGTCAGGGCGGTGTACTTGCGCAGCACGTCGGCCGGCGTCGGACCGTAGACGATCAGGTAGGACAGCGTCTGCCCGGCCACGCTGAACTGCGTGCGGGACACCATCTCGCTGGCCACCTCGAACGACACCTTGCCGGGGTGGTCGACCAGAACGCCGTACCCCCGGTTGGTGAAGTAGAAAGGCACGTTCTTGTAGGCCAGTTCGCTGCTGGTGCCGCCGTCCTCGTTCCAGATGTCGATGCTCTGGCCGTTCTTGACGAACGGGCCGAAGCGCTCGCCGAGGCCGTAGACCGCCTCGCCGACGCCGAGGTCGAGCTGCTCGTGCACGAAGCTCTCGCCGTCGGCGGAGTCGACGATGCCCATGCCGCGCCAGCCGGTGCCGGTGATCCGCCGGCCCTCGGCGAGGAAGTCGAGACCCCAGCCGTCGTCCTCTTCGCGGAAGCGAGCGGTCAGCGCCCCCGAGGTGATCGAGCGGGCGTCGACCGTCACCGGGTGATCCTCGGCATTCATAGCGAAATTTGGGCCTTTGGGGGCGCCGCCGAGGAAGTGACCCAGGGTCACCCGGATGACGTCGGGCGCCGGGGCCTCCAGCCGGATGGTGATCAGGGGCGTGTCCAGGGTGTCCGCGCGGGCGCGTACCGGCTTGGTCGTGGCGTACGCGGTCAGGCTGTCCTCGCCGGCGTCGGTGTCGCGCAGCTGGGAGGGATGCAGGACGCTGAAGCCCTTGCGCTTGAGCCAGTACCCGTCGGTGAACTTCATAGATGTCCCTTTACTTGATCGCGCCGGCGGTGATCCCGCGGGTGAGCGTGCGCTGGAAGATCAGGAAGAAGAGCATGGCCGGCAGGATGCCGATCAGCGCCGAGGCGCTGGTCGTGGTCGCGTCCATCAGCCGGTCGCCCTGGAGCACGCCCAGGGCCACCGGCACGGTCTGCTTGTCGTTCGAGATCAGGAAGACCAGCGGCAGGAAGAACTCGTTCCAGGTCCAGATGAAGAAGAAGGTGAACAGCACGCCGAGCGTGGGCATGCTGACCGGCACGACGACGCGCCACAGCGTCCGCCACTTGCCGGCGCCGTCGACCGCCGCCGCGTCCAGCAGCTCGACCGGGAACTCGGTGTAGACCGAGGTCAGCAGGTACGTGCCGAAGGCGGCCTGGATGACGGTGAAGATGATGACGATCGAGATCAGGTTGTCGTAGATCCCGGCCTCTTTGGACAGGAAGTAGAGCGGGTAGACCAGCACCTCCTGCGGCAGCAGGTTCGCCACCAGGAAGAACACCAGGAACCAGATCCGGCCCTTGACCCGGCCGATGCCCAGCGCGTACGCGTTGAGGATCGACAGCAACACACCCAGCACCGCCACCGCGAGGCTGGTGATGAAGCTGTTCCAGAGCTTGGTGCCGAAGTCGACCCGGTTCCAGAAGTCGACGATGCCGTCCCAGTAGAGGTGCGTGGGCAGCGACAGCGGGCCGCCGCCGGCGTAGTCGGCCGGGCTCTTGACCGCGTTGACCGCGACCACGAGCAGCGGCGCCACCACGAGCAGCAGCAGGATCAACAGCCCGGTCAAAATCCCGAAGCGTACGGGATTGCGGCGCTTGGCGGCCTTCTGCGGGGGCTCGTCGTGATCCGTCATGATCGGCGGAGTTGCCGTGGTGGTCATCTCAGCCTCCGTTGCGCTCGGCGCGGTTCTGCAGGCGCAGGAAGACGATCGCCAGCACGATGATGAGCACGGTCAGCACGGTCGAGATCGCCGATCCGTACCCGACCTGGGCCTTCTCGAAGAAGTTCTTGTAGGCGAAGTACGAGGGCACGAGCGTGGCGTTGCTCGGCCCGCCCCGGGTCAGCACGAAGACCTGGCCGAAGATCTTCAGCGCGGCGATCGTGGTGGTGACCAGCACGACGTAGAACTCGGGCCGGATCATGTAGACGGTGATCTTGCGGAACCGCTGCCACCACGTCGCGCCGTCCAGGTCCGCGGCCTCGTACAGCTCGGGGTTGATCCGCTGCAGACCGGACATGAACATGACGATCGGGTAGCCGAGCTGGAACCAGATCATCACGCCCATCACGCTGTACAGCGCGTACTTCGGGTCGCCCAGCCAGTTCTTGGCCAGGCCACCCAGGCCGATCGACTCCAGGATCTTGTTCAGGGCGCCGTACGAAGGGTGCAGGATCCAGCCCCACACGATGCCGGTCACCGCGACCGGCAGCACCTGCGGCAGATAGAAACCCGACCGGAAGAAGCTGGCCCAGCGGTTGCTGAAGTTCTTCGCGATGTAGTCGAACAGCAGCGCCGCCAGCACCAGCCCGGCGAAGGTCGGGATCACCGCCATCGCGATGATCAGCAGGATGATGTGGCCGAACGAGGCCCAGAAGTTCGCGTCCTGGAACAGCCGGGTGTAGTTGTCGAATCCGATCCAGGTCGGGCTGCCCACCCCGGTCCACCGGGTGAAGCTGGTGTAGACGGTCATCACGAGCGGGACCACGATGATCGCCACCGACAGCACGACGCCCGGGATCAGGTAGACCGCGTAGCCGCCCCGGCTGACCTTGCTGGTGCCGGCCATGGGGACGCTCCCTTCTCTCTTGCTTTCGGGGGGCGGCTCGCGCCGCCCCCGTCATCGCTGCGGCTACTTGCCGAGGTCGGCCAGGTTCTCGTTGTACGGCTTGGCGATCTCGTCGAGGAACTGCTGCGAGGTCTTGGAGCCGTTGATCAGGCCCTGGACGCCGCCGACGAGCACGTCGTAGTAGCCGGGAGCCGGCCAGTCGGGGTAGAAGGCGAGGCCGTCCTCCGACGAGATCTTGTTGAAGTTCTCGATCAGTTCCTTGTTCTTCGGGTCGGTGATGGCCGACGGGTCGGCCGCGACCGGCACACCACCGTTGTTGCCGAGCAGCGCCTGGATCTCCGGCTTCATCGTGATGTCGATGAAGTCGTACGCCAGCGCCTTGGCCTTGCTCTTCTCCGGAACCACCCAGAGGTTGCCAGAGGAGCCCGGGTGCAGCTTGTTGCCGGGGAACAGGAACGTGCCCCACTGGAAGTTCTTGATCTCGTTGACGAAGCGGCCGTACCACCACGAGCCCGAGATCATGATCGGGAACTTGCCCTGCGAGAACGCGACGCCCATGTCCTCGGCCTTGATGCCGGCCGAGTTCTTGGCGATGTAGCCCTTCTTGACCCACTCGGCGAACGTGTCGGCGCCGTACTTGAGCTGCGGGCCGTTGAAGTCCACCTTGTTCTTGTAAAGCTGGTAGTCGTCGATGAAGGCGCGATCGGCCTTGGAGAGCGCGAGCTCGTAGAAGATCTGCTGGGCCGGGTACTCCGCGCCGCCGACCGACAGCGGGGTGACCCCCTTGGCCACGAACGCGTCCATCACCTTGGTGAAGTCGTCGAGCGTGGTCGGGACCTGCAGGTTGTACTTCTTGAAGAGGTCCTTATTGTAGAAGACCTCGACGTACTCACCGTAGTTGGGGATGCCGTAGACCTTGCCCGAGCCCATGATGCCCTGCTCGTCGTACTTGGCGGTGGTCTGCAGGCTGCCGGTGAGCGACTTGTCCCAGCCGCGCTTCGAAGCCTGCTCGGTGAGGTCCGTCAGCAGGCCCTGCTTGGACAGCAGGCCGGCGGTGGCGTTGCCCTTGTTGTACTCCATGATGTCCGGGGCGGAGTCCGAGTTGAGGATCATCTGGGCGTTCTGCTGGATCTGCTCGAAGCCCTTCTCCTCGAACTTCACCGTGACGCCGGGGTGCGAGGACTTGAACTCCTCGATCGCCTTGTTCCAGGCGATGCCCATGGCGCTGGTCGGGCCCTCGTAGTGCCACAGGGTCAGGGTCTTGGCATCGGCGCCCTCGTCCGCGGAGTCCCCACCACCGCAGGCGGTGAGAGCGAGCGAAGTGGCCAGCAACAGTGCACCGGCCGAGAGGCCGGCTCGCGATCGAATCATGGATCGTCCTCCGGGAGGGGTCCGGCTGCGGTTCGCGCTGCAGATCTCGGTCGAGGCGGCGGACGCGCTGATCAAGCTGGCCTTCCGGCGCGACCAGGGCGGTGACGAGTCGG
>NZ_JBFAOX010000031.1:90661-109091 GCF_040675435.1 Actinoplanes sp. NPDC049598 | reverse complement strand
ATCCGGTCCTCGTTCCCCGCGACGCGGTGTCCGCCGCCGCCCCCCCCCCCCCCCCCCCACCGCAGCCCCGCCCCGAGCAACCCCTGCTGGACGAGACCGACGAGGATTCCGACTTCGGCGACTTCCACGAGCAGCGCTGGGACGCGATCGTCACGGTCGCCTACGCGGTGGCCGCGGCCGCCGCCATCGACGACGAGACCACCCTGCTGGCCCGGGCCACCTCGGCCGCCCGAGCCGAGATCAGAATGCTGAAGGCCCTCTACTCCGAGCGAACCGGCGGCTTCACCGGCGTCCTGGACGACCCCGGCGTCGCCCGCGAGCTGCAGTGGCAGCGCGACGACCTCACCGACCTGTTGGCCGGCGCCCCGGTCGACGCGATCCGCAGCCGCGCCGCCACCGCCGCCACCCTCCTACGCACCGGCATCACCACCGGCGACTGGTCAGGCCGGCCCTCCGGCCTCGACGAGACACCGTTGCTCTAGTCCCTCGTCCCCGGGCGGTCAGTTCACTCGAAGATGACCTCATCGGCCGGCGCAGGCGGCTGGTTCCGGCCGTCTTCGAACAGCGGCACATCGACGAAACGGTCGAGCTCGGCGAACCAGGCGTCGATATCGCTGACGATCGGCTCCAACAGCACGCCGTTGCCCACATGCCGAACCCGGACCTGGTCGCCCGGCAGCCGGAACTCCTTCGGCAGCCGTACAGCCTGGTTCCCGCCATGGGTGAAGAGCCTTGTGATCGCCATCTCCGCCACGTCCCTCCCAGCCGATAGCCAGCGAAAAGTATGCATCGGCGGTGCCGGGCGGGTCGACCTTCTGCGGCCCGAACGTCAAGGGCTGCGTGAGTAGTCCGGATGTCGCTTCACTGGCGTCCTCGACGACCCAGGCGTGGCCCGCAAGCTGCGGTGGCAGCGCGACGACATAACTCGTCTGCTGCCGGCGCGCCACCACCGCGCTGCCCTGCTACGAGCAGGAATCACCACCGGCGACTGGTCCGCCGAGCCCCCCGGCCCCGGCGGGGCCCGTCTGTTCTAGTCGGCCACCCATGACTGATACGACAGCCCGTTGCAGGGGAACGACCGCAGGTGGAATTCCGGGCTGTCGTCGAGGCAGCCATAGCCTTCTCCGCCTTGCAGGTGAAGATGGGGCGGGTTCGACGAGTAGGTCACGTACGGGTACCACCCCTGGTACGGGCGGTTGCCGCATGAGGGGGTGTTGAAGGTCCTCAGGCCGAACTGGAAGCTGTAATCCAGGCACCACTTGGTCCTGTAGTTCCTGAGAATGTTGCCGTTCGCGCTCGAGCTCCACCCCTGAGCCGCGGAGCCGTTGCAAACGGCTGTTCGCACCGTGTGCGCGGTGGTCTCCTCGAGACAGAGACCCGTCGCGTCGTTGCGGTACTGGTCGTAGTAGATGGAGGCGCTGGCCGGCGTGGCCGAGCCGGCCAGGAACGCGGCGATCAGCAAGGTCAGCGCCATGATGGCGCTGGCGATCCCGCGTTTCGGCCTACTTCCCCGTGTGAGCATCGTGAACCCCTTCTTCGGTTCTTACCGACGGCTGTCGATGAGTCGAAGGTGGCAGAGCGGCCGGGGCCGGACAGCAATCCCGGACGAATCCGGACGGGCGGCCGTCAGAGGCGGGCGCGTACCTCGTCGGCCTCCGGCAGGCCCAGCTCGACGTAGAGGGTCAGCGCGTCCTGATGGTGCCGGCGGGCGAGTTCGGGGTCGCCGAGGGCGTCGTGGGTGTGGCCGAGGCCCGCGTGGGCGCGGGCCTGCTGCTCTCGGCCGCCGATCTCGGCGGCCACGGTGTGCGCGGCGGTGTGGTGGGCGAGGGCCTCGGCGGGCCGGCCGGCGGCTCGGGCGGCCTCGCCCAGACCGTTGAGCGCCGACGCTTCCCCGTCCCGGTAGCTGGTTGCGCGACAGATGGTGAGGCCCTGCTGGTGGTATTCGGCGGCCTGGGCGGGCCGGCCGAGGCGCAGGTGCAGGAGGCCGAGACTGTCCAGCACGTTGGCTTCGCCGGTGCGGTTGCCGAGCTGCCGGCACAGGTCCAGGGCGCGCTGGAGGTGTTCACCGGCCGGGTCGTAACGGCCCCGCGCTCCCTCGACGATGCCCAGATTGTTCAACGCGCGGGCCTCGGCGATCTGATCGCCGGTTCGCCGGCACAGCGCCAGGGCCTGGAGGTAGTGGTCGGTGGCCGATTCGTGGTCTCCAGTCCGGGTCTCGACGGTGCCGAGGTTGTTCAGCACGTTGGCCTCACCGATCAGGTGGCCGGTCTGCCGAAACAGGGTCAGGGCCTCGGTGTAGTGGTCGGTGGCCGGCTGGTAGCGGCCCAATCGCGTCTCGACGATTCCGAGGTTGTTGAGCGCACGGGCCTGGCCGGCCTCATCACCGCCCTGCCGGAACAACGGCAGGGCCTGCAGCAGTTCCTCGGCCGCCGCCTCGAGCTCGCCGAGCCGCCAGCGGGCCACGCTGAGTTCGGTCAGGGCATGAGCTTGGCCCAGCGGGTCGCCATTGTGGCGGGCGGCCCGCAGGGCCTGGGTCTTCACGGTCAGCGCGTCCGTGAGGTGGTTGTCGGTGAGGTAGCGGAACAGGGTCCGGGCCAGCCGGGTGGTGTGGGTGGGCCAGCCGTGCGCGGCGGTGTGCAGGGCGACGGCGACCAGGGTGGGCCTCTCGGTGTCCAGCCATTCGCGGGCGGCGTCCGGGTCGGCCAGGTCCGGGACGGGGGTGCCTGCCGGCGGGATCCGCGGCCGCAGCTCGGCCTCGGCCGGGTGCAGGGTGTCCATGGCGGTCGCGGCTGCGGCCAGGTAGTGGTCGAACAATCGGGTGAGTGCTGCACGCCGTACCGGTCCCCGGTCTTGATCTTGGGCTTGGGTGGCGGCGTAGAGGCGGACGAGGTCGTGGAAGGTGTAGCGGCCGGGATGGCTCTGCTGCAGCAGGTGATCGCCGTGCAGGTGAACCAGGTGGTCCCGGGCCGCGTCGAGGTCGTCGCCGGTCAGGGCCGCGGCGGCGTAGGCGTCGAAGTCCGGGCCCGGGTGCAGCGCCAGCAGCCGCAGCATCCGTTGCCGGTCGGCCGGCAGGTGGTGGTAGGACAGGTCCAGCGCGAGCTCGACCCCGGTGTCCAGGCGCCGATCGCGGTGGCGCTCGTCCAGCCAGTCGGCATGATCGGTCAAGGTCCAGCCGGACTTGGCCCGCAGGTGCCCGGCCACCAGGCCCAGCGCCAAGGGCAGATAACCGCAGCGCCGGGCGATCCGGGCGGTCGCGGCCGAGTCGTCGTCGACCGGGGCCTGCGACGCGGCCCGGGTCAGGAACCGCCGCGCCTCACCGGCGGTGAACACGTCGAGCACCAGATGGGTGGCCGAGCCCAGACCGGTGAGATCGCGCCGGCTCGTGACCAGCACGGGGCAGCCCGGTGTCCGCGGGAGCAACGGCCTCACCTGGTCGGCATCGGCCGCGTTGTCCAGGACGACCAGGGTTCGCGTGCCGGCGAGCCGCGCCCGGTAGAGCCGGGCCCGGGCGTCCCGATCGTGCGGGATCTCCGGCCCGGCCACTCCCAGCAGCCGCAGGAAACCGTCCAGGACCGCGGCCGGGTCGGCCGACGGCTGGGCCGGGTCGGGATGGAACCCGCGCAGGTCGACCAGCAGCACCCGATCGAACGGGCGCTCCCGATCGAGCAGATGCCCGGCGTGCACGGCGAGCTGGGTCTTGCCGACCCCGGCCATCCCGCTGATGACCGCCGCCTCGCCGCGCAGCCGTTCGAGCTCGGCGGCCCGGCCGGTGAACCCGGCCGGGTCGGGCGGCAGGCTGTCCTGGACCCGGACCTGCGCGGCCGCGGCGTTCTCGGTGCCCACGATCTGCAGCGCCTGGCGCCACTGGGTCACGTACCCCGCGTCCGGATGCAGGGCCCGCACCACCGCGATCATCAGATCGGTGTTCACCCGGCGCCGGCCGGGCCGGAAACAATCGGCCACGGTGCTCCGGCCCGTCAGTTCGCCGCCCGGCCGCCCGGCCGCCGTCCATCCCGCGTTGACGCGGTCCTTGATGTTCTCGTACGAAGGGTCACCGGCGTACACCTTCAAGAGCCGCAGCTGCTTGACGAGAGCGTCCAAAGTGTGCGCGGATCCGGGATCGGGCAACCCGATCTCGCCACCGGCCGCCATCGCGCTCCCATCAACGTACGTCAATGACCAAAAGTATAGGGATTTCGATATGTTGTGCGTGGTGGCACGCTGCTGATCTCCTGGCCCCATGAGACTCAGAACGGTGATGGCAAGTGTTTTCGCCGCCGTGACGCTGGCGTTCACCGCGCAGCCGGCGACCGCCGCGACCGCGGCCGGCCCGGCGGTGCTGGCCGCCCCGCCGACCGTCAGCGTCGCCAATGTCAACGCCCACCTGCAGCAGTTGCAGACGTTCGCCACCAACAACGGCGGCAACCGGGCCACCGGCACGGCGGGCCACACCGCGACGACGACGTACCTGCAGCAGAAGCTGCAGGCGGCCGGCTTCACCGTCACCGTGCAGACCTGCACCACCTGCAGCGGCTCGGCGAAGAACATCATCGCCGACTGGCCGGGTGGCGACACCGGCAACACCTACATGTTCGGCGCCCACTCGGACAGCGTGTCGGCCGGGCCCGGCATCAACGACGACGGCTCCGGCACCGCCACGCTGTTGGAGGCCGCGCTGCAGCTGGCCGCGAGCAAGCCGGCCATGACCAACCATCTGCGGTTCGGCTGGTGGGCCGGCGAGGAGCAGGGGCTGATCGGCTCCAAGTTCTACGTCAACTCGCTGAGCGCGGCCCAGAAGAGCGCGATCAAGGCGTACGGCACCTTCGACATGGTCGCCTCGACCAACGGCGGCTACTTCGTGACCGGCACCGACGCCATCGCGGTGAAGCTGCGCGCGTACTTCACCTCGATCAACGTCCCCACCGAGACGTCGACCGAGTGCTGCAGCGACGACGGCTCGTTCCGCAACGCCGGCATCCCGTCGTCGATCAACTCCACCGGGGCGAGCTACAAGAAGACGAGCGCCCAGGTGACCAAGTGGGGCGGCACCTCGGGGCAGGCCTACGACCCCTGCTACCACAAGGCCTGCGACTCGTACCCGTCCAACATCAACACCACCTCGCTGGGCCGATGGGCCAATGCCGAGATGTACGCCCTCTGGACACTGGCCACGGACACCGGAGCGGGCGGTTGCACGGGCGCCGGTCAGAAGCTCGGCAACCCCGGCTTCGAAACCGCAACCACACCGTGGACCGCCACCACCGGGGTCGTCGGCGCGAACACCGGCGACGCCGCCCCGCGCACCGGCACCCGCGACGCCAAGCTCGACGGCTACGGCTCGGCCCACACCGACACCCTGTCGCAGTCGGTGACCCTGCCCGGCGGCTGCAGCTCCTACACGCTGTCCTTCTACCTGAAGATCAGCACGGCCGAGACGACGACCACCACCCAGTACGACAAGCTGACGGTGCAGGCCGGTGCCACCACCCTGCAGGTGTTCTCCAACCTCAACGCCGGCGCCTACACCTTGCGCTCGTACAGCCTGGCCGCCTTCGCCGGCCAGACCGTCACCGTCAAGTTCACCGGTGTCGAGGACTCGTCCCTGAAGACCACCTTCACCATCGACGACACCGCCCTGACCGTCAGCGCTTCCTAAAGGTTGATCATGTGGCCCGCGATGCCCTCGATCGCCTCCTTGACCGCTTCGGACAGGGTCGGGTGGGCGAAGACGTTGCGGGCCACCTCGTCGGCCGTCAGGTCCCACATCTGGGCCAGGGTGAGGGCCGGCAGGAGCTCGGTGACCTCCGGGCCGATGAGGTGGGCGCCGACGATCTCGTTGTGCTCGGCGTCGGCGACGATCTTGACGAAGCCGGCGGTCTCGGCCATGCCGCGGGCCTTGCCGTTGGCCGAGAACGGGAACTGGGCCACCTTCACGTCGTAGCCCTTGGCCCGGGCCTGCTCCTCGGAGTAGCCGAACGAGGCGATCTGCGGCTGGCAGAAGGTGGCCCGCGGGATCATGTCGAAGTTGATCTCCTGGGTCTCGGCGCCGGCGATCGTCTCGGCCGCCACCACGCCCATCGCCTCGGCGGTGTGCGCGAGCATCAGCTTCCCGGTCACGTCACCGATGGCGTAGACGCCCTCGACGTTCGTCCGGCCGCGGGCGTCGACCTCGATCGCGCCGCGATCGGTGAGCTTGACGCCGGCCGCCTCCAGCCCGTAGCCCTCGACGCGCGGGGCGAAGCCGAACGCGGCGAGCATCCGGTCGGCCTCGAGCACCTTCGACTCGCCGCCGCCGGCCGGGCTCACCGTGACCCGTACGCCCGTGCCCGTGTCCTCGACCTGCTCCACCTTGGTGCTCAGCAGCACCTTGACGCCCAGCTTGCGGTAGTGCTTGAACAGCTCCTTGGACACGTCGGCATCCTCGGTGGGCACCATCCGGTCGAGGAACTCGACGATCGTCACGTCGACGCCGAAGTTGGCCATCACATAGGCGAACTCGACGCCGATCGCCCCGGAACCGCCGATGATGATCGAGCCGGGCAGCTTCTCGTCGAGGATCTGCTCCTCGTACGTCACGACGTTCTGGCTGGTCGCCATGCCGGGCAGCATCCGCACGGTGGCGCCGGTGGCGACGATCAAGTTGTCGAACGTGTGCTGCTCGCCGTCGACGTCGATCGATTTCGGCCCGGTCAGCGTGCCCCAGCCGTCGATCTCGGTGATCTTGTTCTTCTTCATCAGGAAGTGGACGCCCTTGGCGCTCGCCTCGGCCACCTTGCGGCTGCGCTGGTGGGTCGGCGCGAAGGACATGGTGGCGTCCCCCTCGATCCCGAACGTCTTCTTCTCGTGCGTGATGATGTGGGCGATCTCGGCGTTGCGCAGCAGCGCCTTGGAGGGGATGCAGCCCACGTTGAGGCAGACCCCACCCCAGTACTTGTGCTCGACCACAGCAACCGTCTTACCGAGCTGAGCGGCGCGGATGGCAGCGACATATCCCCCGGGCCCGGCACCGAGGACAAGAACATCAAAATGACTCACCCGACAAGCCTATATACGCCCGCACGCCCTGGTTACCGGTGAGGAATGAAACGATCGGAGGGCACCCAGACGAGCATGCTTTGATGCTGGCCATGGCCCCTGTCTTGCAGTGCCGCGCCGGTCACCCCGGGTCGCGCATCCTGAGCGCCGCCACCTACCGTCCGCGGACGGAGGTGGGCAACGAGCCGATCGCGGCCCTGATCGACTCGAGCGACGAGTGGATCCGCCGGCGCTGCGGCATCGAGTCGCGCCGGCGCGCCGCACCCGACGAGGACCTGGTCACCATGGCCACGGCGGCCGCCTCCAAGGCCCTGGCCGGCGCGGGCGTCGACCCGCGTGACGTCTCGGCCGTGCTGGTGGCGACGATGTCCCACCGCGGCCCCGCGACCACCGTGGCGCCCCTGGTGGCCGACGCGCTGGGCGCCACCGCGGCCGCCGGGATGGACCTGGGGGCGGCGTGCGCCGGCTTCCCGCACGCGCTCGCGACCGCCGACGCGCTCGTCCGCAACGGCTCGGCCGACTACGTGCTCCTGGTCGGCGCCGAGCGCATGACCGACATCATCGACGAGCGCGACCGCGGCACCGCGTTCCTCTTCGGCGACGGTGCGGGCGCGGTGGTCGTCGGCCCGGCCCCGGCGTGCGGCATCGGCCCGGTGGTGTGGGGCGCCGACGGCGCCGGGAGCGAGCTGCTGCGGTACGACGAGGCGGGCATCCTGCGCATGGCCGGCCCCGAGGTCTTCCGCTGGGCCACCTCCGTCGTCCCCGACGCGGCCCGGCGCGCGCTGGACGCGGCGGGCATCTCCGCGGCCGACCTCACGGCCTTCATCCCGCACCAGGCCAACCTGCGCATCACCTCGGTCATCGCCAAGACCCTGGAGCTCGGCCCGCAGGTGCGGGTGGCCACCGACGTCATCACCAACGGCAACACCGGCGCCGCGTCCATCCCCCAGGCCATGGCCGCCCTGCCCGACACGACGGGCCCCGCCCTGCTCGTCGGCTTCGGCGCCGGCCTCTCCTACGCGGCCCAGGTCGTCACCCTGCCCTGAACCGTCGTATAGACGACCGTCATTGCGATACTCGCCTCCGCGCCGATAGCGTGCGGTTGGGGGTGGTCGACATGGACGTACGCTCCATCCGTTTCCGCGTCGCGGCCGTGCTGGCGGCGGCCGGCGCCACCGTGGCGACCCTGGTCGCCGGCGCTTCCCCGGCGGTGGCCGGCGAGACACCGGCCGCGCCACGGTTGAGCTGGCAGGCCTGCGCGGACGGCCCGGCCGGGGCCCAGTGCTCGGTCGCCACCGTGCCGTTGGACTACGACCATCCGCGCGGCTCCACGATCGGCGTCGCGCTCGCCAAGATCCCGGCGACGAACCCGGCCGGGCGGATCGGCACGGTGTTCATCAACCCCGGCGGGCCGGGCGGATCCGGCGTCGGGCTCGCCCTGAGCGGCTTCGGCGAGTTCCTCCGCGACAACCTCGGCGGCCGGTTCGACGTGGTCGGCTTCGACCCGCGGGGCATCGGCGCGTCAGCTCCGCTGCAGTGCTTCGGCAGCGAGGCCGAGCAGGCGGCGTACCTCTCAGAGTTCCAGGTCGTGTTCCCCTACCGCGCCGCGCAGGAACGACCGTTCTTCGCCACCAGCGCCGAGCTCGCCCACCGCTGCCTCGCCCGGGACGCGACCATCGCCCGGCACATGAGCACCGCCGACGTGGTGCGCGACCTGGACCTGCTGCGCCGCGCGGTCGGTGACCGGAAGCTGACCTACCTGGGCTTCTCCTACGGCACGTACATCGGCAACACGTACGCCAACCTGTTCCCCGGCAACGTCCGGGCGCTGGTCATCGACGGCGTTCTCGACCCGCGGCTGTGGTCCAGCGGCTGGCAGATCAAATCCGACCGGGTGGCCACCCAGAAGGAGTTCGGGGAGTTCCTGCGGCTGTGCGACGCGGCCGGCGACTCGTGCGCCTTCGCCGCGCCCGGCGGCTCGGCGGCCCGCTGGGAGCGACTGGCCAGCACCCTGCGAGCGCGGCCGGTGACGTTGCCGGACGGCACGACGTACAGCTACGACCTCCTGATCGCCGACGGCACCTCGGCGATGTACGGCCCGGAGGACTGGCCCGGATACGCCGAACTCTTCGACCTGGTCGCCGACGCGGCCCTGGGCGACCAGGCGGCCGCCGGCCGGATCGCGGCGACCCGGGCCCGGCTCGCCGACCGGCTGCGCCCGGCCCGCGACGAGCCGTACAACAACGGCTTCGAGGCCTACTACGGCAACCAGTGCGCCGACACCCAGTACCCGAGCACGCTCGCCGCCTTCTCCGCCATCGGCCGGTACGCCGAGGCCGGCTCGCGGTTCGGGCCGTACTGGTGGTGGTACAACACGCCGTGCGCCACCTGGCCGACCGCGCCGGACCGGTACGCCGGGCCGTGGACGGCCCGCACGTCCGCGCCGGTCCTGGTGGTGGGCAACTACTTCGACGGCGTGACCGACTACGCCGGCGCTCAGGCCTCGGCCCGGCTGCTGCCCAACAGCCGGCTGCTGAGCTACGCCGGATGGGGCCACACCGCGTACGGCCGCAACACCTGCACCACCGACCACATCGACGCGTACCTGCTCACCGGCGCCCTGCCCCCGCGCGGCACGGTGTGCCCAGCCAACCCGAACCCGTTCCTGCCCACCGCTGCGTCCCGCGCCGCCCGCGAGGCCCCGCGCACCGTGACCCCACCGCCGTGGTCGGCGATCGCCGACCACGCCGGCTGACACGAAGACCGAGGGCGCCGAGATCACCGGCCCGTCCCGCTGGGCGACACGCCGACCGATGCCGTTGTAGCCCTTGACCGCCCACTGGCGATCCTTGTGCTTGCGGCCGGCATCGAGCATCGCCTCGTAGCCGTCGTGGTCGGTGCCGAACCGGCCGCTTCCCGGTTCCGACATCGGTGTGTTGGCGGGAGGGCAGCGCTACTTTGAGCTGGGCATACCCCTGTGGAGTCTCTCCGCGCCTTCATGGCGACGATCGAGCAGCAGCGGATCGCCAACGGGCATCACGACCTGCGCCACGGCGCGGCCAGCCTCGCACTGCGCCGGCGTCAACCTGAAGACGGTGCAGGCCCAGCTGAGGCACTCCAGAGCACCGTGCTCACGGCAGGCAACTACACCAGCGTCCTGACGACCTGCTGGCCTACGCCGCCGAAGCCACCGCCCGGCTCGTACTCGCCGCCCGCAACCCAGGCCGAGCTCATCGCAGCAAAGGTCGGCCCGCGAGATCCGCTGACCCGCTCGAGATCACCACGCCGAGACGGCCGGTGATCAGGCCTGCAAAGCCCCGACCAAGTGGAAAACGACGGCGCCCACATACATCCCACCGGCGTCCCACAAAGATTAAGGCCGTATAGCTCGAAAGCTATACGGCCTGGTGCTGCGTGGTGCGCCGCGTAGGACTTGAACCTACAACCCGCGGATTAAGAGTCCGCTGCTCTGCCAGTTGAGCTAGCGGCGCTCGGTGGCAACGAGGAAAACCTTAGCACCCACCCGGCCCGACCCTGAAATCCACCCCCACCCAAAAGATCTCAGCCGCGAGGAGGACTCGATCTCTTGCATCCATGAGGCAGGATGCAACGGCAAACTTCAGATCGGTCTTCAGGGATGGTCAGCATGCGGCGCACGCTGGTGGCGTTGGTGGCGACGGCGGTGATCACGCCGCTCGTGCTGTCGGGGTGCGGCGACAAGGACAAAGGTGACAAGGCGAGCGGTGACAAGCCGCACGCCTGGGTGGATCCGTCGGCCTCCGCGTCTCAAGCGGCGCCGATCGAGGAGTCGGCCACGGTGCCGATCAGTCTGGCCGTCACGCCGGCCGCCGGTAAGGACGGCGTCCCGGTCAGCACCGAGATCGGGCTGAAGGTCAGCGGGGGCAAGGTGACCACCGTCACCCTCAAGGACGGCGCCGGCCAGGCGGTCTCCGGCTCGCTGCGCGAGGACGGCTCGTCCTGGGTGCCCAGCGCGCCCCTCAAGGCCAAGCAGAAGTACGCGGCGAGCGTCACCGCCACCAGCGAAGGTGGTCAGACCAAGACGACCACGACCACCTTCACCACCATGGGGGCGCCGGGCAAGAAGACCGGCACCGGTCTCTACCTGTTCGACGGCAAGACGTACGGCGTGGCCATGCCCGTGGTCGTCGAGTTCAACCCGGGTATCAAGAAGGCCGACCGGGCCGCCGTCGAGCGCCGCATGTTCGTCACCACGACGCCCGCCCAGGAGGGGGTCTGGTCGTGGACCGACAGCGGCACGCAGGCGTACTACCGAGGTCCCGAGTTCTGGAAGAGCGGCACGACGCTGAAGGTGCGCATCGCGGTCGGCGGCCTGCCGACCGGTGGCGGGCGGTACGGCGACCGGGACCGCAGCGCCACCGCGAAGATCGGCCGTGACTTCGAGATGAAGGTCGACAACGCGAGCAAGAAGATGACGGTGGTGAAGGGCGGGCAGACGATCAAGACGATGCCGGTGAGCCTCGGTAAGAAGAGCACCCCGTCGTCGAGCGGCACCATGGTCGTGATGGACAAGCTGGCCCAGACGGTGTTCGACACCACGGACGAGCTCGGCCCGACCGACGGGTACCGCACCGAGATCGAGTACGCCCAGCGCCTCACCTGGTCCGGGCAGTACATTCACGCCGCGTCCTGGTCGGTCGGCGATCAGGGCCGGCGCAACGTGTCGCACGGCTGCGTGAACGTCTCGCCGTCGAACGCGCGCTGGCTGTTCGACAACACCCTGATCGGTGACCCTGTCACCGTGAAGGGGACCGAGGACAAGCTGGACTACGGCAACGGGTGGACGCCGTGGGATGTGAGCTGGGAAGAGTTCAAGAAGGGCTCGGCCCTGAAATAGCCCCTGATAAGCGATATGTCCAAAACTAAATCCCGAGGCGGCACGATTCCGGGATTGGTCACCGGGGAAAAACAAAGCAGTATTGGGCGCCGGGGATGACGACGCCGTGAGAGGGACCATGAAGACCTGGGGTAGGAAACGCTGGCGGCTCACCGCGATCTCGGTGATCGCCGGAAGCGTGTTGCTCAGCTCGGCCGCCTGCGGCGGCGGGGACGACAAGAAGTCGTCGTCGTGGCAGGGCGGCGCCGAGCCCGGCACCAGCGCGGGCGCGCCCGCGGGCGGCTCCGAGTCGGAAGCGCCGAAGCCGAGCACCGTCGCGGTGACTTCGCCGGCCGCCGACGCCAAGAACGTCGTCGCCATCAGCCCGATCAAGTACACGACGGAGGATGCCGACAGCACCTCCGTCAGCGTGACCGACGCCGCCGGCAAAGAGGTCGAGGGCACCCTCGACAAGGACGCCAAGACGTTCACGCCGGCCAAGGCCCTGACCTACGGCACGAAATACACCGTCACGGTCACCGGCCCCGAGGCCGAGGGCAAGACCAACACCACCACGAGCACCTTCACCACCATGGCGAAGCCCTCGAAGGTGATCCGCGCGACCAGCTTCCTCGGTGACAACCAGGTCGTCGGCGTCGGCATGCCGCTGATCGTCAAGTTCGGCCAGAGCATCCCCGAGAGCTACCGTGACGACGTCGAGCGCCGCATGACGGTCACCGCCACCCCGGCCCAGGAGGGCACCTGGCACTGGACCAGCCCGACCGAGGTGCACTACCGGCCGAAGGTCTACTGGAAGGCCAACTCCAAGGTCTTCTACAAGGTGGCCCTGGCCGGCGTCCCGCTGGGCAACGGCTACTACGGCAAGTCCGACATGACCGTCGACCTCAAGATCGGCCGTTCGCTGATCATGACGGTGTCGAACAAGACCAAGCAGATGACGGTCAAGGAGAACGGCAAGGTCATCAAGACCCTGCCGGTCAGCCTGGGCAAGGCGAGCACCCCGTCCTCGAGCGGCACGATGGTCGTCATCGAGAAGAAGAAGCACACGGTCTTCGACACGATGGACGAGCTCGGCCCCGAGGAGGGCTACCGCACCCCGATCGACTTCGCCCAGCGCATCACCTGGTCCGGGCAGTACATCCACGCCGCCCCCTGGTCCGAGGGCAAGCAGGGCAAGGTCAACGTCTCGCACGGCTGCGTCAACGTCTCCGAGGCCATGGGCGCCTGGCTGTTCAACAAGACCCTCATGGGCGACGTGATCACGGTCAGCGGCACCGAGGAGAAGCTGAAGAACGGCAACGGCTGGACCGACTGGAACCAGAGCTGGGAAGAGTACAAGAAGGGCTCGTACCTCTAGGGCTCGCTGCACACGCGAAAGGCCCGGCGCAAGCCGGGCCTTTTCCCGCTGTACGCCCGTGAGCGCCGCCTAACCTGGAGGAATGCGGCAAATCGCAACGCCCGTCGCGCTGGCCCTGCTGCTGGCGGGCTGCGCCGACGACGGGAAGCAGCCGGTCCCGGCGCCCGTGGCGAGCGCGACGGTGTCCGAGTCCAGCGCCGCCTCGGCGATCGCCGACGACCCGCCAGGCACCCTGGCCTGCGCCGCGCTGGCGGTCGCGGTGACCGACGCGAGCCTGATGGAGCCGGGCGTCGTGGACGGCATCGTCGGCGCGAGTGGCACCGCGGATGCCCCGGTGGCCGACGCGGCGGCGGCGCTCGCCACCGCGTACACCCAAGCAGCCGCCGCCAAAGGCACGGAGAGTGAGCCCGACGCGGTCGCCGCCGTCAGTGCGGCGGCGGCTGACATGTCCTCGGTATGTGCCGACAGTGGGCTGCAGACCGTCGGTTGACCGGCAGAGTGCCATTGATGACTGTATAAGCGGACAAAGAACCCGGCCCTGACCTGCGGAATCAGACGATCGGGCAGTGCCTTCTGGCTGTTTCGCCATCTGTAGCGGGAAGGTGACGCTCTCGGCTTTCGCGATCACCGGAGGGCGTGCAAGATGCTTGCCCGGAGCGGGGTACTCAGGGGAGGTTCCGCGATGGCGCAGATCCATCACTTCGACCACGGGTGGATTACCCCCACGGTCAGTTATGTCCTTTCGGTGCTGGGCTCGATGCTCGGCCTGACGTGTGCTGTCCGGCTACGCTCCGCGACCGCGAAGGGCGAGCGCACCTGGTGGCTCGTGCTGGCCTCGCTGTCGCTGGGCGGTACGGCGATCTGGAGCATGCACTTCGTCGCCATGATGGGCTTCAACGTGGACGGCACCCCGATCCGCTACGACGTCGGCCTCACCATCGCGAGCGCGGTCATCGCCGTCGTGGCGGTCGGCGTAGGCCTCGCGATCGCGGCGCTCGGCAAGGGCGCGCAGAACTTCCGGATCATCGCCGGCGGCGTCATCGCCGGTCTGGGTGTGGCCGCCATGCACTACACCGGGATGGCGGCCATGAACCTCAACGGCGACGTCTCGTACGGGATGACCCGCGTCGGCCTCTCGATCGGCATCGCGGTCGTCGCGGCGGCGGTTGCGCTCTTCCTCGCTGTCACCGTCCGCCGTCCGCTGGTGATCTTCGGCGCCGCGCTCGTCATGGGCGTCGCGGTCAACGGCATGCACTTCACCGGCATGACCGCGATGTCGGTCGAGACGCACCCCTCCACCGGCGCGCTGCCCGGCGCGACGGCGAGCGGCATGCTCGTCCCGATCGGGCTGGCCGTGGTCTTCGGCATCATCGGCTTGGCGTACGCCTTGATGTCTGCCCCGACCGACGAGGACAAGGCCGCCGCGGCGTACCTGGCCCAGCGCCGGGACGAGGCCGCCGCCCGGGTGCCGCGGCAGGCCGGGCCCGACCGGGCCGGCAGCCTGAGCTCCGGCGCGTGGACCTACCGGGACCGCTCGTCCCGCTGATCTCCCCAGAAGGCCGGCGCGGTCGCGCCGGCTTTTTCTGTGCAGTTCGTCTCCGTACGACTACTTGCCGTTTTCGTGGTGAGACGAGCGTCGATCGAATTCGCCATCCGCGAGAACGCCCTCTCTGGGCGGTTTTGATTACGCAGAGTGCCGTCGTTCATCACGCAATGATGGACTTCGGCTTAGTTGATCTTTGTCTGTTACCGGGTCGTTTCCGATGCCTTCACGAGTTGGCCGATCGGGTGAGGGCCCGGGCCCACCCGGCCGCCCGATCTTGTCTGCCCGTCATAACCTAAACCGGATAGCCTCTTTCGGGGACAGCGGGCGGGTTCGATTCGAAGGTGGGGGCAACATGGGCGTGGGCATCCTGGGGACCGGCTCTTATCTGCCGGCCGAGGTGGTCACCAACGACGACCTGGTGCGCCGGGTGCCGGACGCCGACCCCGCGTGGGTCAGCCGCAAGACCATGATCGAGGCCCGCCGTTTCGCGGCCCCCGACGAGGCCGCCTCCGACCTCGCGGCCAAGGCCGCCGAGCAGGCCCTGCAGGCCGCCGGGCTCGAGGCCGTGGACATCGACTACCTGATCGTTTCGACGTCGACCGGTGACTCTCCGCAACCGCCGACGTCGACGCTGGTCCAGGACAGAATCGGCGCGAACCGGGCTGCCTGCTTCGACATCAACGTCGTGTGCGCCGGCTTCGTCTTCGGCATCGCCCTGGCCAACAGCCTCGTCGCGACCCAGCCCGGGGCCAAGGTCCTGGTGATCGCGACCGACATCTACTCGCGCATCCTCGACTTCGGCGACCGCCGCACGGCCGTGCTCTTCGGCGACGGCGCCGGCGCCGCCGTGATGGGCGCGGTCCCCGACGGCTACGGCCTGCTCGACCTCGAGCTGGTCTCCCGCGGCGAGGCCAGCGAGCTCATCCACGTCCCCGCCGGCGGCAGCCGCCTGCCCGCCTCGGCCGAGACGGTGGCCAACGGCGACCACTACTTCAAGATGAACGGCCGCGGCGTCCGCGAGTTCGTCAACAGCGGGGTCCCGCCGGCGCTCGAAGCCCTGCTCAAGCGGGCCGACGTGGCCGTCGACGAGGTCGACCACTTCGTGCCCCACCAGGCCAACGGCGTGATGCTGGCCGAGCTCGTCGAGGCGGCCGGCCTGACCTCGGCCACCACCCACCTGACGCTCGACCGTTACGGCAACGTCGGCAGCGCCTCGGTGCCGGTCACCCTCGACGAGGCCGCGCGCTCAGGCGCGCTGAAGGACGGCGACATCGTCCTGATGGCCGGTTTCGGCGGCGGCATGTCGGTCGGCGCCTGCCTGCTGCGCTGGAAGTCGCCCGTTACTTCGGTTGCACCAGCCAGTTCCACGCTTTCTTGAGCGTGTCCCGCAGCCCTTCGTCCCCGGCCGCGCTGGCGGCCGGGTCCTCGCTGGGCTCGGGCAGCTCGGCGGCGGGCACAGCCACGATCACGCCGTGCTCGAAGAGGCCGTCGACCTGAGCGGCGGGCGCGAACCGGTGCCCCTGCGGCGTCTTCACGACCAGCCCGTGGAAAAGTTCCTGCTGATCGTCGGCGAGCACATGCTCCACCGTGCCGACCTTCGAGCCCGACCGGTCGTAGACGGCCGTCCCGTCCTCGAGCACGAGGTAGGCGACGGGCGCGCCGAGATCCTCGGGTGCCTGGTTATCGGTCATGAGCCCCCGTTACCCGGGGAAACGCGCGATTAAGCCTGGGCGGTCGGCGGCAGACTGGCGACCTCGCGGTAGAACCGGTTGATCAGCTGCACCGTGCTCTCGAAATCATCAAGACCGAAGGGCTTGGTGACGTACGCGTTCGCGCGGTGCTGATAACTCGCGACGATGTCCGGGGCCGCGCCCGACGTCGTCAGGATCACCACCGGGATCGCCTTGAGCACGTCGTCGCTCTTGATGGCGGCGAGCGTCTCCCGCCCATCCATCCGTGGCATGTTCAAATCGAGCAGAATCAGATCGGGCCGGTGCGCCTGCGCATACGGCCCCTCCCGGCGCAGGTAGTCGAGCGCCTCCCGCCCATCCGCCACCCGATCGACGGACGCGCTGGTATCCGCCGTCTCCAACGCCTCAGAAATCATGAGAGCGTCGGCATCATCGTCGTCCACGACGAGGATCTGCAGACTGCGCACGGAAGCCCCTTTGTTTGCCGTGCCGCAAGCATAGGGGTACCGGCCCCGCCCAACCATGGTCGGGCGACTGAAATCCTACTCACTCAATTCCCCCGGCTGCTGGTCCTCCTTCCTCGCCCTGACCCGCCGGGGCTTGGCCGTCCCCACCTGATCGTCCTTTGCGCTCGCGCCTTGCACCTCGGTGCCGTCTTCTGGGGCATGCGCGTTCTGCGCATCCCCCTTCACCTTGGCCGCCGCCGCCCGTGCCCCCGCCTTGACCTTGGCCGCGGCGACATGGGCCCCTTCCTCGACTTTCACCACTGCCGCATGGGTCCCGGCTTTGACCCTGGCCGCCGCTGCTTGCGCCCCCGCCTCAGCCTTTGCTACCGCTGCTTGTGCGCCCGCTTCGACCTTTGCCGCCGCTGCTTGTGCGCCCGCTTCGACCTTTGCCGCCGCGACGTGCGCTCCCGCTTCGACCTTCGCCGCTACGGATTGGGCGCTCGTCTCGGATCTCGCGGTCTCGGCGTCGGGTCCTGAACCGGCGTTGGCCGCCGATGCATTTGTGTCCGTGTCGTTCTTGGTGACGCCTTGGTTTCCGTCCGCGGTGGTCGCTGTGGTGTCGGCTGTGTTTGGCGTCGCCTGTTGCCCGGCATGTGCCGCAGGGGCGGAGTCGGGGGTGGCCGCAGTCTTCCGCGGCGACCGGTGCTTGCCGACCGCCGTGGAGGCGGCCGCAGCCGCGCGCGAGCGGTGCCGTCCGCCCGCCGCTGCGGCAGGGTCGTCTGCGATGTCCGCGGCCGCCTTGTCGGCTGTCTCGGTCTCAGGCTTTCCCGCCGTCGGCTCGCCGCCCGGTGTCCGTCGACGACCGCGGGTCGTCGACTCAACCCGCGGCGGCGTAGCACGGGCCTGCGCCGAAGGCTCGGCCGCGCTCGAGTTGTCCTCAGCCGGCGCCGCGTCGAGCGGCGCCGACCGTGTGCCCGCGTCCCCCGTCGCTTCGAAGTCAGCCGCCGGCGTCGCGCCGAGCGGAACGACCGATGCCCCCCGCTCGGACCGGCCGGCGGGCTTCGAGCCGTCGTCAGCCATCGGCACAGTGGCCTCGGGAGACCCCGTGGTCGCCGGTGTCGCGGTCTTGGCGGCGCTTGCGCCGGCCCGTGCGGCCGTCTTGGGAGCGCTTGCGCCTGCCGGTGCGGCCGTCTTGGGGGAGCGGGTTGCCTTCGGCTTGGTGGTCTCGGGGACGCGGACTGCCGCCGGCTTGGAGGCTGCGGAGACCTCGGTCGTCTTTGACGGGGGCGAGTCGGTCTTCGTGGGCACGGCCATTGCGGGCGTTTCGGTCGACCGCGACGTCGCGGCCTTCGGCATGTCGATCGCACGCGATGTCGCGGGCTGGGCCGAGTTGTTCTCCCGCGGCGCGGCGGCGTCGGAAGAGATCAGTGCGGGCGACGCGGCCGGGCTGGTGAGGGCGCCGGCGCTCGGTGCCGCTGG
>NZ_JBFAOX010000031.1:0-90564 GCF_040675435.1 Actinoplanes sp. NPDC049598 | reverse complement strand
TGGGGTGGCGGAGTCGGGATGGGTGTCGGCCGGCGGCGTCGTCGGGTTGAGCGAGCTTGGTGCCGCTGGGGTGGCGGAGTCGGGATGGGTGTCGGCCGGCGGCGTCGTCGGGTTGAGCGAGCTTGGTGCCGCTGGGGTGGCGGAGTCGGGATGGGTGTCGGCTGGCAGCGTCGTCGGGTTGAGCGAGCCCGGCGCCACTGAAGTCGCGGAATCCGGGTGGGCGTCGGCGGGTGGTGTCGCGGGGTTGAGGGAGCTGGGTGCCGCCGGGTCGGGGGCGTCGGGGTTCGGCGTCGCTTGGCTGGCGGAGGTCAGAGCAGGTGGGATCGGATTGGGCGTGAGCGCGGGGGGTGTCGGTTTCGGGGGGTTGATCGCTGGTTGCTTGGTGGACCTGGGCGGGGCGATGCCCGGTGGGGCCGCGGACTTCGCCGACTTGGTGGCTGAGGATGCGGCGTTCTTCGGGGCGGAGACGGCCGGGCCGGAGGTGGTCTTCTTGGGGGTGATAGCCGTGGTCTTCAAGGGGGTTGCTGCTTTTTTGGGGGAGGCCGGGCCGGGCGTGGTGATCGCCTTCGCTGCCCGCGGCTTGATCGATGCGGGGCTCGGGGGGAGAGCGGGGTCATCCGAGGCCTCCGCGAACCACTGGCGAACCTGGCCCGGGGAGAGGTCGAAGCCGGTGGCCCGGGCCCCGGCCCAGTTGACGCCGACCAGCAGGCCCTGGCTTTCGAGCCGGTCGAGCCAGTCGGTCAGCCACTCCTGGACCTCGACGGACACCACTTCGAAACCCTGGTAGGCCGGAACCTGGCCGACCACCCGGCTGGCGCGCGTCGACTTCGACCAGAAGGGCACGGTCCGCCGTCCCTCCGGACCGGGCGGCGCGGGAAAGCCCTCGGCGTCCCGGATCGAGAAGACACGGCCCTCCCGAGCCGCCTCCCGGCGAAACGCCGCGCGGTGGGCTCCGCTGAGCGACATCGGTGGCTCTCCCTCCTGCGTTGTACGCCTCCATCGTGTCGCATCGGGCACTTTCGAGAGGGTTCGACCCGCTATTTCGACCTTAGGATGATTCGACCCACCCACAGACCGCCTCCGCCGACCCGCCGACCCACCCGTTCCCGCCGCGCTCACCGCAGGCCCCAGCCGCGACACGTGGGGTACGAGCACCGGCACCGACTCGCCACCCTCGCGATGCCGATGGCTGACGCACGCCGGCGCCGCGTTCGCCATTGCCGTCGCGCCACTCCGCCGCAGACCGCGCCACCCGGCGCGGTCTGCCGCCGCTGCTCCGCCGCCCGCCGCCGTCTGCCAACGCGGCCTGTTGCGCCACCGGCGTTGTCCGCCGCCGCCCGCGGCCGTCGCGCCGCCCGCTCCGCCGACGCCTGGCGTGGTCTGGCGCGGCCGACTTGACCCCATCGCCGCCGCCCGTTCCGCTGACGACGCCGCCCAGCGCCGCCCACTCCGCCGCCGTCCGCCGTCCGTTCCCGCCCGCCAACGCGACCCGGTGCGCCACCACCCGGCGCGCCGCCGACGTCGTCAGCCGCCGCGCCGCCCGCGGTGGCCCGCTATGACGCCGCCTGGCACCGCCGTTCGCCGCCGCCGTCGACGTTGCCCAATGCCGCTCGCCCAGTGCCGCCGTCAACCCCGCCCATTGCCGCCAGCCCTCGCCCAGTGCCGCCAGCCGCCGCCTGCGATCGCCCGCGACAACGCCGCCTGGCGCCGCCCACTACGCCGCCGTCGACGTTGCCCAATGCTGCTCTCTCCGCTGCCGCCGCCCGCCGCCCCGCGCCGCCCGCTACGACGCCGCCTGGCGCCGCCCACTCTGCGCTGTCCGCCCCCCGCCCCGTAGTTCGTCCCCTCGCGGCCCGCTGAGCCGCCCGCCGCTGCTCATCCCGCCGCCGGCGCCTACCTGCCGCTCGTCTGCTTACTGAAAGAGTCGATTCCGTCACTTTCAGTATATGGGTGGTCTGCTGGTGTTGCGCCTGCTGCTTCTGGTCGTGCGCTGTTGATTGCCGATCTTCGGCGAGTCTTGTCGGTGCGGCGGGCGGTTCGGGTCGGCTGGAGGGTGATTAGGCGGCTAAGGATCCAAGAGGATGCGTATGGGGGAGTTCGGTCTAATGCGAATGAGCTGATGGGGCGGGGTTTTGCATTGCTATATCGCCATATTGAATTCTGGGCGGGCGGGTGGCAATTCGGGTGGGGCGGGTCGGCTTTTCGGACGATCATGGCTAAACATTTTGTACATGAATGTGGAATTTGGGGCGAAACGCTGGCGAAACGCGGCGCGGTTCTCGGCGGTGGCCATATTGTCCGGATTGTCGGTTAGCACGAGAGCCGGACACCAATCAGTCACTGTCACTGGAGGATCGAATGAACAGCAGTCGGCGCATCGGAGCGCTGGTGGCGATGGCCGGTGCGGCTGTCAGTGTGGCCACCGTTTCTGTGGCGGCGCCCGCGGTCGCCGCCGAGCGGGGACCGCAGCCGGTCACCACCTGGCTGCGCGCGGTTCGAGCCAACGTCGACAGCGAGGTCAAGGTCTACTTCCGGACCGACACCCGGATCTGCAACGCCGAGGTCCGGGTCAGCGCCCGCGACGTGGACGTCGACTACCCGGGCCGGGCCCGGTCGGCCGAGTTCTCGCGCGGTGACACGCTGCGGCCGGGTCGCTCGGACTACGTCGAGTTCGACGTCAACCCCGACTTCGACCGGGCCGGCATCGCCCGCCTGCGGACCATGCTGTCGTACGACAACTGCAACCGCCGGGCGCGCACCCAGGTCCGGACGTTCACGCTCACCCTGCCGGTCCTGCGCAACGACCGCCCGAGCCGCCCCGACCGCCCGGGCGACCACGACCAGAGCCGTCCCGACCGCCCGGGCGACAGCAACAACCCGAGCCGCCCGGACCGCCCGAGCGACAACAACCCGAGCCGCCCGGACCGGCCGAGCGACAACAACCCGAGCCGCCCCGACCGGCCGAGCGACAACAACCCGAGCCGCCCGGACCGCCCGGGCAGCAACGACAACGACAACAACGACAACCACCACGGCTCGTGGCCGAGCCGCCCGGCCACCACGGCGAGCGCCAACCCCGCGGTGACCACCCCGGCCACGACCGCCACCACGCCGGCGACCACGGCCACCACCACGGCGCCGGCCGCCACCACCACCGCAGCTCCGGCTCCGACCGGCAGCGCGCACGGCGACCGCAACCACGATCACCGCGACCGCTGATGACGCGCACGCTCCCGGTTCCCGCCGATCGGCCGGAGCCGGGAGCGGCGCAAGAAATGATGCCCAGCAGGGCCGGGCCGGGAGCGACGCCCACCGCAAGGGCACGCACCGGCCGCAGCACTTGCAGGGAGCGTCAGGGATGACGGCCCGGGCCGGCGAAGCGGGTTCTGATCGAAAATCCGTACATATAGGTATTGAACGGCTATAGCATTCGCACCGAGAAGGGCGACCAGAAGCGGCGCGGAACCAGCGCGCCGGGACATAGCGGCGCGTGAGCGCCCGACTGAAGGGCAGGGCGGCTCGGGGCCGCCCACGGAATGCGGCGGAAGCCGAACATAGAAGCGCCCGACCGGATCTTCACGAACCGGCCGGGCGCCACTTTCGTCTCTAGGCGGCTACCCGCCGGACTGACATGATCTGGCCGGCCGGGTCGGTGATGACCAGCTCGAGCGCGCGGGAGATCAGGTTCGGGTCGAAGGTCGAGCCGTGGAACGTGGCCTCCAGGTGCAGGACGCCGTTCATCTCGCTGGTGGTCAGCGTGATGCCCTCGGGGCTGTTCAGCGTGGGCACGCTCAGGTTGACCCGCCACTCGGGGCCGACCGACCACGGCAGGTCGCCGAGCAGGTCGTGGCGGCCCTGGTTGCTGAAGGTCAGCCGCGGCCGCGGCGGGATCGGCAGTTCGGAGGGGTACGGGTCGGGCATGCCGGGCGCGCCGTCGAGGGCGATCTTGCCCTCGCGCAGCACCATCATCGTGAGGATGCGGCCGGTGGCCAGCTCGTGCTTGATCGTCTTGTGCACCGACAGCGGGTCCATCATGTCGTCGGGCGACAGGTAGGGGCCCATGCAGAAGTTGCTGTCGATCCGGACGTCCTTGTCGAGGTAGCGACGGCCGTCGGCCAGGAACGTGGCGCCGCTGGTGTCCGGTTTGAGACCCAGGTTGTAGAGGGCCGCCGTGAACGCCGCGAACGTGATGGCCGAGGTGGTGACGCCGGGCGCGTACTCGTCGCGCCACTTGCGCATCTCTTTGAGCGCGGTGGCCGAGCGGGCCGAGCGGACCGTGAGGTTCGGCTGCCACTTGCGCATCCGGGTCTCCTCGGGCTCCGGCGGGCGGGCGAAGCTGATGCCCTCCTTCCACCGGGTCGGCTTGGTGCCGAACTGCTTCCACCAGGCCATCGGCAGCGCCATCCGGTTGCGCTCGAGCGGCGGGATCACCGCGGCGCGGCCCTGGCTGGCGGCGAGGACGAGCTCGTGGACCAGCGAGTTGACCGGGCCCGCGTCGCCGTACGCGTGCGACACCTTGATCGCCACGTAGCCGGCGCCGACCAGGATGCGGATCGGGTGCACGCCGCGCGGCTCGGACTGCAGCTTGCGGGTCATGCCGTCCATGTCGAGCGACCAGTCGCCCGAGTCCTGCACCGCGCGGTGCACGAACTGGGCGAACTCGGCGCCGTTCATGTGCTCCCAGCGGGCCCCGACCCGGTCGAGCTTGGAGACGGCGCGGTGCTTGGGGTCGGCTGTGTGCAGGCCGATCAGGGCCTTGCGCATGCCGTCGACGGTCACGCCGTAGACCGGGCCGACGGTACGGATGTACTCCAGCGGCAGCCAGGCCCGCTCGTGCAGCGTCATGGTGGTCGTGTTGGCGGTGTCGCCGCGGCGCTGGCCGCTGGAGAAGACGACCCGCAGCACCACCGGGGCCACGCAGATCGTCTCGATCCACATCACCACGGCGAAGTACGTGACCAGGTCGTTCAGCCCGCCGTGGGAGCCGCCGTACCAGGCCGCTCCGAGCTCGGCCAGACCGGCGAAGAGCGAGAAGACGCCGGCGCTGCGCACCTTGTTCTGCACGCGCGAGATCGCCATGAAGAAGTGCAGGAAGACGAAGGGCACGTACGTCAGCGCGAGGATCCGCAGCGCGTCGCCGGCCGTCGCCTCGTACTCGGCGCCGAACAGCGACATGATCGGGTTGGCCAGAAGCACGACCACCAGCGAGGCCGGCAGGCCGCCGCCGAGGCAGATGATCAGGCCCATCCGGACCTTGGACTGCAGCGCCTTGCGGTCGCCGCTGGCCACCGCGAACAGCGTCAGCGCGACGTTGCCGGGGACCATCGCCAGCATCGACAGCAGCATGAACGCCGTGTAGAACGACGCGTTGGCCGCGGCCGACAGGACCGCCGTGACCAGCAGCGGCAGGGCCGCGCGGGGCAGGTAGGTCGCGAGGTTGAGCAGGTTGTGGTCGAAGGTCGACTTGCCCCGGCCCTTGAGCAGCGAGAGTCGCGGCCGCAGGGAGTCGATCATCTTGCGGCGGCGCAGGGCCCCGCTCAGGATCGCGGTCGAGAGCACGATGCCGGCGACCCAGGTCAGCAGCAGCTCGTTGCCGGTGAGCTTGATCGGCGCCACGGCCAGGCCGGCCAGCAGCACCAGCTTGATCACCGAGAACCAGGCGTTGCGCATGAGCTGCAGGGGGCCCTTGAGCAGGCCGACCAGCGCCTCGTCGAGGACCAGGGTGACCGCGTTGATCGCGATGCCGAAGACCAGCAGCACGGTGCCGAGCTGACCGCCGAGCGCCTCTTGCAGGCCGGGGATCCACAGCTGGGCGACCGTGACGTAGATGATGCCGCCCACCGTGGCGGCTGCGCCCGCGACCAGCAGGCAGGTGGAGATCAGCTCCCATTTGGGGCCGCGCAGCTGCGACAGGTCGGAGATCAGCATGGTGCCCATGCCGAACATGCCGATGGTGCCGATCAGCGTCATCGCGGACACCGCGGCCGAGGCCTGGCCGACCGCCTCGGGCGACGCGGCCCGGGCCGCCACCCACCAGAAGGCGAACCCGAACAGCGACGTGATGGCCGTGGTGGCGATCAGCGAGCCGGCGTTCAGGAAAAGATCGACATGGCCCTTGAGGGCAGTCAGTACGCCGCTGCGGCGTTTCGCCGGTTGCGGCGGTGTTGCGCCTTGCGGCGTGATGACCTGTGTCGCGGTCACGCAGCCTCCCCACGGTACGACTGTTCGAAGATAGTGAGTCGCCGGATGGCGGTGCCAGGGGAGAGCGGCCCGAATTCTCCGTACTGTCCGGAGTGGACGATCAACTGTTCGGGCGACTCCCGATAGGCCTGAGGTCCTACCAGAGTGACCGAGATCATCACAACCAACCCGCTCGTTTGAAGCGCCAGAAGAGCCCGCCGCAGACCAGAAGAATTATCACGATGGTGGCGGAGAAGCCGTATCGGGAGTCGATTCCGGGCATATTTGCGAAGTTCATCCCGTAAATTCCGGCGCCGACGGTGGGCACGGCCGCGATCGCGGCCCACGCGGCGATCATCCGCATGTCGTCGTTCTGCGCCATGGTCACCTGGGTGAGCCGGGCCTGCAGCACCGAGTCGATCAGGTTGTCGAAGCCGTTGATCCGGTCGGCGGCCCGGGCCAGCCGCCCGCGCACGTCGACGAAGTACGGCTGCAGGGCGGCCGGCGGCCCGATCAGCGTGAGCGGTTCCTGCAGCGGCAGCACCGCCCGCCGGAGCTCGACCATCTCCCGCTTGAGCTGATAGAAGTGCGCCACCTCGGCCGAGCGCCGGGCCTCGAAGGTCTCCTCCTCGAGCTTCTCCAGGTCGTGCTCGACGTCGGCCGCCACGGCCAGGTAGTCGTCGACCATCCGGCCGGCGATGGCGTAGGCCACCGCCCACGGGCCGTGCCGCAGCAGGGCCGGCCGCTTCTCCACCTCTTTCCGTACGCCCCACAGCGCGCCCGCCGCGCCGTGGCGCACCGTGATGACGAAGGACGGGCCGATCAGCAGCGTGATGTCGCCCGTGTCGATCACCTCGGACGTCGCGGTCAGCTCGTCGTGCTGGACGTAGCGGGCGGTCCGCAGCACCAGCCGGGTCACCTCGCCGATCACCTCGACGCCGGGCCGGTGGCCGGCTTCGGCGGCCTGCTCGACCACCAGCTCGTGCAGACCGAAGGCGGCCGCGACCTCACGCATCGTGACCCGGTCGGGCTCGTGCAGCCCGAGCCAGAGGAACCCGCCGCGGGGGATCCGGGCGTTGCTGTACTGCACGGTGCCCGGTTTGCGGGCGCCCGCCGCGTAGATCGCGCAGTCGACCACGGCGTCCGGATTGCGGCGGCGCGGCTGGGGGGCCACGGGTCGCGGGTTGAGCCCCTCGATCAACCGTCCGAGCGCCCTCGGAAGGATCTCCGCGACCGGTTTGCCCCCGCGCCGCCGCCATCGGAACATCCGCCGTCCCCCGTCGATCCGCTTCCAACCGGCTAGACGTTAGTCCGATCGGCGCATGGCTCGTACTCCGGCGGACAGGCCGATCGCGGCGACCACCGAGGCGGCGATCACACCGCCGAACGTCGACGAGGACCAGATGTCACCGTTGAACAGCGAGCGCTCGGCGTCGACCACATAGCTGAGCGGGTTGCCGGCCGCGAGCGCGCGCAACCAGCCCGGCCCGTCGTCGATCGGCAGTAGCACTCCGGCCAGCAGGAGCAGCGGGAAGAGCAGCGTCTGCTGCACGGTCCAGAACAGCCACTCCTGGTTCTTCGAGGCCAGGGCCAGGGTGTACGACAGCGCGCCGAGCCCGATGCAGAAGGCGCCCAGGACGACCAGCCCGATCACCGCGCCGAGCAGGTCGAAGCGGAACCCGAAGGGCAGGCACACCACCACGATCAGGGCGGCCTGGGCGAACATCGGCACGATCTCCTTGAGCGCCCGGCCGATCAGCAGGGCCGGCCGGCGCAGCGGGGTGACCAGCATCCGCTCGTGCGAGCCGGTCTGGATCTCGAAGAGCAGGTTGGAGCCGGTCATCGAGCAGGCGAACAGGCAGGACATGACGATGATGCCGGGCACGAACCACTGCAGCTGGCGGCCGCCCTCGTCGGGGAGCAGCGGGGTGAACAGCGCCAGGAAGACCAGCGGCTGCACCATCGAGAAGATGATCGTGAACGGGTCGCGCAGCAGCGGGCGCAGCTCGCGGCTGAAGACGGTCGAGGTGTCGGCGATCAGCGTGGTCATGTCTCAGACCTCCACGAGCTCTTTGTCGGCGGCGGCGCCACCCTCACGGAGGCTGCGCCCGGTCAGGCGAAGGAAGACGTCGTCGAGCGTCGGCCGGATGACCTCGATCTCGGCGGCCGGGTAGCCGGCGGCGCGCAGGTCGTCCAGGATCCCGGGCGCCCGGCGGGGCGCGTCCGGCAGATTGAGCCGCAGCTGCCGGCCCACCCGCTCGCCCTGCAGCACGCCGGCCGCCCCCACCGCATCGGACTCGGAGGAGAAACCGAGCAGAATGTGATCTCCCACTTCCAAGGCCTTGAGACGCGCCGGGCTGTCGTCGGCGATGATCCGGCCGTGGTCGACGACGATCACCCGCTCGGCCATCGAGTCCGCTTCGTCCAGGTAGTGGGTGGTCAGCACGATCGTCGTCTCGTGCCGGGCCCGCAGGGCGAGGATGTGCTCCTGGAGATTGGCCCTGTTCTGCGGGTCCAGGCCGGTCGACGGCTCGTCCAGGAAGAGCAGCTCGGGCGAGTGGATCAGGCCCATCGCGATGTCGAGCCGGCGCCTCTGGCCGCCGGAGAGCGAGGAGACCCGCCGGTCGGCCACCTCGGCCAGGCCGAGCGACTCGATCAGCTCGGCCGCCCGGGCCCGGGCGTCGTGCACGCTCAGCCCGTAGGCCCGGCCCTGGCTGATCAGCTCGTCGCGGCCGCGCTGGCTGTGCCCGGCCCCGTTGCCCTGGCCGATGTAGCCGATCCGCAGGCGCACCTCGCGTTGCTGCCGGACGACGTCGAAGCCGGCCACCGTGGCCGTGCCGGCGGTCGGCGGGATGAGCGTGGTCAGCATGCGCAGGGTGGTCGACTTGCCGGCGCCGTTCGGGCCGAGAAGCGCGACGAGCTCTCCGGGCCGGACGGATAGGTCGATGCCGTCGACGGCCCGCACGTCCTTGAAGTGCTTGGTCAACCCTCGTGTCTCAATCATGTGGTCGACGCTATTTATCTTTGCGGCCACTTCTTGACCTCAATCCGGAAGAGTCTGTGGACATGGCGAACACGAGTGCGCGGATGCTGCGGCTGCTGTCGCTGCTGCAGACGCATCGGTACTGGCCGGGCGCCGAGTTGGCGGAGCGGCTCGAGGTCAGCCCCCGGACGCTGCGCCGCGACGTCGACCGGCTGCGCGACCTGGGCTATCCGGTCGACGCCGCCCGTGGCGTGGCCGGCGGCTATCAGCTGCAGGCGGGCGCGGCCGTGCCGCCCCTGCTGCTCGACGACGACGAGGCCGTCGCCATCGCGGTCGGGCTGCGGACGGCGGCGGCCGGGGCGGTCGCCGGTTTCGAGGAGACCTCGGTGCGGGCGCTGGCCAAGGTGATCCAGCTCCTGCCGCCGCGGTTGCGCCGGCGCATCGACGCGCTGCGGGCCGTGACCGCGCCCGGGCCGCTGGGGGGCGGGCCGACGCTGGACGCGACGGTGCTCACCACCCTGGCCCTGGCCTGCCGGGGCGAGGAACGGCTGCGCTTCGATTACCGGCCCCGCGACGGCGACCCGGCGCCGCGGCACGTGGAACCGCACCGGCTGGTGCCACTCGGCCGCCGCTGGTATCTCGTCGCGTGGGATCTCGAGCGGGGGGATTGGCGCAGTTTCCGGGTCGACCGGCTGTCGTCACCCGGGCTGACCGGGGCCCGCTTCCGCCCGCGGGAGATCCCGGGCGGGGATCCCGCGGAGTGGTTGCGATCCCGGATGAGCGCCATCCCCAACCGCTACGAGGTGTCGGTGGTCATCGGCGCGCCCGCGGAGCAGGTGCGCGCGACGGTGTGGAATTACGGCACCGTCGAGGAACTCACGGACGAGAGATGTCGCCTGTGCATGAACGTGGACGAGCTGGGGTGGCCCGTGATGGTGCTCGGTGTGCTGGGCGCGGCGTTCACGGTCGAGTCACCTCCTGAGCTGCGAGATCACCTGCGCCGGGCGGGCGAGGCGATGATCGCGGGCTCGATAGTGGACGGATCGGCGCCCCCGTGGCGCCGATCCGCATGAGGGAAATTAGCGGGGACCTCCGACACTTTCCGGCGTTGAATAAGCTGCTGCTTATATAAAATTCGACGAAAATGCAAAGATCGCTCCTATGACGACGCTTGGTGCGATCTACCTGCCGCAACACCCGCCCGAGGCCCTGCGCGAGGTGGCCGTCGCCGCCGACCGGGCCGGTCTCGACGAGCTCTGGCTGTGGGAGGACTGCTTCCTGGCCGGCGGCGTCTCGGCCGCCACCGCCGCCCTGGCCTGGACCGAGCGGCTGCGCGTCGGCATCGGCATCATGCCGGTCCCGTTCCGCAACGTCGCCCCGGCCGCGATGGAGATCGCCACCCTGAGCCGGCTGTTCGGCGACCGCTACCTGCCCGGCATCGGCCACGGCGTGCAGGAGTGGATGGGCCAGGTCGGCGCCCGCGCCGCGTCACCCCTGACCCTCCTCCGGGAGTATGCGACCGCCCTGCGCTCCTTGTTGGCCGGCGAGGAGGTCACCGTCTCGGGACGCTACGTCCAGCTCGACGCGGTGCGTCTCGGCTGGCCTCCGGCCACACCCCCGAGGCTGTACGTGGCCGCGGGCGGCCCGAAGACCATCGCGCTGGCCGGTGAGGTCGGCGACGCGACCGTCCTGGCCGGCGGCTCGTCCCCGGCCGACGTGGCCAAGGCCCGAGAGCTGATCGGCGACGGCGGCCTCGTGGTCTTCGTGCCGGCCCTGCCCGGCGACTCGGCCGGCCGCCTGATCGCCGCCCAGGAGAAGTACGGCGCCGGATTCCCCGGCCTCTCCGGGACCGAAGCCGAGATCGCCGAAGGAGTCGCGTCGTTCGTGGCCGCCGGGGCGACCAGCGTCATCCTGCAGCCCCTGGCGGAGGAGGACCCGGTCGCGTACGTCCGCTGGGTCGCTCAGGAGGTGCGCCCGCTCGTCGGCTGAGCGTCCGATAGCCTCGGATGATCAAGGGTGGGAGGCGCGGCGTGACGCGGTACGTGGCTATCGGGGACAGCTTCACCGAAGGGCTCGGGGACACCCTGCCGGACGGCTCCGAGCGGGGCTGGGCCGACCTGGTCGCGGCCGGGCTGGCCGCGGCCGAGGGCAAGCCGGTGCAGTACGCCAACCTGGCCATCCGCGGGCGCCTGCTCGAGCCGATCGTCACCGAGCAGCTCGACGCCGCGCTGTCGCTGTCGCCGCCGCCCACGCTGCTGTCGCTCAACGGCGGCGGCAACGACATGATGCGGCCCGGCGGCGACATGATCCGGCTGGCCGGCATGACCGAGCGGGCCATCCAGCGCTGCCTCGAGGCCGGCGTCCGGGTGCTGCTGCTCAGCGGGGCCGACCCGTCCGAGCGGCTGCCGTTCGGCTCGACCATGCGCCGCCGCGGCGAGCTGCTGACCAACGCGGTGGCCAAGTTCATCGACCGCTACGACATCACCTTCGTCGACGTCTTCCACGACCAGGAGATCCGCCGTGCCGGCTACTGGTCGGCCGACCGGCTGCATCTCAACGACAACGGCCACCGCCGAGTGGCCAGTCTGGTGCTGGCCGCGCTCGGGCACCCGGCCGAGGCTCACGTGATCGACCCGGGCCCGGCCGAGGGCCGCCGTGTGCTGACCGAGGCCCGGTACTACCGCGAGCACGTCCTGCCCTGGATCAACCGCCGGCTCCGCGGCCAGTCCTCGGGTGACAACCGGGCCGGAAAGTACGTCGACTGGACCGAGATCCAGCCCGCCTAGAGGGCTCGCCGGCGGATGTAGTCGTCGTGCCACTCGGCCCCGACCAGGAAGCGCTTGACGCCGATCACCTCGAAGCCGTGCTTGGCGTAGAACTTCGCCGCCCGCTGGTTCTGCTGGTTGACCCCCAGCCAGCAGAACGAGGCGCCGGTGGCGGCCGCCTCGGCCAGCGTCGCGGTCATCAGCGCCGCGGCCGCACCCGAGCCGTGCCGATCGGCCAGCAGGTAGAACTTCGACAGCTCGATGCTGACCTTCTCGTCGACCACGGCCGCGACGTCCTCGTTCTCGATCTTGCCGCTGACCAGCATCGAGTAGCCGATCGGCACGTCCTCCGACGCGACCAGCAGGATGATCCGGCCCGGGTCGGCCAGATAGCCGCGAAAGCTCTCGGTGGACAGGTTGGTGGCGACGAAGGCCTCGATGTCCTCGGCCTTGGTGCCGGGTGGACAGGCCAGCTGGAAAGTCCGGTCGGCCAGGTCGTGCAGCAGTTCGGCATCCGAGACGGTGGCCCGGCGGGTCGTGATCGACATGGAAAGACAGTTTAGAGTTCCTCGCGTGCGCGCTCCCATGATGAGACAACTCGGCGACGTCATTCCCCTGCCCGCGTCCGTGCGGCCCGATTCGGCAGCCGATTTCCGGATCGCGCCGGATATCTCGGTCGGGGCCGGGCCCGAGGCCGAGGCCATCGCCGACGAACTGGCCGGCCTCCTGCGGCAGGCCACGGGCTTCGCGGTGCCCCGGGTGCCCGGCGCGGCGCCCATCCGGCTGACCGTCGAGGAGGACTCGGCCAAGTCACCCGAGCACTACCGCCTCGACATCACCGCCGACGGGGTCACGCTGCGGGCGCCGACCGCCCAGGGCCTGTTCGCCGGCCTTCAGACGTTCCGCCAGCTCCTGCCGGCCGACCCGGCCGCCGCCGACCAAGCGGAGATCACTCTGCCCGGCGGCCGGATCGACGACGAGCCCCGCTTCCCGTACCGGGGGACCATGCTCGACCTCGCCCGGCACTTCTTCGGGCCGGCCGACCTGCGGTCCTACCTCGACACGATCGCTCAATTCAAGATCAACCACCTGCACCTGCATCTCACCGACGACCAGGGCTGGCGTCTCGAGATCGCCGACTGGCCGCTGCTCACCGAGGTCAGCGGGGGCGCGGGCACGGGTGTCGACGGCGCCGGGCCCGGGTTCCTCACGGCCCGGGAGTACGAAGACCTGGTCGCCTACGCCGCGACGCTATTTATCACGATCGTCCCCGAGATCGACCTGCCCGGGCACGTCAACGCCGTCCAGCTGGCCTACCCGGAGCTGACCGCCGAGGGCGTGCCCGTCCAGCAGCGCGTCGACGCCGAGGTCGGCTACAGCTCACTGCCCATCGGCAAGGAGGTCACCTACACCTTCGTCGAGGACGTCATCCGTACGGTGGCCGAGCTCACCCCGGGCCCGTACCTGCACATCGGCGGTGACGAGGCGTTCTCCACCACGGCCGAGGACTACCGCGCCTTCATGGCGCGGGTGCTGCCGCTGGCCGGCAAGTACGGCAAACGGGCGATCGGCTGGCACGAGATGGCCGCGGCCGAGCTGCCGGCCAGCGCCATCCCGCAGTACTGGCGGATCGAGCCGGCCGACGACGGGGTCGCCCGTGCGGCCGCCGCCGGGCACCAGGTGATCATGTCGCCGGCCGACCGGGCCTACCTGGACATGAAGTACGACGAGTCGACCCCGCTCGGCCTGGACTGGGCCGGCCTGGTCAGCGTCGAGCGCTCGTACGACTGGGACCCGGCCGACCGGCTGCCCGGCGTGCCCGAGGAGTCGCTGCTCGGCGTCGAGGCGCCGCTCTGGTCGGAGACCCTGCGCAGCCTGGCCGACGTGCAGGCGATGGCCTTCCCGCGCCTGCCCGCGATCGCCGAGATCGGCTGGTCCCCGCGGGCCGCCCGGGACTGGCAGTCCCTGCGGAGCCGGCTGGCCGCGTTCGCCCCGCGCTGGCAGGCCCAGGGCGTGAACTTCCACCGGTCGGCGGAGATCGACTGGTCCTAGGGCACGACGATCTTCGGCCCGCTCTTCGGGCGGGCCGGGATCCGGCTCAGGTCGATCGCGGTGTTCTGCGGCGGCACGTAGTAGTCGAGCTGGGCCAGCCGCTGCACCAGCGTCCCGAGCAGCGCGATCGTGATCTTCTCGCCGGGGCACCGGTGGCCCGTCCGCGGGTCGCCGCCACCCTGCGGGATCAGCTCGAACGCGCCCACCGGGCGGCCGAGGAAGCGTTCCGGCCGGAACTCGTACGGCTCGGGCCAGACCCGCGGATCGTGGTGCTGGCCGTAGACGTCGAGCAGCACGAGGGCGCCCTTCGGGATCTGCGCGCGATGGAACAGCAGGTCACGGGTGGCCCGCCCGCCGAGGAAGGGCGCGAACGGGTAGAACCGCCGGATCTCGTGCACGAACGCGAGCGTGTAGTCGTCGTCGCCGGCGCGCAGCCGGGCCCGGGTGCCGGGCCAGCGGTCGAGCGCGTGGGTGGCGAAGGCGACGAACCACGCCACCGCCGTCGTGGGCCGGATGATGTTGATGAGTTCGACGGCCGCGGTCCTCGGGTCGAGCCGGTGGCCGTCCTCGAGATGGTGCGCGACCACCGACAACGGCTCCGCGGTCGGCTCCTCACGGCGTACATCCTCAATGATCTTGGCGAAGCGCCCCTCCTGCCGCCGCCGGGCCACCAGGGCCCGCGCAAAGCGCGGACCAGCCGAGGCGAAGCCATCGACCATGGCCACCAGGTCCCGGGCCAGGGCGTTCAGGTCGCGCTCGTCCGGCGGTACGCCCGTCCAGCGGGTGACCGCCTCCGCCAGCACCCGCGCGGACTCGTCGAAGATGGAGATCTCGCCCGCTCCACGCCATCGGGCGGCCGCCTCGTCGAAGACCTCCCCGGTCAGCTTGGCCAGCGTGTCGATGCCGTCGGCATTCATCAGCAGGGCTACGAACAGGGCCTTGCGCGCGCGGTGGGCCTCGCCGTCGAGCGTGTGCACGCCCTTCCCGAACAGAGTGTGGACCACGTTGGGCGGGAGCGCGTCGTGGCGCTCCAGATTGCCGTCGTCGTAGAAGAACCGGGCCGCGTCGGGGCCGCTGATCGCCACCGCGCGCTGCCCGCCGACCCGCATCTCGATCGGGCGGCCGTGGAACCGGCGCCGGAGATCCGGCAGCCACGCGTACCCCTTCGCCGCGAAAGCCGGCGTCTGGTCGAGAAGAGCCATGGCCGTCCGTGTCCCCTCTCGTGACGGCGCGAAACCGCAGCCGAAAATCTTCCTTATTTTTCCCGCCGGCGGACTCCGCGTCTGGGGTTTCCGTCAGACCCCCGCCCTAGTCTGGGAGCCCGGACGAGGTCGGAGGAGAGAGATGGGCAAGTCAGCCGCCATGCTGGCCGGCTTCCTGGCCGCCGCGTGGCTGCAGGTGGTCGCGGCGCTGGCAATCGTGCTGGTGGTGCTCGATCTGCTCCCCGGCACGGTGGCCGTGCAGGTCGCGGTCCCGCTCGCCATCGCCACGGCCGGGCTGCTGGGGTACGCCACGGTCCGCGCCCTGCGCCTGCGCCGCCCCACCCCGGCCGGTGTGCCGGTGACCCGGGCCGACGCGCCACAGTTGTGGACGATGCTCGACGAGGCCGCGGCCGTCGCCGGCGCGGCTCCGCCCGACGGCGTCACCGTGGTCGCTTCGGCCCACGCGACCCTGGTCGAGCACGTCCGCTTCGGTGGGCTGGCCGGCGGCCACCGCGAGCTCTACCTCGGGCTCCCGATCTTCCAGGCGTGGGACGAGGCCCGGCTGCGGGCCGTGGTCGCCCACGAGCTGGCGCACGGGTCGGCCAAGCTGGGCGGCCGGTTCGCGCCGATGGCCCGCCGCGGCCGGGTGGCCCTGGGCCGTATCGTGCCGCGCATCCCCGCCCGCAGCCCCGCCGGCCCGGTCCTGCGGCTCTGGGCCAGGTGGTACAGGGCGGTCGACGACCCGCTGAGCCGCGAGCAGGAGTTCGCCGCCGACCGGGTGGCGGCCGAGTTCGCCGGCCCGCGGGTGGCGGCCGCGGTGCTGCGCGACGGCCCCGTCCTCGACGGCATGCAACAGCTCTTCCACGTGGAATACCTCAGCCCCGGCTGGCAGACCGGCCTCGTGCCGGACGACGTGTTCGGTGGCTTCCTGCGCGTGCTCGCCGCCCGCGCCGAGGACGCGGCGCTGATCCGGGCCCGCGGCCCCGCGGCGCCGGGGGAGTGGGATCCCCACCCGCCGGTGGCCGAGCGCCAGGCCGCGCTGGCCGCGATCACCCCCGAGGGCCCCGAGCCGGCGTCGCCACCGGCCGGCGACCTGATCCCCGACCTGCCCGGCCTGGGCCGGGCGCTGCAGGCGGTCGCCTTCCCGCCGGCCGGCCGCTCGGTCGTCGGCTGGGACGAGTTCTTCGGCGCGGCCCGCACGGCCGAGATGGAGCGCGAGGCCGACGCGTCGCTGCGCGCCCTCTCCCGCGCCGCCGGCACTCCCGTCACCGGCGCCGACGCCGTCCTCACCCTCGCCGCCGACGGCCGCCTCGCCAAACTCGCCGAAACAGTCTTCGCCGAGCTGCCCCCAGCCCAGGGCGACCTGCCCCCCGCCCAGGGCGACCTGCCCCCAGCCCAGGGGGAGCCGTCGCCGGGTCAGGGTGAGACGCCGGCGGGCCGGGAGCCGGCGGGCGGCGACCAGCGGAGCGTCGCCGAGCGGGTCACCGAGCTGATCACCCTGCTGCTGGCGCTGGCCGCCCTGCACGGTGGGGCCGCGCGCTGGCGGCACAGCTGGACGGGCACGGCCGAGCTGGTCGCGGCCGACGGCTCCCATCTCGACCTGCACGGCCCGGCCATGCTCGCCGCCGACCCGGCCATGGTCGGCGAAGCCCGCGAGTGGCTCGCCGCGCTCGGCATCGACCTCGCGGCCACCGACGGTGACGTCGTCCGCCCCTCGACCCGGGTGCCCGTGCTCGGCGGCGTGGTCAACGTGCTGGTCGACGGCGCCCGCACCGACCTGCTGGTCGTCGAGACCGGGCTGGTCCTCCTCCCCGGCCTGCCCCGCTCCCGGCACGCCGAGGCCAAACGCCGCCTGACCCGCCTGGCCTCCGACGGCGTCCTGGCCGACGGCTCCCCGGCCACCCGCCACGCCGGCCTGTCATCACGAGGCACCCCACCGGCACATGACCCTTCTGCCAGCGCGGCCCAAAGCGCATCCCTCGAGGCCTCGGCGGGAGGTGCACCTGTGAGTGCAGTTGGTGCACCTCCGGCCGGCGCGTCGGTCGGCGCTTCTCCGGCGCCCGGCGTGGCTCGGGATGAGGCTCGGGATGAGCCCGGCGCGTCGGTCGGCGCTTCTCCGGCGCCCGGCGTGGCTCGGGATGAGGCCGGCGCGATGGCCGGCACTCGTCCGGCCGGTGGAGCGCCGGGAGGCGCCGCCGGCGCGGTGGCGACGTTGACCACAACGGACGACTTCGGGGGGAGGCGCTTCGTGCCGTTCGCCGATGTGGCGTCCGCGGGGGCGCGCGGCGGGCGGCGGTCGTGGGAGATCGGGCTGCGCGGCGGCGGCCGCCTGAGTGTGCGGACGACGCTCGACTCCGAGGAGCTGCCCGGGGGATGGGCCGCGCTCGATGAGGCGGTGTCCTTCCTCACCCGTACGCGCTGATTCCGGACTTTGTCATGAGCCACAGTGAACTGTGGCGGGCCTGCCGTGCGTAATACCGGACACCAGGGTCTCATTCGCGGCGGATGAGTGATCTGCCCGTCACTTCGGGTCACAATGACCTTAGTGGGCTGTTCGCTTACCGGTTTCGTAAATGGGTAGATGAGATTCCGGTGTCGGTGGACGATCCCTATGAGGGCGGGGGAGGCCAGATCATGGAGCGGGGACCGTTGGCGCTCTTCGGAGCGATCATCGCGGTCGGGCTCGGTCCGGCCCTCTGGATGGGTGTCCAGCTCGGCTCGATGCCGAGCGCGCCCGGGCAGCCGCCCGCCGTGATCAGCGACCAGAACAAGGTGACCACCGACCAGCTAGTCGGCGGCACCGGCGCGGGCGAGGAGACCAGCGACAGCTCCCCTGTGGACACAGCTCCTCAGAGCAACGTCCTGCCGGTGGACACGTCGCCCACGCCCTCGCCGGCCGCCACCACCACGTCACCCACGCCATCGCCGGCCGTCACCACACCGAGCGAGCCGGCCTCGCCGAGCGCGAGCGCCACCACCAGCCCCCCGGCGACGCCGCCGACCGAGGCGACCACCACCCCACCCGCGACCGACCCGACCGACACCACCACCGAGCCGACCGGCCCGGCCCCCACCACACCGTCCGAGGACGAGAGCGACGACCCGTCGTGGCCGCCCCACGACGAGGACAACGGCGGCCCGGGCAACGGCGGCGGCACCGGCTGGGACGGCGTAGGCCAGGGCGACCGCGCTGTCAGCCGGGCCGCCGCCTCGTCCAGCCGCTGATCTAAGCCGGCCACCGACGGCAGCTGAGCGGAACCGGCTGATGAGGGCCGCTGAGTGGAACCGGCTGATGAGGGCCGCTGAGTGGAACCGGCTGATGAGGGCCGCTGAGCGGAACCGGCTGATGAGGGCCGCCGAGTGGAACCGGCCGCTGACGGCCGCCGATTCGAGTCGGCCGACGAGCCGAAGCTCGACCGCCCCCGCAGCGCCCGCGCACCTATGTCATCGTCCCGGCCCACCGTCGGCGACCCGGACAGTCGCCACTTGGCAGCACTGGGTCGCACTCTGCCGGGGGTGGGAAGGGTCGCACTCGGCCGGGGGTGGGAAGGGTGGGAAGGGTCGCACTCCGCCGGGGGTGGGAAGGGTCGCACTCCGCCGGGGCGGGGAGGGCCGCGCTAGGCCGCGGCGGGGAGGGCCGCACTCGGCTGGGGTGCGGAGACGAGCGGCCGGTGCGCATATCGCCAAGCAGACAGTTCGCGGGGATCCTGGGCAGGCCCCCCGCGAACCGTGAACTTCAGTCAGAGCGACAGCAGGCGGTTGAGGATGTCCCGGTAGCCGCGCAGCTCGACCCGCAGCTTCTCAGTGTCGTCGGCGTTGCCGCCGAGGGCGTCCCGCTGCGCCTTGAGGTTGCTGGTCAGCTTGTCGACGACCTCTTCGACCAGGCGGGACGCCTCGGCCGTGGCGTCCTTGGGGTCGTCCACGAAGCGCAGCTGGATGTCGCGGAAGCGCTCGGTGAAGGCGTCACCGTCCGGCAGGAGGCGGTCCGGCGCGGAGGGCGCCGAGGGTGTGGCGGCCGCGGGCGTGGAGGCGGCGGCCGCGGGCGCGACGACGGTGGGGCTCTCGAAAGTCCCGTCGTCCTTGATGACGTCCGTTTTATCGGGGTCGGAGTCGGAGCGGGAGTCGAGGTCGGACCGGGAGTCGAGGTCGGACCGGGAGTCGAGGTCGGACCGGGAGTCGGGGGCCGACTCGGCGGCGGGCCGCGTGTCGGATTTCCCGTCCAGGTCCAGGTCGACGTCCGGGTCGGCGTCACGCTTCGACTCGGCCAGGGGTTCACCGGTGGCCGGCTCGACCGCGGTCGGGCCGTCGAAGGTCCCGTCGTCCCGGACCGCGTCCCGGTCGGTGTCCACCGGCGCCTCGTCCGTGTGGTGACCTTGATACTGATCGACCGAGCCGTCCGGCCCGTACGTCGTGGTCGTGCTCTCCTCGCGGCGCTCCGGATCGGCCGGGCCGTCGACCGGGACGGCGGCGGGGGCGTCACCGGGCCGGTCGCTCCACGGCGACCCGGCCCGCTGCGGCGGCACGGTCACGGGCTCCGAGGCCACGTGCTGCGTACGCTCGGGGTCGTCGTTCGCGTACTCCGCCTCGTTCTCTTTCTCGTTCGAGAAGAACTTCATCTCGGCTCCTAGCGGCTGGTGTCGCGGGCGGTGTGGTCGTCGGCCTCCCGGGGAGCGGGCGCCGCAGCGTCTCCATTGGAGACAGTCGTGCTGTCAGTAGTACCAGCAACCGGGTCCGTGCCGAGCAGATCCGCGAACAGCGCGCGGTAGTGCACCAGCGCCTGGCGCAGGTCCTCGGTCCCGGCCTGGCCGTCGCGGCTGCGCACGCTGATCTCGTGCGCGTCCCGGTAGTGGCCGAGCGTGCTGGCGTGCTCGACCGACAGGTCGGCCAGCCGCTCGTCGTACTGCCCGGTGGGGTACCCACGCTCCGCGATCAGCCGGGTGACCAGCTCGTCGGCGGTGGCCACGGCCTCGGCCGGGTTGTCCACGAACTTGATCTGGACCTCTTCCCAGGCGGCCGAGTACTTGGCCTGGGCCTCGGGGGTCAGCGGCTTGAGCTCGAGCGACGCGTGCCGCTTCTCGCGCTCACGCAGCTCTTTCTCGGCCTCCGTGCGGCTGCCGGTGTCGGCGACCACCCGGTCGTACTCGGGGCCGAATGTGCTCTGCAGCTTCTTGCGCCGTCCGACCTGGACGCCGTAAACGATGGCGGCGATAACGAGCAGGACGACGACGATCAGGATGATCGTGAGTGTGGGGGACATCGGGGGCCTCCTCCTTCGTCGTACCCGGTATGCCCACCGATGGTGTACCGCCAATCGCATCTGGCCCACGAAGGTGCGCTGTCGTAACAACGACTCGGCGATCCCGCTGGACAAAATGGATCCAAGGCCGACAATCCGGTACGCCGCCGAGGTGGCTGAGGGCGAAGGTTTTACGTATTCTGCCGAGGGCGTACGCCGTCGCCGAACCCCCTCGGGCGGAGCCCTTGATGAGAACCACCCGTTACTGGTCGATCCGTTCGAAGATCATCGCCCTGGCCGCCGTCCCGTTGACCGCGCTGTTGGCGTTGTGGCTGTTCGCGACCGCGCTCACCGCCGGCCCGGCGTTCAACCTGCTCTCCGCGCGCACGGTGCTCGACACGGTCGGCAACCCGGGCATCGAGCTGGTCGGCCACCTGCAGCGCGAGCGGCTGTTCACGGTCCAATATCTTTCCGGCAAGGGCGCCGTGCCGCAGACGCTGAAGGATCAGCGGGCCGCCACCGACCGGTCGATCGCCGACTTCCGCCGCCGGGCCGGCGGGGAGAAGGCGCAGGACGCGGCCAGCGAGGCGCTGCGGGCGCGGATCGGCTCGTTCTTCACTCAGCTCGACAGCGTGGCCGGCAACCGCGAGCACATCGACCGCCGCGAGATGGACCCGATCGGCGGGCAGAACTTCTACAACAACGTCATCGCGGCCGGCTTCCAGACCTTCGCCGCCACCGCCACCTTCGACGACGAGCGCATCGACCGCGAGCTGCGGGCGCTCACCACGGTCGGCCAGGGGCAGGAGTACCTCAGCCGGGTCGACGCCCTGGTCGGCGGGGCCACCGCGCGCGGGCAGTTCGATCCCGAGACGCGCAGCCAGCTCATCCAGGACGTCGGCACGGCCCGCTTCCTGTTCGGCCGCGGGGTCGAGGACATGACCGCGGCCGACCGTACGGCGTACAACAAGTTGAGCGGCGGCGAGGCCTTCAACCGGCTCGACGCCCAGCTCACCGCCCTGGTCCAGCAGAGCCGGGACGGCGTCGTCTCGCCGGTCAGCAGCGGCGAGTTCCGGCCCACCTACGTCGCCGCCGTCCGGGAGCTGCGCGCCTTCGAGTCGGCCGCGACCGACTCGCTGACCGACCGGGCCCGGCCCCTGGCCCAGAGCATCCTGATCCGGCTCGGCCTGGCCGCCGTGCTGGGCCTGGCCGCCCTGGCCTTCTCGGTCTACCTGTCGGTCCGGGTCGGGCGCTCGATCGTCGGCCGGCTGCGCCGCCTGCACGGCGAGGCGCGCGAGATGGCCACCGAGCGGCTGCCCACCGTCGTACGCCGGCTGCAGCGCGGTGAAGAGGTCGACGTGGACGTCGAGACGCCGCCGCTCGAGTACGGCCACGACGAGATCGGCCAGCTGGGTCAGGCGTTCAACGAGGTGCAGCGTACGGCCGTGCAGTCGGCGGTCGAGGAGGCCGGCGTCCGCCGCGGCCTCAACGAGGTCTTCCTGAACATCGCCCGGCGCAGCCAGACGCTGCTGCACCGCCAGCTCGCCCTGCTCGACCGCATGGAACGCCGCGAGACCGAGCCGCAGGAGCTGGAGGATCTCTACCGGGTCGACCACCTCGCCACCCGCATGCGCCGCCACGCGGAGGACCTGGTCATCCTGGCCGGCGCCGCGCCCGGCCGGGGCTGGCGCAACCCGGTGCCGGTGATCGACGTCATCCGCGGCGCGATCAGCGAGGTCGAGGACTACAAGCGGGTGGACATCCGCTCGGTCGAGTCGGCCTCGGTGCTCGGCCGCGCGGTCGGCGACGTGATCCACCTGCTGGCCGAGCTCCTGGAGAACGCGGCCTCGTTCTCGCCCCCGCACACCCGGGTCCAGGTCTCCGGTCAGGTCCTGCCGAACGGCTACGCGGTGGAGATCGAGGACAGGGGTCTCGGTATGACCCCGGAGGCGATCGACGAGGCCAACCGCCGCCTGGTCGAGCCGCCCGACTTCGACCCGGCCGACAGCGCCCGGCTCGGCCTGTTCGTCGTGGCCCAGCTGGCCAACCGGCACGGCATCCGGGTCTCGCTGCGCGCGTCGGCCTACGCCGGTGTGACCGCGATCATCCTGGTCCCGGGCGACCTGGTCGCTCCCGGGGCCGGCCCGGCCGCGCTGCCGGCGGCCGCCAGGGACCGTCCGCTGGTTGGCTCCGGCACCGACGACCCGGCCCGGCACTCGCTGGCCGAGCTGCAGTGGCAGGGCGCGGAGGAGCTGCGGCAGATCACCGTGCCCGGCCGCCCGGTCACCATCGACGGCGCGGTCACCCCGGCCTCGGCCGGGGCCCCGGAGCCGGTCGGTGGCCCGGCGCCGAGCGCGATCGCCCCCGGCCTGAGCGAGGAGGGCCTGGTCCAGCGCAAGCGGGTCCGCCGCCCGACCGTCCCCGGCCCGGCCGAGTCAAGCCCGGCCGTTCCCGGCCCGGCCGAGTCAAGCCCGGCCGTTCCCGGCCCGGCCGAGTCAAGCCCGAGCGTTCCCGGCCCGGCCGGGTCAGGCCCGGCCGGTCCGCGCCCGGTCGACCTCGGCGCCGCCGACCCGGCCGCGACCGTGCCCAACGCGGTCATGCCGGTCTCGGCCGCGCCGCTGTTCCCGAGCGCCCTGCCGACCGGAGCGTCCCCGGTGGCGCCGACCTCGGCCGCCCCGATGTTCATGGCGCCGACGTCACCCGCGGCCCCGCCGGCGGAGACCGAGGACGGCCTGCCCAAGCGGGTGCGCCAGGCCAGCATCGCCCCGCAGCTGCGCCGCCGGGCCGGCGCCGCGCCCGTGGAGGAGGAGCCGGCCGCCACCCTCCGCTCGCCCGAGCAGGTCCGCAGCATCATGAGCGCGCTGCAGTCCGGCACGACCCGCGGACGCATCGACGCATTGCGCTATCTCGATGACTCTCCGAGACGGAATAGCGACGGAAAGAGTCGCCACGCCACGGATTCCGTTTCTGAAGAACGGTCTAATCCGGACGACACGGTCATCGACCGTCCCTCGAACGGTGGATCCTTTGCGGATGCGGCTACCGTCAGTTTCCCGGCGATCGTGAACGCGGCGTTCGCCCGGGAACCCACCGGGGGCGGGGAGGATGCGGCCGGCGACCGTGCCACCGAACCCGGAAGCAACGACGTGACACGGCCGGAAAAGGACGCATAAGTGACACAGACGACGAACCAGAGGGCGAACCTGACCTGGCTCCTCGACGATCTCGTGGAGCGGGTGCCGACGGCGCAGCAGGCGGTTGTGCTCTCCGCCGACGGGCTGCTGATGGGCGCCTCGGCCGGGTTGCGGCGCGAGGACGCCGAGCACCTGTCGGCCATGGCGGCCGGCTTTCAGAGCCTGGCCAAGGGCGCGAGCCGGCACTTCCGGGCCGGCCCGGTGCGGCAGACGGTGGTCGAGATGGAGTCGGCCTTCCTGTTCGTCACCGCCGCCGGGCACGGCGCGTGCCTGGCCGTGCTGGCCTCCAGCGACGCCGACCTGGGCCTGATCGCGTACGAGATGGCCATGTTGGTGACCCGGGTCGGCCAGAACATGAGCGCGCCCGAGCGCTCGGCGGTGTCACCGTCCGATGCCGGCTGACTCACACCGCGTGGCGCACGACTGGCTCGACAACGATGCCGGGCCGGTCGTGCGCCCGTACGCGATGACCCAGGGCCGGGTGGCGCCCGAGGGCGGCGAGTTCGACCTGGTCGCCTTCGTCGTCGCGGTGGCCGGCGGTCACCCCGGTGACAACGCGTCGCTGCAGCCCGAGCATCACGCGATCGTCGCCGCCGCCTGGGAGCCGATCTCGATCGTCGAGCTCGCGGCCGGCCTCGATCTCTCCCTCGGTGTGATCCGGGTTTTGCTCGGTGATCTACGCTCGGCGGGGCTCATCTCCCTGTACGAACCCCCGGCGGCCTCCCAGCCCCACGACGTCGACGTACTCAAGGCGGTTGTCAATGGACTCCGTGCGCTCTGAGCGCGAAGGCCAGAACGGCTCGCGCATCCCGGTCGCGCTCAAGATCCTGATCGCCGGCGGTTTCGGCGCCGGCAAGACCACAATGGTCGGCTCGGTCAGCGAGATCCGCCCGCTGCAGACCGAGGAGGTCCTCACCGGCGTCGACGGCGCCGACAGCGTCGACGGCGTCGAGGGCAAGACCACCACCACGGTCACGATGGACTTCGGCCGCATCACCATCACCGAGGACCTGCAGCTCTACCTGTTCGGCACCCCCGGCCAGGACCGCTTCTGGTTCCTCTGGGACGAGCTCTCGCAAGGCGCGCTGGGCGCGGTCGTCCTGGCCGACACCCGCCGCCTGGCCGACTGCTTCCCCTCGATCGACTACTTCGAGCAGCGCGGCACCCCCTTCGTGGTCGCCGTCAACTGTTTCGACTCGGAGCAGCGCTTCGGCCCCGACGCCGTCAGCCGCGCCCTCGACCTCGACGGCGACGTCCCCGTGGTCCTCTTCGACGCCCGCGAGCCCCAGGCCGCCCGCAACGTCCTCATCGAGCTCGTCGAGTACGTCGCCCGCCGCCAACTGACCTCAGCCGGCCGCTGATCGGGCCGGGGATCAGATCCCCGGCGGCAGGGCGATCAGGCGGGGGGCCACGCGGCGGAACTGGCGGGCGGTGATCAGGCCGCGGTGCACCAGCTCGTCGGGCTGGCGGAACCAGCCGTCCTGGAGGCGGCTGGCGATGATGCGTTCGGCGGCGCTGGGTTTCAGCTTGGCGTGGCCGATCAGGTCGGCCTCGCCCACGTGGTTGAGGTCGACCAGGCCGCCGTCGTCGTAGGGGCGGGAGATGTCCGGGCGGCCGACGGCCGTGTGCAGGGCCCGGCCCGGGTCCATCGCGGCGAACAGCCGGAACTGCTCGCGCAGGAACCACTCTCGGGCGGCTGTCCCGGAGTGGGTCGCGATCACCGCCCCGAAGATCGAGGCCGTGAAGATCACGACGAGGAACGTGATGATGGCGATGGTCTCGAAGACGCTGTCCGGCTCTTCGACGTCGGTCGGGTCGATCCCCATGAAGATCGCCGCGAACACCACCGCCAGGAAGTAGGCCGCGGCCGGGATGAGCAGCCGCCGGTTGTGATGCCGGCCGGCCGCCACCGCGAAGTAGATCCACGATCCGAGCGAGAGCGTGATCAGCGGCAGGATCGCGGCGAAGATCACCTCGAGGTACGGGATCGGCGGCCGCGATCCCGACCGCCCGGGAAAGGCCGCCATGCCCGCCGCGAACCCCGGCTGCGGCGGACCGGCGAACGGCCCCGCCGCCGGTCCGACGAACGGCTGGGCCCCCGCGCCCGCCGCCGGTCCGACGAACGGCTGGGCCCCCGCGCCCGCCGCCGGCCCGGCGAAGGGCTGGGCCGGTGAAACCGGCGGCGCCCAGGCCGGCGGAGGCCAGGCCTGACCCGAGCCGTGCGCATAACGAGCCGTTTCTGGCGCACCCGGCATTCCCGGCGCCGGCGAGACCGATGCCTCCGATGCCGGCGAACCCGGTGTGCCCGGCGCCGACGATGCCGGTGCGGCCGGTGAAACGGCCTGGACCAGCTCCGGGGGCTCGGTTCGTGGCGCGCGCGGGGCCGGCGCGTCCGGCGCCGGAGAGGAACCAACCGGCTCGCCCCGCAGGACCCGGCGGTGGGTCTCCTGGAGCAGCTCGCCCGGCTCGATGCCGAACTCGTCCAGTAGGTAGGCCCGGGCCTCCCGGAAGGCCGCGAGCGCCTCCGCCTGCCGCCCACTCTTGTAGAGCGCGACCATCAACTGCGCCCGGAGACCCTCGCGCAGCGGGAACTCCCCGATCAGCCGGCTCAGCTCCGGGATCAGCGCCGGGTCCCGGTCCTGGGACAGCTCGGCCCATCTTTCCCAGGCCGTCGCCTTGGCCTCGGTCAGCCGGAGCCGGGCCGCCTCGAAGACCGGCCCGCTCAGCCCGGCCAGCGCGTCACCCCGCCACAGCGCCAGTCCCTGGCGCAACTCCGCGGCCGAGGACGACGACACGGTCGCGGTGAACTCGTCCGCGTCGACCTCATGACCGGTGATCTGCAGCACGTACCCGCTGCCGGTCAGGGCCAGCAGCTCGCCCGGCGTCCGCGGCGCGCGTGACGGGTCCAGCACGCGGCGCAACCCGGCCACGTACTTCTGCACCACGTTGGCGCCGTTCTCCGGCGGGTCGTCGCCCCAGACCGCGTCGACGATCTGGTGGGTCGGCACCGGCCGGCCGGCGTGCAGCAGCAGAACGGCGAGCACGGCGCGCTGCTTGGCCGGTCCGAGATCGACCGGAGTGCCCTCGCGCAGCACGCGTACTTCACCGAGAATTTCGAATCGCAGCGCGGAACCCCCAGCTTGACCTGCGCGAACGTGATTCGGCAGTGGAACGGCAGCGGGCAGCAGCATAACCGCAGAGCGACGGCAGCACGTTCCCGCAGTCTTCTGGGCAGCAACCGAGCCGATGAGAAAGAAACGACTGATGAAGACCTACCAGCTCACCCTCGGCCTCGCCGGAGCACTCGCGCTGACCGTCTCGGGTTGCGGCGTCCTGGACGCCGCGGACGAGCCGAAGGCGACCGGCGCCAGCCAGACCAGCCCGACCAAGGTCTCGGTGGCGACGCCCCGCGACGCCCTCCTGCAGGCCGTCCCGGACGCGAAGGTCGGCGCCTACGCGTTCGACATCAAGGGCGGCGTCACGCCGGTCTCGGGCATGCTCGACGCCCCGCACAAGACCACCCAGGTCAAGGCCGTCCACTCGGAGGACGGCATCACGCTGACCATGCACGCCCTGGCCATCGCGGACAAGGGCTGGATGAAGATGTCGCTGACCGGCGTCCCGGACGGTTTCCCGGCCATCCCGAAGAAGTGGATGCTGATCGACCCGGCCAAGGTCAAGGACAAGGACGACGCGCCGGTCGGCTACAACGACGAGACCGACCCCGGCTACACCGCCCTGATCGTCCAGAACTCGGCCGGCGTCAAGGAGACCACCGCCGGGCACTACGCCGGCACGACCGACCTGACCGCCTCGACCGACGCCGAGATCGTCGAGGACGCCACGCTGACCGCGCTCGGCGCGAAGGCCAAGGCCGTGCCGTTCGAGGCGGTCATCGGGCCGGAGGGCCACCTGAGCCTGCTGACGGTCAAGATCCCGGCGGCCGGCAAGGCCAAGGCCACCACCTACAAGGTGACGTACGCCGGCTTCGGCAAGACCGCCACTCCGAAGGCGCCGACGGACACGGCCAAGCCCACCGACACCGTCTACGAGATGTTGAACAGCTGACACTGCACAGAACGCCGGGGTGGTCGCGCGGGTCATACGGGGGTCCGCGCGCCCGCCCCGGTCATGAGGGCGCAAGCATGTGTGAACTCTGCGGCCGCCTGGTGCTGGGCCTGGCCGGCCGGGACTGGACGCTTCTGTCCTGGATGACCGGCGACGAGCCGGGGGTGGTTCCCGGGCCGTGTCACGTGGCCTGCCTGCACGACCGGGGCGTGGCCGCGGTGTGGGCGGAGGCGGTGGAGGCGTACCACTGCGCCCGGTGGCCGGTCTTCGTGACCGGTCGCGACGGGCCGGCGCGCTGGCGGCTGCACGCGAGCCCGCGCGTACGGCGTCTGCATCTGTGGCGTTCCGACGGGCGGCTCGCCTCGTTCCCGTACAGCTCGATGGGCTTGAACCCACCGGGCGTGACCGCCGACCTGGCGGAAGTGGGCAGCGCCGCCGCCGAGGTCCTGCTCGAGGCGATGGGCACCGACGAGATCGGGGCGCCGGTGCCGCTGCCGCGGTTGATCGAGGGTCTGGGGCTGGCCGACCGGTATCCCGGGGTGGCGGGCACGGTGACCCGCCGGATCCGCAACGTGGGCACGGCCCGGCGCCCGGAGCTGGTCGACGTCCTGGAGTCGCGCGTCGATCTGGCGCTGGACGCGGGCTGCCGTGAGGCGGCGCGGGATCTTGTGGTGGGATCAGGGCATGGGCACGAGCGATGAGCTGATCTTCGTTGGCGGCTACACCGGTGACAAGGGTGGCGACGGCGAGGGCATCGCCCTGCTGCGCCGCGACCCGGCGACCGGGGTCCTGACCCACCACGGGGTGGCGGCGCGCACGCCGTCGCCGTCGTTCCTGGCCCAGCATCCAGGATTGCCGATCCTGTACGCGGTGAACGAGCTCGACCCGGACGGCAGCGTCAGTGCTTTCCGCGTCGCCCCCGGCGGCGAGCTGACGCCGCTGTCGGTCCAGCCGACCGGCGGCGGCGACCCGGCCCACCTGTCGGTCACCTCGGACGGCCGGTTCCTGCTGGTGGCGAACTACGCGAGCGGCTCGGTGGCCGTGCACCCGCTGGACGCCGAGGGCGCCCCGGGCGAGCGCTCGGACCTGCTCGGGCTGGCCGGCAGCGGCCCGGTGGCCGACCGCCAGGCCGGTCCGCACGCCCACATGGTCGTCCCGGTCCGCGACGACGTGCTGGTGGCCGACCTGGGCTCCGACCGGGTGTGGCGCACCCGGCTCGACCCGGTCGCGGGCCGCCTGACCATGCTGCCGCCGGCGGTGGTGGCCAAGGCCGGCACCGGTCCGCGCCACCTACGCTGGTCCCCGGACGGCGCGTTGCTGCTGGTGGGGGAGCTTTCGGGCACGCTGAGCTGGTGGCGCCCGGCCGTCGACGGCACGCTGGAGGCGGCCGGTGAGGCCGCTACGACCACAGCCGACGGGGAGAACTATCCGTCCGAGCTCATCGTCCGGGCCGACGGCCGCTTCGTGTACGTGGCCAACCGCGGGGCGAACACGATCGCCACCTTCGCCTGGGACGGCGACGACGCGACGCTGATCGCCGAGACGCCGGCCGGGGGCGACTGGCCGCGGCACATGATCTTGCTCGGGGATCACCTCTACGTAACCAATCAGAAGTCACAGAGCGTGACGACCTTCCGGATCGACGCCGAAACGGGCGTCCCCGCCCCGCAGGGCGAGCCGACGGCGGTCGCCAGCCCCACGGCCCTGCTCCGCTGGACGACCACGACTAAAGAGTCATAAAGGTTAACCGGAAGAAAACGGTCAAGTTCCGTGGCTGATCGAGACGACATCATCACTTTCGGTCATGCGAGATGCCAACAATCCCAATCCGAGTAACTTTCGCCCGAACGTATATGGCATTCGCCTTCGGTGATGGCCACAATCGAGCGCGTGTCAGGCCGCCATCGTAGAAACTTCAATGCAAGAGGAGCTGGCGTCGTCGGAGCCGCGATGGCGATCGTCGTCGTCCTGGCCGGGTCGTACCTCGGCTACCAGCAGCTTTCCGATAAGGGGTGCACCGGGTCGATCCGGTTGACCGTCGCCGCCGCCGGCGAGATCCAGCCCGCAGTTGATCAAGCTGCGCAACGCTGGGTACAGAGCGGCGCCAATGTCGACGGCACGTGCGTTGCAGTCAGCGTCGTCAATACGAATTCGTCGACTATGGCCGCCGCCGTCGCCGGGGAGCACAAGGTGCAGCTGACCGGGCTGGGCACGGCGCCCGAGTCGGTCAAGGTGCCCGACGTGTGGATCCCCGACTCGTCGACCTGGCTGCTGCGGCTCAAGGCCGAGGCGCCGGGCTTCGCCCCCACCGACCAGAAACCGATCGCGCAGAGCCCCGTCGTGGTCGCCATGCCCAAGCCGATCGCCGAGAAGATCGGCTGGCCGGACAAGAAGCTGACCTGGAACACCCTGCTCGGCCAGATGCTCACCAGCACGACCCTCAACACCGGCATCGTCAACCCGAGCCTGGACGCGGCCGGCCTCTCCGGCCTGCTCGCCCTGGGCCAGGCCGCCGGCTCCGGTGAGAAGGCGCAGACCACCAAGGTCTCCGCCATCAAGGGCCTGGCCAACAGCGCGTCCGCCCTGCGCGACGACCTGCTGCAGAAATTCCCGCGCTCGGCCGACCCGACCGACATCGCCTCGAGCCTCGGCGCCGCGCCGCTGTCCGAGGAGGACGTGGTCGCGTACAACTCCGAGCGGCCGGCCGTGCCGCTGGTGGCGCTCTACCTCAACCCGAGCCCGCTGCCGCTGGACTACCCGTACGCGGTCATGCCCGAGGTCGACCTGCAGAAGACCAAGGTCGCCGAGGGTCTGCGGGCCGAGCTGACCAGCGCCTCGTTCAAGAACGCGCTCGGCGCGGCCGGTCTGCGGGCGCCCGACGGCTCGTACGGCGCCGACTTCAACCGCCCGCTCGGCGCGCCGGACGCGTCCCCGGCCGTCACCAAGCCGGCGGCCGGTGGCGGCGACGACAAGAGCGGTGGCACGGCCGCCGCCGGTCTCGACGCCAGCACGCTGGCCCAGGTGCTCGGCAGCTGGAACGCGATCACGCAGCCGGGCCGGGTGCTCGCGGTCTTCGACGTCTCCGGCTCGATGGCCGACCCGGTGCCGTCGGCCGGCGGCGCCTCCCGCGCCCTGGTCACCCAGAAGGCGGCCGCGGCCGGCCTGAACATGTTCGACGACAAGTGGGCCGTCGGCGTCTGGCTGTTCTCGACCGAGATGAACGGCAAGAAGCCCTGGCGGCAGGTCCAGTCGATCAAGCCGCTGGCCTCCTCGCGCAACGAGATCGCGGGCGCGATCCCGCAGATCGTGCCGAAGAAGGGCGGCGACACCGGCCTGTACGACACGGTGCTGGCCGCCTACCAGGAGGTCAGCCGCACCTGGGAGCCCGGCAAGGTCAACTCTGTCATCCTCTTCACGGATGGCAAGGAGGAGAACAAGGACGGCATCTCCAAGGAGAAGCTGCTCGCCGACCTGAAGAAGTCGACCGACCCGACGAAACCGGTCCGCCTGGTGATCATCGGTATCGGCGACGGCATCGACGCGCCCGTCCTCCAGCAGATCGTGCAGGTCACCCCCGCGGGCGGTGTCTTCATCGCGAAGGACCCGGCCCGGATGGCGTCCATCTTCGCGGAGGCCATCGGCCGCCGCACCGGCGCCAGCAGCTGACGTAAGGCGTTACCGGGGCCGCTCCTCTAGGGGAGCGGCCCCGTCCAGTCCAGGCAGACGGCCACGGCGTCGTCCTCGAGCTCGGCGTCGCCCAGGTAGGTCCGCAGGTCGCCCAGCAGCGAGCGGACGGCCTGCAGGGGCGCGAGCGATCCGGTGTGCCGGACGAAGCGGGCCAGCGCCGCGTCGCCGTACCGCCCGGTGCCGGTGAGCGCGTCGGTGACGCCGTCGCTGACGATCATCAGCCGGTCGCCCGGGCGCAGCGTGAAGCTCTGCACCCGGTAATCGGTGTCCTCGAACATCCCGAGCGGGAACTGCGCGGTGAGCTTGTGCTCGGTCACCGTGCCCTCGCGCAGGAGCAGCAGCCGGGGCGAGCCGGCGTCGACCGCCAGCATCTCGCCGGTCACCAGATCGAGCTCGAACATCAGGGCGGACGCGTACGATTCGCCACGGTGCAGGGCGTAGATCGCCTGATCGGCCAGGGCGGCCTGGTCGGCCAGCCCGATGCCGGCCCGCCGGGCGTTGCGCATGGCGTAGGTGGCGAGCGCGGTCAGCAGGGCCGCCTGCACGCCCTCGCCCATGCCGTTGAGCACGCTCAGGAAGAGCTTCCCGTCGTGTTCGGCCCAGTCGAAGCTGTCACCGCGCACCGCGTACGACGGCTCCAGCTGCCCGGCCAGGCTGAACGAGGGCCGGATCCGGCTGCGGCCGGGCAGCAGCTCCCACTGCATCTCGGCGGCCAGGGTGAGCCGTTTGGTGCGCGCGCTCGTGCGGTACCGGTCGGTGCCGGCCCCGGCGGCCTGCAACTCGTGGGCCACCAGGGTCGCGATCTCGGCCAGCTCGCCACGCGCGCGGGCATCGCCGGGGACCGAGGCGACGCGCAGCACGCCGATCCGCTCGCCGCGGGCGGTGACCGGCAGATGGGTGACGCCGCCGTCGCCGAGCACCTCGGACTGGTGGTCGAAGCTGCGCCAGGCGGCGTCGCCGGGGTGGGTGACCGGCGTGTCACCGAGCAGCGGCAACAGGGCCGCGAGCCGGTAGTCGACCAGGTAGAGCTCGGTATCGGCGAGGGCGTACTCATCGGCCAGAGCAGCGGCGAGACGTTCGGGCACGGCGTCGGCGGCGGCCTCGGCGAGAGCCCGGGCGACCGCTTGCAGCCTGTCGATCAATGCCGACCTCCTCGAACAGATCCGCCCGTACGAGTAGTCTCTGCTGCACCATGGCCGTTTACCAGGGGCCGGACGGGCCGGACCCGATGCACGCCGCGGCGATCGACGACGCGGCGCAAGCCCTGCTGCTCGCCTGGGACGTGGCCCGCGAGCAGGTCACCCCGCGTCTGTCGTCGGTCCAGCTCAGCGCGCTGCTCGCGCTCGAGCGGGCCGAGGGTCTCAATCTGGGCGGTCTCGCGGCCGAGCTGTCGATGCTGTTGTCCTCGGCCAGCCGGCTGTGCGACCGGCTGGTCGCCTCGGGCATGGTCGAGCGGGTGCCGGGCCGGGCCGACCGGCGGGAGATCGCGCTCTACCTGACCCCGGCCTCCCGTGGTCTGCTGGCCGAGTTGCGGCGCATCCGCCGCCAGTCGCTGACCACCGTGCTGGAGAAGATGTCGCCCGCCGGGCGGTCGGCGCTGCTGCGCGGCCTGACCGAGTTCGCCGCCGCGACCGGCGAGACGGGTGAGGCCGCCCCGGCTCAGACGGCCTGAGCGAGCCATCGCGCCGGGTCCTCCTGCACCCCGCGGATCACCGCGCCGGCCGCACCCCGCACGGCCGCGTCGGCGCCGAGCGCGGCCGGCCGGACCGTGACCGGGGCCAGCCCGGCGGTCAGCACCCGCCGGGACAGCTCGGCCTCGATCCCGTCGCGCAGCTGGCCGAACGCCGGCGCGTAACCGCCGCCGAGCACGATGACGTCCAGGTCGAGCAGGTTGACCACGGCCGACAGCGCGATGCCGAGCGCGGCCGCGGCCAGCGCCGGGTCCTCGGCGACCATGGCCACGCCCGCGTACTGCTCCAGGCAGCCGTTCGCGCCGCAGCGGCAGGGCCGCCCGTCCGGGTAGACGGTGACGTGCCCGATCTCGCCGCTCCACCCGCGCCCGCCGCGGTAGAGGTCGCCGTCGAGCACGATGCCGGCGCCGATGCCGACCTCGCCGGAGACGTAGACGAAGGTGGGCTCGCCCTCACCGGCCCACAGCTCACCCAGGGCGGCCAGGTTGGCCTCATTCTCCACGGTGATCGAGAGGTCGGCCAGGGCCGGCACGCCGCGCAGGAACGCGATCGCGTCCACGTCCTGCCAGCCCAGGTTGGGCGCGACCCGGACCAGCCCGCCCGCGCCGACCAGGCCGGGCACGGCCAGCGCGGCCCCGGCCAGCTCGAGCCCGTCCTCGGCGGCCGCGGCCCGGGCCCGCTCGGCGAGCTCGGCCAGCCCGGCCAAGGACGGCGCCCCGGTCATGAAGCGGTGGCGGACGGCGCCGGTGAGGTCGACCACACAGGCGGCCAGGTAGTCGACGTTGATCTCGAGGCCCAGACCGGCCGGGCCGTCGGGCGAGAGGGCGAGAGCGGTGGCCGGCCGCCCGGCGCCGTTGCGGGGCGCGGGGCCGTGCTCGGTCAGCAGCCCACCGGCGATCAGGTCGTCGACCAGGGCGCTCACGGTGGCCCGGGTGAGCCCGGTGGCGGCCGCTATCCCGGCCCGCGACGGGCGATCTGCGCTGTTTGCCACTGTCTGCAACACCAGTGCGAGATTGTGGGCCCGCACGCTCGATTGACGGACGGGCGCCCGGGAAGGACTCATCAGACGACCGTTCATGGCCTTGACATTGCCACACGGCCGCCAAATAATTCAACCACTAAACAAATCCGAGCTGTTACGTGGAGGTAACCGTGCCGGTCCAGCCCACACGCGAAGACAAGTTCTCATTCGGCCTCTGGACGGTCGGGTGGCAGGCCCAGGACGCGTTCGGTTCGGCCACGCGTCCGCACCTCGACCCGGTCGAGGCGGTGCACAAGCTCGCCGAGCTCGGCGCCTACGGCATCACGTTCCACGACGACGACCTGGTGCCGTTCGGCTCCGACGCCCAGACCCGCGACGGCATCATCGGCGGCTTCAAGAAGGCCCTCGAAGAGACCGGCGTGATCGTCCCGATGGTCACCACCAACACCTTCAGCCACCCGGTGTTCAAGGACGGCGCTTTCACGAGCAACGACCGGTCCGTACGCCGGTACGCGCTGCGCAAGGTTCTCCGCCAGGTCGACCTCGCGGCCGAGCTGGGCGCCAAGACGTTCGTGCTGTGGGGCGGCCGTGAGGGCGCCGAGTACGACGTGGCCAAGGACATCAACGCCGCCCTCGACCGCTACCGCGAGGGCCTCAACCTCGTCGCCCAGTACTCCGAGGACAAGGGCTACGGCCTGCGGTTCGCCATCGAGCCCAAGCCGAACGAGCCCCGCGGCGACATCCTGCTGCCCACGCTCGGCCACGCGATCGCGTTCACCTACGAGCTCGAGCGCCCCGAGCTGTTCGGCATCAACCCGGAGACCGGGCACGAGCAGATGTCCAACCTCAACTTCACCCAGGGCATCGCCCAGGCGCTGTGGCAGAAGAAGCTCTTCCACATCGACCTGAACGGCCAGCACAGCGTGAAGTTCGACCAGGACCTGGTCTTCGGCCACGGCGACCTGCTCAACGCGTTCTCCCTGGTCGACCTGCTCGAGCACGGCCCGATCGGCGGCGGCCCCAAGTACGACGGCCCCCGCCACTTCGACTACAAGCCGTCCCGCACCGAGGACTTCGACGGCGTGTGGGAGTCGGCCAAGGCCAACATGCGGATGTACCTGCTGCTCAAGGAGCGCGCGCAGGAGTTCCGGGCCGACCCGGCCGTGCAGGAGGCGCTGCGCGCCAGCAAGGTCCTCGAGCTGGAGACCCCGACCCTGAACCCGGGCGAGACCTACCAGGACCTGCTCAACGACAAGAGCGCCTTCGAGGACTACGACGTCGACGCGGCCGGCGCCCAGGGCTACGGTTTCGTGAAGCTGCACCAGCTGGCCATCGACCACCTGCTCCGCGCGAACTGAGCTAAGGGACGACATGACGCTTGTAGCCGGGATCGACAGCTCCACCCAGTCCTGCAAGGTGGTCATCCGCGACGCGGAGACCGGCAAGCTGGTCCGTCAGGGCCGGGCGAGCCATCCGGAGGGCACCGAAGTGCATCCGGATGCCTGGTGGTCCGCCCTGCAGGAGGCGATCGAGCAGGCCGGCGGCCTGGACGACGTGGCCGCGGCCTCGGTCGCCGGCCAGCAGCACGGCATGGTGGTGCTCGACGAGAACGGCGAGGTGGTCCGCCCGGCGCTGCTGTGGAACGACACGCGCAGCGCCGGCGCGGCCGCCGACCTCATCGCCGAGCTCGGCGGTGGGGACAAGTGGGCCGAGGCGGTCGGCATCGTGCCGGTGGCCAGCTTCACCCTGACCAAGCTGCGCTGGCTGGCGAAGAACGAGCCGGAGAACGCGGCCCGGGTGGCCGCCGTCTGCCTGCCGCACGACTGGCTGACCTGGAAACTCACCGGGTCGACGAACATCGACGACATCAGGACCGACCGCAGCGACGCCAGCGGCACGCTGTACTGGTCGGCCAGGACGAATGAATACCGGCTCGACCTGCTCGAGCTGGGCTTCGGGCGGCGGATCAAGGTGCCCGAGGTGCTCGGCCCCCAGGGCATCGCCGGGCACCTGCCCAACGGCGCCCCGCTCGGCCCGGGCGCCGGTGACAACGCGGCGGCCGCGCTGGGCACCGGGGCCGGCACCGGCGACGTGATCGTCTCGATCGGCACCTCGGGCACGGTCTTCGTGAGCTCCGAGGTCTCGCCGAATGACGCGACCGGCACGGTGGCCGGGTTCGCTGACACCACCGGCCGGTTCCTGCCGATCGTGGTGACGCTGAACGCGGCCCGGGTCCTCGACGCGGCGGCCAAGCTGCTCGGCGTCGACCACGCCGAGTTGTCCCGGCTCGCGCTCAGCGCTCCGGCCGGCGCCGACGGGCTCGTGCTCGTGCCGTACCTGGAGGGCGAGCGCACGCCGAACCGGCCGGACGCCACCGGGGCCGTCCACGGCCTCACGCTCAAGACCTCCGACCCGGCCCACCTGGCCCGGGCCGCGGTCGAGGGCATGCTGTGCGCGCTCGCCGACGGTCTCGACGCGCTGGTCGCGAACGGGGCCACGGCCAACCGGATCGTGCTCGTCGGCGGGGGCGCCCGCAGCGAGGCGGTCCGCCGGATCGCGCCCGAGCTGTTCGGCCTGCCGGTGCTCGTGCCGCCGCCCGGTGAGTACGTGGCCGACGGCGCGGCCCGTCAGGCGGCCTGGGTCGCCCTCGGCGGTGACGAGCCGCCCGTGTGGACGGCTGAGTCGCCGGAGACGTACGAGGCCACGCCGGTTCCGCTCATCCGGCAGCAGTACGCAGTCGCGCAGGGGGCGGTTGTCGATCGCGCCCGCTAACCTTTGCGGGTGAGCAGGGGAGGCGCCGCCCATCGCGCGTACAGCGTGGTGGTGTTCGTGGTCCTCGCCTCGCTCGACAACGTCGCCATCGGCCTGGTGCCGCCGCTCTACGGCAGCATCGGGGACGCCTTCGGGGTCGGCGAGGGCCACATCGCCCTCGCCACCACGATCATGTTCCTGATCAGCGCGGTGGCCGCGATCGGCTTCGCGTACGCCGGGGATCGCACCGACCGCAAGCCGGTGCTGATCCTCGGCACGCTCATCTGGGTCGCCGGCACCGCGTGGTCGGGTCTGGCCGGCAGCTACCCGAGCTTCCTGATCGCCCAGATCGTCGCCTCGTTCGGCCTGGGCGCGGTCGCCTCGGTGAGCTTCGCCGTGGTCAGCGACCTGATCTCGCCCAAGCGGCGCGGCCTCGTAATGAGCTTCTGGGGCCTTTCCCAGGGGGTCGGCACGCTCGGTGGCACCCTGGTCGGCGGCCTGCTCGGCCACTCGAACTGGCGGGAGCCGTTCCTGATCACCGCGGTGGCCGGCGTCGTGGCCGGGGTGGCGTACATGTTCACCTACAACGTGCCCCGCGGCGACAGCCAGCCCGAGCTGGCCGGGGTCGACTACGACGAGCGGATCCACCACGACCACCTGCCCCTGATCCTGCGCCGGCGCACCAACATCTGGCTGATCCTGCAGGGCAGCACGGCCCAGATCGCCCTCGGGTCGCTGGTCTGGCTGCCCGTGCTGTTCCGGTCGCGGGCCGAGGACCAGGGCTATTCGGCCGGCACGGCCGTGCTGGTGGGCAGCGTCTTCGCCACGCTGTTCCAGCTCGGCGGCGCCCTGTCGATCCTGGGCGGCCTGGCCGGCGACCGGCTTCAGCGCCGTACGCCCCGGGGCCGCGCCCTGGTCGCCTCGGCCGGGGTCGTCGCGGCCGTCCCGTTCTACATCGTGTTGTTCTTCGTCCCGATGGACATCGAGGTCCCGGACGGCGGCGGGACGGGCGCGATCATCGGGGCCGTGCTGGGCAGCGTCTTCACCTCGCCCACGGTCGGCCTCTGCCTGGCCACGGCCGTCTTCGCGCTGATGCTGACCTCGGCCAACTCGCCCAACTGGTTCGCCCTGATCGCCGACGTCAATCCGCCCGAGCACCGCGGCACCGTCTACAGCCTGGGCAACCTGGTCAACGGATTCGGCCGGGCCGGTGGCAACGCCATGGTCGCGGTGGCCTTCCGCGGGCTGGCCGGCGCGTTCCCGCCGCCGCTCAACTACGCGGTCGGGCTGGCCGCCTTCCAGCTCTTCTGGGTGCCCACCGGCGTGATGTTCTGGCTGGCCAGCAGGACGGTGGCGAAGGACATGGCCGACACCCACGCCGCCCTGCTGACCCGCGCGGCGGCCCTAGAGGCGCGCCCAGACGGTGACGTCGGTGGGTACCCGCCCGTCGTCGAGGGGCTCGCTGCTCAGCAGGACGGTGGCCCCGGCCGGTAGCTCGACCGCGTCCGGCCCGAAGTTGGTCACCACCAGCACGTCACCGTTGGTGAAGGACAGAGAGTCGGACTTGCCGGACCAGGTCAGCCGGCCGCCGCCCAGACCGTGCTCGCGCCGGATGGCCAGCGCGGAGCGGTAGAGCTCCCAGGTCGAGCCGGGCACCCCCTGCTGGCGGTCGGCCGCGTACTCGGCCCAGACCGCGGGCTGCGGCAGCCAGCTCTTGTCGCTCGGGCCGAAGCCGTACGAGGGCGCGTCGGCCTCCCACGGCAGCGGCACCCGGCAGCCGTCCCGGCCCCGCTCGGTGTGCCCGGAACGCTCCCAGGCCGGGTCCTCGCGGACGTCGTCGGGCATCGTCGTGTGCTCGGGCAGCCCGAGCTCCTCGCCCTGGTAGAGGTAGGCCGAGCCGGGCAGGGCGAGCATCAGCAGCGTGGCCGCCCGGGCCCGGCGCAGGCCGAGCGCGGTGTCGGGCTGCGGGTCCCCGGCGCCGATGCCGTGCATCCGGGCCTGCCCGACCGGGTAGCCGAGCCGGGTCGAGTGCCGCACCACGTCGTGGTTGGACAGCACCCAGGTCGTGGTCGCGCCCACCTCGTCGTTGGCGGCCAGCGACTCGTCGATGATCTCGGCCAGCCGGGCCGGGGCCCACGGCGCGTCCAGGTACGGGAAGTTGAAGGCCTGGTGCATCTCGTCGGCCCGGACGTAGCGGGCGAGCCGGGACGCCGGCTGCACCCACGCCTCGGCGACCAGGATGCGGCCGCCTTCGTACTCGTCCAGGGTCGAACGCCACTGCTGGTAGATCGCGTGCACGCCCTCCTGGTCCCACATCGGCGGCGGCGGGCCGGCCGGCTCCAGACCACCGAGGATCTGGCTGGTCGACGTCCAGTCGGCCAGGTCCTTGTCCTTGATCAGGCCGTGCGCGACGTCGACCCGGAAGCCGTCCACGCCCCGGTCCAGCCAGAACCGCAGGATGCCGGCGAACTCCTCCCGCACCTCCGGGTTGTCCCAGTTGAGGTCGGGCTGGGTGACGTCGAACAGGTGCAGGTACCACTGCCCGTCGGGCAGCCGCTCCCAGGCGCTCCCACCGAAGACGCTCTGCCACGAGTTCGGCGGCTCCGAGCCGTCCGGCCCCTTGCCGTCGCGGAAGATGTAGCGGGCCCGCTCCGGGCTGCCCTTCGCGGCCGCCCGGGCGGCCCGGAACCACTCGTGCTCGCTGGAGGTGTGGTTGGGCACCAGGTCGACGATGAGCTTGAGCCCCAGGTGGTGCGCCTCGGCGATCAGCTTGTCGGCGTCGCCGAGGTCGCCGAAGCGCGGGTCGACGCCGCGGTAGTCGGCCACGTCGTAGCCCGCGTCGTGCTGCGGCGAGGGATAGAACGGGGAGAGCCACACGGCGTCGATGCCGAGCTCTCGCAGATAGGGCAGGCGCCCGGTGATGCCGGGCAGGTCGCCCATCCCGTCGCCGTCGCTGTCGGCGAACGAGCGGGGATAGACCTGGTAGATGACGGCGTCGCGCCACCATTGTTCTGAGCGGGGCATACCCCCAGGCTAATCGTCCAGGATGGCGGCGAATCTCTCCTCGGCCAGGTCCAGCTGGTCGAGGATGTGGTCCTTGGCGGCGATCGACAGCGGCGTGTCGGGCCGGCCGACCAGCTCGCGCAGCTTCGGGACCAGCGGGCGGTACTTGACGGCCGCTTTGAAGGCTTTCTCCGGGGTCGTGTGGACCACGCCCACCCCGTTGTCGGTGAAGTCCGAGACCTTGATCACCCGGGCCCACGGGTCGCGTTCCAGGCTGTCCGCCACGTGCTGCCGGTACTGCTCGTGGCGGTCCCGGTCGCGGTCGTACTCCGGGTTGGTGACCGAGCGGACCAGCTCGGCCGTGCGCGGGCCGAACCGGCGGGCCAGCTCGGCGATCGCGGCGTCGGTCAGCTCCTGATAGGTGCCCGAGGACCGCCCGGCCAGCTCGGCCGGGTGGTCCTCGACGGCGTCGTGCAGCAGGGCCGCGCTCAGCACGTCGACGTCGCGCACCCCGTAGTACCTGATGATCCGGATGGCCACCCGGAGCAGGTGGTTCAGGTACGGCTCGCGCACCCGCCGGTCGTTCGCGTGCAGCCGGGCCGCCAGGTCGAGCGCCTCGACCAGCCGCTCCCGCTCGCCGGCCGGGAACGACTCCAGCTCCAGCAGGAGCCGCTCGCGCAGGCCGGCCTCGCCGTACACCTCGGTGATCGCGTGCAACGGCATCGACAGCAACATCCGGGGCGCCATGCCGAGAACGTACCGGACACCTCACCCGTTGGTGGGCGTCCGCACGGGAACCGGGCGCGGCGAGGGCCGCCGGACGGTCGGCGTGGCGATCGTGGCCTGCTTGAGCGACCACGGGACGGCGGTGTCGGCGTGCGCCCCCCGGCGCGGCGTGCCCGCCCCGTCGGTGAACTCCTCCTCGGTCATCGCCTGCAGCGCGCTCAGCGCCACCCCGACGATGGTGGCCGCGGTGATCAGGGTGATCGGCACGATCATCGTGAGGGGCCGGAAGCCGTCGACGGCGGCCGTCGCGCTCGGGTCGAGGTGGACCGACATCGCGGCCATGCCCGTGTAGTGCATGCCGCAGACGGCCACTCCCATGATGGCGGCGGCGCCGCTGATCGGGACCCAGCCGCGGACCGAAATGGCGAACCACAGGGCCACGGTCGACGCGACCACCGCGATGAGGGCCGAGGCGACGACCAGGGCCAGGTTGTACCGCATCTCGCCGGCCACGTGCATGCCGTACATGCCGGTGTAGTGCATGGCCAGCACCCCGCCGCCGGTCAGCACGCCGGCCGCGATCACCTTGGGCAGGCTGCGCCGGCCGTGCCCGACGATCAGCAGGCCGGTGCCGACCGCGGCCACGGCGAAGACGAGGCTCAGCACGGTCATCGGGATGTCGAAGCGCACCGGGCTGTCCGGCACCTCGAAGCCGAGCATGGCCGCGAAGTGCATCAGCCAGATGGCGCCGCCCCCGATCGCGAAGGCCGAGATGACCAGCCAGCGGTTGCGCCGGCCGGCCGTACGGGCGTCCCGTGCTCGCGCCGTGCCCAGCAGCCCGAAGAACGAGCCGAGAAAGGCCAGCAGATAGGCGGCGAGCGGGTTGAAGACGCCGTACGTGAAGTGATGAACCTCGGCCACGACAGAGCCACCTCGCGATGAAGATCGACGGATTTCCGGAATTGATTCAGTCAGAAATCCGCGGAACGTCATCGCACGAACAGTGCGGCCCGCATATGAATGGAGCCGGGGCCACCCGTTCAGGTGGCCCCGGCTCTGAGGTTTACCGGGGGACTTAGATCGTTGGGGCGGGGGATCAGGTGAAGATGCTGACGCCGCCGGGGCCGACCAGGAGGCCCACGATGATCAGCACAATTCCCCAGAGGAGCTGCCGCCGGAACAGGGCGAGGATACCGGCGACCACCAGAATGACTGCGAGGATCCAAAGGAGTACGTCCATGCGCCCCAGGTACCCGAACGCCCGGTTTCTCTAAACGTGGTTCTCACACGGACGTGAGTGACGTCTCGATCTCTTCCGAGAGCAGCTGGTACACGTTGTACGCCTGCTTGATCACGGGGTGCGCGACGTTGCGGACGGGCACCCCGCCCGGGGTCCGTCCGCGCTCGGATCCGTGGTGCGCGTGCCCGTGCAGGGCCAGCGCGACCGGCGCCGAGTCGATCGCCTGCCCGAGCTGGTAGCAGCCCAGGAACGCGTAGATCTCCAACGGCTCGCCGACCAGCGTCTCGGGCACCGGCGCGTAGTGGGTGAGGGCCACCAGCGCGTCGCACTCGACCGAGTGCAGCGCCTCGCGCAGCGCCGCCGCGTACCGTTCGCTGGTGCCGACGAAGTCCTTCATCTCGCGTTCGCCGAAGTTGCTGGCGCAGGCCCCGGCGAACCCGCCGCCGAAGCCCTTGGTGCCGGCCACGCCCAGCCGGTGGCCGTTGAGCTCGAGCACGGTGGCCGCGCCCTCGAGCACGGTGATCCCGGCGTCCTCGAGCACCCCGGTGACCTGCTCCTGCTGGTCGCTCTGGTGATCGTGGTTGCCGAGCACCACGACGACCGGCACGGCCAGGCCGCCGAACTCCTTGGCGAAGCACTGCGCCTCCTCGACCGTGCCGTGCCGGGTCAGGTCCCCGGCGATCAGCAGCGCGTCGGCGCGGTCCGGCAGTTCCTCCAGGGCGGGCCGGTAGCGGCCCACCACGTCCTTGTCCACGTGGACGTCGCCCACGGCGGCGATCCGGATCATGAAATCTCCTCCACCTCACTGGGCGCTTGGGCCCGAGTGATGCCGATGTCGCAGGTGATCTCCACCTCGGGGTAGCGCGAGGTGATCTGCCGGCAGATCTCGTCCCGGCGCTGCGCGCTCTCCACCTCGCCGCCGAGCACGATCGAGTGGTCCCGGCGCTGAACCGTGATGCCCTGCTCGGCGATCCGGTCGTGCTCGGTGAGCAGCCTCTGGATCTCGGCCTCGAGATCGATGTCGTTCGTCATAGGTCCCGGCCCTTCACTTGGTTGCCAGCGCCTCGGGCAGCGGAACGACGTCCAGCCGGTCCAGCAGAATCAGAAACGCCTCGGCGTACGGTGATTTGCGCGTCTCCCGCCGGACCCGGTCCCAGTCGATCTGCTCGCGCAGCGAACGGGCCACCGGAAGTCCCGTGGCGAAGTCGCAGTAGTGCTGGCTGTAACTCATCAACTTGTGGATCATCAGCTGGCTGGCCGAGAGCACCGGCATGTAGATGGCCTCGACCGAGATCTGCTCGGTGTCGCGCAGCGTCTCGTCGGTCACCGGCGTCTCCACCGGGCGGTAGATCAAGTCCACCATCCGGTCGGAGTCGTAGACCTTGACCAGCCAGTCCTCGGGCGGCTGTTCGGTGCGGAAGCCCACCTTGGCCAGCTCGGCCAGCGCCTGCTCCTTGTCCTGCTCGCGGAGCAGGAAGTCCACGTCGTGGTCGCTGGAGTGGCCGCCGTGCGCCCACACCGCGAAGCTCCCGCCCAGCGCGAACGGGATGGCCGCCGCCTTGAGCGTCGAGGCGACCTTTTTCAACGTGGTGGCCAGGCCCTCGTCCACCTGGTGCGGCATGTTCTCCCCCTGTCGACGGGTGCGGTCCTGTGCCGGTTACGACTACCCGGGCGGCCCCGCGTTTGAACCGCCGACCTTGTGGATCTTCGGGCAAATCCACTGGAACCCCCATTTTGGTACGCCGATGACCGCCGTCGCCGGAAAACCGCATGTGCACCTGCCGGTTACCGTTGGTTGGCATGACCCTCCGCACGATCGCGCTGATCGGCATCGACGGCTCCGGCAAGACGACGCAGGCCCACCGGCTGGCCGAGGAGCTCGCCGCGGCCGGGCGGCCCGCCGTCTACCGGCGCAACGCCGGCGGCCGGCACTGGGTCGGCAAGGTGGCCGTGCGGCTGGGCAAGCGCGACGCGGAGGATCTGATCGGCCGGCGCGCGATGCTCTTGGTCGAGTCGGTGCTGCGCTGGCTGGCCATGCTGCGCACGCTGCTGTGGCGCGCGCTGGTCGGTGGCGTGGTGGTCATGGACAGGTACGCCTACTGCCAGTACGCGAGCCTGCGGTCGCGCGGCGCCCGTCCGGCCGCCGAGCGCCGCGCCCGCCTCGCGTACCGCCTCTTCCCGAAGCCGGACGTGACCTTCCTGCTGGCCGTCGACCCGGCCGTGGCCCAGCAGCGGATCGACGCCCGCGGCTACGACCACGAGTCGATGGCCTACCTCACCGCCGCCGACGCCGCCTACCGCTCCCTGCCGGAGTTCCCGTCCTTCGTCGTGATCGACGCCAATGGCACGCCCGACGAGGTCTCGGCCGCGCTGCACGCGGCGCTCTCGTCCTCCCCGGTGTCCCGGCGCCGCGGCCTCCTGCTCGCCGGCGCGGCCACCCTGGCGGCCATGGTCACCGTCCTCGGCTACCAGTTCGCCGAACTGCTCTAGACGGGAATCTGCGCGCCCGTCGTCGGCCGCGACGCGTCCGAGGTCAGGAAGAGCAGCACCGAGGCGACCTCCTCGGCGCTCGTCCACTTGCCCGGATCGGCGTCGGGCATGTCCCGCCGGTTGAGCGGGGTGTCGACGATCGCGGGCAGGAGGGTGTTGCACCGGACCGCGCTGCCCTTGTACTCGGCCGCGACCGAGCTCGCGAAGGCCAGCACGGCCGCCTTGGCGATCGCGTAGCCCGACCCGCCGGGGAACGGGGCCAGGGCCGCCCGCGCGGCCACGCAGACCACCGAGCCACCGCCGGCCGCCACCAGGTGGGGCAGGGCGGCCGCGGTGACCAGATACGTCGGCCGCAGGTTGGCCGCGAGCATGGCGTCGAGCCCGGCGATCGGCGTCTCGTGGATCTTCCCGCCGACCGCGAAACCGCCCACCAGGTTGACCACCGCCCGCAACGGAGCGCCGGCCTCGGCCGCCGCGACCGCCATGGCCGCGGTGACCTCGGTCTCCTTCTGGAGGTCGCCCTCCACCGCCACGGCACCCGAGGGCAGCCGTCCGGACGACCCCGGACGGACCGGGGCGACCACCCGCCAGCCCTCCGCCACGAACCTCTCGACCGCCGCCGAGCCGATGCCGCCGGCCCCGCCGGTGATCAGAACCGTGCCCTCGCCCATGTGCCCTCCCGCTGTGTTTTTCGTCACCCCGGCCGTCCGGATGGTCCGGGCGCTCCGAACCGTTGTCGAACGGTGGGTCACTCGCCTGGGCATCACCCGTGCGGGCGAGTGAACTGCGCCGCCGCGTGCCGCATTGTGGCAGGTGGTCCCGTTCGGTGAACGCCTCGGGATCTTTTCGATGGTGCTTTTGTTTCAGACCCGTAGCGAACCTGACGATCCACCACCTGAACCCGGGAAGCCACTCGGCCGTACAGGGTGGTGACGAGCGTCCCAAGGACCTTGGTGATGCCCGTCGCTGTGATCGATGAGGGACCGGTGGTGTCATGGGACGAGCGACGGGTATCCGTCTGTCAGCGCTGCCGACAACCAGGGCGCGTGGGAATGCCAGCGGAGTGACACCTGCTCAGGAACTACGCACTGGGCTCTCAGCTATCACCCAGGCATTCGTGACACTTTCGACCCACCAGCCGGAATCAGTACAGGCAGCAATTTGTTGTGTAGATGCCAGTAACCGCAATACGCGAACTGCGGACGTTACGGGGAGGAACTGATGGACACAGGTATCGCCCGTAGCGGGGTTAGTAGTGATGGCAATGAGGGGACCGTGGGCAACGTGGAGAAGAGCACCGTCTTGAGGACCGATCAGGTTGCCGAAGAGCGCGACCTCGTTGGCGTCTACCTGCACGAGATCTCACGGACGCCGCTTCTGGACGCCGCGCGGGAGGTGGAGCTCTCCAAGGCGATCGAGGCCGGCCTGTACGCCGAGCACCTGCTCGAGACCGGCGAGGCCAAGCGCGGCGTGAGCCGCGAGGAGCTGGAGCGGCTGGTCACCGAGGGCCAGAAGGCCAAGGACCTGTTCATCCGGGCCAACCTGCGGCTGGTCGTGTCGATCGCCCGGCGCTACGTGCGTTCCGGCATGCCGATGCTCGACCTCATCCAGGAGGGCAACACCGGCCTGGTCCGCGCGGTCGAGAAATTCGACTACGAGCGCGGCTACAAGTTCTCGACGTACGCGACCTGGTGGGTCCGTCAGGCCATCAGCCGGGCCATCGCCCAGCAGGAGCGCACCGTGCGTCTCCCCGTGCACCTGGTCGAGGACGTCAACCGGATGCGCAACGTCACCCGTCAGCTCGTCCGCGAGCTGGGCGGCGACCCCGAGCCCGAGCAGGTCGCGGCCGCGCTCGGTGTGACCGTGGAGCGGGTCAACGAGCTCACCCGCTGGGCCCAGGACACGGTGTCCCTGGACACGCCGGTCGGCGACGACGGCGACACCAACCTCGGCGACCTGGTGGCCGACAGCGACGCCCCCTCGCCCGAGGACATCGTCCTGACCGCCCTGGAGCGCCAGCGCATCGAGGGTCTGCTCAACCACCTCGACGACCGGTCGGCCGGCATCATGCGGGCCCGCTACGGCCTCGAGGACGGCCGGGAGCACTCGCTGACCGAGGTGGCCTCGCGCTTCTCGCTCAGCCGCGAGCGCATCCGCCAGCTCGAGATCCAGGCGCTCGGCCGGCTGCGTGAGCTGGCCCGGGCCGAGGGCCTGCAGGCCGCGTAAGGTTCCTTCCTCCCCCCGCCCACAGACGCGAAAGGCCGGTACCCGACGGGTACCGGCCTTCATCGTGTGCGCTGGCGGGTCGCTAGACCCGGCCGTATCCGTACGGGGTCATGACGTTGATGGAAACCTTCTTGACCACCGTGCCGGTGTGCGGCGCATGAATGATCATGCCGTCGCCGACGTAGATCGCGACGTGCCCGAGACTTCGGTAGAACACGAGGTCGCCGGGTTGCAGCTCGGACTTGCTGATGCGGGTCGTCGCACTCCACTGGGCCTCGGTGTTGTGCGGCAGCGACTTGCCCGCCGCGGCCCACGCGCCCATTGTCAGGCCCGAGCAGTCCCAGGTGCTGGGGCCGTCGGCGCCGAACACGTACGCCTCGCCGAGCTGGGCATAAGCGAACGAGACAGCCTTGCCGGCCGAACCCGCGATGGTCGGAACGGGACCGTTGTACTTGGTGGGGGTCTCTTGCGCCTGGCCGTAGGCCTGGGTACGCATGGCCATCAATTTCTTGATGTCCTTCTCGATGCCGGTCTTCTGGGTGGCCAGCGCCGTGACCTGAGCCTGCTGCTTGGCCTGGGTCGCCTTGAGGGCGGCCTGGCGGGAGCTGAAGTTCTGGGTCGCCTCGGTGTAGGCGTCGATGTCGCGCTGGTTGGACCGGGTGATCTGGTCGAGATAGCTGATCTTGTCGACCAGGTCGTCCTGTCCACCGGTCAGCAGAGCGGTCATCGGGCCGACCCGGCCCTGCTTGTACGTCGTCGCCGCGAGGGTGCCGACGCGGGCGCTGGCGGTCTTGAGCGCGGCCTGGGCCGGAGCCAGGGACGCCGCGAGCTTCTTCTCGTCCGCGATCGTCTTCTGCAGGTTGATGCGCATCTTGTTGTAGTTCTCGGTGACGTCCTCGAGCTGGTTGGACGCCGCCTCGATCTTCTTGGTGAGCTCGCTCGTGGACGGCGCCGCGTGCGCGGCCGTCGCCAGAGACCCGGTGATCGCGACAGCCATGGTCGCGACTGCGAGCGCCCGAAGCCTCGTACGGAGGTGTGGCACCGGTTAGTGGCCTTTCTTCCGCTTGGCCGCCTACCGGGTCAGCTGTCGGGTTGGGGCCCGGAAGAAGCCCTCCCGCGCGCACGCGGATTCACCCCAGAAACACGGTTTCCCGGCTCCGGCGTGGGACTTTGCGCGCTCGGGGGAGGGCGGCGGTCGTCACGCAGGATTGGGCGGCGTTGGCCGGCGCCACCGAGGGGAGTGGCTGCGGACCGAACCAACCGCATTAACTTATCGGGGGAAACATCAAATGCAAGCTGTCACAGAGTGATTTAAGACTGCGGACCGCTTTGCGTCATTGATCCCGATAACAGATAGTCATTCGGCCGGGACAATGTGTTGATGGTCCCTCTCAAGCCGGACTATTCGCAAGCTCGGCCTGACGCTCCGGAATCCACTGCTTGCTCACCTTGCGCTCGACCCAGAACGACAGGAACGGGATCGTGCCGGCCAGCATCACGGCGATCATGCGGGGGAACGGCCAATTCGCCCGGCGGGACAGGTCGAAGGTCAGCGCCAGGTAGACCATGAACAGGAAGCCGTGCAGCGGGCCGACGACCGCGACCACGGAGGCGTTGTCGGCCAGGTACTTCAGCGGCATGCCGACCACCACGAGCGCGAGCAGGCCCACGCCGACGATGTAGGCGATGATCCGGTAGCGGGTCAGGGCTCCCTGCACAGTGGCACGTCCTTCTTCTACTTCGGCCCGGGGTAGTCGCCTGGGCGGGCCCCCGGGTGTTCCTTCAACCAGGCCAGATAGTCGTTGTAGGCGGCCGTCTCGGGATCATCGGCGTCCGCGGCCGGGCGCACGGCCACCCGGACCGGCCGGCCGACGGTAACAGCCGTACCTGGGAGCCTCTCCGGCTCCGGCTCGTCGCCGTGCGACGGGTCCAGCTTGCGCCGGGCGAGCTGGACCTCACGCCACCAGAGGAAGACCACGAAGCCCGCGAAGACCGGCCACTCGAACATGTAGCCCCAGCTGATCGCGTTGCCCCCGGTGGCACGGCTGAACTGCCACCAGCCCAGCACCAGGCACCCGAAGAACAGGATCAGCGCCAGGACGTGCCGGGCGATCCACGCCGGAGTCCACAGGCCCTTCATGCCCTTGAGCGTACCGGCGTGGGTTTGACCCCCGCCCGCACGGGCAACCGTGCTGGCAGCACACCGACCACCCGCGCCCACGGAGGTACGCCATGACCGATGCCCAGGACTCCTCGGCGCCCCTCATGGAGAACGGGATCGACCCCGCCGGCCTGGCCGACGAGGACCTGTTCCGCGAGCTGGGCAGCCTCTACCGCACCCGGCTGGCCACCCTCCGGCACGGGCCCGACGCCGCCCTGGCCAACCACTTCAAGCGGACCGCCGAGCTCGAGACCGAGTACCTGGCCCGCAATCCCGGGCGCGAGGTCGACCAGGACCGGCTGACCCAGGACTTCCAGTAAGGAGCCACCTTGACCGAGACGCTGCGCGCCCGGCTGGCGCGCGTCGGCCAGTCGTACGCCCCCCACGAGCACCGGCCGCTCGCCGGCTACCTCGCCGCCATGGGCGCCTTCAGTGCCCTGGCCGCGAGCCTGGCCGCCGCCGCGAAGGTCACCGGGAAGCCCGCGCCGGAGCGCCCCTCCCTGGGTGACGTGGCGCTGCTGTCGATCGCCACCCACAAGCTGAGCCGGCTGATCGCCAAGGACTCGGTCACGAGTCCGCTGAGGGCGCCGTTCACCCGTTACAGCGAGCCGGCCGGCGCGGCCGAACTCAACGAAGAAGTACGCGACCACGGCAGCTCCCTGAAACACGGGATCGGCGAGCTCATCACGTGCCCGTTCTGCCTGGCGGTGTGGGTCGCCACCGGCCTCACCGGTGGTCTCGTGCTGGCCCCGCGCCTCACCCGCCTGGCCGCGACGACTTTGACGGCCACTGCGGTCTCCGACTTCCTGCAGATGGCCTACGACATCTCCAAGCACGCCGCCGAGGGCGACTGATCTTTCACCGTCGAAAAAGCCGCCCCTCAGCGCGAGGGGCGGCTTTTCAGGGTGGCCCGTCCTTTTCGAGGCCGGACGAGCCATCCGGGCTCTCGGGCTCGCTGTCGTCCCGGTCCGCGGTGACGTCCTCGTCGACAGCGGTGTCGCTGTGCTCCGAGGCGAAGTCCTCCTGCTCGTCCGGATCGCCGATCGGCTCCATGCCTTCCCTTCCCGTTCGGTTTAGAGGACCCGCAGGGCCTCGGCTGCCTCGTCCTGTGCGTACTCGCCGTCCGGCAGCGCGTCGATCCGGGTCATGGCCGTGGCCGGCAGATCGGCCGCGATGGCCCGGCGCTGCAGGTCGGCACTGCTCAGCCGCTCCTGCGCGTCGAAGGCGTCGTCCAGAAAGGCGTCCAGCTCACGAAACTCATCGGTCACGGCCCGAGGACTACCCCCGGCACCCGGCGACAAACGCTGTGGTGGGCGTCACATCGGCTAACGGAATCGTGACCCCCGTCCGACCGTTGAGAGCAGATGTCGGTGTGCCCAGTGTCCCCGGGCCTCACCCATTGCCTTCACGGAATACCGTTCGGCTGGAGCCGTGATGAGCCACTCGCCGCGAGGCGACCTGCACACCGATATCGCGCCGTCCCCGGTCCGCCGGGGGCGGCGCACCCTTTCTCCGGCCCGGCGCGGTTTGGGGGAAGGGCGGGCGCGGGTACCCGATCTCTCATGACTGATGACCGGATCAGGCAGCGGGCCGCCGATCTGCTCCCCGAGGAGCAGGGCAGCGCCGACCCGCGCGCGCAGGCCGAGGCGATCCTCGCCGATTCGGACGAGCGCGAGGCCGACCTCGAGGCGGCGCCGGACTCGTTCCTGGAGCACCGCCGGTCGGATCAGGCCGCGGCCACCGGCGAAACCACCCGGTAGAGGCACAAGGCTTACGTGATCGTCAATGGTCATGGCAGGATGCCCCGCGTGCCTGCCCCAAATCGCCGGGTTTCTTCCGCGCAGCGTGGCCCCGCCCGGGTGCTGACCCGGCCCGGGCGCCTCCGCGCGCCCGCGGGCCGCCCGGCGGACCCCAGCGGGCCACACCCGCTCGAGCTGGCCGGCCTGCTGCACGAGCTGTCGGCCCGGCTGCTCTCGGCCGACAGCTTCACCGCCGCCCTCGAAAGGCTGGCCCAGTTCACCGCGGGGGCGGTGCCCGGCACGATCCGCTGCTCGGTCGCCCTGATCGGTGAGGGCGGCCCGCCGACCCGGACCGGCCACGGCCCCGCCGGCGAGGGAGTGGACGCCCTGCAGTACGACCAGGGGACCGCGGGACCCGGCCTGGAGGCGGCCCGCACCCGCGCGCTGGTCATCGCGCCCGATCTGGCCGGGGACCAACGCTGGCCCGAACTGGCCGGCGTGGCCCGCGCCGAGCGGGTCCGCGCCGTCGCCGCCATCCCGCTCGACCTGCCGCGGGCCGAGGTGGGCGCGCTCAGCCTGTACTTCGACGAGCCCGGCGCGCCCGGCCCCGACCGCCTGCTGATCGCCATGGCTTTGGCCAGCCAGTCCGAGGTCCTGCTGGACGAGCTGCGCCGCCGCGACGCCCTGAGCGCCGGCGCCACCGTCGACCAGGCCATCGGCGTCATCATCGCCCAGCGCGGCTGCGGCGTCCGCGAGGCCCGCGACGTCCTGCGCGACACCGCCCAGCGCCTGGGCCTCGACCCCCAGGCCGTAGCCGCCCGCCTGCTCGCCGTGGCCGCCCGCTCCCGGCCCACCGACACCTGACGGTGCCACCAAGTCGGGCGGTGGTCGGTCAGGCTTTGCCGACGTGCTGGACGACGTCGAACTCGAGCAGGGAGGCGCCGCCGGCGACGGGCTTGGCGCGCTCGCCGGAGTGGGCGGCGCGGCCGCTGCCGGCCGACCAGGCCTGGAAGTCCTCCTCGGTCTCCCAGCGGGTGTAGACGAAGTAGCGGGTCTCGCCGGCGACGGGGCGCAGCAGCTCGAAGGACAGGAAACCGGGCGCGTTCTCGACGGCGCCCTGGCGGGCGGCGAACCGCTTCTCCAGCTCGGGGCCGGCGCCCTCGGGAACGTCGATCGCGTTGATCTTCACAACAGCCATGCCGCCACGGTATCCGGGCCAAGGGCAAAGAAAGCGGGAGGCCGGGAGTGTCCGGCCCCCCGCTGAAGTGCCGTGCGTCAGCTCTTGTCTTTGCCTGCGGGGACTGTTTCCGAGGCCGACGTGGAATCCGGCTTGTCGCGGAGGGGGCCCGCTCCCACCTCGCCGGGGACGCCGTCGCTGTTCTCGGCGGCGAGGATGTCGTCGGCGCGCTGCTGCTGGGCCGAGCGCATGCTCAGCGGGATCTCCGGCAGGAAGAAGACGACGATCAGGCCGATGACCATGACGGCCAGGGCGAGCAGGAACACGACCTGGATGCCGTCGGAGAAGCCCTCCTTGAAGGGGTGGGCGATCACGTCGGACAGCTTGTTGAGGAACGACGTGTCGCTCAGGTCGCCGCCACCCGCCGTGGCCTGCTGCAGCGTCTGGGCCTGGGCCGGGTCGGCCTGCAGGGCCTGCTGGAACTCGGGCGTCGAGCGGGCCGCCGTGAAGGCGTCACTGATCTTGCCGGGCAGGACGTTGAACAGCACCGACAGGAAGATCGCGGTGCCCAGCGTGCCGCCCATGGAGCGGAAGAAGGTCACCGAGCTGGTGGCGACGCCGATCTCGCGCGGGGAGACCGCGTTCTGCACCGCGGTGATCATCGGCTGCATGTTGCCGCCCAGGCCGAGGCCCATCAGCACCATGATCAGCATGGTGCGCCAGAGCGGGGTGTCGGCGCCGATCGTGGCGAACAGGGCCAGCGCGGCCACCATCAGGGTGCTGCCGATGATCGGGAAGATCCGGTAGCGGCCGGTCCGGGCGATGAGCTGACCGGAGATGATCGAGCCGGACATGATGCCGAAGACGAACGGGATCATCTGCAGGCCGGCCAGGGTGGCCGACGAGCCCTTCACGATCTGCAGGTAGAGCGGGACGGTCATCAGGCCGCCGAACATCGCCATGCCGAGGATCGTGCTGGAGGTGGCGCCGACGGCGATCGTGCGGTTCCGGAACAGGCGCAGGGGCAGCAGGGCCTCGTCGCCGTAGGCCCGCTCGGCCAGGACGAAGGCCACCAGGCCGAGCGCGCCGATGATGTAGCAGGCGAAGGCGCGACCGGAGTCCCAGCCCCAGTCGCGGCCCTGCTCGGCCACCGTCAGCAGCGGCACCAGGCCGACGATCAGGGCCAGCGCGCCGGGCCAGTCGATGCGGTGGTCGACGCGGGTGTGCGGCAGGTGCAGGACCCGGGCCACGACGGCCATGGCGGCGATGCCGATCGGGACGTTCAGGTAGAAGACCCAGCGCCAGCCGTCGACCCACAGGATGGTGTCGGCGCCGGCGAAGAAGCCGCCCAGGATCGGGCCGAGGACGCTCGCGGTGCCGAAGACGGCCAGGAAGTAGCCCTGGTACTTGGCCCGCTCGCGGGGCGGCACGATGTCGCCGATGATGGCCAGGGCCAGCGACATGAGGCCACCGGCCCCGATGCCCTGGATGGCGCGGAACGCGGCCAGCTCGTACATGTTCTGCGAGAGGCCGCAGAGCATCGAGCCGACGACGAAGATGCCGATGGCGAACAGGAAGAACGGGCGCCGGCCGTAAAGGTCGGAGAGCTTGCCGTAGAGGGGCGTCGAGATCGTCGACGTGATCAGGAAGGCCGTGGTGGCCCAGGCCTGGATGTTGAAGCCGTGCAGGTCGTCGGCGATCGTGCGGGTGGCCGTGGCCATGATCGTCTGGTCCAGCGCGGCCAGGAACATGCCCATCATGAGGCCGGCCAGGATCGTCAGGATCTGCCGGTGGCTGAATTCCGCGGACGCGGGTTTGGTGGTGGGGTTGCTCACGCGTTCTCCCGTGATGGAGTTGCGGCCGGCTCGTTGCGCAGCTGCGCCTCGACCGAGCTGTTGAATTGTTCGAAGAGAGCGGCGAAGGTGGCGATCCGCTCGGCCGGCCAGCCCTCGAGCGCCTCGGCCAGCCACGCCTGGCGGGCCGCCTCGAGCTGCTCGCACGCGGCCCGGCCGGCCTCGGTGATGGCCAGGCGTGATGCCCGGCCGTCCTCGGGGTCGGCCTCGCGCCGGGCCAGTTTCGCCTTCACCAGTTGTGCCACCTGCCGGCTGATCGTGGAGGGGTCGGCCTGCTTGATCTCGGCGAGATCGGTGGCCCGCATCGGGCCCTTGTGCCGCAGTGGAAACAGCAGCATCAGCGCGGAGAACTCCGCACCGAGATCTCCGACACTGAGCATGCTCCTGCTCCGCGTCGCGAGCCGGTGGAACCGGACAAGTTCTTCGGCGAGTTGGGGGAGGGCATCCACGGCGTGCCGTCCTCGGGTCGAACGGTTGATTGCTTGTAACCTACAACTGGTTGGGTGATGAACGCATCTCGATTGTCATCAACCCACGGTCACCATCAGCGCATTTGCCATACGCCTGTGACGAGCGTCTCGGTCTCCTCGAGTGCGGCCGGCACGGGCACGACGTACTCGGCCACCTGGGTGAAGAGCCGCTCGGGGAAGTACCCCCGTCCGGGGTCCCCAACCAGGACCAACGTGTTTTCCCGCCGCGCGGCCCGCAGGGTGGCGGTGATGGCCGGGGCGACCGCCGGGCTGTAGAAGACGTCGCCCGCCAGCAGGACGTCCGGAGTCCCGGTCTCGGCACTGAGTGTGACGTCGTTGGCGGCGGCGTTGCGCCGGGCCGCGGCCACCGCGGCCGGATCGAGGTCGGTCGCGGCCACCTCGGCCGCGCCGGCCCGGGCGGCCGCGATCGCGGCGACTCCGCTGCCGGTGGCGAGATCGTGCACCCTCTTCCCGGCCACCACGGCCGGATGGTCGAGCAAATAGCGGGCCAGGGCCTGACCGCCGGCCCAGACGAAGGCCCAGAACGGCGGCGGCTCGTCGCTGCGGAACTCGCCACCGGTCAGATCGAAGAGGCCGACGTCCTGGTCGGCCAGGTAGAGGGAGATCTCCGGGGCCAGCGGTACGGGCAGCAGCTTCACACAGCGATTGTGCGACCCGAGTTGGCCATCACGAGCTTGGCCCGGTACTCGGCGCGGGCCTCGGCGGCCCACGGGGCGTCCTCGTCCTCGAGCAGCGGGCGGCTGGCCAGGAAGGCGGCCGCGGTCAGCGGCTTGGCCGCGCGGTCGGCCGGACGGCCCTCGGCCGCGGTGATCAGCTCGTCGAACCGGTGGACGTCGACCCGGACCTGGTCGAGGTCGAGCGACCAGCGTCCACGCTGGTGGCGGACGACCGGCTCCATCGTGTCCCGCAGGACGGACATGTCGGACTCGACGGCGTTCTTCTTTTCTTCCAGCGCGTCGGCCAGCTCCGCCGTCGACTGCGGACCCCGCAACGCGAGCAGGGCGAGCAGGTGGCGCGGGCGGTCTCCACCGAAGTCGGGACCGGCCAGGAGGATGCCCCTGGTCCGAACCTCGACCCGGCCGAAAAGCTGGATGTCGAACATGTTTCGGAACTTTGCAAGTGAGGAAGGCAGTGCGGCAAGCCCCAATGCGGGGGGTCTAATCACCCGAAAGATTGGTGATCACGGCCGCTTGGTGTCAACCGATCATCGGGCGTACCGGTGGAACGGATCCGGCCCGGTGCCGCCGCCGTCTGTTGGTAGGGCAAAGATGAGAGCTGGTACTCCTTAGACTTCCACGGGTCCGGTTGAGAGAAAGGTGGCGCATGACTAACGGCGATGCGATCAGCGTGCTCGTCGTCGACGGCCACCAAACCTTTGCCGAGCTGCTGGGACACGCCCTGGCCGGCCAGCCCGACCTGCAATATGTGGGTCACGCGCTGACGGGTGCGGAGGCGCTGCGCCTGGCGGCGGAGCTCAAGCCGAACGTGATTCTGCTCGATCCGGATTTGTCCGATGCGGACGGAATTGCCATCGCCGAACTGCTCCGCGTACGCCAGCCGGACACGCGTGTGGTGATCCTCACTGCCTCCGAGGAGCAGGCGCTCGTCGGGCGGGCCACGGCGGCCGGCGCGGCTGGCTTCCTGTCCAAGAACGGCGCGCTCGGTGATGTGCTCAACGCGCTGCGTACGGCCCACGGCGGTGGCATGACGGTGTCGACCGACATCCTGGCCCGGCTGCTGCGCAGCACGAGCCCGGTGGTCGGCCCGCGCGGCGGCGGCCTCACAGCCCGTGAGGACGAGGTGCTGCAGCTCATGGCGGCCGGCCTGGACGCGCGGGCCATCGCGCGCCGGCTCGGCATCAGCCTGCACACGTGCCGCGGTTACGTGAAGGCGGTTCTGGCCAAACTGGGCGCGCACAGCCAGCTCGAGGCGGTCGCCATCGCCACCCGGCGCGGCCTGGTGCGCCCCGGCCGGCCGTAACGCTAAGTAGTTCTCCCCGGTACTCATCCGGGAGGACGCGAAATCCGTACTCCTTCCGGGGTGCCGCTGTTGATGGCGGCGTCAGGGGAAGGATTCGCGTGGACCGAACAGCAGCTGACCGAGCAGCGGCTGGCGGGGCACCGTCCGATGTGGCGGTGGCCGAGCCGTCGGCGCCCGGCCTGGGGAGTCGAGACACCATCTATCGACGGCCGCCGGCCCAGCCGGAGACGGAGGACCCGTCGTGGTTCAAGGGCGGCGCGCCCGCGGCCCCGGCCGCCGAGACGACGAGCCGGGCCTCGTTCGGCTTCGGCGACGGCCCGATCTCGCCGGTGCGGCACCCGGCGTCGCCGACCTCACCAGCGCCGGTGAGCTACGAAGAAAAATACGACGAGAAGCCCGAGCCGATCGCCGTCGAGCTCCCGGTCCGCCGCATGGGCGACACCGCCGAGCGCCGGATGAACTTCTCCGACACCGGTGAGCGTCCGGCGATCTTCCCCGACCTCAACGAGCGCCCGGCGCCCACCGGCGCGCCGATCGCGTCCCCGGCTCCGGCTCCGGCTCCGGCGCCGGCCCTGATCCCGGCCGCGCCGCGCCAGTCGCGCGGCGTCACCGTCGGCATCGTGCTGATGAGCCTGGTCGTCCTGATCGCCGGCAGCATCGTCGGGGTCGTCTATTTCACCGGCTCCGACGACGACCTCGACTCGGTGCTCCAGCTCGGCGCCGGCGACAACGGCAAGCGTACGGCCGTGGCCCCGCTCGACAACCGCACGAAGGCCAGCTTCGAGCTGCTGGCCGCGAGCAACAAGGTCAACGTCAGCATCGGCGAGCTCGGCGACGACCTGTACCGGATCTCCACTCCGGAGGATGCCGGCATCCTGCCCAGCCCGGTCGTCCGCGACGACGACGTGAAGCTGCAGGTGACCCGGGACGGCGACGGCACCGGGGGCGAGATCGACGTCGTGCTGGCGGCGAAGGTGAGCTGGCAGCTGCGCTTCTCCGGGTACGCCGAGGAGCAGGTCATCGATCTCAGCGGGGGCCAGATCAGCGGCATCGAGATGGTCGGCGGCATGCGCACGGCCCAGTTGACCCTGTCCCGGCCGGCCGGCACGGTCCCGATCAAGATCAATGGCGCGGTGGAGAAGCTGGCCCTCAAGTCGCCGGCCGACAGCCCGGTGCGGGTCAAGGTCGGCGGCGGCGCGCAGACCGTCGTGGCCGGGACGAGGACGCTCAAGGACGTCGCCGCCGGCTCGACGCTCACCCCGAAGGACTGGGCGGTGCCGAACCGGTACGACGTGGGCGCGGGCGCCCCGATCACCACGCTGACTGTTTCCAACGCATGATGGCGGGGGAGGGCCGGGGCCCTCCCCGCCACATCAGGAGAGAACGCGCAGGCGGACCGTCTGCTCCATGGCCCGCAGCCGGTCGAGCACCTCGTCGCTGAAGTCACCGCTGATGTCGGTGATCAGGTAGCCGTACTCGCCGCGGGTGCTCAGCAGCTGACCCTCGACGTTCACCTTGTGCTCGGCCAGGATGCTGTTGACCTGGGCCAGCACGCCGGGCGTGTTGACGTGCACGTGCCCGATGCGGCTCTGCCCGGCCTGCTCGGGCAGGGCGACGCCGGGGAGGTTCACACTGAGCGTGGTGTTGCCCTCCTCGACGAAGGTGGCCAGCTTGTTGGCCACGAAGGCGCCGATGTCGGACTGCGCCTCCTCGGTCGACCCGCCGATGTGCGGGGTGAGGATGACGTTGGGCAGGCCACGCAGCTCGGAGACGAACTCGTCGCCGCGGCCCTTGGGCTCGGTCGGGAAGACGTCGACCGCGGCGCCGGCCAGGTGGCCGCTCTCCAGGGCCTCACGCAGGGCGACGTGGTCGACCACGATGCCGCGCGACAGGTTGAGGAACAGGGCGCCCTCGCGCATCCGCTTGAACTGCTCGGCGCCGAAGAAGCCGGCGTTGCCGGGGCGGCCGTCGACGTGGATCGTGACGATGTCGCTGGTCTCCAGCAGCTCCTCGATCGAGGCGCAGCGGTGCGCGTTGCTCAGCGCGAGCTTGTCGGCGGTGTCGTAGAACGACACGTGCATGCCGAGGTTCTCCGCGAGCACGGAGAGCTGGGTGCCGATGTTGCCGTACCCGACGATGCCGAGGCGGCGGCCGCGGATCTCGTGGGCGCCGTCGGCCGACTTGTCCCAGACGCCGGAGTGCATGAGCGCGTTCTTCTCGGTGAGCCGCCGCGTCATCGCGATGATCTCGGCGATGGCCAGCTCGACGACCGAGCGCGTGTTGGAGAACGGCGCGTTGAAGACCGCGACGCCGCCGGCCGAGGCGGCGGTCAGGTCGATCTGGTCGGTGCCGATGCAGAAGGCGCCGATCGCGACGAGCTTGTCCGCCGCCTCCAGGGCCTTGGCGCTGACCTTGGTCTTGGACCGGATGCCGAGCAGGTGCACCCCGCGGATGCGCTCGATCAGCTCGGACTCGTCGAGGGCGTTGCGGACGGACTCGACGACGTATCCCTCGGCCTCGAGCCGGGTCACCGCGTCGGGATGGATGCTCTCCAGTAGTAGGACTCGCACCTTGGCCTCGTCGATCATGGGGTTCCGTTCAGTGAGGAAGTTTGGCCGTCCGGGCCGCCACGCCGAAGCCCGACCACCCAGCCTAATGCCCTGGAATGACCCGCCCGGGCGGGTGTGCTCGACCTCCCATCTGGTGGTTTCGCGCGTGTTTCCGCGTGCGCACAGATACGGAGGTGACCTTCTATCGGTTCACAACTCGGCCTTCAACCAGGGCAGGAGCGCCTCGGCCTGCCACCGCTGGAAGGCCCGCACGGTCGGGATGCCGGGCGGCGGCGGCAGCCGGCAGATGTCGGAGAACATGCCGGCCAGGGCGGCGAACGCGTCGGTCACGATCCGCCGGTCGATACCCTCGATCACCCGTTCGGGATCGCCGCCGTGCACCCAGACGTTCGACGCGAGGTCGACGCGGTCCCACCAGCCGGGCCCGACGGCGGCCCACGGCCAGTCGACGATCACCACCCGGCCGTCCGGGCGGACGATCATGTTGTCGGCCCGGATGTCGCAATGCGCGACGGTGTCTCCGGTCCCCAGCCGATCGAGCGTCCGGGCGGCGGCGGCCTGCAACTCGGGCAGGTGGTCGCGCGCCCATGGGTCGAGGTCGGCCGGCGGATCGGCGGCCACCCGCTCCCAGCCGCGGAACTCGTGGGCGAACTGGTCGCCGGCCCGGGGCAGGCCCGAAGGCGCCGGCGTGGTGGCCCGGGCGAGCTCGGCGAGGGCCGTCACGGCAGCGTCGATCTCGCTGCTCACCCAGGGGGTACGGGGGTGAGCGCCGGCCACGTCCTCGAGCACCAGGACCACCCACTCACCGTCGTCGAACCCGCCGATCAGGCGGGGCGCGGGCACCCGCTCCGGCAGCAGCGCGGTGATGCGCATCTCGTCGCGCGCCATCTCGGCCGAGCGCGCGTTGATGGTGGCGGTGACGGCCTTGACGAAGGCCCGGCGACCGGTCTCGGTGACCACCCGGTCGGCGCTGCCGGGGGAGAAGCCGCCGGGCTGGGAGTCGGCGCCGACCACGGGGCCGCCGCCGACGATCTGCTCGACCCGGGCCCGCACCGCCCCGGGCAGCTCGAGCCACGTGATCCGTTTTCCGGTCGCCGCCACCATGGGCTGATCGTGTCAGCTTTCCGACGGTGCGGGCGACCCCATTTATTTTGGGACTGATGCCGTTTTTGCCGCCTCTGCCGGGTCTTGAAAAGGTGAAAGGTCTGGCAGACTCGAAGGGTGGCTTCGCTGGGGTGGGCGGTAGTGCTGTCGGTGCTGTCGGCCGGCAGTTACGCGGCCGCGGCCGTGGCCCAGGAGCGCCTGGCCAAGCACGGCCAGCGGGGCCTGTCCCGCTGGGTGATCGCGCTGATGCTGACCGGCGGCGGCGCGATCCTGCATCTGGTCGCGCTCGACTTCGGCACCGTCGCGGTGGTCCAGGCGCTGGGCACCCTGACCCTGCTGTTCGCGCTGCCCATCGCCCGGGTCCGCTATGGCGTACGGCTCAGCGCCGCCGCCTGGGCCGACGCGATGCTCACGGTGGCCGGCCTGGCCCTGATCATGTCGCTGTCCGTCGAGTCGGACCGGCCGGCCGTGCTCGCGCCCGGCGAGGGCCTCGACATCTCTCTCATCACCGTGGGCGCCGTGGGTGTCCTGGCCCTGCTGGCCTGGCGGGTCGGCGCGCGCCTGCGCGGCGTCCTGCTGGCGGCGGCGGCCGGCATCGCCTTCGGCATCTCGTCGCTGCTGGCCAAGGCGGTGATCGGTTCGCTCACCGGCGACGGCCTGGGCTCGGTGTCGACCTTCCTGCTGGCCCTGGTCATCATCTTCGGGGCCGCCGGCTACCTGCTGGGCCAGCTCTCCTACCGCGGCGCCGGCCTGGCCGCGCCCCTGGCCACGGTCAGCGTCGCCAACCCGATCGTGGCCGCCTTCGCCGGCGTCCTCGTCTTCGACGAGGGCTTCCGCTTCGGCGCCACCGGCCTGGTCGTGGTCGCCCTGGCCGGTCTCGTCATGACCGCCGGCGTGATCGGCCTGGCCCGCCGCACGGCCGCGCCCCCGTCGGCCGCCGCCGACGCGCCCGGCGAGTTGTCGGAGCGCTCGGCTCACTGACCCCCGGTCATCACCCGCATGAAGTCGGCGATGGTGGCCAGCTCCTGGGTGCTGTAGCGGGACAGCAGCGAGCGCATGTGGTCGGCCTGGGCGGCGTAGCGGGGGCGGACGCGGTCGTCGACGGCGGCCTCGACCGGGGAGACGATCACCTTGCGGCGGTCGTGCGGGTCGCGGTCGCGGCGGACGAGGCCGGCCGACTCCAGGCGGTCGAGAACGCCGGTCACCGTGCCGGTCTTGAGACCGGTGAGTTCGGCGAAGCGGCCGGGCGTGAGCGGGCCGTGCACGTCGAGCAGCGTCATGAACTGGGCGTCGCTCGGGCCCAGCCGGAGCTCGTCGGCGACCTTGTGGCTGAACAGGACGGCCGAGGCGATCATCCGCCGGGTCGCATCGATGATCTCGGCCTCGGTCAATTCCCTCGTGGACACAAGTATCTCTCAATCGCTAGTATCTCGGTCAGACGAGATAATTGGCTGAGCGAGACATTTTCCCACGGGGAGGGATCACATGGATCGGGCACGGACGGCGATCGTGGTGGGCGGCGGCATAGCGGGGCCGGTGGCGGCGATCGCGTTGCGTAAGGCGGGCATCGAGGCGACGGTCTACGAGGCGTACGAGGGGACTGCCGAAGGAATCGGCGGTGCGCTGACGCTGGCCCCGAACGGGATCGCGGCGCTGGACGCGATCGGCATCGGGGAGGCGGTCACGGCGGCCGGCTCCGAGACGCCGCGCATGGTGATGGAGACCGGTTCGGGCCGGCGGCTCGGCGTCTTCACCGACCTGCCGGGCCTGCCGGTGAGCCGGACCTTCGCCCGGCCCGAGCTCTACGCGGCGCTGCGAAAGGTCGCTGAGGATGCCGGGGTGTCGACCCGGCACGGCAAACGGCTCGTGTCCTATGCGGACGGTCCTGGTGGCGTCACGGCCGCCTTCGCCGACGGCTCCAGCGCGACGGCCGACGTGCTGATCGGGGCCGACGGCATCCACTCGGCCGTACGCCGGCTGCTCGATCCGGCCGCGCCCGCGCCCCGCTACGTCGGTCTGCTCGGCCTCGGCGGGTGGGTGCCGGACGACGGGCTGCCCTCGACCGCGGGCGCGATGCACTTCGCCTTCGGCAAGCGCGGCTTCTTCGGCTACTGGGTGTTCGGTGGGCGGGCCGGCTGGTTCGCCAACCTGGCGTCGGAGAAGCCGCTGAGCGCGGCCGAGGCTCGGGCCGTCCCGGAGGGCGAGTGGCTGCGCCGGCTGCGGGAGCTGTTCGCGGGGGAGAAGCTGCCGGCTTTCCGGATGCTCGACCGGGTCGAGCCGGGGACCCTGGTCAACGTCGGCGGGATGTACGAGTTGCCGCCCGTCCCGGTCTGGCGCCGTGGCCGGGTCGTGCTGACCGGTGACGCCGCGCACGCCACCTCGCCCAGTTCGGGTCAGGGCGCGTCGCTGGCCGTCGAGAGTGCGATCGAGCTCGCCCGCTGCCTGCGCGACCTGCCGGTGCCGGCGGCGCTGGCGGCGTACGAGAGCTTGCGCCGGGCCCGGGTCGAGCGGGTCATCGCGCAGACGGCCAAGGTGAACACCGCGAAGGCGGCCGGGCCGGTGGCCCGGGTCGTCCGCGACCTGACGTTCCCCCTCGCCATGCGCACGGTCTTCAGTCAGGAGCGGATGATGGGCTGGATGCATCGGTACAAAGTGGACTGGAATTCGATGGTTATCCAGACGGAGTAGTCCTTTCGTGCCATCGATGAGGGACGAACGGGTCGCATCGAGCTTGATCTAGATCTGCGGGCGGCCGGCTTCCGTGTTGTCGGGCGAAGGGGCGACGCTCACGCCCCCAAACAAGGAGTCTCCATGCTCAACACGAAGCGTTCCCGGGTCCGTGCCGCCGCTGGGGTGGGGATGGCGGCCGTGGTGGCGGCCGTCGGTGCGGTCACGTTCAACGCGTCCGCGGCCGAGCAGTCGTCGGTGGCGGTGACCGCGCCCGACGGCAAGGCCGTCTCCATCCCGGGCATCGCGGCCGCCATCAAGCCGCCGAAGGGCGTCAAGCCGCTCGGCGCGTACGTCGTCACGTCGGGCACCCAGACCTACACCTGCGCCAACGGCTCCTTCGCGGGGGCGTCCGTGCCGGAGGCGCAACTGCTCGGCACCGGCGGCCGGGTGCACCACTTCGCCGGCCCGAGCTGGCAGTCGACCCGCGACAACTCGCTGGTCAAGGCGGCCAAAGAGGCCGAGAGCGCGCGTGCCGGCACGATCCCGGAGCTGCTGCTCAAGGTCACCGAGACCTCCGGCACGGGTGTGCTGAGCCGTGCCACCTACATCAACCGGCTGCTGACCTCCGGCGGCACGGCCCCGGCCGGCGCCTGCACGAACGGCGAGAAGAAGGCCGTTCCGTACGGCGCGGTCTACGTTTTCTGGCGCTAGATCAGGCCGCCCATGCCGGGGTCGCTGATGCTCTCCTCCCCGTTCTCCAAGTGGCCGGCGTAGCGGCGCTCGACGCCCGCGCCGGTCACGGTGAGGTCGTACCACCCACGGGTGCGGTCGGTGGCGCGGTGGACGATCCGGCGCGCTCCGGCGCGTACGGCCAATCGCTCTGACTTGTGGGTGTAACGGTCGGCGATGGTCAGATCGGCCCGCGCGACGCCGTGGTTGCGCAGCTCCAGCGTGATCGTCTGCCGGTGATCGTCGGTGCCGACCCGTACCTCAAGCGCGGTGTTGCCCTTGAAGTGCCGGAAGAAGCCGTTCGGGCCGCGCACCTCGAGGTCGGGCTGTCCGGGCCAGGTGCCGGTGAGTTGCCGGCCGGGCTCGACGGTGTACGTGCGGGGCGCGACCGTGGCCTCGCCGGAGTGCACGTGGAAGACGGCGGCGGCCCGCCCGGTGTTGCGGAACTCGATCGTGAAGCCGTCCTTGTCCGCGCGGCCGTCGACCTGCAGGCGGTACGGGAGCGCGCGGGCCGGGCGGACGCCACGCTCCTGCCGGGGAAGCGCGGGGTCGGCCGGCGGCACGGGCGCCTCGTCCGGCTGCCGGGTCAGCTCGGCCGGCTTGAAGTCGGCGGTGCTCGGCAACGAGGGCCGCCGGCGGTTCGGGTTCTTGAAGTCGAAGACGCTGGTCAGGTCGCCCGCCACGGCGCGCCGCCACGGGGTGATGTTGGTTTCGGTCAGGCCGAACCGCCTCTCCAGGAAGCGGATCAGCGACGTGTGGTCGAAGACCTGCGAGTTCACGTAACCGCCGCGGGTCCACGGCGAGACCACGATCGTCGGGACGCGCAGACCCAGGCCGTACGGGCCGGTGGGGTGACCGGCGCTGCCCGGGAAGATCTCGTTGGTGGTCGGGACGGTCGACTCGCCCGGTGTCGGCGGCACGAGATGGTCGAAGAAGCCGCCCTCCTCGTCGTACGTGACGATCAGGGCCATCTTGCTCCACACCTGCGGGTTGTCGGCGAGGATGTCGATGACGCGCGAGACGTACCACTCGCCGTAGTGCGGGCCCCAGTTCGGGTGCTCGGTGTAGGCCTCGGGCGCGACGATCCAGCTGACCGCGGGCAGCCGGCCGTTCTCGACGTCGGCGCGGAAGTCGGTGAGCAGCTTCTCCGGATCGCGGCCGAGCTTGTTGATCTCGGTGCCGGTCTTGGCCTTGTCCGCGAGAGGGTTGCCAAGCGTGGCGTTCTGGTACTGGTGGAAGTAGAGCAGCGCGTTGTCGCCGTAGTTGCCGATGAACGGGTCGCTGGTCCAGCCCCAGGAGCCGGCCGCGGTCAGCCCGAGCCCGATGTCCTGATAGATCTTCCACGAGACGCCGGCCTTCTCGAGCCGCTCCGGGTAGGTCGACCAGTCGTACCCGGCCTCGGCGTTGTCGACCACCGGCCCGCCGCCCCGGCCGTCGTTGCCGACCCAGCCGGTCCACATGTGGTAGCGGTTGGGGTCGGTCGAGCCCAGCAGCGAGCAGAAGTAGTTGTCACAGACCGTGAACGCGTCGGCCAGCGCGTAGTGGTACGGCAGGTCGGCCCGGACGTGATGGGTCATGGTCTGTACGCCCTTGTTGGGCACGAAACGGTCGTGCCGGCCGCCGTTCCAGGCGGCGTGCGTGTCGTTCCAGCCGTGCGGCGGGTCGGGCAGGAACATCGCGCCCACGTCCGGCACCTCGGGCCGGAACGGCAGCAGCTCGCCGTCGCCGTTCGCCTGGTGCCAGACCGACTTGCCGTTCGCCTGCCGGACGGGGTGCGGGTCGGCGAAGCCCCGGACCCCGCGCATCGTGCCGAAGTAGTGGTCGAACGACCGGTTCTCCTGCATCAGGAAGATGACGTGCTCGACGTCCCGGAGGCTCCCGGTGCGGTTGTCCGCGGGAATAGCCAGAGCCTTGTCGAGGCTCGAGGGCGCCGCCGAGGCGACCGCGGGGATGCCCAGCATCTGCAGGAACGTGCGCCTATCCACATTGGCCATGAGCCGGAAGCTAGACCGCCAAGGTGGCCACTGCATATACGTAAGTCGATCAGTGGGCGACCTTGAAGTCTTTCGCGCGCAGGCTCACCTGGGGCGCCGCAGCGGTCCCGACGGTGATGAAGAGCAGCTGGAGGGTGTTGCCGGGGTTGAGCAGCGTCTTGGGGGCCTGGATCTCGAGCCCCTCTTTGTTGGCGGCCACACCCTTGAGCGGCTCGGGCGGCGAGCTCGGATGGTCGTGGAAGCTGGCGGTCAGCAGGTGGAGGCGCCCGCCGTCGACCGTGACGGTCAGCGGCTTCTCGATGTCCTGCCGGGGGAGGCCGGCCCGGCCCACGTTGGTGGCCCGCACGACGTACAACCGCGGCGTGTCGAGCAGGACGCCGTCGAGGGTCAGCCCGATCCGGGGGCCGGCGATCGCCGGAAGCAGGGGAACCTCACGCACCTCGACGATCACCCGGCGGTGCCGGTCCTTGCGCTTGTCGAGGATGGTGAACAGGAGGCCGGCGGCGGCGACGGCCAAGGAACCGAGCGTGATGTAGACGGTGACTGCCATGTTGATCACCTCGAATCGTGGGCGTAGTGATCAAAAACCGCGACCTCGCTGGCGTCGAGGTCGCGGCCTTCATGGGTGGTGCCTGTCCTTTTTGCCCTTGACCCAGTAGAACATGCCACTTGGCTGTCCGCCAACTGTCAGTCTGCCATGTTGCAGATCGCGAAATCGGCGTCTCGTGCCGGGGCGATGATCGGGCGTAGCTTGAGCGGGAAGGTCGTTCCGTCAGCGGTGAGGAGCCACCATGAAGAAGCTCATCAACGACCCCGCCAACGTCATCACCGACGCCCTCCACGGCTTCGCCGCCGCCCATCCGGAGCTGCGCGTCGACTACGAGAACCGCATCGTGGTGCGCGGCGACGCACCCGTGCCGGGCAAGGTCGGCCTCGTCTCGGGCGGCGGCTCCGGGCACGAGCCGCTGCACGCCGGGTTCGTCGGGCCGGGCATGCTCGACGCCGCCTGCGCGGGCGAGGTCTTCACCTCGCCGGTGCCCGACCAGATGGTCGCGGCCACCCAGGCCGTCGACGGCGGCGCCGGGGTGCTGCACATCGTCAAGAACTACACCGGCGACGTCATGAACTTCGAGCTCGCGGCCGAGATGGTCGCCGCCGACAAAGGCACCGAGGTGGAGGCCGTGATCGTCGACGACGACGTGGCCGTGCAGGACAGCCTCTACACCGCCGGCCGCCGCGGCGTCGGGGCCACCGTGCTGCTCGAGAAGATCGCGGGGGCCGCGGCCGAGGAGGGCCGGCCCCTGGCCGCGGTGGCCGAGGTGGCCCGCAAGGTCAACGCGAACGCCCGCAGCATGGGCCTCGCCCTCACCTCGTGCACGGTGCCGGCGGCCGGCCGGCCCACCTTCGACCTACCCGACGACCAGATGGAGGTCGGCATCGGCATCCACGGCGAGCCGGGCCGGCGCCGGGTGCCGGTCGCGCCGGCCAACGAGATCGCCGAGATGCTGGTCAGCCCCATCCTGAGCGACCTCGACTTCACCGGCGGCGAGGGCGTGATCGCATTCGTCAACGGGATGGGCGCGACGCCGCTGATCGAGCTCTACCTGATGTTCAACGAGGTGAGCCAGCTACTGTCCAAGGCCGGCATCCCGGTGGCCCGGTCGCTCGTGGGCCCGTACATCACCAGCCTCGACATGGCCGGGTGCTCGGTGACGCTGGTGAAAGCGGACGACGAGATCCTGCGATTGTGGGACGCTCCGGTCCGTACGCCCGCCCTGCGACGTGGGGTTTGAGGCCTGTGGAGACGGCGGCGCTGAACGCGTGGGTCCGGGAGTTCGCGCGCCTGGTGGCGGAGAACAAGGAGCGGCTCACCGAGCTCGACTCGGCCATCGGCGACGGTGACCACGGCGTCAACATGGACCGCGGGATGACCGCGGTGGTGTCCGCCCTGGACGCGGAACCGCCGGACACGCCGTCGGCGCTGCTCAAGAAGGTCGGCATGACACTGATCAGCAAGGTCGGCGGGGCGAGTGGGCCGCTCTACGGGACGGCGTTCCTGCGGATGGCAGCCGCCGCGGGTGAATCGGCGGGTCTCGGTCCCGGCCCGGCGGAGTTCGGGAAGGTGCTGCGGGCGGGGCTCGACGGGGTGATCGCGCGGGGCAAGGCGTCGCTCGGGGACAAGACGATGGTGGACGCGCTCGCGCCGGCGGTCGACGCGCTGGAAACGGGCGGCGGTCTGCGGGAGGCGCTCGAAGCGGCGTCGCGAGGCCGCGACGGGACGGTTCCGATGGTGGCCCGGAAGGGCCGGGCCAGCTATCTGGGAGAGCGCAGCGCCGGGCACGCCGATCCGGGCGCGACGTCGGTGACGCTGCTGCTGCAGGCCGCGGCGACAACGCTGGAGGCCTGATGGTCGGGCTGGTGGTGGTATGCCACAGCCGCCCCCTGGCCCGGGCCGCGGTCGCCCTCGCGTCCGAGATGACGCGAGGGCAGCCGCTCTCGATCGAGATCGCGGCCGGGCTCAACGAGGAGACGTACGGCACCGACGCAGTCGCGATCATGGAGGCGGTGGTCGCGGCCGACAGCGGGGACGGCGTGGTCGTGCTCATGGACCTGGGCAGCGCGGTGCTCTCGGCCGAGACGGCTCTCGAACTGCTCGACGACCCGGGGCGGGTGACGCTGTGCCCGGCACCGCTGGTCGAAGGGCTGGTGGCGGCGGCGGTCGCGGCGGCCGGCGGGGCCGGCCGGGACGAGGTGGTCGCCGAGGCGCTGGGCGGGCTCGCCGGCAAGCAAGCCCACTTCGACGGGTTCGTCGCTGACGGCGGTGACGTTGACGCCGGGCCGTCCAGTTTTGTCACGGTGACCGATCCGCACGGGTTGCATGCGCGGCCGGCGGCTCAGGTGGTCGGTGCGGCGCGCTCCTTCGACGCGCGGGTCTCGCTGCGCAATGCGACCACGGGATCGGGCTGGGTGCCGGCGTCCAGCCTGTCGCGGGTGGCCACGCTGGGTGCTTTGCAAGGTCACGAGCTGGAGGTACGAGCGTCGGGGCGCCAAGGGCAGGAGGCGGTCGACCGGCTCGTGGCGGTCGTGGGATCGGGCCAGTCTAGTGCGCTTGACGGGGTGCCCTCGGAGTTGTCCACAGAACTTCGGTTGTCCACAGGGGTTTCTGCGCCGGCCGCCTTTTCGGAGCAGAATGTGTCAGGCGGGGGCCCCCCAGGGAGGGCGGGCTCTGCGGTTGGGGGTGCGGCGTCGCCGGGGGTGGCGATCGGGCCCGCGATGCGGCTGCGGGAGCCGTCCGTCGAAGTGCCCGACCAGCCGTCGCTCGGCGTGGACGTGGAGCGTGGCCGGCTGGAGGCCGCTTTGGACGAGACGCGCCGGGAGATCGCCCGCATCCCGGATCCCATCTTCGATGCTCACTTGCTCCTGCTCGACGATCTGCAGCCCGACGCGGCGGCCGGAATCGAGCAGGGGCTGGCTGCGCCGAAAGCCTGGCAGGCGGCCGTCGACGGGATCGCCTCTTCGTTCGACGCGTTGCCCGATCCCTATCTGCGGGGGCGCGCCGCCGATGTGCGGGCGGTCGGCCACCAGGTTCTCCGGGCGCTGCTCGGGGCGCCCGCCGCGGCCGTGACCGGTGACGGTGTGCTGGTGGCCGCTGACCTGACGCCCGCGGAGGCGGCCGGTCTCGACCCGGCCCGGATCGCCGGCGTGCTGTTGGCCGAGGGGAGTCCCACATCGCATGCGGCGATCCTGACCCGGACCCGGGGGATACCGGCCGTGGTCGGCGCGGGCCGGTCGGTGATGCAGATTCCGGATGGCAGGGTTGTCGCGCTCGACGGAAGCTCGGGTGAGGTCGTGGTCGGGCCCTCGGAGGAGGTGCTGGCCTCTTTCCGGGCGCGGGCAGCGCGGGAGGAGGGGCGGCGACAGGGCGCGCGGTCGCGGGCGGCTGATCCGGCGGTCACCAGCGACGGAACGCAGGTCCTGGTGGGGGCGAACATCGGCTCGATCGACGACGCGCGGGCGGCGGCGGCGAACGGGGCCGACCTGGCGGGGCTGGTCCGGACCGAGTTTCTCTTCCTCGACCGGGCCACCGCGCCCGATGTGGACGAACAGGTCGCGGTGTACCGTGCGATCGCCGAGGCGCTGGGTGGTCGCCGGGTCACCCTGCGCACGCTCGACGCGGGCAGTGACAAGCCATTGCCGTATCTTCCGGGGCCGGTGGAAGCCAACCCGTACCTCGGGGTGCGGGGGTTGCGGCTCTCCCTGACCCACCCGGCGGTCTTCGCCGAGCAGTTGCTCGCGATCGCCCGGGTGGCGCGGGAGACGCCGGTCAGCGTGATGTTCCCGATGGTCACCACCGTGGACGAGCTGCGCCGGGCCCGCGGGATGCTCGACGAGGCCGTGAACCGGGCCGGTGGTGGCCGTCCCGACGGGCTGCGGGTGGGCCTGATGGTCGAGGTGCCGGCGGTTGCGCTGCGGGCCGCCGAGTTCGTTCCGTACGCCGACTTCTTCAGCGTCGGCACCAACGACCTGACGCAGTACACCCTGGCCGCGGAACGCGGCAATCCCGCGCTGATGTCCCTTGCTCGTGGCCTGGACCCGGCCGTGGCCCGGCTCATCGACGAGTTGGGCCGGGCCGCCGCCGGCCGCGTCCCGGTGGCCGTCTGCGGCGAGGTGGCGGCCGACGAGCAGGCCGTCCCGCGCCTGCTGGCCGCCGGGGTCCGGCAGCTGAGTGTGGCGCCGGCCCTGGTGCCCCTCGTCAAACAGTCCGTTCGTTCAGTGGGAGTTGATCAGTGAGCACCGGTGTCATTCGTGAGTGGAACGGCGACGAGGGCTGGGGAGTCATCGACTCCACGGAAACGCCCGGCGGATGCTGGGCCCATTTCAGCGCGGCCGCCGTCGACGGCTACGTCAGCTTCGGCTCGGGGGAGCGGGTCGACTTCGAGTGGGAGGCGCCCGGCCAGGACGGTTTCCCGTTCCGCGCGCTCAAGCTGTGGCCGTCGGGGTCGTCGCCGGTCGCCCGCCCCTCTTCGAGCGGCGGCGCCTACAGCAGCACCCTGTCCCTCCACTTCGACGAGCAGCCGTGAGCATTTCGCTGCCGGCCTTTTCCCTGGAGGGGCGGAAGGCGCTGGTCACCGGGGGCAATCGGGGCCTGGGGTACGCCTTCACGGAGGCCCTGGCGTTGTCGGGCGCGCAGGTGGCGTTCGTCGGACGCGACGCCGCGGCCAACGACGAGGCGCTGCGGCGGCTCGCGGGTTCGGGCATCGAGGCGTACGGCATCTCAGCCGACCTGACCCGGGACGGCGACGTGGAGCGGGCGGTCGACGAGGCGGCCGGCGCCCTCGGCGGCCTCGACATCGTGGTGAACAACGCCGGCGTCTGCTTCCACAACCCGGCCTGGGACGCGACCGACGACCAGTGGGAGCAGGTCTTCGACCTCAACGTCCGCGCGGTCTGGAAGGTCAGCCTGGCCGCGGGCCGCCGCCTGCGCGACACGGGCGGCGGCGCGATCGTCAACATCGGCTCCATCTCGGGCCTGATCGTCAACCGCCCGCAGATGCAGGCCCCGTACAACGCCTCCAAGGCCGCCGTCCACCAGCTGACCAAGTCGCTGGCCGCGGAGTGGGCGCCGCACAACATCCGGGTCAACGCGGTCGCGCCCGGCTACGTCAAGACCGAGATGGCCCCGGTCGACCGCCCCGAGTTCCGCCGCATGTGGATCGAGGACACACCCCAGCAGCGCTACGCGACCCCCGAGGAGATCGCCCCGACCGTGGTCTACCTCTGCTCACCCGCGGCCTCCTTCGTGACCGGCGCCGTGCTGGTCATCGACGGCGGCTACACCGTCTACTGACCGCCGTAACCGAACAGGTAGTCCGGCGTGCGCCGATGCTCGCCGAGCCCGGCGGTGTCGAACTCGTCGAGCCCGCCGTCGGCCCGGACTCCCAGCACGCGAAGCGCCGCGTTGATGTCCGTCACCCCTTCGACCCGCCGGCCCGCCTCGAAGGCGCACGCCCACTGCTCGCCCATCCCGCCGAAATACTCGGTCATCACCAGCGCGAACGTCGGCGCCGGCCCGGACACCGCGGCCGCCAGCGCGGCCACGACTCCCTCACGCGGGAAGTCACCCGGAAAGTCGGCGGGCACGTCGAGCATCGACGTCTCGCCCCGCTTCGCCTGCCAGTGCTCCGTGTAGGCGGGGCTGAGGTGGACCAGGCGCAGACCCGCGTCGAGTGGCATGCCGTGCACATCCCACTCACGGGCCGCGCCCTCGTCGAACGGTTCCCGCACGATCAGCGCGCAGATGTTGTGACCCACGTGAGCACGCTAGCCCAGCTGTGACGCAGCTCTTACTGTCCATGTGGTCATTACGAGTTACGTTAATAACCACGTGGTCAGCAAAACGGAGGTCGCCGTGAACGCTCATGCCGGTGCTCCCCAGCCCACCTGGGGACGCGTTCTTTCCCTTCTCTGGTTCCCCTTCTTCTTCGCGGCCGTGATGTCGGTGGTCTACGTCGTGGGCATCTCGCACCCGGCGCCGACGGCGGTGCACCTCGGCGTCCTCGACGCGGCGCCCGTGCACCTGCCGGCGGGCATCGACGTCGAGAAGGTCAACACCATCGACGCCGTACGGACCGACGAGCTGGCCGGTGTCTTCGACTCGGCCACGAGCACGCTCTACGTCTCGTCGGCCGGCAGCGGCACGCGCGCCGACTATCTGACGGCGGTGCTTCAGCCGGCGCACACGGTCGACGTGGTCCCCACGGCGAGTGGCGACGTCACCGGTGTCGGCCTGTTCTTCTACGGGCTGCCGCTCCTGCTGGTCGGCATGATCACCTCCTTCATGATGCTGCAGTTCGGCACGTGGCCGATGCGCCGGAAGGTCGTCACGCTGGCCGCCGCGGGCGCGTTCGCCAGCGTCTTCGCCTACGCGGTGGCGGTCGGGCGCGACGTCATCCCGGGCGATGAGTGGTTGCTGCTCTACGGGTTCCTGCTGACCCAGGCGATCGGGTGGATCACCACGGCGCTGCCGCGCTTCGTCAAGCAGTTCACCATGCCGGTGGCGATGACCTTCGTGCTGCTGCTCGGGCTGCCGACCGCCGGCGGCACGGTCAACGCCGACATGCTTCCGACGGTGTTGCGCTGGCTGCACAACGTCCTGCCGTTCGGGCAGTTCATCGAGGTGGCGCGGTCGAGCGCGTACTTCGGCGGTCACGGGCTCGGGCGGCCGCTCGCCGTCCTGATCGCCTGGGTGGTCGCCGCCGCGGCCCTGCTGGCCTGGGCGGCCCGGCCGCCGAGGCCGAGCGCCCCGCCGGTCGCCGAGGAGACGGGCCACCGCCTGAACGGAACCGTCCGCACCACCGCCGGCCGGCCGGTGCCCGGGGCCACGGTGCTCACTCTGGACGACAACGGCCGGGAGCTGGTCCGCACGACGACCGGCGCCGACGGCGGGTACGAGGTCGGCAACGTCCGCCCCGGCCTGCATCACCTGGTCGTCACGGCCGCCCACCACGAGCCCGAGATCGTCACGATCGGCGTGCACCAGCGCTACAACCGGGCCCGGGACATCACCCTGATCGACTGGAACGACCCAGCGGGCCCGCTCACCTCGCAGGAGATCGACGAACGCCGCAGCCTCGTGAGCTGATGCTCGCCGGGGCGTCATGACGCCAGCGCTTCCGTCGGCGCCAGCCGGGCGGCGCGGATGGCCGGGTACAGCCCCGCGACCGCCCCGATGCCCACGGTCGCGCCCACGCCGCCGGCCAGGGCCCAGGCCGGCACCACGGTCGGCCAGGTCTGCGTCATCGCGTAGAACCCCGTGACGACGTAACCCAGGAAGACCCCGGCGGCGCCGCCCAGCAAGGACAGCAGCAGCGACTCCGCGACGAACTGGAGGCGGACCTGGCCCCGGGTCGCGCCGAGGGAACGGCGCAGACCGATCTCGGCCCGGCGTTCCAGCACCGAGATGACCATCGTGTTGGCCACCCCGATGCCGCCGACCAGCAGCGCCACCGCCCCCAGACCGAGCAGCAGGGCGGTGAACGCGTCGTTGGTGGCCCGGCGGGCGGCCAGCGCGTCGGACGGCTTGGACACCTTGACCTCGGTCGGGTTCTCCGGGTTGGCGGTCGCCGCCAGCACCCCGCGGACCGCCTCGACCTGGGCGTCGACCGATCTGGTGTAGACGGTCGTCGGATGACCGTCGAAGCCCAGATAGGTGCCCGCGGCGTCCCAGCCGACCAGCGCCGCGTCGTCGATCTCGGGCGCGAGGGGCACCGGCTCGAGCACGCCGACCACCGTCCACCAGCGGCCGTCCATGTAGACGGTCGGCGGATGGCCGAGCCGCCGGGCCGCGCCCGAGCCGAGCACCACGGCCGGGTATCTCCCGGTCGCCGCGTTGAGCCAGACGCCGTCGGCGAGCGCGCCGCCGACGGTCTCCAGCAGCGCCTGCTCGGCCGCGAGGACCGCTATCCCGCTCGTCTCGCCGGACGGGATCCTGTCGGTCCGGTAAACCCCGGTGTCGCCGACCGAGCCGGTCGCGGTGGCGGCGAGGACCGGGCCGATCCGGCGGATCATCGAGACCGAGGCGTCGGGCAGCGTCGCCTCGTCGCCGAACATGGTCTGCCCCGGCGCCACCGTCAGCATGTTCGTGCCGAGCGCGGCGAGCTCCCGGTCGAGGTCGGCGCGGCTCGACGACGAGATGCCGACGACCGCGATCATCGCGGCGATGCCGATCGCGATGCCGAGGGCGGAGAGCACCGCCCGCAGCGGGCGCGCTTGTAATCCGTACCCCCCGAGGCGGAAGAGATCCGCCAAGCGCAACTTCGCGGGTTGCCAGGCCATGTCAGATCACCCGGCCGTCGCGCATGGGGACCTGGCGAGGCAGGCCGCCCGCGATCTCGTGGTCGTGGGTGATCACCATGATCGTGGTGCCGGCCGCATTGAGCTCGCGCAGCAGCTCGACCACCCCCGCGCCGGAGACCGAGTCGAGATTGCCGGTCGGCTCGTCCGCGAGCAGCACCGCCGGGTCGCCGGCCACGGCCCGGGCGATGGCGACCCGCTGCCGCTCGCCACCGGATAGCTCGTGCGGTCGATGGCTGAGCCGGTCACCCAGACCGACCCGGACCAGGGCAGCCTCGGCCCGCCACTCGCGCTCCTTCTTCGGCATGCCCGTATAGAGCAGCCCGTCCGCCACGTTGGCCACGGCGTGGCGCCCCCGCGCGAGATGGAACTGCTGGAACACAAAGCCGATCCGTCGGGCCCGGAGCGCCGACAGCTGCCGGTCGGACAGCGTCGCCACGTCGTGCCCGTCGATGCGCACGGTGCCGTGGGTGGGCCGGTCCAGCGTGCCGATGAGGTGCAGCATCGTCGACTTGCCGGAGCCGGACGGCCCGACGATCGCGACCAGCTCGCCGTACTCGACGGCCAGATCCACCGAGCGCACCGCGGTGACCCCGCCGGGGTAGGACTTGGTGACGCCGGCCAGCTCGATCACGGCGCTCATGACGGGACCACCACCCGCATCCCGGCCTGAAGACCGCCGCCGGAGACCTCGACCTCGCCGTCCGCGAACAAGCCCACCTTCACCGCGACGATGTGGCTGCCGCCGGTCTCCGCCACCTCGACGCCGTAGCCACCCTCGGACAGCGCCAGCAGCGCGGTGACCGGAACGGCCAGCACGTTCTCCCGCTGGGACGAGGTGAAGTCGACGGTGACCGCGGCCTCGTCCAGACCCTGGGGTGACTTCGCGAAGGCGATGGTCACCTGGATCTTGGTGGTGTCCTCCTCGTTGCCCTGACCCGGCTCGACCACCGTCTCGACCTCGGTGATCCGGCCTTTGGTCGCGCTCCCGTCGGGCATGGTGACGTCGACCGTGGCGCCCCGGCGAGCCAGGCGCTGGGCGTCCACGTCGAGCGAGACCGTGGCGACCATCGTGGTGCCGGTGGTCTGGAGCAGCTCGGCGCCGGGCTGCACCACGGCGCCGCGCTCGACGCTCAGTGAGTCGACGCGGACCTGACCCGGCGCGTACTGGATCTGATCCGTCCCGACCGCCCCCGTTTCCTCCCGGCCGAGATCGTCCTGCCATTGCTCGACGGCGTCGGCCGTGGCCGAGGTGTACTCGTCGTCGACGGTGAATCCGCGGTAGCCCAGCGCCCACAAGTTCTTCTCGAACTGCCGCACGTCGCCGCCCTCGACGCCGGGCTTCAAGGTGCGGTAGGCGGGCAGTGATCCGTACAGCAGGGTGACGGGTCTGTTGTCGATCTTGTAGAGGGGCCGGCCTCGGGTGACCGTGCTGCCGGCGGCGGCCAGCGCGGTCACCGTGCCCTGCGCGCGGGCCGAGATCGTGGACGTGTCGCCGTGGCCCAGCGTCCCGTCGTGGGACTCGCTGTCGACCAGGGTCTGCTTGGCCACCTCGACGGTCTTCTGTTCCTTGTCGGTGGTGGTGCCGTCGGTGCTCTCCGCCCGCGGCAGGTTGAAGGCGGTCACCGCCGCGGCCACCGCGCCGACGGTCAGCACGCCGGCCACGACGCCGGTGCTCCGCCGGCTCATGCCGGCTGCCCTTCCTCGTGGCGCTCCAGCGAGGCGCCCTCAGGCTGGTATTTCGCGCAGGCCTTCTCGGCCTTGTCGAAGGTCGGCTCGCCGGGGCCGGTGCCCAGCTTCTTCGGGTCGAGCTGGATGCTGCCGTCCGGCTTGGGGTCGGGGAAGTTCGGCACGCCGTTCTCCCGCATGCACTTGGCCATCTGCCGGGCCAGCTCGATCATCTCGGGATCGGGCGTGGGCCGCTCACCGCCGTTGGGCGCGAACTCCTTGCAGGCTTCCTGGGCCTGCTCGAGCTTCTTCGGGTCGAAGCCCTTCGGCGTCTTGATGGTCGTGCGGCCGCCCGGATTGGGGTCGGGCCACCAGGTGATGCCCTCCTTGCGCATGCACTGCGCGAACTTGAGCGCCATGTCGGCGTCGGGTGTCGCCGGCGCGCTCGGGCTCGCCCCGGGCGTCGCGGCGCCGGACTGCGCGGTCGCCACTCCCGTGCCGTCGTCGGCGTCGGCGCGGGCGCACCCGGCCGCCACCAGAGCCAGCATCAGACTTACGGCCAGCAGCTTCGCTGTTCGCATCTCCAACCTCCCGTGCTCGCTGTCACCGGACGAAGTAGAGCGGACCGCGGGTTTCCCGGCCGTCACGAAAAAACGTGACGCCCAGGTGACACTCCGGCGCGGGAGGATGGGCACATGCGGATCCTTGTGGTCGAGGACGAGCCGCTGCTCGCCGACGCGGTGGCGCAGGGGCTGCGTCAGGACACTCACGCGGTCGACGTGGTCTACGACGGCGCCGCCGCCCTCGAGCGGGTCGGTGTCAACAACTACGACGTGGTGGTGCTCGACCGCGACCTGCCGGCCGTGCACGGCGACGACGTGTGCCGCGCGCTGATCGAGCGGCACGGGGACACCCGCGTGCTGATGCTGACGGCCGCCGCGGGCGTCGACGACCGGGTCACCGGGCTGATCCTCGGCGCCGACGACTATCTGCCCAAGCCGTTCGCGCTGCGCGAGCTGTCGGCCCGCGTCATCGCGCTCGGCCGCCGGTCCCGGCCGGCGGCGCCGCCGATCCTGCGCCGGGCCGGGATCAGCCTCGACCCGCACCGCCGCGAGGTCTTTCGCGACGGTCGCTACGTGCCGCTGTCGCGTAAGGAATTCGCCGTGCTGGGCGAGCTGCTGCGCGCCGACGGGACGGCGGTGTCGGCCGAGACCCTGCTCGAGAAGGTCTGGGACGAGAACGCGGATCCGTTCACCCACGCCGTCCGCATGACGATCCTGAAGTTGCGGCGCAAGCTGGGCGATCCGCCGGTGGTGCTCACGGAGCCGGGAGTGGGGTATCGGATCTCATGAAGCTCACCGTGCGCGGCCGGCTGACCCTCGTCTACGGGGGTCTGTTCGTCCTCGCCGGGCTGGTGCTGCTCGGCGTCACGTACGTGCTGGTGTCCCAGCGGTTGCCGATCGGTGAGGCCAAGTTCGAGACCACCTCCGTCCCGCAACCCGCGCCCGGCGACCGCCTCCAGGTGCAGCAGATCATCGAAGGGACCCGCGCGGGCACCCTGCACACCATGCTCACCCAGGGCGCGATCGCGCTGGGGACCGTCAGCGCGGCCGCCATCGCGCTCGGCTGGCTGATCGCCGGGCGCATGCTGCAGCCGCTGCAGCAGATCACCGAGACGGCCCGGCGCATCGCCGACGCCCCCGACGCCGACCGCGGCCTGCACGAGCGGATAGCGCTGACCGGCCCGCAGGACGAGATCAAGGAGCTGGCCGACACCTTCGACGTCATGCTGGCCCGGCTCGACCACTCCTTCGACGGGCAGCGCCGCTTCATCGCCAGCGCGTCACACGAGCTGCGCACCCCGCTGACGCTCAACCGCACCCTGCTGGAGGTCGCGCTCGCCCGGGAGGAGGCCTCCGAGGAGGTACGCCATCTCGGCGGCACCCTGCTCGAGATCAACGATCGGCACGGCCGGCTGATCGACGGCCTGCTCGTGCTCGCGCAGTCGGACCGCCCGGTGGTGGAGCGCTCCTACGTGGACCTGGCCGACATCGTCGACCACGTGGCCGTCTCCGACACGGTCAAGGTGATCACCACCCTCGACGAGGCGTCCGTGCTCGGCAATCCGGTCCTTCTGGAACGTATGGTGCAAAACCTCGTGGAGAACGGCGTACGGCACAACAGACCCGAAAACGGGTGGGTGCATGTGAAGACCGGGACGATCATGGGCCGGGTGATCCTCGAGGTCACCAACTCCGGGCCGGTCATCCCCCGCTACGAGGTGCCCGGCCTCTTCGAGCCCTTCCACCGCTACGGAACGGCGCGCCTGCACTCGCCCGGCGCGGGCCTGGGCCTCTCAATCGTCCGGGCGGTAGCCCGCGCCCACGACGGCGACGTCCACGCCGACGCCCTCAGCACAGGCGGCCTGACCATCACTGTGAGCCTGCCCCAGGCCCCCTGACCGAGACCTCGGCCTTACGAACGTTTCCGCTGCTCAGAGGGGGTAAGCGCGCCCGGCAGGATTCGAACCTGCGACCGATGGATTAGAAGTCCATTGCTCTATCCGCTGAGCTACGAGCGCGTGGGCCAACAGCCTATCTTGCCGACGGCGACCCGGGGGTAACCAGGCGTCCCCTCAAAACCACCCGGAATGTCTATGCCGGCCCGACCGCTCGGCCCCCTCGTTCCGGACCCGCTCACCAGATCCGGAAGCGCTCGTCGGTCCTGAGCAGGAAGGCGAAACGCCCGGCCCCCGCTTTGTCCAGGCTGTCGATCGCGGCGTCGGCTGCCGCCTTCTCGCTGAGCGGGTCGCGGCGCTGCCAATAGGCGACCTGGGACAGATGGCGCCGCCGCACCAGCTCGGCGTGGCGGTCGGCCATAAGGCAGAAGAACTCGTCGACGTGCTGAACGTCGATGCCGGCGTTGATCTGGTCAAGGCAGCGCTGGAAGTCGTCGATGTCGCTGTCGTTGGTGAGCAGGATGTCGACCCCGCCTGCGTGGGCGGCGGCCAGCACGTGATGGTCGTTCGGATCCGCTGGCTGGGGGACCGACTGCGGATCCCAGCCCATCACCTTCGCCTCGGGGAAATGCTCATCGAGCTGATCGCGCCAGTGTGGTCTCATGTCCTCAAGCGACAGTCGATTCACTCGTAGATAGCAAGGTCATCCTGGTCGGCCATCAGGGCTTCGTAGGCCTCACGCTGTTGGGCGACTCGCCGACGGCGGTAAGCCAGGAGGTCGGCCAGGGCCACCCGGCGGTGGGTTCCCACCTTGTGCGACCTGATTTCTCCCTTGTCCAGCAGGGCTGTCAGCGTCGGGCGGGAGACGCCGAGGGCGCGGGCGGCCTCGCTCGTGGTGAGCTCCCGAGCGACCTCGCTCACGGCCACTCCGTCGCCACGATCCAGCACGGCGCTCACCTGCTTGAGCAGGTCGACGAGGAGTGGTGGAAGGGTGACCGTCTCGGCGTCGCCGACCCCGAGGCGTACCTCGGCTCGATCTGCCTTTGAGAGGAGGGCGAAGAGCGACTTGAGGGAGTCGTGTTCCGGACTTCCCCGGCGGGTGGCCGCCTCGGAGAGTTGCAGGGCGGTGGCCGCCAGGGTGGTTGCCGCACTCATGCGCACCCGCGTGCGACACAAACGCAATATCTGCAAGCCGCTTCCGTTTATTTCACCTGCCGGCGTCCTCTGGGGCTGGGGGGACCTCGATCTCCGGGGTGCCGACCGGGGGGAGGTACGCGTCGGCCCAGCGGCCGAGTTCGCGGAAGACGTCGATGCGTACCTCTTTGCCGGAGAGGGTCAGGTCGTGCATGCCGCCGTCGAAGCGGGCGATCGAGACGCGCGGGCCGAGGCGGGGGGCCCAGCGGACGATGTGCTCGACGTCCAGCACCGAGTCGGAGGTCCTCAGGTCGTCGTGCCAGGCGCGGCCGCGGAAGGTGCGGGACGAGCAGGCGACCAGGATCGGGGCGTCGATCGACAATCCGGCGCGTAGGCGCCTTTGACCGCGGCGAATGGCTTCGAGCCAGCCGGTGGTGACCGGGAAACCGAGTACGGGCTTCCAGGCCAGGTCGTATGTCCATTCACCACGGTGCTCGGTGTGCAGGCTCTGACCGTAAAGGCCGAGATTCGCCATCGGGATCTTCCGATAGGGCGCACGCCGGGAGACACCGATCGCGGCCGCCATGATCGGGCGTTTGACCAGCCAGGGCACGTTGAAGTCGAAGAACGGGCTGTTCAGGAAGAGGCCGTCGACGATGCCGCGGCCCTGCCGGGAATGCGACCACAGCGACGTGATGAGCCCGCCGGTGGAATGGCCGGCGACCAGCAGCTGCTCGTGCCCGTCGTCCTCGCGGATGATGCGGGCCGCCTCGTCGAGCTCCGGGTAGTAATCGGTGAGGCTGCGGGCGAAGTTCGGCGTCTGGTGGGGCAGCAGGCTACGGCCGTACTTGCGCAGGTCGAGCGCGTAGAAATCCCAGCCGTGCTCGACGAAGAAATCGGCCAGATGGGTCTGGAAGAAATAGTCCACGAAACCGTGCACGTAGAGCACGGCGCGTTTCTGCGGCTTCTCCGGGCGCCGGCGCACCAGCGTGGCGATGACCGCGCCCTCGTCGTCGGAACCCAGGTCGATCGTGTGCCGCTCGTACGGCGCGCCAAGAACGTCGGTCTCCACGGGCCCAGGCTACCGACCGGTACCGCCCGCCGCGCGCCATATCAGATCGCCTTGGTCACGGCCGGTTTTCCACAGTGCGCCCGTTGTCCACAGACCCAGAGTCAAGATCCCCCGGCCGTACGCGGTGACGGCCAGACTGCCGCTGTCAACGTCACCCACAGGAGGTCACACCGTGTTCGACACCAACCTCGTAGTCGTCGGCAACGTTCTCGCCGCCCCGGAATGGCGCCGCGTCAGCACCAACGGCAACCTCGTCGCCAACTTCCGGATCGCCTCGAACTCGCGCCGTTTCGACCGCGAGACCAACGCCTGGGTCGACGGCCACAGCTTGCGGATCCGGGTGTCCGCCTGGCGCAAGCTGGCCGAGGGTGTCGCCTCGTCGATCACCGTCGGCGACCCCGTCATCGTGTACGGGCGTCTCTACAGCCGCGACTGGAAGGACGAACAGGGCAACAACCGCATCTCGTACGACATGGTGGCGTACTCGATCGGCCACGACCTGGGCCGGGGCCGGGCCCGGTTCTTCCGGCAGAAGGCGCTGCCCGGCGGCTCCGCGATCGAGGACGCCGAGGCCGACCTGCTCGTCGGCGGTGAGCCGTCGATCCCGGTGACGGCCGAGGAGGTCCCGGCCGGGTACGGCGAGGGCATCCCGGAGACCGACACGCCGGAGTTCGCCGAGCCGCCGGTCTTCCCGGAGGTCCCGGCCGAGCTGTCGCCGGTGGCCGCGGTCGCGGAGAAGCCGGCCACGGAAGAGACGGCCGACGACGACTTCACGCTCGAGGTGGAGCGGCTCACGAATGAGCAGCCCGCCACGCCCGCCCGGCGCGGCCGGCGTTCCTCGGCCAAGCGGGAGCCGATCGCGGCCTGACCCGTACCGCCCGGCCGGCGACCGCCGGCCGGGCATCCATCTATCGAACGGAGGTGCATCGCCTCTAGAGTCGGCCGGTGCTCGAACGGCGACTGGCGATTCTTACGACGGCCCTGATGGGCGCCGCGATCCTGAGCGGTTGCGGCGACGACGCGGTCCCGGCCGAGTCGGCGCCGACACCCGCCACGACCGCGACAACCGTCGCACCGCCGACCAAGGCCGCACCCACGTCCCAGCCGCCGGCCAGCGAGAAGGCGGGGGCCAGCGAGAAACCGCCGGCCGGCGAGAAGGCGGCGAAGACGCTGCCCAAACCCGGCAACCCGGCCGGCCACGCAGGCGTCCCGGCCGAGGCGCGCGCGGTCGACACCAGTCACCCGGACCGGACGGTCGGCAACGGCACACCGGCCGGCTGCACTTCGGCCGCCGTGGTCAAGGCCGTCGCTCAGGGCGGGATCATCGCGTTCGACTGCGGTCCCGACCCCGTCACGATCACCATGTCGGCCACCGCCAAGGTGCGGAACACCAGCTCCACGGTCGTGCTCGACGGCGGCGGCCGGGTCACGCTCAGCGGCGACGGCCGGCGCCGGATCCTCTACATGAACACCTGCGACAAGGAGCTGACCTGGACGACCTCGCACTGCAACGACCAGGAGACCCCGCGCCTGACGGTGCAGAACCTCGCCCTGGCCCGGGGCAACAGCGCCGGCCAGACCGCCGAGGGCGGGGGCGGCGGCGCCATCTTCGCCCGCGGCGGCCGGCTCAAGGTGGTCAACTCCCGGTTCACCGGGAACCGGTGCGACAGCACGGGCCCCGATCTGGGCGGCGCCGCCATCCGGGCGCTGGACCAGAGCGGCGGCCGCCCGGTCTACGTCGTGAACAGCACCTTCACCGGTGGCCAGTGCTCCAACGGAGCCGCCCTGAGCAGCATCGGAGTTTCCTGGACGGTGCTCAACAGCGTCTTCAGCGGCAACTCGGCGATCGGTCACGGGGCCAACCCGGCCCGCGGCGGCACGCCCGGTGGCGGCAGCGGCGGGGCGATCTATCTGGACGGCAACAACTTCACGCTCACCCTGGACGGCACCGTCGTCAAGGACAACAAGGCCAAGGAGGGAGGTGGGGCCATCTTCTTCGTCAGCAACGACCGCACCGGCACGCTGAAGATCCGCAATTCGAAGCTGCTCCACAACCCGAACGCCGGCTTCGAAACCGCCGGCCTGCCCGGCGTTTTCTTCCTCGGTCAGGGCAAGCCGTCGACCAGCGGCTCGACAGTGGAGAAGTAGCGGAAAGGGCCGGACGGGTGAGGGTCACCCCCGAACGGGGTGGGCCGATCGTGCCGCTTTAACCGGCCGCCCGGCCGACCTGCCCGGTTGGTCCTGGCGTGGCCGCGCCCGGCAGACTGGGGCCGTGCTGTTGAAGGAGATCCGCGCGATAGCGGGCGAGACGTTGGTGCTTGCGCCGCACGACCAGGACGCCGAGACGGTCAACACCAGCTGGTTCGGTGCGCCGCTGCACGAACGCATAAGCATGACGGCAGAAGAGGTCGTCTCCGCTTTCGAGGAGACCGCCGAGCTGCTGCGGGATCAGGTCGCGGCCCTGCGACACGGCGGGCCGGCGACGTTCTACGTGTGGCACGACCCGGAGGCGGGGCAGCTGCGCTGCTCGACGCGCTCCTGCGGCCACGACCAGTTGCCGTTCGAGACGACCTACCGGACGACGGGCGACCTGCAGTCGATCGTCGTCGAGTTCCTGGAGGATCGCGCGCCCGGCGCGATCGCGTGGGGCCAGATGGAGCCGGTCCCGTTCCCCGACGATCCGGTCGCCGACGAGCCGGAGGTGGCCGTGTGGGTCTGTGACCTGAGCACCGCGGCCGCGGAGCGGGGCGTGGTCTCCGGCTAACGTTGCCGCGCGGCAACGGTGAAGCGGCACAGGAGGACCGAGATGGCGAGCATGAGACCCGGTACGGCGGACGCCGCCGGACTGATCACGGGTTACCTGCTCGACGCGGTACTCGGTGATCCACGCCGCTTCCATCCGGTCGCCGGGTTCGGCACGGCGGCCGGCGCCCTGGAGCGCCGCCTCTACGCGCCGACCCGGCGCTCGGGGGCCGCGTTCACCACGATCGCTGTCGGTGTGCCCGCCGCGGCCGGGCTGGCCGCGGCGGTCGCGACCCGCCGCCTGCCGATCGCCCGGGCCGCCCTCGTCGCCGCCGCGACCTGGACCGTGCTCGGCGGCCGGACCCTGCGCCGCGAGTCGCGGATCATGGCCAAGCACCTGGACCGCGACGACCTGGCCGCCGCCCGGGGCCGGCTCAATCACCTGTGCGGGCGCGATCCGTCCCAGCTCGACGCGCCCGAGCTGGCCCGGGCCACCGTCGAGTCGGTCGCCGAGAACACGTCCGACGCCGTGGTCGCGCCGCTCTTCTGGGGCGGCGTGCTCGGCCTGCCCGGCCTCCTGGCCTATCGGGCCGCCAACACCCTGGACGCGATGGTCGGGCATCGATCGGAGCGGTACGCCCGGTTCGGCACCGCCGCGGCCCGGCTCGACGACGCGCTCAACCTGGCCCCGTCGCGCCTGACCGGCCTGCTCACGATTGCCGCCGCGCCGATCGCGGGCGGCTCGCCGCGCGAGACGCTGCGGGTCTGGCGCCGCGACCGTAATGACCACCCCTCGCCCAACGCCGGGCAATGCGAGTCGGCCATGGCCGGTGCTCTCGGCGTACGGCTCGGCGGTCGAAATGTCTATTTTGGCCGAAGTGAGACGCGGCCGTTCCTCGGGGACGGCCCCGAGCCGAGACCCGTGCACCTGCGGAGGGCCGCGCGTGTGTCCGGTCTGGTCGGTTCTGGTGCTGCTGTGATTGCCGCGGGAACGGCTCTGGCCAGGAGGTGCCGATGAACGGCCTACTGGTCGCCGGCACCACCTCGGACGCCGGCAAGAGCGTGCTGACCGCCGGGATATGCCGCTGGCTCCATCGCCGCGGGGTCAAGGTCGCGCCGTTCAAGGCGCAGAACATGTCCAACAACTCGGTCGTCGTGCTCGGCCCGGACGGCCGCGGCGGCGAGATCGGCCGGGCCCAGGCCATGCAGGCGGCGGCCTGCGGCATCGAGCCCGACCTGCGCTTCAACCCGGTCCTGCTCAAGCCCGGCAGCGACGTGTCGAGCCAGGTCGTCCTGCTCGGCCAGGCGATCGACACCGTCACCGCCGGCAACTACCGGTCGATGAAGCCGCGGCTGGCCGAGACCGCGCACGCCGCCCTGGCCGAGTTGCGGGCGGAGTACGACGCGGTGATCTGCGAGGGCGCCGGCAGCCCGGCCGAGATCAACCTGCGGGACGGCGACTTCGTCAACATGGGCCTGGCCCGGCAGGCCGGTCTGCCGGCGATCGTGGTCGGCGACATCGACCGGGGCGGGGTCTTCGCCGCCCTTTTCGGCACGGTGGCGCTGCTGGAGCCGGCCGATCAGGCGCTCGTGGCCGGCTTCGTGATCAACAAGTTCCGCGGCGACCTGGGCATCCTCGCGCCCGGGCTAGACATGATCACCGCCGCCACCGGGCGGCCCGTGCACGGGGTGCTGCCGTTCCACCTCGACGTCTGGCTCGACGGGGAGGACTCGCTGGCCTACGGGCGGGTGATCGGGCGACCGGCCGCCCCACGCGGCACGGAGTGGTTGCGCGTGGCCGTCGTACGGCTGCCCCGGGTCTCCAATGCCACGGACGCCGAGGCCCTGGCCGCGGAGCCGGGGGTTCGCGTGCGGATGACCGTCGAACCGGCCGAGATCGCCGACGCCGATCTCGTGGTGCTGCCCGGCTCGAAGTCGACGGTGAGTGACCTCGCCTGGCTGCGGGAGACCGGTCTGGCCGGGGCCGTCCAGGCGCACGCGGCCGCCGGCAAGCCGCTGCTCGGCATCTGCGGCGGCTTCCAGATGCTCGCCCGCACGATCCACGACGACGTCGAGAGCCGCCGCGGCACCGTACCCGGCCTGGGCCTTCTGCCCGTCGACATCACCTTCGGCCCCCGCAAGATCCTCGCCCGGTCCCAGGGCCACGCGTTCGGCGCGCCGGTCACCGGTTACGAGATCCACCACGGCTTCGTGTCAAGTCAACAGCCAACACCCTTGGTGACGTACGCCGACGGGCGCGCCGAAGGAGCGAGGTCCGGCCCGGTCTTCGGCACCCACTGGCACGGCGCTCTCGAGTCCGACGAGTTCCGCCGGCGCTTCCTCACCGAGGCGGCACGGCTGGCCGGGCGGCACGGGTTCACGGTCGCGCCGGACACGCGCTTCGCCGGCCTGCGCGAGCGTTCGCTGGACATTCTCGGCGATCTGGTCGAGGAGCACCTGGACACCGACGCGCTGTGGCGGCTGATCGAGCAGGGCGCGCCGGCCGGACTTCCGGTCATTCCGCCGGGAGCACCTGGTTAAAGGTTGCGTTCCGGAAGTACCTTGAGCCTGGCGTGTTCAGGCCCGGAGCTCAGGACGGGGTGTGGGATCGATGACGACCGACGAGGAGAACCGCCCGGTCCGCCGGCGGGTCACCCTGACCGGCATCAGCTCGCGGGCGTGGGAGCACCCGGCCGACCGGGGCGCGCTGACCGCCCTGCGTGAGCTGCGCGGCTTCGACGACGTGGTCAAGGCCTTCTTCGGCATGTGGAACGAGCGCGGTTTCCGTCTGCAGTTCCTGGCCGGGGCCATCCGCGTCGACCACCGGCAATACCCTCGCGTCTACCAGCGCTTCACCGAGGCCGCTCAGACCCTCGACGTGGTCGAGCTGCCCGAGCTGTTCGTCTCGCAGGACCCGATCATCAACGGCTCCGCGATCGGCCTCGACAAGCCGTTCATCGTCGTCACCACCGGCGCCGTCGAGCGGCTCGACGACGACGAGCTGCGGGCCATGCTCGGTCACGAGATCGGCCACGTCCGCAGCGGTCACGCCGTCTACAAGACGATCATGATGATCCTCACCCGCTGGGCGGCCAACCTGAGCTGGCTGCCGGTGGGCGCGATCGCGCTGCGGGCGATCATCGCGGCGATGTTCGAGTGGTGGCGCAAGGCCGAGCTGTCGGCCGACCGGGCCGGCCTGCTGGCCGGTCAGGACCCGGCGGCCTCGCTGCGGCTGCTGATGAAACTGGCCGGCGGCGGCGACCTCTCCCAGATCGACACGGCCGCCTTCCTCGAGCAGGCCGCCGAGTACGAGAGCGGCGGCGACCTCCGCGACAGCATCCACAAGATCGGCATGACCGCGTGGAGCACCCACCCGGTCCCGGTCGCGCGCGCCGCCGAGCTACGCAAGTGGGTCGACTCGGGGGCGTATGCGCAGATTCTCGGCGGCGACTACCCGCGCCGTGACTCCGACGGCGACGCCTCGGTCTCCGAGGACGTGAAGGCCGCCGCCCAGTCGTACCGCGACAGCTTCAGCAACTCGCAGGACCCGCTGGTCGGCCTGCTCCGCAAGCTCGGCGACGGCGCGGGCGACCTGGCCGGCTCGGCCGTGCGCGGCGCCCGCAACTGGGCCAGCGACGCCTCCCGCCGAGGCCGCAACGACGGCTGACTTTATGTCGGAGGCCGCGCATAGGATCGGGTCATGAGTTTGAGTGAATCCGATCTGCGCGCGGCGATCGCGCGGGAGCTGCCCGGGGTCCGGGCCGACCTGGAGCGGCTGATCCGCATTCCCGGCATCGCCTTTGAGGGCTTCGACCACTCCCACGTGGAGCGGTCGGCCGAGGCCGTGGCCGAGCTGCTGCGCGGTGTGGGCCTCGAGGTGCAGATCGTGCGGCACGGCGGCCAGCCCGCCGTGATCGGCCGTAAGGCGGCCCCGGCCGGCGCGCCGACCGTCCTGCTCTACGCGCATCACGACGTCCAGCCCGTCGGCGACCTGAGCAACTGGACGAGCGACCCGTTCGAGCCGCAGGAGCGCGACGGCCGGCTCTACGGCCGCGGCGCCGCCGACGACAAGGCCGGCGTGATGGCCCACGTGGCCGCGCTGCGCGCCTTCGGCGACCAGCTGCCGGTCGGCGTGGTCGTCTTCGTCGAGGGCGAGGAGGAGTACGGTTCCGATTCGCTCGACGCGATCATCCAGGCCCACCTCGAGGAGCTGCGCTCCGACGTCATCGTAATCGCCGACTCCGGCAACTGGGACATCGGCGAGCCCGCGCTGACCACCTCCCTGCGCGGCCTGGTCAACCTGTTCGCCGAGGTCAAGGTGCTGCGCAGCGCCGTGCACAGCGGCATGTTCGGCGGTGCCGTGCCCGACGCCCTGATCACCCTGTCCCGCCTGATCACCACGCTGCACGACGAGCACGGCGAGGTCACCGTCGACGGCCTGGTCGGCCGCGAGGGCGCCCCGGTCGACTACCCGGAGGATCGTTTCCGCCACGAGGCCGGCACGCTCGACGGCGTCCAGCTGATCGGCAAGGGCACCATCACCGACCGTCTCTGGACCAAGCCGGCGATCTCCGTGCTCGGCATCGACGCGCCCCGCACCCTGGAGGCGGCCAACGCGCTGCAGCCCACGGCCAAGGCCAAGATCGGCGTACGGCTGGCGCCGGGCGACGACCCCGAGTCGGCCTATGCGGCGATCAAGGCTCACCTGGAGAAGCACGTTCCGTGGGGCGCCGAGGTCGAGGTGACCCTGGAGAGCCTCGGCTCACCCTGCGTGATCGACGCGACCGGCCCGGCCTACGAGGCGGCCCGCGCCGCCTTCACCTCGGCCTGGGACGGCACGTCGCCGGTCGACATCGGCGTGGGCGGCTCGATCCCGTTCATCGCCACCTTCCAGGAGCTGTTCCCGCAGGCCGCGGTCCTCGTCACCGGCGTCGAGGACCCGTTCTCGGGCGCGCACGGCCCCGACGAGAGCCTGCACCTGGGCGAGTTCGAACGGGTCTGCGTGGCCGAGGCCCTGCTGCTGAAGAACGTGGCGGACACTTTGACCAAGTGAGGAGCGGCCGATGGCCGAGCTGACGTGTGACGTGCTGGTGGCGGGAGCCGGTCCGACCGGGCTGATGCTCGCCAACTGGCTGATCAAACTCGGGGTCGACGTGATCGTCGCCGACGGCAAGGAAGGGCCCACGCGCGAGTCACGGGCCCTCGTCGTCCAGGCGCGCAGCCTCGAGATCTACGACCAGCTCGGCCTCGGCGACCTCGTGCTGAACGCCGCCCACCGGGCCGACGCGCTGGCGCCCGGCTTCGGTGACCGGGCGTTCGGGCGCATCCCGATCGGCCCGCTCGGCGGCGAGGTCACCCCGTTTCCGTACATCCAGGTCCTGGAGCAGAGCCGCAACGAGGAGATCCTCTACGAGAATCTCCAGAAGATCGGCGGCCGCGTCCACTGGGAGACGCCGGTGACAGCCGTGACCCAGACCGAGGACGGCGTGGTCGCCAAGGTCGGCAACGACACCGTCCGGTCCCGCTTCTGCGTGGGCTGCGACGGAGCCAACTCGATCGTCCGCAGGGCCCGCCGCATCCCGTTCGAGGGCGTCACCAACCCGCACCGGTTCTTCGTCCTCGACGCCGCGGCCACGGGCGGCCTGGTCGAGAACGCGATCAACGTGCGCCCCGGCCGCGCCGACTTCCTGATCGGCTTCCCGATGCGCGGTCGCGGCAACTGGCGGATCATCGGCCTGGTCGGCGACGAGGAGCTCGGCGAGGAGGACGTTCGGCCGCGCATCCGCCGGTTCGGCGTCACCTACAGCGAGGCCCGCTGGTTCGCGACGTACAAGGTGCACCACCGGGTCGCGGCGGCCTTCCGCGACGGCCCGTTCTTCCTGGCCGGCGACGCCGCGCACGTCCACTCGCCGGTCGGCGGCCAGGGCATGAACACGGGCCTGCAGGACGCCCACAACCTCGCCTTCAAACTGGCCGACGTCGTGCACGGCCGCCGCAAGGACGCCTGGCTCGACCGGTACGAGGCCGAGCGGCGCCCGGTCGCGAAGACGCTGGTCGCCACCACGGACCGGATCTTCGGGCTGGTCACCTCCCAGCGGCTCGCGGCTCGCGCCCTGCGGGCACTCGCGGTGCCGTTGCTGGCGCCGATGGGTGTACGGGTTCTGCCGCGCGCCTCGGGTGGATCACGCCTGTTCCAGTACGTGTCGCAGATCCGCATCCACTACTGGATGACCACCGGCGCCCAAGCGGCCTCGGGCGGACGGCGCGACGAGGTGGTCGGGCGCCGGCTGCCCTGGACGGGCGGCAACTTCGACGTGCTGCGCGAGCTGACCTGGCAGATCCACGCCTACGGGGGAGTGGCCGAGGCGGACGTGCCCGACCTCGGCGTGCCCGTTCACGTCTTCGCGCCCGCGCCGCGGACCGGACTGGTTGCGGGCCGGCTCTACCTCGTACGGCCCGACGGATTCGTAGCCGCCGAGGCGGCGCCGAGCGAGGCCGTTATCGCGTTCTCTCCCCTGCTTACAGGCTGAGAGGCGGGCTTCGTCACAAGGAGTGAACTGGTGCGCGAGGCGGCTGCGTCCTGTTAGGATTAGAACATGCGTTCGAACAAAGTGCCTGCCTCGCTTGTCCCGGTGGTGCGGCCGATGCCGGTCGGGCCGCGCAACACCATCGACCGCCTCCGCGACCATGAGCGGATCCAGTCGATCGCGCGCCTCCGCTCCGCGGTCCTGGCCATGGACTCGGTCGACGTCGCCGACTGGGACGACTCCGCCCTCACCGATCACCTGGAGGAGCTCTCGGCCACCCTGGTCGCGATCGACGCCCAGGTGAGCCGCGTCGCCGACCAGGTCCGCGCCCGCGGCTTCCGCATCTCCGAGCCCCGCGCCGCCTGACCCACCTCGCCACCCGCCGCCTGACCCACCTCACCCCGCCGCCGATCACCCGCCGCCATCACGTGTCGCCGCCCCGCGTCCCTCCGCGCCCGTCCCTCGCCGCCGCTTAGCGCCGCCCTCAACCTCGCGTGTCCTCCCATCTCCGTTTGTCGCTGTCCTTCGTCCACCAACCGCTTACCGTCATCTGCCGTCCGCCCGGAGCTCGTCGCCGCCTGCCCGGGGCTCGTGACCGGCCGGCGAGCCGGGCGGTTGCTGGCTGCCGCCGCATGGGGGCTTGCTGCCCGGTGCCTCTGTGCGCGGCTTGCTGGTGGGGTGCCTCCCGCGTGAGGGCTTGTCCTCGGTTGCCGCGCTAAGCCGTCGCCAGCTACCGCCACGCGCCGACCCTTGCCTGCTGAGGCCATGCCGGAGCTCTTGTCTGTTGCTGCCGCGCGGGGATTTGCCTGTTGCTGCCGCGCGGGGGTTTGCCTGTTGCTGCCGCGCTGAAGCCGTCGCCAGCCACCGCCACGCGGCGGCCCTTGCCTGTGCCGCCATGCGGGAGCTCTTGCCTGTGCCGCCATGCGGGAGCTCTTGCCAGTCGCGCGCGAGGGCTTTGCCCGTTGCCGCGCGGGGGCTTTTGCCTGTTGTCGCGCGGGCTTGCCTGTTGTCGGCGGCGTGGGCCGTTGCCGAGCGCCGCTGAACAGGGCTTGCTGACGGCTGTCGCTGCGCGGTCACGTCCGCTGGCGTGGTGTATGAGTCGCCATCGCTGATCCGTGTGGGTTGATGTTATGCGGCGATTCCGGCGGGCTGGTCGGGTTCGGTGT
>NZ_JBFAOX010000030.1:24116-109596 GCF_040675435.1 Actinoplanes sp. NPDC049598 | reverse complement strand
GCCGGGCGGGCCGGAGGTGGGGCCGGGCGGGCCGGAGGTGGGGCCGGGCGGGCCGGAGGTGGGGCCGGGCGGGCCGGAGGTGGGGCCGGGCGGGCTGGCCCGGGCTGACGGGCTGGAAGCGGGGGTTGGAGGCTGCGCTGAAGACGGGGTCAGCCCGAGGGTCAGCCGGAAGGGGCCGGCGGGCCAGCGAGCCAGCGAGCCAGCAGGCCAGCGGGCCAGCGGGCGGCCCGTCGTTTGTGGTCCACTTCGGGCGTGCGGAAGTGGGCTGCGGTTTTAGTCGGGATTGTGCTGATTGTTGTGGCCGGCGTCGAGGGGGCGCGCTGGTGGAGCGGGCGCCCGCCCTACTCCCCCGAGGAACTCGCCGCGACCGCTGAGCTGCGGCTGGTCGACCCGACCACGGCCAGGACGGCGCTCGGCCCGAACATGGTTCCCGAGCTGGCCAAGGATCAGCAAATCTTCCTCGGCAAGGTGAGCTGGCATCAGCCGGCCCACCCGGAGGGCGCCCTCTACGTGATGCTCTTTCACCACCGCACCCACCGCCCGCCCGCGATGCTGGTCCCTCAGGCCACGCCCGGCGACGAGGCGGGTGTCGGCTCGAACGGCGCGCTGTGGGACGCCGCCGAGCGGTATCCCTGGCTGGCGGGCGCGGCCGGCGTGTATGAACCGGGGTTCGGATACACCTCGACCGACGCGCTCGCCGTCTACAAGCTTGGCCGGGAAGAGTTGAGCTTCGCCGCTGTGCTGCTGCCCGCCGACGTCGATTTCGGCAGCCGGGTACCTCGGGCCACCACCCCGGCCGTCGCGACCGATCTGACCGTCGCGCTGGTGCAGGTCAACGAGAACGGCCGGGCCACTTGGGCCCGGCGCCTGCTCAACTGAGCAGACGCCGGGCCGGCAGAACTATCGGACGAACTGCGCCGCGTCGCGGGTCAGGTCGATCAGCGGCGCCGGGACGACGCCCAGGGCGAACGTCGCGAGGACGCCGATGGCCAGGGCGGCCGACGTCAGGAAGCCCGGGATCGACACGGTCGGCGTCGACTCGCCCGGCTCGGAGAGCCACAGCAGCACGACCACCCGCAGGTACGGGAAGGCGATCAGCATGCTGGTCAGCACCCCGACGATGACGAGCCAGGTCTGCCCGCCCTCGATGGCCGCCCCGAAGACCGCGAACTTGCTGGTGAAGCCGCTGGTCAGCGGGATGCCGGCGAAGGCCAGCAGGATGAAGGTGAACACGGCGGCGAACAGCGGGCTCTTGCGGCCGAGGCCGGCCCAGCGGGACAGGTGGGTCGCCTCGCCGTCGGCGTCGCGGACCAGGGTGACGATGCCGAAGGCCGCGAGGACCGAGAAGCCGTACGCCACCAGGTAGAACATCGTGCTGCTGAGCCCCTCCTCGTTGAGGGCCAGCACGCCGACCAGCAGGTAGCCGGCGTTGGCGATCGACGAGTAGGCGAGAAGCCGCTTCATGTCGGTCTGGGTGACCGCCAGGACGGCGCCGACCAGCATGGTCAGGACGGCGACCGTGCCCAGCACCGGCTGGAAGTCCCAGCGGACGCCGTCGAAGGCCACGTACAGGATCCGCAGCAGGGCGCCGAAGGCGGCGACCTTGGTGCAGGCCGCCATCAGGGCCGTGACCGGCGTGGGCGCGCCCTGGTAGACGTCGGGCGTCCACACGTGGAACGGGGCAAGGGCGGCCTTGAAGAGCAGGCCGATGGCGATCAGCGCGAGTCCGCCGTACAGCAGGACCTGGCTCTGCTGGGGGTTGATCACCGCCTGGTGCACCTGGGCCAGGCTGATCCCGCCGGCGAAGCCGTAGATCAGGGCCACCCCGAACAGGAAGAACGCCGAGGCGTAGGACCCGAGCAGGAAGTACTTCAGCGCGGCCTCCTGGCTGAGCAGGCGACGCCGGCGGGCGAGCGCGCACAGCAGGTAGAGCGGCAGCGAGAAGACCTCGAGCGCGACGAACATGGTGAGCAGGTCGTTGGCCGCGACGAACAGCAGCATGCCGCCGAGGGCGAACATGGTCAGCGGGTAGATCTCGGTGAGGCCGGGCTGGTCGCCGGCCTGCTTGACGTCCTTCTGGGAGCCGACGGTGATGGCCGCCTGCGAGACGAACGGGCCGCCGCGCTCGAGCGAGCGGTCACCGATCAGCATCAGCGAGACCAGGCCGAGGACGAGCAGCGCGCCCTGCAGGAACAGGGTCGGGCCGTCGACCGCGACCGCGCCGCCGATGGTGATCGTCCGGGTGCTGTGCTGGAAGATCACCGCGACGAAGGCGGCCACGATCCCGAGGAAGGCCAGGCTGAGCTGGACGGTGTTGCGCAGCCGGCGGGGCGCGGTCACCTCGACGATGATGCCGAGGCAGGCCACCCCGAACAGGATCAACATCGGCGCCAGGGCGCCGTAGTCGATGGCGGGCAGTTTCAGGTCTCCCATGGCTAGCGCGCCACCCTTTCGTTCGCGATGACCGGCGTCGGGTCCTGCACGCCGACGTCCTGCATGGTCGCCTGCACGGCCGGGTTGATCACGTCGGTGACCGGCTTGGGATAGAAGCCGAGCAGGATGATCAGCAGAATGAGCGGGGCCACCACGATCTTTTCCCGGAGCGTGATGTCCTTGCGCATCCCCGGCACCGTGGTCAGGGTCGGGTTGAGGGTGCCCTGGGTGGTCCGCTGGATCATCCACAGCACGTAGGCGGCGGCCAGGATGATCCCGGCGGTCGCGATCACCGCGTACGTCTTGTGCACGGTGAAGGTGCCGATCAGCACCAGGAACTCGCTGATGAACGGGGCCGTGCCGGGCAGGGCCAGGGAGGCCAGACCGGCGAAGAACAGCACCCCGGCCAGGACCGGGACCATCTTGCCGGCCCCGCCGAAGTCGCTGACCAGGTTGGACCCGCGGCGGGCGACGAACATGCCGACCACGATGAAGAGCAGGCCGGTGGCCAGGCCGTGGTTGACCATGTAGAGCACCGAGCCGGTGCCGCCCTGCGTGGTGAAGGCGAAGATGCCGATGCCGATGAAGCCGAAGTGGGCGATCGACGTGTACGACACCAGGCGCTTGAGGTCGTTCTGCCCGACCGCCAGCAGCGCGGCGTAGATGATGCCGATGACCGCGAGGACCAGGGCGGCCGGGGCGAACCAGCGCGACGCCTCCGGGAACAGCGGGAGGCAGTAGCGCAGGATGCCGAACGTGCCGACCTTGTCCATCACGCCGACGAGCAGCGCGGCCGCACCGGCGGGGGCGGCCCCACCGGCGTCCGGCAGCCAGGTGTGGAACGGGAAGAACGGCGCCTTGATCGCGAAGGCGACGAAGAACCCGAGGAACAGCCAGCGGGCCGTGTTCTGATCGATCGACCCGGCCGCGGCGGCCAGGTTGTTGAAGTCGAACGTGTGCCCGCCGACGACCCACAGCCCGATCACCGCGGCCAGCATGAACAGGCCGCCGACGAGGCTGTAGAGGAAGAACTTCACCGCGGCGTACTGCCGGCGGGGACCGCCGAAGGAGCCGATGATGAAGTACATCGGGATCAGCATGACCTCGAAGAACACGTAGAACAGGAAGATGTCGGCCGCCGCGAAGACGCCGATCATCGTGAACTCGAAGGCCAGCAGCAGCGCGAAGTACGTCGGGGCGGAGCGCTTGCTCTGCTCGACATCGTGCCAGGAGGCCAGGATGACGATCGGGAACAGCACCGCGATCAGCATCAGCATGACCAGCGCGATGCCGTCGGCGGCGAAGGTGAACCGCGCGTCCCAGGACGGGATCCAGGCGTACGACTCCCGGAACTGGAAGCGGTCGCCCCCGTTCTGGAAGGCGATCCACATGACGATGCTCAGCACGAGCACCACCAGCGACCAGCCCAGCGCCACCAGCTTGGCCAGCTCGGCCTTGGCGCGCGGGATGCAGGCCACCACGACCGCGCCGACCAGCGGCAGCAGCGTCAGGATGGACAGAAAGGGAAAGTCTTTCACGCCAACCACCCAAGCTGGATCGCGAGGAAGGCGCCGACGACCAGGACGGCACCGGTGAGCATCGAGAGGGCGTACGACCGTACGAAGCCGGTCTGCAGTCGCCGGAGGCGCCCGGAAGTGCCGCCGACCCCGGCCGCGATCCCGTTGACCACGCCGTCGATGCCCTTGTTGTCGAGGTAGACCAGCGCCCGCGTCAGGTAGATGCCGGGCCGCTCGAACACCGCCTCGTTGAACGCGTCGGTGTAGAGGTTGCGGCGGGCGGCCGTGACGACCGCCCCGGCCGGCTGCGGCTCGAGCGCCGTCCCGTTGCGGAACAACGCCCAGGCCAGACCGGCCCCGAGCACCGTGATGACCAAGCTGAGCACCGTGATCAGCCAGTGCGGCATGACGGCGTGGTGCTCCTCGTGCTCGCCGAAGGTCGGCACCAGCCAGTCCGGGATCGAGGTGGAGAGCAGGAAGCCGGCCGCGATCGAGCCGAGAGCCAGCAACATCAAAGGCACAGTCATGATGTACGGCGACTCGTGCGGATGCTTGTTGTCCTCGGTGTAGCGCTCCGGCCCGTGGAACGTGAGCACGAACAGCCGCGTCATGTAGAACGCGGTCAGACCGGCGCCGAGCAGCGCCGCCCAGCCGAACAGCCAGGATGTCCAGTCGCCGCGTTCGAAGGCCGCCGCGATGATCGGCTCCTTGGAGAAGTAGCCGGACAGCGGCGGGATGCCGATGATCGCGAGCCAGCCCATCATGAAGGTGAGCCAGGTCCACTTCATGTATTTGCGCAGGCCGCCGAAGCGCCGGATGTCGACCTGGTCGTGCATGCCGTGCATGACCGAGCCGGCCCCGAGGAACATGTTGGCCTTGAAGAAGCCGTGGGCCAGCAGGTGGATGATGGCCAGGGCGTACGCCCCACCGCCGAGCCCGACGCCGAGGAACATGTAACCGATCTGGCTGACCGTCGACCAGGCGAGCACCCGCTTGATGTCGTCCTTGGCGGCGCCGATGATGCAGCCCAGGAGCAGCGTCAGGGCGCCGACGCTGACCACGATCACCTGGAGCGTGGAGTTCGCCGAGAAGATCGGGTTGGACCGGGCGATCAGGTAGACGCCCGCGGTGACCATCGTGGCCGCGTGGATCAGGGCCGAGACCGGGGTCGGGCCCTCCATCGCGTCCGGCAGCCAGGCCTGCAGCGGGAACTGGCCGGACTTGCCGGCCGCGCCGAGCAGCAGCAGGATGCCGACGACCAGCACCACGGTCGAGCTGAGCCCGCTCACGCCGCTGAACACCTCGTCGTACTGCGTGGTGCCGAGGTAGGCGAAGAGGGTGAAGATGCCGATGGCCAGGCCGGCGTCGCCGACCCGGTTCATCAGGAACGCCTTCTTGCCGGCGGTGGCCGCGGACGGCCGGGTGTACCAGAAGGAGATCAGCAGGTACGACGCCAGGCCGACGCCCTCCCAGCCGAAGTACAGCATCACGTAGTTGTTGCCGAGGACGAGCAGGAGCATCGCCGCGACGAACAGGTTGAAGTAGCCGAAGAACTTCCGGCGGCCCTCGTCGTGCTCCATGTAGCCGACGGCGTACAGGTGGATCAGCGAGCCGACGCCGGTGATGAGCAGGACGAAGACGCCGGAGAGCGGATCGAAGAGCAGTCCGAAGTCGACGTGCAGGTTGCCGACGACGATGAAGTCCCAGAGGCTCTGCTGCGCCGAGCGCTTGTCCTCGTCGAGGCCGGACAGGCTGATGAAGAAGATCAATCCCAACACGAACGAGGCGGCCACCGCGAGGACACCGAGCCAGTGTCCCCACTTGTCGGCCCTCTTGCCGAGCAGCAGCAGGACCGCGGCGCTGACCAGCGGAATGGCCACCAGCAGCCAGATTCCGCTCAGCACCCCCGTCGCGTGGGCGTACTCCACTTGTTCCACGGGTAGGCCCTTCAGTACTTGAGGAGGTTCGCGTCGTCGACGCTCGCGGAGCGCCTCGTACGGAAGATCGACATGATGATCGCGAGCCCGACCACGACCTCGGCCGCCGCGACGACCATCACGAAGAACGCGATGATCTGGCCGTCGAGGCTGCCGTTGATGCGGCTGAAGGTGACCAGGGCGAGGTTCGCGGCGTTGAGCATCAGCTCGATGCACATGAACAGCACGATGGCGTTGCGGCGGACGAGCACCCCGGCGGCGCCGATGGTGAACAGGATGGCCGCCAGCACGAGGTAATAGTCAGGAGTCACTTCTCTGTTCCCTTCGGGGCCGCCTCGTCCGCCGTGAGCTCACGCAGCGGCAGGATGGGCGAGATGCTCCGCTCGGCCCCGTTGCCGTCCGGCAGGCGGGCGGGCGCGGCGACCGACATCGTGTTGGCGTACACGCCCGGTCCCGGCTTCGGCCCGGGATAGCTGCCGGGGCGGAAGCGCTGCTTCATCCGGGTGACCTGGTCGACGATGTCGGCCTTGGCCCGTTCGACGTGGGCCAGGACCATGGCGCCGACGGCCGCGGTGATGAGCAGCGCCGACGTGACTTCGAAGGCGAAGACGTAGCGGGTGAACAGCAGCGACGCGAGGCCCTGCACGTTGCCGTTGGCGTTCGCCTCGGTCAGGCCGACCGTCGGGGTGTCGCCGAGCGACCGGGCCAGACCGGTGCCGACCAGGATCGCGAAGCCGACGCCGAGCACGATCGCGGCCACCCGCTGGCCGCGCAACGTCTCGATCAGCGAGTCCGAGGCGTCGCGGCCGACCAGCATGAGTACGAAGAGGAACAGCATCATGATGGCGCCGGTGTAGACGATGATCTGCACCATGCCGAGGAACGGCGCGGAGTTGATCACGTAGAAGACACCCAGGCACAGCATCGTCAGCACGAGCCAGAGGGCCGAGTGCACGGCGTTGCGGGCCAGCACCATGCCGAGCCCGCCGATCACCGCGATCGGGCCGAGGATCCAGAAGGCCACGGCCTCACCGGTGGAGACGTGATCCATCAGACCGGTTCCTTCCGCTGCGTGCCGGCCGTCTCCGGCCGGGGGTCGCCGCCGGTCGCGGTCGACGCGTCGTCCGTGCCCGCTTCCGACCAGGGCGCCCGCTCGGCGCCGACCGACGTGCCCGGGTTGGTCAGGGCCCCGACGTAGTAGTCCTTGTCGGTCTCGCCCAGGCGCATCGGGTGCGGCGGCTGCTCCATGCCCTCCAGCAGCGGGGCCAGCAGCTCCTTCTTCGTGAAGATCAGATCCTGCCGGCTGTCACGGGCCAGCTCGTACTCGTTGCTCATGGTGAGCGAGCGGGTCGGGCAGGCCTCGATGCACAGACCGCAGAAGATGCACCGCGCGTAGTTGATCTGGTAGATCCCCGCGTACCGCTCACCGGGCGAGAAACGCTGCTCGTCGGTGTTGTCGGCGCCCTCGACGTAGATCGCGTCGGCCGGGCAGGCCCAGGCGCAGAGCTCGCACCCGATGCACTTCTCCAGCCCGTCCGGGTGCCGGTTGAGGATGTGCCGCCCGTGGTAGCGCGGGGCCGGGGTCGGCGGGGTGAACGGGTAGTCGGTCGTGATGACCTTGCGGAACATGTGCGCGAAGGTCACCCCGAAACCCTTGAACGAGCCGGTGAACGTCCCCACGTCACACCTCCTTGTCGTCAGAGGGAGCGGACGGAGCGGAGTCGCCGCCCACCGTGGCGGGAGCCCGTTCGGCCACCGCCCGGCGTGCCCGTGGGCTGGGGGGGACCTGGAGATCGATGGGTGGCACCGGGAAGCTGCCCGGTGGCCTGGTCGCCAGCTGTTCCTCCAGGGACAGCTGCCGAGGCTTGCGCGCGGCCGGCCAGAGCATGGCGACCAGCAGGACGACGACCACGATGCCGACGATCGACAGCCACTTGGCCTGCTGCGACAGCTCGTTGTTGGCGACCTTGACGTAGCTCAGGAACAGGATCCACACCAGGTTGACCGGGATGAGGACCTTCCAGCCGAACCGCATGAACTGGTCGTAGCGCATGCGGGGCAGCGTGGCCCGCAGCCAGATGAAGCCGAAGAGCAGCAGCAGCACCTTGGCGAAGAACCAGATCAGCCCGAAGTAGCCGGCGTTGGCGCCCTCCCAGACCGCGGTGATCGGCCACGGCGCGCGCCAGCCACCGAGGAACAGCGTGGTGCAGAAGGCCGAGACGGTGATCATGTTGATGTACTCGGCCAGGAAGAAGAGCGCGAACTTGAACGACGAGTACTCGGTGTGGAAGCCACCGACCAGTTCGGACTCGGCCTCGGGGAGGTCGAACGGCGCCCGGTTGGTCTCGCCGACGGCCGCGATGCAGTAGATGACGAAGCTCGGCAGCAGCAGGATCGCGTACCAGCTGGGCGTGGTCGCCTCCCAGCCCAGGATGTTGATCGGGTTGCCCTCGGCCTGCGCCTTCACGATCTGCGAGGTGCTCATCGTGCCCGCGGTCATGAAGACGGCCACGATGGACAGGCCCATCGCGACCTCGTACGAGATCATCTGCGCGCTCGAGCGCAGACCGCCCAGCAGCGGGTAGGTCGAGCCGGAGGCCCAGCCCGCCAGCACCACGCCGTAGACGCTCATCGAGGAGCAGGCGAGCAGCACCAGCACCGAGACCGGCACGTCGGTCAGCTGCAGCGCCGTCTGCTGGCCGAACATGTTGACCACGCCGCCGAACGGGATGACCGAGAAGGCGGTGAAGGCCGTGGTCGCCGAGATGACCGGGGCGATGAAGTAGACCACCTTGTCGGCGGTCTTCGGGATGATCTCCTCCTTGAACGGCAGCTTGACGCCGTCCGTGAGGCTCTGCAGCCACCCCTTGGGGCCGACCTGGTTGGGGCCGGGCCGGACCGCCATCCGGGCCACGACCTTGCGCTCGTAGTTGATCGTGAAGAGCGTCAACAGGAGCAGCAGGACGAAGACGCCGAACAGCTTGATCAGCGTGATCCACCAGACGTCGTTCTCGAACGTCTGGAGGCTGGGATCGACGGCGTGCGCCGCCAGAATGGTCGACTTCATGCGTTCGCTCCCGCGGAGGCGAGGATCGGTCCGGGCCGGCCGGCGGAGAGCCGGACGACCGCGCCGGCGGTGACCCCGAGGCTGCGGCGCAGCGTCGAGCCCGGCGAGTTCGTGGGCAGCCACACCACCCGCGGCGGCAGGTCGGTGATCGCGACCGGCAGGGTGACCGCTCCGCGGTCGGTGCCGACCGTGAGCGCGTCCCCGTCGGCCACGCCCAGCTCCTCGGCCAGGTCCTTGCCGATCCGCGCGAGCGGCGTCCGGGCCGTGCCGGCCAGCACCGGGTCGCCCTCGGTCAGCGTGCCGAGGTCGATCAGGTGGTGCCAGGTGGCGAGAACAGCCTCGGCCGAGGCCGGCGCCGGCAGCGAAGCGGGTGAGACGGACGGCAGCGCCGGCCGGGCCCCGCTGCTCGCCGGCATCGCCCCGAGCTCACGGCGAATCGCCATGACGTCGCCCGTGCCCAGCGAAATGCCTTCAGTCGTTTCAAGGGCGGCGGTGGGGTGGTTGGACGGGTCCATGAGGGCGGCGACCGCCTCCAGCACGCGGCCGTCGGTCATGGCCGTGCTCGTCGGCAGCACCGTGCCGAAGGACCGCAGCCGGCCCTCCCAGTCGAGGTAGGTGCCGGACTTCTCGGCGGCCGGGGCCACCGGCAGCACCACGTCGGCCCGCCGGGTCACCGCGGTGTGGCGCAGCTCCAGGCTGACCACGAAGCCGGCGTTCTCGAGCGCCTGCTCGGCCAGCCGCGGGTCGGCCAGGTCGCCCGGGTCGACCCCGGCGACCAGCAGGCCACCCAGCTCGCCGGTGGCCGCGGCCGCGACGATCGCGTCGGTGTCGCGCCCGGGAGTTGCGGGCAGCGACTCGCTCCGCCAGGCCCGGGCCAGCTCGTCGCGCGCCCCCGCGTCGGCCACCAGGCGGCCGCCCGGCAGCAGGTTGGGCAGGCAGCCGGCGTCGATCGCGCCCCGGTCACCGGCCCGGCGCGGCACCCACGCGAGACGCGCGCCCGTGCGCTCGGCCAGCGCCGCCGCGGCCGAGAGACCACCCGGAACCGTGGCCAGCCGCTCGCCGACGATCAGGATCGCCCCCGGCTCGGCCAGCGCGGCGGCGATGGCGGGGTTGCCGGCCAGCAGCGCGGCCTCCTCACCGGGCACGGCGGCGATCAGGTTGGCCCCGAGCTTGGTGAAGCCCCGGGTCAGGTAGGGCGCGATGGCGGTCACCCGCAGCTTCTTGCGGGTGAAGCCCTTGCGCAGGCGCAGGAAGAGGATCGGGCACTCCTCTTCCGGCTCCAGCCCGGCGATCACCACCGAGCCCGCGTTCTCGACGTCGGTGTAGGTGACGTCGGCCAGCCCGGCCACCGACGAGGCCAGGAAGTCGGCCTCCTCGGCGCTGAGCGGGCGGGCCCGGAAGTCGATGTCGTTGGTGCCGAGGGCGAGCCGGGCGAACTTCGCGTACGCGTACGCGTCCTCCACCGTCAGCCGGCCGCCGGTGAGCACCCCGACCCCACCGGCCGAGCGGGCCGCGGCAAGGCCTTCGGCCGCCGTCAGCAGGGCCTCGCTCCAGGAGGCCTCCCGCAGCTCACCGTCCGCGCCCCGGATGAGCGGGTTGGTGATCCGCTCGTTGGCGGTCGTGTAGCGGAAGCCCCAGCGGCCCTTGTCGCAGTTCCACTCCTCGTTGACCTCCGGGTCGTCGCCGGCCAGCCGGCGCAGCACCTTGCCGCGGCGGTGGTCGGCCCGCATCGAGCAGCCGGCCGCGCAGTGCTCGCACGCCGTCGGCGTCGAGACCAGGTCGAACGGGCGGGCCCGGAACCTGTACTGCTCGCCGGTGAGCGCGCCGACCGGGCAGATCTGGATCGTGTTGCCGGAGAAGTACGAGTTGAAGGCGACGTCGCCCTCACCCTCGCCGACCTGACCGTCACCGGTGCCGCGGCCGCCGAAGAAGTCGTCGCGGTAGACGTTGATCTGCTCGCCGGACGAGCGGTCCATCAGGTCGATGAACTTGTCGCCGGCGATCTCCTCGGAGAACCGGGTGCAGCGCTGGCACAGGATGCAACGCTCGCGGTCGAGCAGCACCTGGCTGGAGATGTGGATCGGCTTCTCGTACTCGCGCTTGTGCTCGTGGAAGCGGGAGTCGGTGCGCCCGTTGCTCATCGCCTGGTTCTGCAGCGGGCACTCGCCGCCCTTGTCGCAGGTCGGGCAGTCGAGCGGGTGGTTGGCCAGCAGCAGCTCCATCACGCCGCCCTGCGCCTTGGCGGCCACCTCGGAGGTGAGCTGCGTGCGCACCACCATGCCCTCGGCGACCGTCTGGGTGCAGGAGGCGACCGGCTTGCGCTGGCCCTCGATGTCGACCAGGCACTGCCGGCAGGCGCCGGCCGGCGCGAGCAGCGGGTGGTCGCAGAAGCGGGGAATCGCGATGCCCATCCGCTCGGCGACGCGGATGACGAGCTCGCCCTTCTCCGCGGTCACCTCGATCCCGTCGATCGTGAGCGTGACGGTGTCCGTCTTCTTCGCTACGTCGGTCATGTCAGTGCGCTCCAACCAGGGCCTTGGCGGAAAGCCGCGGCGCGGTCCGGCCCTCGATGTAGTCCAGGTAGTCCTGGCGGAAGAACTTGAGCGTCGACATGACCGGGGTGGCCGCACCGTCGCCGAGACCGCAGAACGACCGGCCGAAGATGTTGTCGGCGGTGTCCTGCAGCGTGTCGAGGTCCTTGTACGTGCCCTCGCCGGACAGGATCCGGCGGTACGTACGGACCATCCAGTAGTTGCCCTCACGGCACGGGGTGCACTTGCCGCACGACTCGTGGTGGTAGAACTCCAGCCACCGCCAGGTCGAGTAGACCGGGCAGTCCTGATCGCTGAAGATCTGCATGGCCGTGGTGCCCAGGATCGAGCCGGCCGCCGCGACACCCTCGAAGTCCATCGCGGTGTCGATGTGCTCGGCCGTCAGCAGCGGCGTCGACGATCCGCCGGGCGTCCAGAACTTCAGCGTGTGCCCGGGCTTCATCCCACCGGCCAGCTCGATCAGCTCGCGCAGGGTGATGCCGAGCCCGCACTCGTACTGGCCCGGGTTGGCGATCCGGCCGGAGAGCGAGTAGATCATCGGGCCGGCCGACTTCTCGGTGCCCATGCTCTTCCACCAGTCGGCCCCGCCGAGCACGATGTACGGCACGCTGGCGATGGTGCCGACGTTGTTGACCACCGTCGGGCTCGCGTAGAGACCGGCGATGGCCGGGAACGGCGGGCGCAGCCGGGGCTGCCCGCGGAACCCCTCGAGGGAGTCCAGCAGGGCGGTCTCCTCGCCGCAGATGTACGCCCCGGCGCCGCTGTGCACGACCAGTTCGAGGTCGAAGCCGGAGCCGAGGATGTTCCGGCCCAGATAACCCTTGCGGTACGCCTCGTCGACGGCGTTGCGCAGCCGCCGCGCGGCGTGCACCGCCTCGCCGCGGATGTAGATGAAGGCCCGCTCGGCCCGGATCGCGTAGGCCGCGATGATCGCGCCCTCGACCAGCGAGTGCGGGTCGTAGGTCATCAGCGGCAGGTCCTTGCAGGTGCCCGGCTCGCCCTCGTCCGCGTTGATCACGAGGTAGTGCGGCTTGCCGTCGCCCTGCGGGATGAACCCCCACTTGAGACCGGTCGGGAAGCCCGCGCCGCCGCGGCCGCGCAGACCCGAGTCCTTGATGAGCTGGATCAGGTCGTCCGGGTGGACGTCGAGCGCCTTGCGGACCGCCTTGTACCCGTCGAGCTGCTCGTAGACGCCGATCTGCCACGCGTCCGGCGAGAGCCAGCGCTTGGTGAGGACCGGGGTCAGCTTCTCGAGCACCTCACGCCGTGGCTGGGTCATTTCGCCTCCTCGCTGCCGCGGGCGGTGTCGCCGGCGGGCTTGCCGTCGCCGGCGGGCTCGTTGGCCGAGGCGCCGGCCGCCTCGGCCGGGTTGCTCGGCGCCGGCGGCGTGGCCTTGGCGTCGCCCGTCTTGTCGGGCGTGCTCGCGTCGGGGTTGCGCTGCTGGGCCGTACGGACCTCGGGGTCCTTGTCGTCGCCGGCCTTGGCCGGTTTGCCGGCGTGCGACGTCACCGAGGTCACGGCGTCCTTGACCTTGTCGACGACCGAGGCGACCTTGCCCTTGTCCGCCCCGCGGGCTTCCTCGCGCGGGGACGGCTTGGTCTTGGTGATGGGGGTGTCCGGGTCGAAGTTCGGCACCGCGACGCCGTGCTGCTGGGCGAGGTTCACGCCGCGCAGGGTGGGCGCCCCGGCCCGGCCGTCGCCGACCGCGCCCTCGCGCGGGTCGGCGAAACCGGCCAGCTGGACCTGCATCTCCTTGAGGGAGCAGATCCGCGCGCCCCGGGCCGGGGTGTACGCCTCGCCGTTGCGCAGCTTCTCGACCAGGCCGACCGCCGCCTCGGGGGTCGCCTCGTCGAGCGCGAAGTCGTAGTTGACCGTCACCACCGGCGCGTAGTCGCAGGCGGCCAGGCACTCGGCGTGCTCCAGCGTGATGCGGCCGTCGGCGCTGGTCTCGTCGTGCCCGACGCCGAGGTGCTCGGAGAGCTGGTCGTAGACCTCCTGGCCGCCGAGCGTGTTGCACAGCGTGTTGGTGCAGACGCTCACGAGGTATTCGCCCGTGGGGCGGCGCTTGTACATCGTGTAGAACGTCGCGACCGCGCCGACCTGGGCCTTGTTGATGCCCAGGATCTCGGCGCAGAACGCCACTCCGTTGGGGCTGACGTGGCCCTCGACCGTCTGCACCAGGTGGAGCAGCGGCAGCAGGGCCGACCGTTCGCGACCGGCGGGGTAGCGAGCGAGGATCTCGGTTGCCTGGCCGAGGAGTTTCTCGGCCAGTGGAGCGGCGGCGGGGGAAAATTCCACCTCTGTTGCGGTCATTACCGGTCACACCCACCCATCACGGGGTCCAGAGAAGCGCCGCCGGCGATGACGTCGGCCAACAGCGCGCCCTCGGCCATCGCGGGGATGGCCTGGAGGTTCACGAAGCTCGGGTCGCGCATGTGCACCCGGTACGGATGGGTGCCACCGTCGGAGACGGCGTGCACGCCGAGCTCTCCGCGCGGGTGCTCGATCGCGACGTAGACCTGGCCCGCCGGCACCCGGAAGCCCTCGGTCACGAGCTTGAAATGGTGGATAAGGGACTCCATCGACTGGCCCATGATCTTGGCCACATGCTCGAGCGAGTTGCCCATGCCGTCCAGCCCGACGGCCAATTGCGCAGGCCAGGCTATCTTTTTGTCGGCGATGAAGATCGGGCCCGGCCGAAGACGATCAAGGGCCTGCTCTATGATCTTGAGAGACTCTCGGATCTCGGCGAGACGAACCTGGTACCGCCCCCAGACGTCGGCGGTCGTCGCGGTCGGGACGTCGAACTCATAATTCTCATAGCCGCAGTAGGGCATCGTCTTCCGCAGATCCCATGCCAGCCCCGCGGAACGCAGGACGGGCCCGGTGATGCCGAGCGACAGGCATCCGGTCACGTCCAGCACGGCGACGCCCTGGGTGCGCTCCTGCCAGATCACCTGGCCGGAGAGCATCGCCTCGTACTCCTTGAGCTTCTTGGGCAGATAGACCAGGAAGTCGCGGATCTTCTTGATCGCCGACTCGGGGACGTCCTGCGCCACGCCGCCCGGGCGGAAGTAGGCGTGGTTCATCCGCAGGCCGGAGGTCTCCTCGAAGATGTCGAGGATGTACTCACGCTCGCGGAAGCCGTAGAGCATCATCGAGATGGCGCCCAGCTCCATGCCGGTGGTGGCCAGCCAGACGAGGTGGGACGAGATCCGGTTCAGCTCCATGAAGAGCACCCGGATCGTGTTCGCCCGCTCGGTGATCTGGTCGGTGATGCCGAGCAGCTTCTCCACGGCGAGGCAGTAACCGGCCTCGTTGAACAGCGGCGCGAGGTAGTCGGCCCGGGTGACGAAGGTGGTGCCCTGCGTCCAGTTGCGGTACTCGAGGTTCTTCTCGATACCGGTGTGGAGGTAGCCGACGACGGGGCGGACCTCCTGGACCGTCTCACCTTCGAGCTCGAGCACGAGCCGCAGAACGCCGTGCGTCGACGGGTGCTGCGGACCCATGTTGACGACGATCTTCTCGTTGCTCAGCGGGTCGACGCTGCCGGTGACCGTGTCCCAGTCGCCGCCGGTGACGGTGAAGACGCGGCCCTCGGTGGTCTCTCGCTCGGTTGCGTATCCGGACTGTGTCATTGGTAGACCCTCCGCTGGTCAGGAGGCGGAATCTCGGCGCCCTTGTACTCGACGGGCACGCCGCCGAGCGGGTAGTCCTTGCGCTGGGGGTGGCCCTCCCAGTCGTCCGGCATGAGCACCCGCGTCAGGTTCGGGTGGCCCGCGAAGACCACGCCGAACATGTCGTAGGTCTCCCGCTCCTGCCAGTCGGCGGTCGGGTAGATGCTGGTCACGCTCGGCACCGGCACGCCGTCGGGCACGGCGACCTCCAGGCGCACCCGGCGCCGGTAGGTCATCGAGGTCAGGTGGTAGACGACGTGCAGCCGGCGCGCGTCGGAGTTCAGGTAGTCCACGCCGGACACCGACGAGCAGAGCTCGAAGCGCAGCGACTCGTCGTCCCGCATGATCTGCGCGACCTCGGCGATCCGCTCCGCCTTGATGTGCAGGGTCAGCTCGCCGCGGTCGACGACGACCCGCTCGATCGCGTCGGCGAAACCCGGGTAGGCCTCCTCGAGCGCGTCGGTGACCTCGTCGAAGTACCCGCCGTAGGGCTTGGGGCTGCCGACCTGTTCGGGACGCCGGCGGACCAGGCCGCCGAAGCCGGAGACGTCGCCGGTGCCGGTGATGCCGAACATGCCCTTCTGCGGGCTGGCCGGGGTCTGGGCCGGGGCGTCGATGTCGGCGCCGACGGGCTCATGACCGTCCTGTGGTGCGATGCTCATTTGCCCTCCCGCAGGTGCGGCTGCAGCTTCATCCAGTTCTCGATGCGCAGCTGTTCCTCGCGGCCTTCCTTGACCGCCTGCGTCCACTCAGCCCGGCGCACCTTGTCCACGCGGTACGACGACGGCATGGCGCCCGGCGCGACCACCGGCACCTTGCCCTCGGCCCGGCGGGCCTCCAGCATCTTGCGGCCGTTGGGGCCGAGCGGCTGGGCCATCACCTTCTCGCGCATCTTGAGGATGGCGTCGATCAGCATCTCCGGCCGCGGCGGGCAGCCGGGCAGGTAGACGTCGACCGGGACGATGTGGTCCACGCCCTGCACGATCGCGTAGTTGTTGAACATGCCGCCCGACGAGGCGCACACGCCCATCGAGATCACCGAGCGCGGCTCGGGCATCTGGTCGTAGATCTGCCGGACGACGGGCGCCATCTTCTGGCTCACCCGGCCGGCCACGATCATCAGGTCGGCCTGCCGCGGCGAGGCCCGGAAGACCTCCATGCCCCAGCGACCGAGGTCGTAGTGCGGGCCGCCGGCCGCCATCATCTCGATCGCGCAGCAGGCCAGACCGAACGTGGCGCCCCAGAACGAGGACTTACGGGCCCAGTTGGACAGCTTCTCGACGGAGGTCAGCAGGATGCCGGCCGGTAGTTTCTCTTCGATTCCCATGGCTGTGTCTCCTGAAGGTGACCGGTAGAGCCGCGGATCAGTCCCAGTTGAGGCCGCCACGCCGCCACACGTACGTGTAGGCGATGAAGACGGTGACGATGAACAGGACCATCTCGACGAAGCCGAACAGGCCGAGCGCGTTGAAGGACACGGCCCACGGATAGAGGAAGATGGTCTCGATGTCGAAGATGATGAAGAGCATCGCGGTCAGATAGAACTTCACCGGGAACCGGCCGCCGCCGACCGGCGTCGGCGCCGGTTCGATGCCGCACTCGTACGCGTCGAGCTTGGCCCTGTTGTAACGGTGCGGACCGACGATGGGCGCGATCGACACCGAGAACAGCGCGAAGAGCGCGCCGAGGATGAGTAACCCGACGATCGGGACGTATGGGTTTACCGACATCTCGAACTCTCCAGCTTTCGACTATGAGCCGTATAACACTATTCGTCCGATTTGTTCTTGATTGAGCCGGGGTGCGTCAGACGGCCGGAGCCACCTTGGTCAGGCCGTTGATGACCCGGTCCATCGCGTCCCCGCCGCGCGGGTCGGTCAGGTTCGCCAGCAGTTTCAGAACGAACCGCATCAACGTCGGGTGCGGCATGCCGTGCTTGGTGGCGATCCGCATGATCTGGGGGTTGCCGATGAGCTTCACGAACACTCCGCCGAGCCGGTAGTAGCCGCCGAACCGCAGACTAAGCTCCGACGGGTACGCCCGCAGCGCACGCTCGCGATCGGCGCCCTCGGGCCGGGCCAGCGCCTGCACCGCCACCTCGGCCGCGAGCTCGCCCGACTCCATGGCGTAAGCGATGCCCTCGCCGTTCATCGGGTTGACCATGCCGCCGGAGTCGCCGACCAGCATGAGGCCGCGCGTGTAGTGCGGCACCCGGTTGAAGCCCATCGGCAGCGCGGCGCCGAGGATCGGCCCGTCCGCGTTGGACTCGTCGCGGAAGCCCCAGTCGGCCGGCGTGCCGGCCAGCCAGTCGGTGAGCATCGACCGGTAGTTGGTCTTGCCGAAGGCGCTGGACGAGTTGAGGATGCCGAGGCCCACGTTCACCCGGCCGTCACCCATGCCGAAGATCCAGCCGTAGCCGGGCAGCAGCCGGGTCGGGTCCTCGGAGCTGCGCAGCTCCAGCCAGGACTCGAGGTAGTCGTCGTCGGCCCGCACGGGCGAGGTGTAGTAGCGCCGCACGGCCACCCCGAGCGGCCGGTCGTCGCGCTTGGTCAGGCCCATGGCCAGCGGCAGCTTGCCGGAGACGCCGTCGGCCGCGATCACCAGCGGCGCCCGGAACTGCATCGGCTCCTTGCCCGGGCCGACCTTGGCCTCGACGCCGATGGCGTGGCCGTCGTCGTCGAGCACCGGGCCGGTCACGTTGACCGCGGTGCGCAGGATGGCGCCGGCCTCGACCGCACGCCGCGCGAGCATGTCGTCGAAGTCGAGCCGGGTCCGGACGAGGCCGTAGTTGGGGAAGCTGGCCAGGTCGGGCCAGTCGAGCTCGAGACGGACGCCGCCGCCGATCACCCGCAGGCCGCGGTTGTGCAGCCAGCCGGCCTTCTCCGAGGTGTCGACACCCATCCGGACCAGTTGCCGGACGGCGCGCGGGGTGAGCCCGTCACCGCACACTTTCTCGCGCGGGAACTCGGTCTTCTCGAGAAGCAGAACGCGCAAGCCGTGCCGGGCCATGTGATAAGCGGCGGCCGAGCCGCCCGGACCTGCTCCGACGACGATCACATCCGCCTCGTCGGCGATGGGACCGGATAGTACCTGGTTGCGCACGCCACACCTCCGTCTCGCAGCGGCTCGTGAAACAGTTCACAAGCACGCCCAAGTCGGAGTCTAAGACGGCCATCGAAGCTCGTTCGGGTAAGGGAACCCTAACTGTTTCGCGCCGGTGAATTGACGGTCGGTGCACCCGTCGTGATTTCGGGCTCGCCCTCCGCGTCCAGGAACTGCCGGAAGGTTCCGCCGGTGGCCTTCTCCAACGCGGAGATCAACTGCTCGACGAGATCTTGTGCCAGCTCAGGATCTTGAGCGGCCACCATCCGGATGCGGGCGGCCAGCTCCATGCCACGACGCTCGCCGGCGTCACGGTCGTCGATCGCGATGTCGATGTCGGTGTCCTCGAGGTGCCCGAAAGTGGTCATTCTCCGAGGAAAACAGGAACCCTCCGTAGATGGGCGGAAACGTCGCCCTTGTCCCCTTTAGAGGCGCGTGGCGCGGTGCAGCGCGACGACCCCACCGGTCAGGTTGCGCCAGCCGACGCGGCCCCACGGGCCGGACTCCGCGATGCGCCCGGCGAGACCGGCCTGGTCGGGCCAGGCCCGGATCGACTCCGCGAGATAGACGTACGCGTCCGGGTTGCTGGACACCCGCCGCGCCACCGCGGGCAACGAGCGCATGAGGTACTGCAGGTAGACGGTGCGGAACGGACCGTTCGTGGGGTGGCTGAACTCGCACACCACCAGCCGGCCGCCGGGCCGGACGACCCGGCCGAGCTCACGCAGCGCAGCGGCGGTGTCGACGACGTTCCGCAGCGCGAAGGAGATCGTGACCGCGTCGAACGTGGCGTCCGGGAACGGCAGCTTGAGCGCGTCACCGGCCACCAGCGGCACCACGGGCCGGGCCTGACGACCGACGCGCAACATGCCCACGGACAGATCGGCGCCGACCGCGAACGCACCCGAGCGGCTCAGCTCCTCGGTGGAGACGCCGGTGCCGGCGCCCACGTCGAGCACCCGCTCCCCCGGCCGCAGACCGAGCGCCGCCCGGGTCGCCCGCCGCCAGCCGCTGTCCTGCCCGAAGGAGAGCACCGTGTTGGTCAGGTCGTAGCGCTTGGCCACGCCGTCGAACATCTCGGCGACCTCGTGCGGCTGCTTGTCCAGATCTGCGCGACTCACGCGGTCCAAACTACCGGTACAGACAGATCGGGCGGGATGGTCACCCATCCCGCCCGTTCCTTGTGCGTTATATATACGACCGCCATCGGTCGGGTCCGCAACCATCACCGGGAACCAGGTCCCCGGTAGAAGTCTCAGGTTTTACGAGAGCAACGTAACCAGGGGGACAAAGCCCGGAACAGAGGTTCACGGCCCTCGTTACGAAGGAGCAATCAGCCCTCCCCGGTTCGCCGAGCCGCACCTGACCGAACGGTCAACGCGTACCCCCCGAACAGGGCGTTCTCGATATCTACCCGTGACTTTCGTGACCGTTACGAGACCCCGACCACCGGGAGCTGGGTGCGGCCGGCGCCGCCGCCGGGCATCGCGATCGAGGAGAAGTGCGACACGACGCGCTCGTCGGTCGGGTCGTCCTCGGGCGTGTGGTGCACGGCCAGGTGCCGGTAGATCGTGTCGCGCTGGGCCGGGATCCGGTCGGCCGTACGGATCATCCAGATCAGCTCGTGCAGGTTCGACCGGTGCTTGGCGCCGGCCGAGGAGATCACGTTCTCCTCGAGCATGATCGAGCCCAGGTCGTCGACGCCGATGTGCAGCGAGAGCTGGCCGACGTCCTTGCCCGTGGTCAGCCACGAGGCCTGCAGGTGGGACACGTTGTCGAAGAACAGCCGCGACATGGCCAGGAAGCGCAGGTATTCCATCGTCGTGGCCTGCGTGCGGCCCTTGAGGTGGTTGTTCTCCGGCTGATACGTCCAGGGAATGAAGGCCCGGAAACCCCCGGCTACCGCCCCACCACCCGCCCTTGAACGGTCTGAAGACTCTCCTGGCGCCTGGCCCTGCTCGACGGCGTCGTCGCGGTAGCCGTTGGCCACGGCCAGATCCTGCACGTCGCGGATCATCCGGATGTGCTCGATGCGCTCCTCGTGGGTCTCGCCGGTGCCCATCATCATGGTCGCGGTCGACGAGAGGCCGTTGCGGTGCGCGACCGCCATCACCTCGAGCCAGCGGGCGCCGCTCTCCTTGAGCGGGGCGATCGCCTTGCGCGGCCGGTCGGGCAGCATCTCGGCGCCCGCGCCGGCGATGGAGTCGAGCCCGGCCGCCTTGATGCGCAGGATGGCCTCCTCGATCGAGACCCCGGAGACCTTGGCCATGTGCAGGATCTCGCTCGGGCCGATCGAGTGGATCGCGAGCTGCGGGTACGCCTGCTTGACGGAGGCAAAGAGGTTCTCGTAGTACTCCACCCCGAATTCCGGGTGGTGGCCGCCCTGCAGCATCACCTGCGTCGCCCCGAGATCGACCGCCTCGCCGCAGCGGTGCAGGATCTCCTCCATCGGGTGGGCCCAGCCCTCGCTGTGCTTGGGGGCCCGGAAGAAGGCGCAGAACTTGCACGCCGTGACGCACACGTTCGTGTAGTTGATGTTGCGGTCGATCAGGTAGGTGACGATGCCGTCCGGGTGCCGGCGGCGGCGCACCGCGTCGGCCGCCTCGCCGAGCGCGTGGAACGGGGCCTCCGTGTAGAGGAGCAGCGCCTCCTCGGGCGTGATCCGCCCGCCGTCGGCCGCTCGCTGCAGGATGCTGTCGATCTCCTGGTTCGCCGTCACGTACCGAAGAGTACGTCCGCCGGGGCCGCGCCGTCAGCGGCGCACCTCTCACATGGGTCGTTACTCTCGATGGCGGTCGTTCCAGGGGGTGGGTGTGCTCGTCGTACATGGTGGTTGGGCTGACGGGCAGCTGATGCTCTGGGGCGAGGATCCCGGCCGCCCGTTGACCACCACGTCGCGAGCGGCCGACCGGCCTCACCCGTTCGCGGCCCCCGTCGAAGAATTGCCCGATTTGTCGGCGACGACCTCGACGAGAACGCTCCAGCTGCCCAGCACGGCGCGGGGCCCCGTCCCCTCCCCCGAGACCGGCGTCGAGTCGAGCGGACGCGGGATCAAGCTGGCCTCCTGGCGAGTGCCGGTCCGGCTGGTGCCCGGCGCCGGCGCGATGGAGATCCTCGGCGAGCTGTCGGAGCCCGACGACGACTGGCTGGCCGCCGCCGACCTGCGTTATCTCTGCGTCCTGGCCGGCTACGCGTGCGACCTGGCCCGCCGCGGCCGGATGCTGCCCCAGCTGGTCACGGAGAACGGCGTGGCCACCGCCCGCTGGCGCCCCGTGCTCACCGGCTCGGACGCGGCCGCCTACCGGGACTTCGCCGAGGGGATGCCGCCCTCGGTGCGGGCGACGGGCGACGGCGTGGCGGTCACGCTGCGCAACGCGCTCGATCATCTCGTCGATTCCGGCGCACGCTCGGTGATGCCCGAGCGGATCCTGCACGGCCACCGGGCCGGCCCCAAGGCGCCGCTGCCCGACCGCTGGATCGCCGCCCTCACCGCCGACGATCCCACGCTGCCGGGTGCTCGCCCGGCCGAGGAGCGCGAGCTGCGGACCGCGCTCGACGACTGGCTGCGGGCCGCGCACGAGGCGAACGGCCCGGTCCGGGTGAGCTTCCGGCTGTTCGAGCCGGCACCCGAGACCGACGAGTGGGGCCTCGAGTTCGCGCTGCAGTCGGCCGAGGACCCGAGCCTCTACCTGCCGGCCGAGGAGGTCTGGGCCGGCGGCCGCTTCCCCGGGATGCCGGCCCGGCCCGACGAGCTCCTGCTGGCCGGGCTCGGCCGGGCCGTGCGGCTCTACCGGCTGCTCAGCCTGGCCCTGCGGGATCAGGAGCCGGGCCGGATGACGATCGACACCGCCGAGGCGCACGACTTCCTGCGCAACGCGGCGCCGCTGTTGCAGGCGGCCGGCTTCGGCGTGCAGCTCCCGGCCTGGGCCGGGCGCAAGGCGGTCGGGCTCAAGCTGACCACGCGGTCGAAGAAGGCCAAGGGCACCGCGACCCGGGCCGTGGCCGACTCCGGCTTCGGCCTGCAGGAGCTGGTCGACTTCCGGCTCGACCTGGTGATCGGCGACGGCGTGGTCAGCGCCGAGGAGCTGGCCGAGCTGGCCCGGCTCAAGGTGCCGCTGGTCCGGGTGCGCGGTCAGTGGGTCGAGCTCGACGACCGCCAGCTGAGGGCCGCGCTCAAGGCCGTGACCAAGCGGCGCGAGGGCGAGCTGACCGCGGGCGAGGTGCTCCAGCAGGTCGTCGACGGCGGCGAGGAGGATCTGCCGCTGGTCGAGGTCGACGCCGACGGCATGCTCGGCGACCTGCTGTCGGGCCAGGCGGCCGACCGGATGGAGCCGGTGCCGACGCCGGCCACCTTCCAGGGCAGCCTGCGGCCCTACCAGGAGCGGGGCCTGTCCTGGCTGCACTTCCTGACCCGGCTCGGTCTCGGCGGCATCCTCGCCGACGACATGGGCCTCGGCAAGACCGCGCAAACCCTGTCGCTCCTGTTGGCCGAGCGGGCCCGGAACGCGGCGAGACCGACACTCCTGATCTGTCCCATGTCCCTGGTCAGCAACTGGCAGAAGGAAGCCGCCCGATTCGCCCCGTCACTGCGGGTTTACGTGCACCACGGCGGAACCCGGGTTCGCGGCGACGAATTTCTTGACACAGTGGACAATTCGGACTTGGTCCTCACCACGTACGGAACGGCGACCCGCGATCTCGAAACCCTGAAGAAGGCCGACTGGGGCCGCGTGGTCTGCGACGAGGCCCAGGCGATCAAGAACAGCGGGACCCGGCAGTCCCAGGCCGTACGCGCCGTGCCGGCCCGCACCCGCCTCGCCCTCACCGGCACGCCGGTGGAGAACCACCTGGCCGAGCTGTGGTCCATCATGGACTTCTGCAACCCCGGCATCCTCGGCCCGGTCAAGCGGTTCCGCCGGCGCTTCCAGGAGCCCATCGAGGTGCACCGGGACGAGGTCGCGGCCGAGGCGCTCAAGCGGGCCACCGGTCCGTTCGTGCTGCGCCGGCTCAAGACCGACAAGACGATCATCTCCGACCTGCCGGAGAAGAACGAGATGAAGGTCTGGTGCACGCTCACGGCCGAGCAGGCCACGCTCTACCAGGCCGTGGTCGAGGACATGCTAGCCGAGATCGAGGGCAGCGAGGGCATCCAGCGCCGGGGCAACGTGCTGGCCGCCATGACCAAGCTCAAGCAGGTCTGCAACCACCCGGCCCACCTGCTCAAGGACGGTTCGCGGCTGCCCGCCCGCTCAGGCAAGCTGGCCCGCCTCGAGGAGCTGGCCGGCGAGATCATCGAGGACGGCGACAAGGCCCTGATCTTCACCCAGTACGCGGAGTGGGGTGCCCTGCTGCAGCCGTACCTCGCCGCGCATCTCGATCGCCCGGTCCTGTGGCTCCACGGTGGATTGTCGAAGGCGAAGCGCGACGATCTGGTCGAGCGTTTCCAGAACGACGACGAGCCGATGCTGTTCCTGCTGTCGCTCAAGGCGGCCGGCACCGGCCTCAACCTGACCGCGGCCAACCACGTCGTCCACTTCGACCGGTGGTGGAATCCCGCGGTCGAGGACCAGGCGACCGACCGGGCGTTCCGCATCGGACAGTCCCGGAACGTGCAGGTCCGCAAGTTCATCTGCACCGGCACGCTGGAGGAGAAGATCGACGCGATGATCGAGCGGAAGAAGGCGCTGGCTTCCTCGGTCGTCGGCACCGGCGAGGACTGGATCACCGATCTCAGCACGGATCAGCTGCGTGAGCTGTTCGCGCTCGACCCCGCGGCGGTGAGGTGACGTGCCGACCGACCCCAAAGGACGGTTTTTCGAGTCGGGTCGTCCGATCGAAGTGGACGGTGGCATCGCCGTCCGGGCCAAGCGCGGCAAGATCGGTGAGCAGTGGTGGTCGCGCCGCTTCGTCGACGTCCTCGAGCAGGTGTGTGACGGCGGCCGGCTCGCGCGCGGGCGCGCCTACGCCCGCAAGGGCCAGGTCATGGATTTCAGTCTCGCCTCGGGGCGGGTCACGGCCCGGGTGCAGGGGTCCAGGCCGAAGCCGTACGAGGTCACGATCGAGATCACGGCCTTCGACGAGGCACAGTGGACGACTTTGACCGACGCGCTCGGCGCGCAGGCGCTGTATCGCGCGGCCCTGCTCGCGGGCGAGATGCCGCACGAGATCGTCGAACTGTTCGCGGCCCACGAGGCGCCGCTGTTCCCGGAGCGGCTGGACATCCGATGCAGTTGTCCTGATTGGAGCGTTCCGTGCAAGCACGGTTCGGCCGTGCTCTACGTGCTGGCCGAGGCGTTCGACGACGACCCGTTCCTGGTGCTGGCCTGGCGCGGCCGTGCCCGCGACGAATTGCTCGACGCGTTGCGCGGCACGCCCGAGCCGGCGCCGGCGGTCGACCCGCTCGCGGTCGAGGAGTCCCCATTGGACGCCCGGCTGACCGATTTCTACGCCCCGGCGATCAGCCTCGGACGGCTGCGGGAGCGGCCGTCGCGGGTGACCGTGCCGCCCGAGCTGCTGCTCCGGGCGCTGGACGCGCCGACGGTGAAGGTCCGCCACATCCCGCTGGTGGATCTGCTGCGACCCGCCTACCGCGACCTGCAGGAGTGACCGGCCGGGCTCGTGCCCGGCCGGCCTCCTCGAGCAGTGTTACGAAGTGCGCCATTTCTGGTTGGCCGCGCCCAGGCAGTCCCAGAGGTGGAGCCGCGCGCCGTCGGCCGAGTTGACGTCCTTGATGTCGACGCAGCGGTTGGCCTGGGGGTTGACCAGGTCACCGGCGGCCGAGAGGACGAACTGCTGCGCCGCCGTGCCGTTGCAGGTGTAGAGCTGGATCGGCGTGCCGTTCGCCGTGCCGGCCGCCGTCACGTCCATGCACTTGTTGTTCTGGCTCTTCACGGCGCCGCCGCTGAACGTCCACTTCTGGGCGTTCGTGTTGTTGCAGCCCCACATCTGCAGCGGGACGCTGTCCGAGAAGTTCGCGCTCGGCACGTCGATGCACTTGTTGTTGAGCGCGCTGATCAGCGGAACCCCGTTGCTCGCGGGCGGCGGCGTGGTGCCACCACCGCTGAACGGCGTCAGCACGATGCCGGCCGACCGGGGGTCGCCGTCGTGCACGAGCGACTCGAAGGCGCCGACGTCGTCGAACGCGAAGGCGTAGGCCTTGCCGTCGACCATGTTGGCGTGGATGACCTTGGCGTAGACGTTGGTCGGGCTGTTGCGGTAGAAGTCGGCCGCGTTGGTGCTCGGCTGAGTGTCGATCGTGCCGAGCGTGCCCCGGTTGAGGGCGGCGCACAGCGTCCGTGAGATCGGGCCCACGACCTGGTCGTTCGGCGCCGGCAGGTCGCCGTCGCAGCCCCAGACGCTGGCCGAGGAGGGCCGGTTGAACGACGCCACCTGCGCACCCGACGAGTTTGTGAAGACCATCGTGTTGCCGGAGGTGCGCCCGAAGTAGCGGGTGTTCGGCTGGTCGCCGAAGGGCACGACGGTCAGCGTCTTCGACGCATAGGCGTTCCAGGCCGAGGCGATGTACGAGTCGAGGTAGTTGCTGCTCAGCAGGCCCGCCCCGGCCGCTTTACCGGGCGCCAGCACCCGCAGCACGGTTCCGTCGGACCGGGTGTAGACGGTGTTGGCCCATCCCGAGGTCCCGCGGATCGTGTTGATGACCGTGTCCCGGCCGTTGGCCACGAGGTCACCCGTCCGCTTGGTCGCGCCCGAGGCGCCGGTGACGGTGACCGCGTGCGGCACGGCGAACATGTCCACCTGCGAGCTGTTCAGCCACAGCCCGGCATCGTTGTAGGTGAACTCGCTCCAGTCGAAGAGGATGTCGCGGTTGGCGTCCCCGCCGGCCCACGGCGCCGGCTGCACGAGCCCGTCCGGCGTCAGGAAGAACTTCAGCTTCGTGCCGAGCGAGAAGTAGACCCGCCCGGAGAAGCCGCGCGGGAAGTTGATGGTCGAGCTGCCGCCGTTGCCGGCGCCGGCGATGGACACGTCGGGCGCGGCCACCGGGGGCAGGGCCCCGCCGCTCCACGCCGTGAAGGTGCCGGCCTGGTTCACGTAGCCGAGCCGGCCGGAGGACAGTTGTACGCCGATCACGTACAGGTAGACCGCGTCGCCGCGGCCGGTGTTGTTGGTGACGGTGACCGGTAGCACCGCGGGGCCGACGGCGGACGCCGCCGGTGGAGACACTAGAGGCGCGGCCAGGACCGCGGCGGCCAGGAGACCCAGGAGTTTGCGCACGGGGAACCTCCGATGAGGGGGAGAGCGCTCTCACCCGAGCGTCGGATTTGTTAACAACCCGTGTCAATAGATAGACGGCGATGTAACCCCGTCCTGGGCCAACGACGGTACGAACGGGCATAAGGTCGTGCTCATGAGTGAGATGAGCTACCGCCGGCTGGGCCCCTCGGGCCTGGTCGTCTCCGTCGTCGGCATCGGCTGCAACAACTTCGGCCGCAAGCTGGACGCCGACGGCACGCGCGAGGTCGTGGACGCCGCCATCGACGCCGGGATCACGCTGTTCGACACCGCCGACATCTACGGCACGCCGCACGGCGCCTCCGAGGAGTGCCTGGGCGCCGCCCTCAAGGGCCGCCGGGACGAGGTCGTGGTGGCCACCAAGTTCGGCATGAACATGGAGGGCCTCAACGGCAACGACTTCGGCGCCCGGGGCTCCCGTCGCTACATCGTGCGCGCCGTCGAGGCGTCGCTGCGCCGGCTCGAGACCGACTACATCGACCTCTACCAGATGCACGAGCCCGACCCGGCCACCCCGATCGACGAGACCCTGGCCGCCCTCGACGACCTGGTCCGCTCGGGCAAGGTGCGCTACCTCGGCCACTCCAACTTCGCCGGCTACCAGATCGCCGACGCCGACTGGACCGCCCGGGCCGCCGGTCACACCCCGTTCATCAGCGCGCAGAACCGCTACAGCCTGCTCCAGCGCGAGGTCGAGACCGAGGTCGTCCCGGCCTGCGAGCACTTCGGCCTGGGCCTGCTGCCGTTCTTCCCGCTCGACTCCGGCCTGCTGTCCGGCAAGTACAAGCGCGGCGAGACCCCCGCGGCCGGCACCCGCCTCTCGCTCGACCGCTACCAGCGCTTCCTCGACGCCGCCGACTGGGACAAGATCGAGGCGCTCACCGCGTTCGGCGCCGAGCGGGGCCACAGCCTGCTCGACGTGGCCATCGCCGGTCTGGCCGCCCGGCCCGCGGTGACCAGCGTGATCGCCGGCGCCACCAGCGCCGAGCAGGTCCAGGCCAATGCCGCGGCCGGCGCGTGGGAGTTCTCGGCGGAGGACGTCGCGGCGCTGGACCAGCTGCTCACTTCATAGGTACGCAATCACGACCGGCACCCGCTTCGAGGGACCGGCTGGGTGCCACTCCAGCCGGTCACCCGGCTTCCGGCCGGTGTGGGTTTTCAAGCACGCCACAACCCCAGCTGGCGCGACAACGCAACCAGCGAGCCGGTGCTGTCCCACAGGTAGGCGTCCTCCTCGACCAGGCCCGGCGCGATGTGCCGGGCCTCGACGCGGGCCTGCACCCAGCCGGGCGCCGGCTGCTTGCGCACGTGCACGGTCAACTCGAGCGTCGGCACGGTCACCAACCCGACCAGCTCCCCCAGAGCGGGTGGGAACGCGTCGGCGAAGAACGGCAGCGCGGCCAGGTCGGGCTCCCGCCCATCGGCGAACCGGATCCACCCGTCGAGGCGCGCCTCCCCCGGCCCCTCGCCGCCCACCCAGCGCGAGGCCGGCAGCACCCGGTAGTCGAAACGCTCGGAGATCGTCGCGCCGATGGCCACAGCCGGCTCGGAGTGGGGCGCGGCGCAGTCGTCCGGCGCCGGGATCGACGGCGCCGCGATCGGGTGCTGGACCGGCGCCTCCTGCAGGACCGGATCGCCGTACGTGGCCACGACCCGTACCCGCTCCTTGCCGTCCTGGCTCAGCGCGACCGCGACGGTGCTGGTCAGCCGCCCCCGCTTGACCTCTTCCACGGCCAGCTCGGCCGGCCCGTCCTGCCCCGGCCGCACGTAGTGGGCGGTCGCGGTGATCAGCCGCTGCTCGGGCACCACCTGACCGGCCGCGGCCAGCGCCACGGCGAACAGGTAGCCGCCGTTGGGCACCCCGGCCGCGATCGACCAGTCGTCGGTCAGCGTGGCCGACCAGCGCCCGTCCGCGCCGGTCACCGCCGTGTCGGCGTCGAACTGGTAGCCCATGCGATCTTCCTATCAAACAAGGACCGCCCCGGTGAGCCCGGGACGGTCCTTGATCACTGCGGTCAGGCGCTGGTGACGATGTGCCGGCGGCGGAAGACGTACGCCGCCACGCCGCCCGCGATCAGCAGCAGGGCACCACCCAGCGCGACCCACCCGGCCGGGGCGCCGGTGACGGGCAGGCCGCCCTCGTCGTCGCCCCCACCCTGGCCGCCACCGGTCAGGGTCAGCGTCAGGGCCGCCTTGTCGTTCTTGGCGTTGCCGTCCTGCACGCCGCCGTCGACCGTGACCGAACCGGCGGTGACCTTCTCCTCGGTGATGGTGCCGGTGAAGGTGAACAGCGACTGCCCGCCCTTGGGCAGCTCACCGGGCAGGCAGGTGTAGACCCGGCCGTCGATGTTGGTCTCCTTGTCGACGCCGTCGAAGTCCTCCGGCACGCCGATGCCCGGGACGCAGGCCGGGTCCACATTGGTGAGTTTCAGGCCGGTCGGCACGGTGACGTGCACCGCCGCGTACCAGTCCTCGATGAGCGGGACGACGCTGGTCGGGCCGAGGTTGCGGACGCCGACCTTGACCGTCGTCTCGTCGCCGATCGCGCCGGTGAAGGCGCCACCGATGGCCGCGCTGTCGGCCGCCGACTTACCGGCCTCGACGCCGAAGAACGCGACGTTGTCCTCCTCGTTCAGGTCGTCCGGGACCTGACTGTCGTCGGGGATGTCGACGGCCGACGTGCGCTTGGCCTCGAGCTTCAGCACCGGGCCGGTCTTCGCGGCGAGCGCGTCGGCCACCGAGTCCTTCACGCCGATGGCCGAGACAGCGGCGCCGTAGGTGTACGGGCCACCGGCGTCCGTACGCAGCTTGAGCTGCACCGGGGTGGCCGAGGGAACGGTGAACGTCGTGTCCGGGGCGAACTCCTGCGGGAAGAAGCAGAGCACGCCGGGGATCTTCTCGCCCTCGACCTCGGTGACGCAGTTGCGGTACTTGGTGAGCGCCTCGACGCCGGGCTCGGAGACCAGGGCGAGCCCGATCGAGTCGACGGTCTCGCTGCCGGCGTTGCGCACTACGATCGGCACGTCCTTGGCCTGGCCGCGGTTGAGCTTCATATCGGCGATCGGCGCGACCTCGAGGTCGACCCCGCCGGTCGAGCGCAGGACGGTGACCTCGCTGTCCCAGCCGCCGGCGGAGACGGTGAAGTGGGAGACGAGCTTGCCGCCGGTCGGCTTCAGCGTGATGGCCAGGTTGGTCACCTTGCCCGGCTTGAGGTCGACCTTGCAGCTCGTGGCGTCGCAGCCGGCCGGCAGCGTGAGGCCGAGACCCGCGTCGACGTCGCTGAACGTGACGGCGACGTCCTTGGCGGGCGCCTGGCCCAGGTTGACCAGCTCGACCTGGACGGTCTTGGCCTTGCCCTGGATCACCGTGACCTGCTCGGGCACGTAGAAGTCAACGAATGGCTCTTCGTCAAACGGCGCGGCCTGGGCCGGCGCGGCGAGCCCCCCGAGGGCCACAGCGGCGATAGCGGCGGGGATGGCGAGAGAGCGGAGGCGCATGGTCACCGTTCCTAGGAATCAGCCGAGCTTTCTATGAGTCGGCTGAGAGTCCCGGGAGCGTAGAGCTTCCGCGGTTGGAGATCAAACTTCGGCGAAAACCGGGCCTTCGGCCGGAAGCGGCGGAACTTCCCCCCTAGCCGCCGCACGGCGGGCGAACTCTCGCATACCGGCGATCTGCCGCTCGCCGAGGGAGAAGTCGAGCACCCGGAAGTACGTCGCGAGCGTCTCGGCGTCGAACGGCTCCCACCGCGCGGCCGCGGTGGCCACCTCGTCGAGCTCGCCCAGACACAGGTCACGCGAGCGCTGGAACGCCTCGTGCACGTCCTTGACGACGCCCGGGTGGGCCGCGGCGAAGTCCTTGCGGACCGCCCAGACCGCGAAGACCATCGGCAGGCCGGTCCACTTCTTCCACGCCTCGCCGAGGTCGGTGACCTCCAGGCCGAGCCGCGGCCCCTCGTACATCGCGCGCAGCGCCGGGTCGCCGATCAGCACGCCGGCGTCGGCCTCGATGAGCATCTGGGTGAGCTCGGGCGGGCAGCGGAAGTACTCCGGCTCGGCGCCGTACTGCTCGGCGAGCAGCATCTGGGCCAGCAGCACGCCGGTGCGCGAGGTGGAGCCCAGGGCGACCGGACGGCCGTCGAGCTCGGCCAGCGGCCGGGTGGAGATCAGATTGACCGAGAGCACCGGGCCGTCGCTGCCGACCGCGAGGTTGGGCAGCAACACCAGCTCGTCGGCGTGGCGCAGGTACTCGACCAGGGTGATCGGGCCGATGTCGAGGTCACCGGCGACCAGGCTGGCGCTGAGCCGCTCGGGGGTGTCCTTGTGCAGGTCGACGTCGAGCAGGGCGCCGGAGCGCATGAGGCCCCAGTAGATCGGCAGGCAGTTGAGGAACTGGATGTGCCCGACCCGGGGCCGACCGGCGCTGTCGCTCATGACCCGACGCTATCTCTCACCCAGTGGGATCCGCCCGCGGCCGGGGCCGATGGTGGCTCACGTCGCACGATCGGCAGGGCGGCCAGCGCGGCCACCAACCCGGCCACGCCCGTGGCTCCGACCAGCAGCCGCAGGTCGAACTGGCCGACCAGCGGACCCGCCACCAGCAGCCCGATCATGCCGGCGCCCTGGATCGGCGCGTTCATCGCGGCGAAGGCCCGGCCCCGGGCGGCCGGCGGCGTACGGCTGGTGACGAACACCATCACGAAGACGTTGATCGCGCCGTTGAAGAAGCCGCCGACGATCCAGAGCGGGACGACCCAGAAGGCGTTGCTCGCGAAGGCCGCGCCGATCAACGGCACGCAGCTGCCACTGGCCACGATCACCATCGCCAGCGGCGTGATGCGGTGCGGCGGGAACCGGCCGAAGGTCACCGAACCGGCCAGCATGCCGACCGTCCAGGAGGCCGCGACGAAGCCGTAGAGCGTGGCCGAGGCGCCGAGCGTCTCGCGGATGAAGAAGACGTCGAAGACGTTGATCGCGGCGATCCCGAGAACGATCGCGGCCAGCACCCCGACGACCACGGCCAGCGTCCGGTCGTCCCGCAGGCGGTACGGGGCCAGCTGCGCCCTTTTCGCGCCGGCCGCGGTGGCGCGACGCCGGCGGGTGCGCATGGCCAGGGCGGCCACGACCAGCGCAAGATAGGTAGCGGCATCAATCAGCAACGGCACCCGCGAGCCGGTCTGCCCGACCAGGATGCCGGCCAGCGCGGGACCGATGAGCACGCCGATCTGGCCCGCGGTCTGGCTGATCCCGCTGGCCTTGGCCAGGTCCTCACGCCGGACCATGTCGGGCAGCAGAGCCGACAGCACCGGCTGGGTGAAGGCGAGCCCACAGGCCAGCAGCGCGACCAGCGCAATGATCAGCACCGGGCTGGCCACGAAGGCCAGCGCCGCGCACACAACCGCCTGCGCCGCAGCCGTCACGCTCAGAATGACGCGACTGTCACCCAGATCGGCCAGACGCCCGCTGAGCGGCGCCAACAGCGCGGGCGGCAGCCCCGCGGCGAGCATCAGCCCAGAGATCGCCAGCCCGCCATGCCCCGCCTCCTGCAACACCAGCGCGAGCGTGGTCGCCGCCAGAAAGTCCCCACAGACCGAAACCGCCCGAGACCCGACAACCAGATAAACATCACCCCACCGCGACCCACCCCGCTCGCCCAGTGTGCCCCCGCCCTGGCCCGGCTTGTCAGGCGCCGCGGACCGCGGGCGCCGACCATCGGAAGATGTGAAAGACATACTTCGAAAATAATCCTTCACATCTCGTGATCGCTACCCCTCCTCCGGGAAAGCGCTGTAGTTGACGTGCACCCGGCGGGCCCCCTCGGGGGCGGACGACTGACGATCGCGCCGTCGGTACGGCGCGACCAGCTCCATGACCTGGGCCGACAGCGTCCGCAACTCGTCGGCCGTGAGCAGGAGCTCGAGGCTGGTCATGTCGCCCACGTCGCGCCATTGATCCGACTCGTTCGGCTGCCGGGCCACCCACTCCCGCGTGCGTTGCAGATCGCGTTGCAGGAAGACCTCGACCAGCGCCAGCGATGCCGCCACGGTGTCCGGCGAGGACCCCTCGGTGTCGATGCGCAACCCGCTGGCGGGACTGCGCCACACCCGCTCGCGCCCGTCGCCACGGCTCGGGGCCTGCTCGACCAGCCCGTACTTGGCCAGCTCACGCAGGTGGTAGCTGGTGGCGCTGGGCGAGAGGCCGACCACGGCGGCGCACTCGGTCGCGGTGACGACGGCCCCGCTGTTGTTGAGGTGTTCCATGATCTCGATGCGGGCCGGATGCGCCAAGGCCCGCATGACCCGGGGATCCGAGATCCGCCTGCTCTGCCCGTCCGTCATGTGTCCATTATTCGGTGGAGTGGCAGGCCGGTTGCGCGTAGTGTCGAGGGCCGCTCGACGGCCGTGGTGAGCATGCACCGCAGCGGACGTCCCCCCGCGCCGGCCATCGGAAAAGGCCGGATACGCGAGCAGCCAGGAACACCCTGCCTGAGGATGAACCGTGCCCGCTTTCGACCTGGACACCGAACTAGCAGACGAACGACGCCACCTGACCGAGTCGCGGGCCGCGCTCGCCCGGATGAGGGGGCGGGCCGAGGCGCTCTTCTCGACCGGCGACAAAGTGGCCGGTGACGCGTACACCGCGGAGCAGCTCGGCCGGCACATGGCCCGCCGTGTCAAGGAGCTGGCCGACGATCCCACCACGCCGCTGTTCTTCGGGCGGCTCGACATCGACGACGCGGCCTATCACGTGGGCCGGCGGCACGTCACCGACGACGCCGGTGAGCCGATGGTGCTCGACTGGCGGGCCCCGCTCTCCCGGTCGTTCTACCGGGCCAGCGTGCGGGATCCGCAGGGCGTGGCCGTCCGCCGCCGCTTCGGTTTCGTCAAGGGCGAGCTCACCAGTTTCGAGGACGAGCATCTCGACCGCGGCGAGGAGCTCGGCACGAAGAGCCGCATCCTGACCGCCGAGATCGAGCGCCCGCGCGTCGGCCCGATGCGTGACATCGTCGCCACCATCCAGCCCGAGCAGGACGAGCTGGTCCGGGCCGAGCTGGCCGACTCGATCTGTGTGCAGGGCGCGCCCGGCACCGGCAAGACGGCCGTCGGCCTGCACCGGGCCGCCTTCCTGCTTTATCTGCACCGCGAGCGGCTTCGGCGCTCCGGGGTGCTCATCGTCGGGCCGAACACGGCTTTCCTTTCGTACATCTCGGCCGTCCTGCCCGCCCTGGGCGAAGTGGAAGTGCAGCAGGCCACAGTGGACGAGCTGGTCGGGCGGGTGCCGGTCCGGGCGGTCGACGGCCCGGCGGCGGCGCTGGTCAAGAACGACTCCCGGATGGCCGAGGTGCTGCGCAAGGCCCTGTGGGGGCGGCTCACCAAGCCGACCGACCCGATCATGGTGTCCGACGGCTCGTACCGCTGGCGGATCGACGCCGAGCCGCTGCGCCGGATCGTCGACGAGGCCCGCCGTGAGGGCCTTCCCTATGCGGTCGGGCGCGACCGCGTACGGGCCCGGGTGGTCGGTCTTCTGCAGCGGCAGTCGGAGTACCGCACCGGCAACTCGCCGACCGAGGGCTGGCTCCGCAAGATGAGCAAGATCGCCCCGGTCACCGAGTTCCTGGAGAAGGCGTGGCCCGCCGTGACCCCCGAGGCGCTGGTGGCCGAGGTGCTGACCGACCCGTTCGTGGCCGGTGACCTGCTCAGCGCCGAGGAGCAGGAGGCGATCCGCTGGGCCAGGCCGCCCCGCACGGTCAAGGCGGCCAAGTTCACCGCGGCCGACCTCGTGCTGATCGACGAGGCGGCCGGCCTGCTGGAGCGCGCCGCCAGTTTCGGGCACGTGGTGATCGACGAGGCCCAGGACCTCTCCCCCATGCAGGCGCGGGCGATCGCCCGGCGCAGCGAGCACGGCTCGATCACGGTCCTCGGCGATCTCGCGCAGGGCACCGCGCCGTGGGCCGCCCCCCAATGGCAGGAGACCCTCGGCCACCTGGGCAAGCCGGAAACGAAGGTGGTCCCGCTGACGGTCGGGTTCCGCGTCCCGGCGGTGGTGGTGGAGCTGGCCAACCGGCTGCTGCCGGCTCTGGGCGTCGACGTGCCCGAGGCCGTCTCGCTGCGGCGCGACGGCGACCTGGTCGTGGTGCCGGTGGCCGAGCCGTCCGATCTGGACGCGGAGACACTGGCCGAGGTCACGGCGGCGCTCGGGCACGAGGGCTCGGTCGCGCTGATCGCGGCCGACGCCGCGGTGGACCGGCTGCGCGGTCACCTCACGGCCGCGGGCATCGAGCACGCGACCCCGGACGACGTCGACTCCGAGGCGCGGGTCACGGTGGTGCCGGCCACGGTGGTCAAGGGCCTGGAGTACGACCACGTGGTCGTGCACGAGCCGGCCGACATCGTCGCCGCCGAGCCGAAGGGCCTGAACCGGCTGTACGTCGTCCTGACCCGGGCCGTGTCCCGCCTGTCGGTGGTGCACGCGGCGCCCCTGCCCGCGCCGCTGGAGTGAGTCGGCTGGACGGCCACCCTTGAGGGGTCGCCCACTCCGCCTATCGGCGGGAGGGACGTCGTCGGTTCAGCTAGAACATTGACACTTAAGGCAGTGTTTAGATACGCGGTGTGATGATGCGGCGATGACCGCATCGACGCCCGGGACGCCCAGCTGGGTCGATCTCGGAACCGCCGATCTCGCCGGGGCGGAGAGGTTCTACACCGAGCTGTTCGGGTGGACCGCCGAGGTTTCCGGCGAATACATCACCTTCCTGCGCAACGGGCTGCCGGTGGCCGGGGCCGGCCCGCTCTACGGCGCCGGGCAGCCCACGGCCTGGAGCACCTACATCGGCACCGACGACGCCGACGCGGTGGCGGCCCGGGTGGCCGCCACCGGCGGCAAGGTGCTGGTGCCCCCGTTCGACGTGACCGACCAGGGCCGGATGGCGGCGTTCCTCGACCCCGGCGGCGCGCCGTTCAGCGTCTGGCAGCCCTGGGCGATGCGCGGCGCCGAGCTCTTCGACGTGCCCGGGGCCCTCACCTGGAACGAGCTGAACACCCGCGACATCGACAGCGCGACGGCCTTCTACCAGGCGGTGTTCGGCTGGCAGTACCGCAACAGCGCGATGGACGGCGCCCGCTACGTGGTGGCCAAGGTGCACGAGACGCCGATCTGCGGCATCCAGCAGATGCTGCCCGAGCTGTGGCCGGACGACGTCGGTCCGCATTGGATGGTCTACTTCGCCGTGCAGGACGCCGACATAGCCACCGACCACGCGGTCGCGCTGGGCGGCCGGGTCGCCCTGCCCCCGCGCAGCATCTCGATCGGCCGGTACGCGGTGCTCAGCGACCCTCAGGGCGGCCTGTTCGCGGTGCTCGCCGGCAACCGTTAGCCGGCTAGCTTCGTACCGGCACGACCAGGGGGCCGTGGTCGCCGTCGATGACGCGGACCCGTACGCGGTAGTGCTTGGCCAGGTTCTCCTCGGTGAGCACGTCGCGCGGCGAACCCGCGGCCACGACGCGGCCGGCGGCCAGCAAGACCATCTGGTCGGCGTACTCGCCGGCCGTGGTCAGGTCGTGCATGGTGGCCAGCACGGTGAGGGCGCGCTCGGCCCGCAGGCGGTCGACCAGCTCGAGGACCTCCTGCTGGTGGCCGATGTCGAGGGCGCTGGTGGGCTCGTCGAGCAGGAGGATGCCGGCCCCCTGAGCCAGGGCGCGGGCCAGGAAGGCGCGCTGGCGTTCGCCGCCCGAGAGGGTGTCGAGGCGGCGGGTGGCGAAGCGGGTCAGGTCGAGCTCTTCCAGCACCTGTTCCACCACCTCGAGGTCGTTGGCCGACTCACGACCGAGGGGCGGGACATATGGCGTACGGCCCAGGAGCACGTAGTCGAAGACCCGCATGCCGGGCGGGACGATCGGGGACTGGGCGACCGTGGCGATGGTCTTCGCGCGCTCGCGGCGGGGCAGGTGGTCGAGAGGGCTGCCGTTGAGCTCGACGGTGCCGGTGAAGGGCAGCAGACCGCCGATCGCCCGGAGCGCCGTCGACTTGCCGGCGCCGTTCGGACCGATCACGGTGACCCACTCGCCGCGGTCGACGTCGAGGTCGACGCCCTCCACGATGGGCGTGCCGTCGAGGCTGACCCGCAGGTCCGTAACCCGGATCGCGGTCACGAGGCGGCCGCCTGGCGGCTGGTGCGCAACACGACGATGAAGAACGGGGCGCCGAAGAAGGCGGTGACGACGCCGATCGGGATCTCGGCCTGACCCCCGGCGGTACGCGCCAGCAGGTCGGCCAAGGCCAGAAAGGCGCCTCCGAAGAGCACCGACAGCGGCAGGATCGAGCGGTAGCTCGGGCCGGCGAGCAGGCGCATCGTGTGCGGCACGATGATGCCCACGAAGCCGATCAGGCCGGAGACCGAGACCGCCGCCGCCGTGCCGAGCGAGGCGGCGACAATCAGCAGGTAACGGGACCGCTGGGGATGCAGGCCGAGCGCGCTCGCCTCCTCGTCGCCGACGGTGAGCACGTCGAGCTCACGCCGCTGGGACAGGACGATCACACCGGTCACCACCGCGTACGGAAGCATGACCAGCACGTCGTGCCAGCCGGCGGTGGCGAGCCGGCCCAGCAACCAGGAGTAGACCTCGCGCAGCGTTTCCACATGCTGCTGCATCAGATAGGTCTGCCCCGCGGCCAGGAACGACGACACCGCGACGCCGGAGAGGATCAGCGTCGACGGTGTGCGGTCGCGGCCCCCGGCCGCGCCGAGCAGCCAGGTCAGGGCGACGGCCAGCAGCGCGCCGGCGAAGGCGGCCACCGGCACGCCGAAGGGCAGGTTCGCGGTCGCGTCACCGCCCGTGGTGCCGGCCCGCAGCGAGATCACCGCGGTCACACCCAGCCCGGCCCCGGCCGCGACGCCGAGCAGGTGCGGGTCGGCCAGCGGATTGCGGAAGACGCCCTGGTAGGCCGCGCCGGCCAGGGACAGCATCCCGCCCACGAGCAGACCCAGCACGACCCGGGGCAGCCGCAGCTCGGTGAGGATGGCGATCTCACGGTCGGTGAGCCCGCTGTGCAGGTGCACGCCCGGGATCAGATTGAGCAGCTCCAGGATGACACCGGCCGGTGGCAGCGGAACCGACCCGAAGGCCAGCCCCGCCACCAGCGCGACGAGAACCGCGGCGGTACCTCCGAGGAGCCAGGCGGGCCGGAGACCGGCCGGTCTCACGCCGGGACCTTGGCCACCGCATCGGCGATGGAGCGGGCGAGGTCGACGGTGCGCGGCCCCCAGCGGGAGGCGATGTCGTCGTCCAGGGCGAAGACCTGGCCGGCCTTGACCGCCGTGACACTGCTCCAGCCCGTACGCTTCGCGACCGTCGCCGCCGACTGCTGACAGCACTTGCTGTCGGCCAGGAAGATCGTGTCCGGACTGGACTTGACGATCGCCTCCTGCGAGAGCTGCGGATATCCGCCCTTGGCGCCGTCGGCGTCGGCCGGGTCGGCGATGTTCGTCAGGCCGAACAGCGAGAAGACCGACCCGATGAACGTCCTGGACGTGACGGTGTAGAAGGTCGGATCCAGCTCGTAGTAGTAACTGAGCGGCTTCGACCGCTTCGGCACGCCGGCCACGATCTTCTCGATGTCGGACGCCATCCGCTCGGTCACCGCGGTCGCCTCGGCGCCGTGCCCGGTCAGCGTGCCGAGCTGCTTGATCTGCTCATAGGTCTGGTCGAGGCTCGCGGTGGCCGGCGTCTTGAAGACCGGAATCTTCAGCTTGTCCAGCTGCGCGACGACCTTGTCGATGTCGTCGGAGAGGACGACGAGGTCGGGATTCTTGGCCGCGATCGCCTCGGCGTTGGGCTTGAAGGCGGAAAGGTTGCTCTTGGGGGCGTCGGCCGGGTACGTCGACTGGTCGTCGACCGCCGTGACCTGCGGTCCGGCGCCGATCGCGAACAGCATCTCGGTCGCGGTGGGCGAGAGCGAGACGATCTTCTCGGGACGGGCGCCGAGGGTGAGACCACTGACGGTCACCGGGTACGAGGCGCCGGCGCTGGGCGTGGTGCTCGCCGGCGGAGTGTCGTCGCCGCTGTCGCCGCACCCGCCGGCGAGCAGCAGAGCGGTCGCCAGGGCGGCGGTGAGCATGCGTTTCATGAGGTCCTCCGGTCGGCCGGGTGCGTGGCCGACGGGTCGTCGGCCGGGTGCTTCGCCGACAGGGCCCCGGGGGCGTTCCGTCCGCGAGGCGCCCCTCCCCGGGAGCGCTTGATCGCGACCGCACCCAGGCGACCTGGCTCGGCCCTTGAAGGGCCTCACAGTTGCGGGACAGCGCCGGGTTCGCACCGGCTTCGCTGAGATGCGGTCCTTCCGACGCTAACTCACGCCGGGGTTCCGACCTTACTTCTCCACACTCTTGGGCTCGGCCTCCGCCTTGACCTCGTCCTTGTCTTCCGCCTCGGCCTTCTCCTCCGCCGGGGCCGCGCGGTCGCCGGCCGCCGCCGCGTCCTCGTCGCCGGCCAGGGCGGCGCGCAGCCGCTGTTTCTCCGCCGTGCGGCGGGAGGCGACGCCGACGAGCTGCTCGTTCATCTGGTTACGCCAGGTGGCGAGCAGGAAGTACGACGCGACGGCCGAGACGACCAGCGCCACCATGGCCCGGACCAGGAAGTTGAGCGGCACCGGCAGAAGCGCCGCGAAGACGACCACGAACAGGCCGAGGCGGCCCAGCGAGTACTTGACGGCGGGGTTCATGACTTCTCTCTCTAGCCCGTGCGGTGGTCGAGCCACCGCAGGCCGTAGAACCAGATCAGGCAATAGACGACCGTGGCCCCGAAGGCCCCGAGGAGCCCGCTGACCAGGGTGGGGAACTCGAACTGGGACGACGCGAAGCCGGCCAGGGTCATCCCGGCGGCCACGCCGAAGCCGGTGGCCAGCAGCGCGACCACGACCCGGGGGGCGCCGAAGCCCTCGGCCCGGAACTCCTCGACGAACAGCCACACCGGAAGGATCACGGCGAGCCAGCCGCTCGTGTGCCCGAACTCGGAGACGTGCGTCAGCGACAGGACCGCCTCGAGCAGGAGCAGCACGACGGCGCCGGTGACCAGCCCGGCCATCGCGGTGCCGAGCAGGTCACCGATCGTGGCCAGGCGTCCGCTGGCATCGCGGCGCGGGCGGCGCGCACTCTTCGTATCCGACATGACAACAAGCAGGGTACGCGCTTGTCAGGCCCAGACCTTCTGCGGCTCGGCCCGGCGGCTCGCAAGCGTGGGCGCCTTCTCGTACTCCCGGACCACCTCGTAGCGCGTGTTGCGCTCGACCGGCTGGAAGCCGGCGTCCCAGATGAGGTTGAGCAGGTCGTCACGGTGCATCGTGTGCGGCGTGCCGTACGAGTCGGCATCGTGGGTGATCTTGTATTCCACCACCGAACCGTCCAAATCGTCCGCTCCGAAGTTGAGCGACAGCTGGGCCACCGACAGGCCGTGCATGACCCAGAAGCACTTCACGTGGGGCACGTTGTCGAACATCAGCCGCGAGACGGCGAACGTCTTGAGCGACTCGGCCGGGGCGGCCATCGTGGTCCGTGACTGGATGCGGTTACGGACCTTGCCGTCCTGCGAGTCGACGAAGTCGTGCTGGTAGCGCAGCGGGATGAAGACGGCGAAGCCACCGGTCTCGTCCTGCAGCTCGCGCAGGCGCATCACGTGGTCGACGCGGTGCCGCGGCTCCTCGATGTGGCCGTAGAGCATGGTGGCCGGCGTCTTCATGCCCTTGGCGTGGGCGAGCCGGTGGATGCGCGACCAGTCTTCCCAATGGGTGTCGTGGTCGACGATGTGCTGCCGGACCTCCCAGTCGAAGATCTCGGCGCCGCCACCGGTCAGCGACTCCAGCCCGGCGTCCATCAGCTCGTCGAGGATCTCGCTCGCCGGTAGGCCGCTGATCTTCTCGAACCACTGCACCTCGGTCGCGGTGAAGCACTTGAGCTTCACGTCGGGCAGCGCGGCTTTCAGCTCGCGCAGCACCTTGGGGTAGTAACGCCAGGGCAGGCTGGGGTGCAGGCCGTTGACGATGTGCAGCTCGGTGAGCTGCTCGTCCTGCATCTCCTTGGCCTTCGCCACGGCCTCGTCGATGCGCATGGTGTACGCATCCTTCTCGCCCGGCTTGCGCTGGAAAGAGCAGTACGCACAGCTGGCCGAGCACACGTTGGTCAGGTTGAGGTGGCGGTTGACGTTGAACATCACACGATCACCGTTGAGCTCGGTGCGCTTGTGGTGGGCGAGCCGGCCGAGCCAGGCGAGGTCATCGCTCGCGTACAGCGCCTCGCCGTCGGCCCGGGTGAGTCTCTCACCTGCGTAGACCTTGGCCTCGAGCTCGCGCTTCAAGCCGGCGTCCATGTGTGCCCCTCTCGCTTACCTCGCCGTCGAGGGTACGGCTCGCCTCCGACAGGAATCTCCGGGCGGGGTGTCGATCATGCCGCCGTAACCCGGATTCCCAGTCTTCTTTCATCTGGGATCAATCGACAGGAATGCGAGACGTGAGGTATCACATTAGGGGGGAACGACGAGCGGCGCTCCGGCGTCGCGGTGGACGGGGAGCACATGGCGACAGCACGACTCGGTTCTCGGCGATCGCGCCCGTGGTGGCGCCCCGTCGTGTATTCAGCCGTGGCCGCGATCGTCACGACCTTTCTGACCCCTCTTCTGTCACCGGCCCCCGCGCTGGCCGACCCGGCCGCGGCCCCGCAGGCTCCCCAGGCCCCCGTCGGCCTGGCCGTTCCCGACATCGGCGCGCGCCCCATGGCGCTCGGCACCCTGGCCATGCCGGGGCAGAAGGCCAGCGTCCGGCCGACCGCCACGCCGACGCCGACCAGCCCCGCGCTGCAGGCGATCGAGAAGGGCCGCACCGAGATCTCCGCCCTCGGCGACCAGCTCATCCAGGTCGGCCAGGATCGCGACCTCGCGCGTGACCAGCAGGCCGCCGCCAAGGTCAAATACACCCAGGCCGAGGAGGCGCTGCGCCAGGCCCAGACCGCCGCCTCCGACGCGGCCGCCCAGGCCATGCGCGAGGCCGCGGCCATGCCGCCCGGCATGGTCGACCCCGGGCTGAGCGGTCTCGGCGACCTCGCCCGGCTCCAGCGCGGCCAGGTCGACACCCAGCAGGCCATCGCCCGCCAGATCGAGCAGGCCCAGATCAACGCGCAGATCGCGCTCGACGAGCAGACGCTCGGCGCCGAGCGCTACGCCGAGCTGGCCGCCAAGTACAACCAGCTCAACGCCCAGCTCACGGCCAAGCAGACGGCTCAGCAGGCCCTCGAGCTCACCCACCAGGACGAGTTGAACGCGTTCGAGGCGACCGAGACGGCTCAGGACAGCCAGCTCGGCCAGTCCTACCTCGCCGGCGAGGAGGCGGGCCGCGGCGCCGACGCCCGCGCCATCCAAGCGCTCAACTTCGCGCTGGCCCAGCGCGGCGACCCGTACGTCTGGTCCGAGGAAGGCCCGGACCAGTACGACTGCTCCGGCCTCATGTATGCGGCGTACCGCTCGGTCGGCTTCGCGCTGACCCGCGTCTCCCGCGACCAGTACTGGCAGACCCGCAACAAGGTGGTCGACCGCTACTCGCTGCTCCCGGGCGACCTGCTGTTCTTCAGCTCGTCCAGCAGCTGGCGCGGCATCCACCACGTCGCGATGTACGCGGGCGACGGCATGATGGTCGAGGCCCCGCGCACCGGCCTCAACGTGCGGCTCACGCCGGTCCGGTGGAGCCGGCTGTTCCAGGCCACCCGCGTCTTCGGCTCGGTCGAGGGCATCGTCCAGGGCCCCAACCTCGGTGCGCCCGACCCCGACCCGACCGACGGCGGCACGACGCCGACCAACCCCGGGACGGGCACCCCGTCCAACCCCGGCACCGGCACGCCCTCCAACCCCGGCACGGGCACGCCCTCCAACCCGGGCACCGGCACCCCGTCCAACCCCGGCACGGGCACACCTTCCAACCCCGGGACCGGGACGCCCTCGAACCCAGGCACGGGCACGCCCTCCAACCCGGGCACCGGCACTCCCTCGAACCCCGGCACGGGCACCCCGTCCAACCCCGGCACGGGCACCCCGTCCAACCCCGGCACGGGCACGCCCTCCAACCCCGGCACGGGCACGCCCTCCAACCCGGGGACCGGCACGCCCTCCAACCCCGGCACGGGCACACCTTCCAACCCGGGCACCGGCACGCCGACGGACCCGAGCACGGGCACCCCGGCCAACCCCGACCCGGGGACGGACACGCCGAGCGACCCGCCCAAGACGACCGACCCGGAGCCCGAGCCGACCAAGACCACGGAGAAGCCGGAGCCGGAGCCGACCAAGACGACCACCGAGCCCGCCGCGCCGGAGACGACCAAGGCCACGGCGCCGTCCAGCGGCGGCTCCTCGGCCACGAAGTCGTCGGCGGCCACCACCTCGACGTCGAAGGCGACGCCCACCACGAGCAACTCGGCCAAGGCGGCCTCGGCGTCCGCTAAGGGGTCGTAAACGCTTGGCGTCCGCTTCGGTATCGGGGTCTGATCAAGAGTTGACCCGCGGGGCCGCGAAAACCGCCTTTCCGGTGGTCAGTGGCGCTCCGGGGGCATGGTCCGGCCGGTGCCAGGATGCGGTGACGCGCGCGGATATGGCACGGTTATGGTCAGCGCCCGACGTTCCCCAACCGTCGGCACGCGGCGTCGGGAGGTTCCATGGACGAGCGGCAGGCGACACCGGACAGCAGCGGCCCCAAGCCGCCCGCTGAACCGACGCCGTCCAGCAGCGACGACTGGTTCTCACCCCCGCCGCCCCCCGCGGCGGGCGCCCTCTGGGCCACACCCAGCAGCGCCCCGGTGAGCGGCGCGGCGAGCGGCCGCGCCTCAGTCTCCGGTTCCATCCCGGTCCCGCCGGCCAAGGTCACCGCCTCGGCCCCCGTGTCGGCCGCGCCCACCCCGGCCGCCTCCGCCACCGCGCGCGCTTCAGTCCCTCCTGCCCCGGCCGCGTCTACCCCGGTCGCTCCGGCGCAAACTGCCCCCGGCTCGGCCCCCTCCACTCCGGCCACCTACGGTTCGGCCACCCCAAGCTCGGCCACCCCCGGCGCGGCCACCCCCGGCGCGGGTACCTCTGGCTCGGCCACCCCCAGCTCGACCACCTCTGGCTCGACCACCCCCAGCTCGACCACCTCTGGCTCGACCACCCCCAGCTCGGCCACCTCCGGCTCGGCCACCCCCGGCGGGGGCACCTCGGGCAAGGCTCCGTCGGGAGACGCAGCGCCGGGAACGGCAGGAGCAGGAGCGTCGGGGTCGGGCGTTGCCGTGGAGCAGGACGCCTCGGAATTGGCGGCGCCGGAGAAGGACGCTGCGGGCAGCAACGCGCCGGATGAGGGCGTGCCGGCGGGGCGGAAGGACGCCGAGGCGGTGAGCCCGGCGCTCGTGCCGGAGCGGGTCGATGGGTCGAGTCGTCAGCTTCCCTCGAAGTTGAGCACCGGGGCCGCTCGCGCCACGGTGCCCGGCACGGTTGCTCCGGACGCGAGCGAGGTCGCGCGCGCCCTGCGCCTCCCGACAGGAGAGTCGAAGCTGTACGGGGCGAAGTCGGCCAAGCTGGTCACGCCGCCCGGCACCCCGGAGACGCCGATCGAGACGGCCCCGGCCGCGCCCGTCGTGACGACCAAGCCCGAAGATCCGGCGGCCGACCCCGCGCCTAAGCTGTCCGACTCCGACTCCGACTCCGACTCCGCCGGCCCCCGGCCGACCGAGCTCCGGCCGAGCGAGCCGGGATCGTCCGACCCGAGGCCGACCGAGTCGCGGCTGAGCGAGCCGGGACTGTCCGACCCCAGGCCGACCGAGCCGCGGCTGAGCGAGCCCGACCCGGCGCCCGGAGACCCCAAGCCCAGTGACCCGGCGCCCGCCGACCCCAAGCCGGCCGATCCGCCGCAGCCCGGTGACCCGACGCCGGCCGAGCCGGAGCCGGCCGAGCCCGAGCCGAGCGAGCCCACCCCGCGGCCCGGGCCGCCGGTTCCCGCGCCGCCGCAGCGGCCGGAGCCGACGCGTCCCGAGCCGGGGCACCCCGACCCGTTCCCGGCGCCGCCCGCGCCCGGTCCCGGCCCGGCGCCACAGCCCGGCCCGTTCCCGGCGCCGGGGCCGACCCCGAGCCCCGTGCCGCCGTCGCCGAGCCCGGTGCCGCCGTCACCCGTACCGCCGGGTCCTGGTCCTTCGCCGGTGCCTCCCGGTCCTGGTCCTTCGCCGGTGCCGCCTGGCCCCGGGCCGTCGCCGGTGCCTCCAGGACCGGGGCCGTTCCCGGTGCCGCCCGGGCCGGGGCCCAGCCCGGTGCCCGGGCCGCCTCAGCCGGTCGTTCCGCCGCCGCCTATGATCCCGTCCAATGGCGCCGGTCTGCCGGCGTACTCCATGCCCCCGGAAGCGAGCGCACGCAGCGTGACCACCCCCTTCGGGGTCGGCGAGCCGGCCCCGTCCGCTCGGCCTTTCGGGCCGACTTCCGGTCAGCCGACCGGTGTCCCTGCCGGGACCGTCTTCGGTTCGCCGGCCACCACCGCCTTCGGGGCGCACGGTGACGACCCCGACTCGACCATGGCCGTCCCGCAGCAGCGGCTGCACGGTGCCGTGCCCGGCACTCTTTACGGCACCGGCGGCTACGAGACGATCGACACAACGATGCCGGTCTCGATGAGTGCGGTGGAGAACTCCGGCTCTCTGACCGGCCACATCCTGGCTCAGGGCTGGCACGACGAGGTCGTCGACCGGCGGCGCGGCAACCTCAAGGTGGCCGTGGCCATGCTGATCGTGCTAGGCCTGTTGGTGGCGGTCAGTGTCGTCTTCCTGCTCACCGCGGGAAGCTCGTTCAGCGACATGATCGGCAAAATGTTCGAGTGACCGTGGTGACCGACATCCGACTTTGTTGGCGATAGGCCTCGCCTGACCCTAAGCTGGCGAGGTTGCGCCCGGGGGTGAGCCTGCCCACTACAGGCGCGGAATGCGGTCGGCGCGGAAAACGTTGAGCCGTACACTTATGACAGTTGTTGACGCGGCGTGCCCTTGCGGAGCACGCCACGGGCGTTCTTGCGGGCATTTCAGCGGTCGGCTCAAGGCAGCCGCGGCGGGCCATTCGCGAGCATGCGCCCCCGTAGAGAGGTTCTCTTGACCACTTTCGCTGATCCCAGCACGTTCCCGTCCGTTTTCGAGAACACGACCGAGAACACCACCGAGACCGCCGAGGAGACCGCGGTCACTGAGACGCCGGTCACCGACGTCCCCGTCGCCGAGACCGAGGCCGCCGAGGCTGTGGCCACCGAGACCGAGGCGACCGAGATCGAGACCGAGGCCGCCACGCCGGTGAAGAGCTTCGCCGAGCTGGGCCTGCCGGCCGAGCTCGTGCGTGTCCTCAACCGTGAGGGCATCACCCAGCCGTTCGAGATCCAGGCCGCGACCATGCCCGACGCGCTGGCCGGCCGGGACGTTCTCGGCCGCGGCCAGACCGGCTCCGGCAAGACGCTGGCCTTCGGCCTGCCGCTGCTGGCCCGGGTCGCGCAGGGCGGCCGGGCCCGCCCGCATCACCCCAAGGCGCTGATCCTGGTGCCCACGCGCGAGCTGGCGATGCAGGTCGCCGACGCGCTCATGCCGCTCGGCCGTTCGGTCGGCGTCTTCCTGAAGACCGCGGTCGGCGGCGTTCCGTACGACCGTCAGATGGACGCGCTGCGCCGCGGCGTCGAGGTCATGGTCGCCACCCCGGGCCGCCTCGGCGACCTGATCGAGCGGGGCGCCTGCAAGCTCGACGACATCGAGATCACGGTGCTCGACGAGGCCGACCAGATGGCCGACATGGGCTTCCTGCCCGAGGTCACCGACCTGCTGGCCAAGACCCCGGCGAACGCGCAGCGCCTGCTCTTCTCGGCCACTCTCGACGGTGACGTCGAGTCGCTGGTCAAGCGGTTCATGCACGACCCGGTCACGCACTCCACGGCTCCGGCCGAGGCCAGCGTGTCCACCATGGACCACTTCCTGCTGCTGATCCCGCCGCACGACAAGTTCCCGATCGCGGCCTCGATCGCCAACCGTGAGGGCAAGACGATCGTGTTCGCCCGTACGCAGATGGGTGTCGACCGTCTCGTCGAGCAGCTGCGCGCGGTCGGTGTCCGGGCCGGCGGCCTGCACGGCGGCAAGACCCAGCGGGTTCGCACCCGCACGCTGGCCGAGTTCAAGGAGGGCCGGACCAGCGTCCTCGTGGCGACGGACGTGGCCGCCCGCGGCATCCACGTCGACGGCATCTCGCTGGTCGTGCACGTGGACCCGCCGAAGGACCCTAAGGACTACCTGCACCGCGCCGGCCGTACGGCTCGCGCCGGTGAGTCGGGCGCCGTGGTGACCCTGGTTCTGCCCAAGCAGCGCCGCAGCACCCAGGCCATGATGTCCAAGGCCGGCGTCAACCCGGGCGAGGTCCGGGTCCGTCTCGGCGACGAGAAGCTGGTGGAGATCACCGGCGCTCGGGAGCCGAGCGGCGTGCCGGTGGTGGACGAGCCGGAGCCCCGCCGCGAGCGTGGCGGTTCCCGTGGCCGCTTCGGCGGCGGCGACCGGGGCGGCGACCGCCGCGGTGGCTACGGCGACCGCCCGCGGGGTGACCGTCCGCAGCGTTCGTACGGTGACCGTCCGCAGCGTTCCTACGACGGCGGCACGGGCAGTGACCGCCCGCAGCGTTCGTACGGCGACCGGCCGGCGTACGGCGACCGCCCCCAGCGTTCGTACGGCGACCGCCCGGCGGGCGACCGCCCGAGCTATGGGGACCGCCCGCAGCGTTCCTACGGCGACCGTCCGGCGGGCGACCGGCCCACCGGCGACCGCGGTTACGGCCGCAACGCCGAGCGCACCGGCGGCTTCCGCCGCGACAACCAGCGCGACGGCGGCTCGGCGGGCCGCTACGGCAGCCCGCGCCCGGCGCGCACGTACTGATCCACAGTTCCACCCGGAAGCCCGGCACGAGCGATCGTGCCGGGCTTCCGGCGTTCTCCACGGTTGGGCCGGGCTTGTTCGCTCTCGGCGTGCGCGGGTAAACAGGGGGGCATGTCGCCCTTGCCGCAGTCGCTGTTCTGGGAGCGGAAAGACACTGCCGGAGCCGAGCACGCCCTTGTCGACGCCTCGTCCGGGCTCTACGCGCGGGGCACCGCGCTCGCCGTGGACCCGATTCCGTACACCTGCCGGTACGAGCTGCGTACCGATGCCGAGTGGGTGACCGGCTACCTCGACGTCATCGCCGAGGGGGCCGACTGGTCCCGCAGCGTGCGGCTGGAGCTGGCCGCCGGGCGCTGGCGGGCCACGACGAAGGAGCAGGGCGACCTGGACGCCGTGCTGTCGGCCGCCGGGCACGCCGGGGCCGGTTTCCCCGGCATCGAGGATCCTGATCGGCTCTTCGGCGCCTTCGACGTGGATCTGGGCGGTTCTCCACTGACCAACACCTTGCCTGTACGCCGTCTCGGTCTGCACCGGGCGCAGGGGGCCGACGTCGGTGTGGCCCATCGCCTGAACGTGGCCTGGGTGTTGCTGCCGAGCCTCGAGGTGGTGCAGGCGGATCAGATCTACACGGCGTTGCCGGACGGCCGGATCCGCTACGCGAGTGAGACTTTCAGCGCCGATCTGACCATCGACGACGACGGGTTCGTCACCGATTACCCCGGGCTGGCCGTCCGCGTGGGTGGCAAGGCGGGCTGAGCTCAGCCTGCCAGATCCCCGGGCCGGCCGGGGCCGGTTTCAGGCCAGGCCCGGCTGGGGCCGGTTCTCCCACTTCGTGGACAGGGCGATGGCCGTACGCGTCGAAGCGACCCCCGGCGTGCGGTTGATCCGGACGATCAGCTGTTCCAGCTCGGCGATCGTGCCGACCCGCACGGTCAGCTGGTACGACTCGACGCCGGCCATGAAGTAGCAACTCTCCACTTCGGGCATGGCGCGCACGGCGGTCAGCACGTCGTCGGTGTCGGCCCCGGAGTCCTCGATGATGCCGATCAGGGCCGTGACGCCCAGCCCGAGCGCCTCGTGGTCGACCTCGGCCCGGTAGCCGCGGATGGTGCCGGCCGCCTCGAGCTTGCCCACGCGCTCGTGCACGGCGGGCGCCGAGAGCCCGACCTTGCGGGCGAGCTCGGCGTACGACGAGCGGGCGTTCTCCCGTAGCAGCTCGATCAGCCGGAGGTCGATGGAGTCCATGCTGATGACCCTAATCGGGTGGCAGATGGCTACTCACGCCCGGTAGCGACGAATCGTCGGCAGGATAACGATCACTGTCGCAATTAGGGCTTTTTCCGCATTCCAGGGACTCGGTTCCGGGGCAATGCTCTAATGGCTTTACGTCCCGATCGAGCACGCCGACACTCACCGTGATCACGGCCGCTCCAGAACACCGACGCGAGGAGGGGGTTGTGGACACTGGAGATCGTCTGCTGACACCGGGCGAGGTGGCCGCGCTGTTCCGCGTCGACCCGAAGACGGTCACGCGCTGGGCGGCCGCCGGGCGCATCGGCAGCATCCGCACTCCGGGTGGCCACCGCCGGTTCCGCGAGTCCGAGGTCAGGGCCCTGCTGGAGGGCGACGGCGTGGTCGAGGAAATGCGCGAGGACGACGCCGCCAACCGGCCCCGCAACCAGGGCCCGAGCAACCCGGGCATGGGTTACGGCCCGCCCAACGGGCTGCGCTGAGCGTTCAGCTCACCCTTCCAACGGGTCAGAAGCGTATGGGGTACGCCCAGCGCGTCCAAGGCTTTGCCCGCCACGAAGTCGATGAGCTGCTGCGCGCTCGCCTGCGCCCCGGCGCCGTAGAACCCGGGGCTCGCTGGTAGGACGACCGCACCGGCGTCGAGCAGGGCAATCAGGTGTTCGAGGTGACTCCGGGTGACCGGAGTCTCCCTCGGCACGATCACTGTGCGTCGCCGCTCCTTGAGGTTGACCTCGGCCGCCCGCTGGAGCAGATCCTTGGACAGCCCGATGGCGATGCCCGCGCACGCCGCGGTGCTGGCCGGCACCACGATCATGCCCTTGGCCGGGTACGAGCCGCTGCTCGGCCCGGCCGCCAGGTCACCGGCGGGCCAGTAGGTCAGGTCGCCCAGGTCGCGGCCCAGCCAGGCGCCGACGTCGTCCTTCCAGTGCGCGTCCCGCACGGTCGCCCCGGTCTCGTCGAGCAGGGTCAGCCGGGCCGCCCGCGAGATCACCAGGTCGACCGCCTCGCCCGCCTCGAGCAGGGCGGTCAGGACCGCCCGGGCGTACGGCGTACCGGACGCCCCCGAAACACCGACGATCCACGGTTCACGCATGTCTCAAGTGTGCCCTTCAGTCCCGTCGGCGCTGGGCCGATGCCGGGAAAGCGTGGATCGGGGCGGCGATGCGGGCGGGGTTACAGAACAATCAGGTCGAGCAGAGCGAAGAGGAACAGGGCGATGCCGACGAAGCCGTTGGCGGTGAAGAAGGCCCGGTTGACCTTGGAGAGGTCGTTCGGGGTGACGACGATGTGCTGGTAGGCGAAGGCGACCGCGGTCAGGGCCAGGCCGATCCACCAGAGCCAGCCCAGGCCGACGAGCTGGCCGAACCACACGAACAGGGCGAAGGTCACCACGTGCGTCGCCGTGGAGATGTGCAGCGCCGTGCGCACGCCGAAGCGGGCCGGGGTCGAGTGCACGCCGATCTTGCGGTCGATCTCCACGTCCTGGCAGGCGTAGATGATGTCGAAGCCGCCGATCCACAGGCCCACCGCCACGCCGAGCAGCCACGCCGGGCCGGAGCCGGAGAAGGTGCCGGTGATGCCGAGCCACGCGCCGACCGGGGCCACGGCCTGGGCCAGGGCGAGCACGTAGTGCGGGAAGTTGGTGAACCTCTTGGCGTACGGGTAGATCACCAGCGGGATCACGGCGAGCGGGAAGAGCACCAGGCAGAGCCAGTTGAGCAGCCCGGCCGCCACCGCCATCACGACCAGCGAGACGATCGCGCCGGTCCAGGCCGTCCGCGGGGAGACGGCGCCGGTGACGAGCTCGCGGTTGCGGGTCCGCGGGTTCAGCGCGTCGATCTTGCGGTCGAGGAGGCGGTTGGCCGCCATCGCGAACGTCCGGCCCGAGACCATCGCGATGGTGATCAGCAGCAGGTCGAGCCAGTGGACGCCGGTGTCCTCGCGGTCGAGGGCGACCGCGGCCGACAGGTAGGCGAACGGCAGCGCGAAGACCGAGTGCTCGATGGCGACCAGCCGCAGGAACGATTTCACCTTGCCCGGCTTCTCCGGGACCGCGGCGACCGCTGTCATATGCCGTACTCCTTCCAGCGCTTGTCCACCAGGCCGACCACCTCGGGCGACATCGTCATCTCTTCCGGCCAGCCGCGGGAGTAGCCCTCGCCCGGCAGCTTACGGGTGGCGTCGAGACCGGCCTTGCCGCCCCAGAACTGCTGGTAGGAGGCGTGGTCGAGGTGGTCGACGGGACCCTGGGTGAGCATCAGGTCGCGGTCGTAGTCGACGTTGCCGAAGGCGCGGAAGGCGACCTCGTTGTAGTCGTGGACGTCGCAGTCCTCGTCGACGACCACGATCAGCTTGGTCAGCGACATCAGGTGGGCGCCCCAGATCGCGTTCATGATCTTCTGGGCGTGCTTGGGGTAGCGCTTGCGGATCGAGACGATCGCGCAGTTGTGGAAGACGCCGGCCGCGGGCAGGTCGTAGTCGACGATGTCGGGGATCAGCATCCGCAGCAGCGGCAGGAAGATCCGCTCGGTCGCCTTGCCCAGGCCGTGGTCCTCCTGCGGCGGTTTCGAGGTGATGATCGAGTGGTAGATCGGCTTCTTCCGCATGGTCATCGTCTCGACGTGCAGCACCGGGAACGGCTCGACCGGGGTGTAGAAGCCGGTGTGATCGCCGAACGGGCCCTCGGGCATCCGCTCGCCCGGCTCCAGGTAGCCCTCGAGGATGATCTGGGCGTTGGCCGGCACCTGCAGCGGCACGGTCAGGCAGTCCACCATCTCGACCCGCTCGCCCCGCAGGAAGCCGGCGAACAGGTACTCGTCGATGTCGGACGGGAGCGGGGCGCTCGCCGAGTACGACACGACGGGGTCGCAGCCGATCGCGATGGCGACCGGCAGGCGCTGGCCCAGCCGCTCGGCCACCGCGTGGTGGGCGGTCGAGTCCTTGTGGATCTGCCAGTGCATGCCGAGGGTGTTGCGCGAGTGCTGCTGCAGGCGGTAGAGCCCGAGGTTGCGCTTGCCGGTCTCGGGGTGCTTGGTGTGGGTCAGGCCGAAGTTGTGGAAGATGCCGCCGTCACCGGGCCAGACCTGCAGGCCGGGCAGCAGTCCGAGATCCACCTCGTCGCCCTTGAGCACGACCTCCTGGCAGGGGGCGGTCTTGACCTTGCGCGGCGGCAGCGACTTGAGCTGCAGCACCTTGCCGATGCCCTCGCGGATGCCGGACCAGCCGACCGGCAGCTCCGGCTTGAGCATGGCGCCGATCCGGTCGCCGACCTCGTCCAGCGACTCGACGCCGAGCGCCATGGCCATGCGTTTCTCGGTGCCGAACAGGTTGATCGCCACGGGCATGTCGCCGCGGGTGGGCCGCTCGAACAGCAGGGCCGGGCCGCCGGCCCGCACCGTGCGCGTCACCACCTCGCTGATCTCCAGCGTCGGGTCGACCGGGACGGTCACCCGGCGCAGCTCACCGGCCGCCTCGAGGGCGGCGACGAAGCTCTGCAGATCTTCATAGGGAAACCCACGCGGCGCCATGCACCCAGTCTTCACCACGGGTCCGACAGTTCCGAGCCGGGGCGATCACCGTCACTCACGCTGTCCGATTCGAGTTGGAGTGGGCGATTGGTCCCGTCGAGTGGAGGTGATCCGGTGAAGGTCCGGAACGCGGCACGCTGGTTCGCCGCGGCAGGGCTGGCCATCGCGCTGATCAGCGCGACCCCGGCCCACTCAGCCGGAAGCCGCCCGGCCGAGGCCGCAGCGGCGGCGAGAGAGCTGCCGGCCTGCCCGCCGACGAAGCGCTCGACCCGCCCGCCCACGAGGCCCGCCGGCCCCGGCTCCCCGGGGGCGTGCCGCGCGGCCACGGGCCCCATCGTCGAGTCCGGCGTGCGCCTCCCCCGGCGCGGCGAGGCCGGCTTCACCCCCAGCGGCTACCACCACCTGGGCGCGAACACCGCCGGAGAATGGGCCGGCGTCTCCGGCCGCCTGGCGATCGTCGACGGCTCGATCCGGTCCCGCTCGTACGACTTCGTTGCGAGCCGCTTCATGGTCAAGCGCAACCTGGGCCGCGGCGTCATCAACTGGCTCGAGGCGGGCTGGGCCGAGACCGGCTGGGCCGGTCCCGGGCGGCAGCACATCTACACGTTCAACACCAACACCAAGACCTGGCAGTTCTACGACCAGTACCCGCTGCGGCCCGGCGACAAGGTCTGGCTCGACCTGCACAGCGACCCGGGCGGCGTGTGGAGCGCCTGGCTCTGGTGGGGCAACCGGTGGAACCTGCTGACCGCCCAGCGCCTGCCGATCGGCTCCACCGCCGTGGTCGAGCAGTACGTCGAGGTGCACGTCGACGCCACCAAGCCGAGCCTGATCGACGTGCCCCCGATCACCGTGGACAACGTCCGGCTGCGCCCGGCCGACGGCGGCGAGCCACGCCTCTGGCGCGAGGACGTGCCCACCCTGACCGGCACCGACCCGTCCCAGCGCCAGCAGCGCGGCGGCTTCTGCCTCGACTGGCGGACCCGCTACGACACCTGGACGGCGGGCGACTGCTCTCGTTAGCCCGCGTTGGCGTACGAGTGGAGGCCCTCGAAGAACAGGTTGACGCCGAACAGGTTCATCAGCATGGTCACGAAGCCGAGCAGCGCGATCCACGTCGCCACCGTGCGCTTCACGCTGGGCGTGGCCCGGGCGTGCAGGTAACCGGCGTAGACGATCCAGGAGATGAACGCCCACACCTCCTTGGGGTCCCAGCCCCAGTAGCGGCCCCAGGACGCCTCGGCCCAGATCGGGCCGGCGATCAGGGCGCCAAAGGTGAACAGCGGGAACGCGAAGGCGTGCAGCCGGAACGTCAGGCGCTCGAGCAGCGCCGCCTCGGGCACCCGCTTGCCCAGCGTGTACGGGAAGCGGCGCTTGCCGTCGTCGTACCCCTGGCGGATCAGGAACATGGCGGCCGGCACGGCGCCGATCAGGAAGATGCCGGAGCCGATGATGACCGTCGAGACGTGGATGATGAACCAGTACGAGTTCAGCGCCGGGACCAGCGGGCCCACCGGCGTGTACGCGATGAGGCTGGCCGCGCCGAGCATGACGACCAGCGCCAGGGTGGCGAACAGGCCGAGGTGGCGCACCTTGGGGCGGGCCAGCACGACGCCGGCCCAGACGGCCGAGGCGACGAACGTCGTGGACAGGATGTACTCGTACATGTTGCCCCACGGCATCCGGTCGGCGGCGATGCCGCGGGTGACCAGGGCGCCCAGGTGGAGCAGGAGCGCGAGCACGTTCAGGCCGACGGCGGCGCGCCCGATGAGCTCGGCCCGGTCGCGCCGGACGGGCGGGGCCGGCTCGTCGAGGACGTCGTCCGGGACGTCGGAGGCCGGAGCGCCGGCGCCCACGAGCTGGCGGGCCGGCCGCGCGGCCGCCTTGCCGATGTGGCTGCGCCGGCCGAACGCGTACTCCCCCGCGTAGCAGATCATCGCGAACAGGTACGCCAGGACAGCGGCGGCGACCAATTGATTAGACAGCTCCGCCATCAGGACGTCCCTTCCTCGGCGGTCTTGACCAAAGAGGCGAATTCATCGGGAAAACCGGGATAGTCGGTGCGCGGCAGCCCACCGGCCACCAACAACGTACCGCCGGACGAGCCCGGCGTACCTGGCAGGGCACGGAACCAGACCCGGCGCCGGTGCCCCCACAGCGAGAGCATGAGCCCGGTCAGGCCGAGGACCGCGCCGGCCAGGGCCAGCGACTGCGTCGGGTCGTAGCGGATCGACAGCGTGGCGAACGGCCGGGTGCCCAGGAACTCGAGCTTGCTGCCGTCCTCCAGCGTCCAGGTCGCGCCGGCGCGCAGCGGGTGCGGCCGGGCGCCGCTGATGTTCTTCAGCGCCCCGGTGGCGATCTGGCCCTGGTCGAGCGAGTAGACCGAGCGCGGCGTGCCCACGTCGAGCCCGAGGTCGCCCTGGTAGGCGGTCAGGTAGAGGGCCGGGTCGTTCTCGGCCGGGAAGGCCGAGGTGGCGCTGCCGTCCTTGGCCACCGTGGGCAGGTACCGGCCCTCGAAGCCCATCTGCAGCTTGGCGTCGCGGCGGCCGGTCTTCGGGTCGATGTTGACGTCGGGGAACTGGGCCACGCCCTCGCTGGTCTGCATGGCGTCGACCGGCAGGAACGGCACGACCTTGGTCTGCGTGACCCCGTAGCGGTCGGTGTAGCGCAGGATCGGCGCGTAGCCGTGACCGAGCAGGTGCACGTTGGCGCCGTGGAGCCGCAGCGGGTCGTTGACGGTGAACTTCCGGGTCTCGGCCGGGCCGTCGTCCTGGGTGACCGAGACGGTCGCCGAGAACGTCTTGGGCTGCCCGGTGCTCTGGAAGGTCGCGTCGAAGTCGGTCAGCTTGAGGCAGAAGTTCGGCAGGTCGGCCGCGGTGACGCGGGGCCCGAGGGTCGAGTCGTCGTACTGCGGGATCACGTTGCAGAAGCCCTGGTCGGCCCCGCCGACGAGGATGCGGTTGCCGTGCCAGCCGTACCAGTGGCCGAAACCCACCCCGATCAGCACGGCCAGCATGCTGATGTGGAAGAGCAGGTTGCCGGTCTCCTTGAGGTAGCCCTTCTCGGCTGCCACCGTGACGCTGCCGTCGTCGTGCTCGCGCACCTTGGCCCGGAAGCGGCGCCCGCGCAGCTGCTTCGCGATCACCGCGGCCGCCGCGGCGGGCTCCTGCGAGCTGCGCCACTCGTCGCTGTGCTGCGGCAGGCGCCCGAAGCGCTTCGGCGCGTCCGGCACCGAGATCCGCAGGGCCCGCACGTGGTCGATCAGCCGCGGCACGACGCAGCCGATCAGCGAGATGAACAGCAGCAGGTAGATCGAGGCGAACCACGGCGACGCGTACACCTCGAAGCCGCCGACCCGCTCCAGCCAGGGCGCCAGGTCGGGGTGCTTGGTGTAGTACTGCGTGACCCGCTCGGCGTTGACCGCCCGCTGCGGGAAGATCGAACCCGGGATGGCCGCCACGGCCAGCAGGAAGAGCAACACCAGGGCCGTACGCATGCTGGTGAGCTGCCGCCAGGAGTTGCGCAGCAGCGCCCAGACCCGGTTGGGCCGGCTCGGTGGCGGCGGGGCCGGTGGCGCCGGACGCTGTTCGACGATCGTCACAGCAGACCCTCCTGGCTGAAGTCGAAGGTGGTCTTCAGCCAGATCAGGAAGTCGTTCCAGCCGCCCGTGACCAGGGCCAGGCCGACCAGGATGAGCAGCGCGCCGCCGACCCGGGTCACCCACCGGCTGTTGCGGCGGATCGCCCGGAAGACCCCGAGCAGCTTGCTGAAGAACAAGCCGAACAGCACGAAGGGCAGACCCAGGCCCAGGCTGTACGCAATCGCGAGGATCACCGCCCGGTCGGTCTGCCCGCTCGTGGCCCCCAGCAGCATCACCGCGCCGAGTGTCGGTCCCACGCAGGGCGCCCAGGACAGCGCGAAGATCGCCCCGAAGACCGGCGCCCCCAGCAAGCCGGCCGCGGGCAGCTTGGAGATCCGCACCTCGCGCTGCAGGCCCGGGATCCAGCCGAGGTAGCCCAGGCCGAGCACGATGATCATGATGCCGAGGACGACGTTGAGCGCGTCCTGGTGGCGCAGCAGGAAGCCGACGTTGGCCACGACGACGTTGAGCAGGATGAAGACGACCGCGAAGCCGAGCACGAACAGGCTGGTGCCGGCCAGCACACGGCCCCGGCTCTGCACACGCGTCCTGGTCACCGTGGCGACGCCGCCACCCTCCTCCCGGGTCTCCTCGCGGGAGTCGAGATCAGACCCGGCCAGGCCCGTCACGTAGGACAGGTAACCCGGCACCAGGGGCAGGACGCACGGCGACAGGATGCTGACCAGGCCGGCCAGGGCGGCCACGGCGACCGCCAGCACCAGCGGCCCGCCGCTGGCGATCGACGCGAACTGCTCGCCCATCAGCCGTTCCCCTCCGCGGCCACCTTTTCCACCAGGGGCTGCAACTGGGTCACCGTGGTGGCCTGGCGGATCGCGACGGCGATGCGGCCCTGCCGGTCGATGATCAGGGTGGCCGGCGTGCTGGTCTGGGTCACGTCGAACTGCAGGGCGACCTTGCCGTCGACGTCGTAGATGCTGGGCCACTCGACCTTGTAGCCACGCTCGAACTGCACGGCCGAGTCACGGTCGTCCCGGGTGTTGACGCCGACGAAGGCGACGTTCTGCGCCTTGGTCGACTCGTACGTCTTCACGAGGTCGTCCGCCTCGGCCCGGCACGGGGCGCACCACGAGCCCCAGAAGTTGACCACGACCACTTTTCCGAGGTCCTGCTTCAACTCGTACGGCTTGCCGTCGAGCAGTTCGCCCTTGACCTGTTTGACCGCGGTGCGCTGATCGGGCGCGCACTCGATGACGCCCTGGGCCGTGGCGCACTTGTCGGCCCAGCTGTCCCCACCGCACCCGGCTAACGCACCGGCCGAGAGGACGGCGGTGGCCAGAACAGCGGCGAGGCGGCGCACGGTCAAGCTCCCTTGGCGGTCTTGGCTGTCGCGGACAGGGCCACCAGATGGGCGGCCGGCTCGGAATAGTCGATTCCGACGATCTTGGAGTCTTCGAAGTGGAACGAGGTGAGGCTGGCCAGCCCGCACTGCCGCTTACGCGGATCGTGCCAGAGTCGCTTCTTCTCCACGTACCGCCGGAGCGTCCAGATGGGCAGTTGGTGCGAGATGCATACGGCCTCGTGGCCCTCGGCGGCGACCCGGGCCGCCTGGACCGCGGCGAACATGCGCTGCGCGATCACGAGGTACGCCTCGCCCCAGGACGGGGTGATCGGGTCGCGCAGCACCCACCAGTGCCGCGGGTTGCTGAACGCGCCGTCGCCGACGGACACCTTCTTGCCCTCGAAGAAGTTCGCGCTCTCGATCAGCCGGACGTCGGTGGCGATCTCGAGGTTGAACTCGGCCGCGATCGGGGCCGCCGTCTCCTGCGCGCGCTCGAGCGGGCTGGAGACCACGTACGTCACGTCGCGGTCCTTGAGGGCCTCGGCCGCCGCCTTGGCCATCTGCTGCCCCAGCTCGGACAGATGGAAGTCGGGCAGCCGCCCGTACAGGATCTTGCCCGGGTTGTGGACCTCGCCGTGCCGCAGCACGTGGACCGTCGTCTTCGTGGACTCGCTCATCGTGCGGCCGCCCTTGCTGCGAACGGAAGTGCCGTCGCGATCTGCTCCAGTGCCGCGTCGTCGATCGCGGTCGAGACGAACCACGACTCGAAGGCGCTCGGCGGCAGGTAGACCCCGCGCGACAGCATCGCGTGGAAGAACGCCTTGAAGGCGCCCACGTCCTGGGTCCGGGCCGAGTCGTAGTCGACGACGTCGACCTCGGTGAAGAAGATCGAGAACATGTTGCCGGCGAAGGAGAGCCGGTGCGGGACGCCGGCCTTGGTCAGCTCGTCCGAAGCGAGCGCGCCGATGGTGGCCGACAGCTCGTCGAGCCGCTTGTAGACCGCGTCGTCGGCCAGCCGCAGCGAGGCCAGCCCGGCCGCGCAGGCCAGCGGATTGCCCGACAGCGTGCCGGCCTGGTAGACCGGGCCGGCCGGGGCCAGCCGGGACATCACGTCGCGCCGCCCGCCGAACGCGGCCGCGGGCAGGCCGCCGCCCATCACCTTGCCGAAGGTGAACAGGTCGGCGTCGACCGGGTCGAGCCCGGCCCAGCCGCCGGCCGAGACGCGGAAGCCCGTCATCACCTCGTCGACGATCAGCAGCGCGCCGGCCGCGTGGGCGATCTCGGCCAGCCGCTGGTTGAAGCCCTCACGCGGGGCGACCACGCCCATGTTGCCGGCGGCGGCCTCGGTGATGATCGCGGCGATCTCGCCCCCGCTCTCCCGGAAGACCGCCTCGACCGCGGAGACGTCGTTGAACGGCAGCACGATGGTCTCGCTCGCGGCCGCGCCGGTGACGCCGGGCGAGTCGGGCAGCCCGAGCGTGGCCACGCCGGAACCGGCCGCGGCGAGCAGCGCGTCGACGTGCCCGTGGTAGCAGCCGGCGAACTTCACGATCTTGGAGCGACCGGTGAAGCCGCGGGCCAGCCGGATGGCCGACATGGTGGCCTCGGTACCCGAGTTGACCAGGCGGACCTCGTCCACCGGGGTGCGCCGGACGATCTCCTCGGCCAGGTCGACCTCGCCCGCGGTGGGCGTGCCGAAGCTGGTGCCACGGGCCGCGGCGGCCTGGATGGCCGCGATGACCTCGGGATGCGCATGGCCGTGGATGAGCGGGCCCCACGAGCAGACGAGGTCGACGTAACGGCGGCCGTCGGCGTCGGTCAGCCACGGACCCGCGCCGTGGGCCATGAATCGGGGCGTGCCACCGACGGCTCGGAACGCACGCACGGGTGAATTGACCCCGCCCGGCACGATGGCCTGGGCGCGGTCGAACAGGGCCTGGGAAGCCGGGGCGTCCTCCGGGTACGGGAAGCCCTCGGCGCGGTATGAGGTGGTCACAGCGGCTCCCATTGTGTCAGCGCACTCCGGCAAGAATCTCAAGAGGGTTCCTCACATCACCCAAGGATGCCCTGGCGTCGCGGGCGGGGATGTCCGGAACGCCCGGTTGCCGACGCGCCCAGCGGGCCGAACGAGTGCATAGGCGATAGGCTGACGGCGTGGAGCGACCCGAACTGTCGATCACGGTTCAGCGAGCCCCCGACGAGGTCGTCTTCCACCTCGCCGGGGAGATCGACGTGCTCACGGTCAATAATCTGTCGACGCTCGTCAACGAGGTGCTGGCCGAGCCGCCCGCCCGCATCGTCCTGGACATGGCGGGCGTCACGTTCTGCGACTCGCAGGGCCTGGGCACCCTCGTCGTGCTCAGCCGCAAGGCCCAGCACGCCCGCACGGTGCTGGCCCTGGCCAACGTCGGCGACTTCCTGATGCGAGTGCTCGATATCACCGGCCTCCGCAGCGCCTTGATGATCAGCAGCACGGCCTGACCCTCCCGAGGGTTGCGTTGACGCCGGTGTCAATGCCTAACGTCTGGTGACGGACGAGGGGGCACCGATGTTGATCGGAGAGCTGGCCGAGAAGGCCGGCACCAGCACGCGGACGCTGCGCTACTACGAGCAGCACGGTCTGGTCCGGGCCGACCGGGACGCGAACGGATACCGCCAGTACGACGACGCCGAGCTGCGGGTCGTACACGAGATCCGCTCGCTGCTCGCGGCCGGCTTCGGTCTCGACGACATCAGGCCCTTCGTCGCGTGCCTGCGCGCCGGAAACGATCTAGGACATGTCTGTCCCGACTCGGTCGAGGTGCTGCGCCGCAAGCTGGCCGAAGTGGACAGCTACATCGGGCAGCTCACCGACCTCCGGCAGCGTCTGCGCGCTCAGCTGAACGAGGCCGTCGAGGAGTCCCTGTGCCAGACCATGACCTGCCAGCCCTGACCGATGCCACCTTCGCCGATCTTGTGAAGAACGCGACGACGCCCGTAGTCGTCGACGTCTGGGCCGAGTGGTGCCCGCCCTGCGGCCCGATGGCCCGCACCCTGGCCGAGCTGGCCCCCGAGTTCGCCGGCCGGCTGCGGATCTACACGCTCAACGCCGACGAGAACCCCGAGACGGCCCGGGCCCACCGGATCATGTCGCTGCCGACCCTGCTGATCTACAGCGCCGGCGTCCTCACCAGCTCGACCGTCGGCGCCCGCCCGAAGTCCGTTCTCCGGCAGCTCCTGGCGAACGCCGTCACGCCGTACGCGAACGTCTGATCACGAACCCCAGCGGGCCTTCTCCAGCAGGCCCAGCGCTTCGGTGGCGGCGTCGTCGCCGCCGGAGCGCAGCACCCGGGCCGCCTCGTCGACCGTCTCGGTGAGCCGCTGCCACTGCGCCTCGCGCTCCCGGCTCGCCTCGGCCTGGGCCTTGAGCTGCTGCGTCTTCGTCCACAGCTCGACGAAGATGGACACCTTGGCCCGCAGCACCCACGGGTCGAACGGCTTGGTGAGGTAGTCCACCGCGCCCACCGCGTAGCCCCGGAGCGCGAGTTGAGCGTCCCGGTCGGCCGCGGTCAGGAACAGGATCGGCACGTGCCGGGTGCGTTCCCGCCGCTTGATGTGGCCGGCCGTCTCGAAGCCGTCCATGTTGGGCATCTGCGCGTCGAGCAGGATGACCGCGAAGTCGTCGGTGAGCAGCTGCTTCAGCGCCGCCTCGCCGCTCTGCACGGCCACCGCGGTCACCGGCAGACCCTGGAGGATCGCTTCCAGCGCGAGCAGGTTGTCCTTCCGGTCGTCGACGAGCAGGGCCTTGGCGCGCTCAGCCACGCGTGATCCTTTCCTCGGGGTCCGCGTTCACCCAACGGGCCATCAGCTCGATCAGCTCGTCCAGGTCGACCGGCTTGGTGATGTAGTCACTGGCGCCGGCGGCGAGGGCCGACTCGCGGTCGCCCGGCATGGCCTTCGCCGTCAGGAACACTACCGGGAGGTCCTGGAAGCGCTGGTTGCGGCGGATCCCCCGGGTCGTCTCGTAGCCGTCCTGGTCGGGCATCATCGCGTCCATCAGCACGATGTCGATCTCCGGGTGCTCGGCCAGCACGCGGACCCCGTCGACGCCGTTGTCCGAGTACAGGACGTTCAGGCCGTGCATCTCCAGGGCGCTGGTCAGGGCGAAGACGTTGCGGACGTCGTCGTCGACGATCAGCACCGTGGCCCCGTCGAGCTGCCGGCTGGCCGGGGTGACCACGTGGCTCTCGATGTCGGCCCGCTGGCTGAGCACCGGCATGTCCAGCAGCGGCATGTCGAGCGGGGCGGGCGCCGGCTGCACCACGACGGTCGCCGTGGGCAGGGTCGGCAGGGTCAGGGCCGGGACGCCCTCGGCGCTCAGCGCGTCCGGCATGTAGAGGGTGAAGGTCGAGCCCTCCCCGGGCCGCGACGACACCACGATCGTGCCGCCGAGCAGGGCGGCCAGATCGCGGCTGATCGACAGGCCCAGGCCGGTGCCGCCGTACTTGCGGGTGGTGGTGCCGTCGGCCTGCTGGAACGGCTCGAAGATGATCGCCAGCTTCTCGTCGTTGATGCCGATGCCGGTGTCGGAGACCGAGAAGGCGATCACCTGCTGGGCTGAGGCCAGGGCGGGCACGTCGAAGTCGGTGTTCGGCGGCGCCGCGAAGATGTTCAGCGTGACCGAGCCCTTGTCGGTGAACTTGACCGCGTTGGACAGCAGGTTGCGCAGGATCTGCTGCAGGCGCTGGGGGTCGGTGACGATCGAGGCGGGCAGCCCGGTCTCGACCTGGACCCGCAGCTGCAGGCCCTTCTCCTCGGCCTGCGGGGCGAACGCCTGCTCGACGTAGCTGCGGACGCCGTCGAAGTCGACCTGGTCGGGCTCGACGTCCATCCGGCCCGCCTCGATCTTGGCGAGGTCGAGGATGTCGTCGATCAGCGACAGCAGGTCGGAGCCGGCGCTGTGGATCGTGCGGGCGAACTCGATCTGCTTCTCGGTCAGGTTGGTGTCGGCGTTGTCGGCCAGCAGCCGGGCCAGCAGCAGCAGCGAGTTGAGCGGGGTGCGCAGCTCGTGGCTCATGTTGGCCAGGAACTCCGACTTGTACGCGCTCGCGCGCGACAGCTGCTGCGCCTTCTCCTCCAGACCGCGGCGGGCCTGCTCGATCTCCCTGTTCTTGGTCTCGATGTTGGCCTTCTGCTCGCTGAGCAGCTGCGCCTTGTCCTCCAGCTCGGCGTTGGTGCGCTGGAGCTCGGCCGACTGGTCCTGCATCTCGCGGGCCAGCCGCTGCGACTGGGAGAGCAGCTCCTCCGTACGGCGGTTGGCCTGAATGGTGTTGAGGGCGACCCCGATCGTCGAGACCAGCCGCTCGAGGAAGGTCAGGTGCAGACCGGAGAAGGCGGCCACCGAGGCGAACTCGATCACGCCGAGCATCTCGCCCTCGAAGAGCACCGGCAGCACGACCAGGTCGTTCGGCGGCATCGACATCAGGCCGGAGCGCATGGTCAGGATGCCGTCGTGGGTGGCCCGGACCCGGATGGTGCGCCGGGAGACCGCGGCCTGCCCGACCAGGCCCTCGCCGGGCCCGAAGGTGACCTCGTGGTTGCGGGCGACGTAGCCGTACGACGCGGCCAGCCGCAGCCGCATCACCGCCTGCTCGTTGTCGACCAGGAAGAACGCCCCGAGCTGGGCGTCGACCAACGGCGTCACCTCGGTCATGATCATGCGGCAGACCTCGCCGAGGTCGCGCTGGCCCTGCAGCAGACCGCCGATGCGGGCCAGGTTGGAGTCGAGCCAGCCCTGCTCGGCGTTGGCCTTGGTCGTCTCCCGGAGGGTGACGATCATCTGGTTGATGTTGTCCTTGAGCTCGGCCACCTCGCCCTGGGCCTCGACCGCGATGCTCTGGGTGAGATCGCCGCGGGTCACGGCGGTGGACACCTCGGCGATCGCGCGCAGCTGGATGGTCAGCGTCGAGGCGAGCTGGTTCACGTTGTCGGTGAGGTCCTGCCAGGTGCCGGAGACGCCCTTGACCTGGGCCTGACCGCCGAGCTTGCCCTCGACGCCGACCTCGCGGCCGACCCGGGTGACCTCGGTGGCGAACGACGAGAGCTGGTCGACCATCGTGTTGACGGTGTCCTTGAGCTCGAGGATCTCGCCCCGGGCGTCGACCGTGATCTTCTGCGACAGGTCGCCCTTGGCCACGGCGGTGGTCACCGACGCGATGTTGCGGACCTGGGCCGTCAGGTTGGACGCCATGTAGTTGACGTTGTCGGTCAGGTCGCGCCAGGTGCCGGCCACGCCGCGCACCTGGGCCTGACCACCCAGCTTGCCCTCCGAGCCGACCTCGCGGGCCACCCGCGTGACCTCGTCGGCGAACGACGACAGCTGGTCGACCATCGTGTTCACGGTCGACTTGAGCTCGAGGATCTCGCCCTGCGCGTCGACCGTGATCTTCTGCGACAGATCGCCCTTAGCCACGGCGGTCGAGACCTGGGCGATGTTGCGGACCTGGGCCGTCAGGTTCGAGGCCATCGAGTTGACGTTGTCGGTCAGGTCGCGCCAGGTGCCGGCCACGCCGCGCACCTGGGCCTGACCACCCAGCTTGCCCTCGGTGCCCACCTCACGGGCCACCCGCGTGACCTCGTCGGCGAACGACGACAGCTGGTCGACCATCGTGTTCACCGTCGACTTCAGCTCGAGGATCTCGCCCCGGGCGTCGACCGTGATCTTCTGCGAGAGGTCACCCTTGGCCACGGCGGTGGTCACCGAGGCGATGTTGCGGACCTGGCTGGTCAGGTTGGAGGCCATGTAGTTCACGTTGTCGGTCAGGTCTCGCCAGGTGCCGGAGACGCCCTTGACCTGGGCCTGACCGCCCAGCTTGCCTTCCGAGCCGACCTCGCGGGCCACCCGCGTGACCTCGTCGGCGAACGACGACAGCTGGTCCACCATCGTGTTCATGGTGTTCTTCAGCGCCAGCATCTCGCCGCGGGCGTCGACCGTGATCTTCTGCGACAGGTCGCCCTTGGCCACCGCGGTCGAGACCTGGGCGATGTTGCGGACCTGGTCGGTGAGGTTCGCGGCCAGCTGGTTCACGTTCTCGGTGAGCTCGCGCCAGGTGCCGGAGACGCCGCGGACCTGGGCCTGGCCGCCCAGCTTGCCCTCGGTGCCGACCTCGCGGGCGACCCGGGTCACCTCGTCGGCGAACGACGACAGCTGGTCCACCATCGTGTTCACGGTGTCCTTGAGCTCGAGGATCTCGCCCTGGGCGGCCACCGTGATCTTCTGCGACAGGTCGCCCTTGGCCACCGCGGTCGAGACCTGGGCGATGTTGCGGACCTGGCTCGTCAGGTTGGATGCCATCGAGTTGACCGAGTCGGTCAGGTCCTTCCAGGTGCCGGCCACGTTCGGCACCTCGGCCTGGCCGCCCAGCTTGCCCTCGGTGCCCACCTCGCGGGCGACCCGGGTCACCTGCTCGGCGAACAGGCGCAGGGTGTCGGTCACGCCGTTCATGGTGTCGGCCAGCTCGGCCACCTCGCCGCGGGCGGAAACCGTGATCTTCTGCGACAGGTCGCCGCGGGCCATGGCCGTGGCCACCTGGGAGATCGACCGCACCTGGTGGGTCAGGTTGGAGGCCATCGTGTTCACCGAGTCGGTGAGGTCCTTCCACGTGCCGGCGACGCCGCGGACGTCGGCCTGGCCGCCCAGCTCACCCTCGGTGCCCACCTCGCGGGCGACCCGGGTCACCTCGTCGGCGAACGACGACAGCTGGTCCACCATCGTGTTGACCGTCCGGCCGATGCGCAGGAATTCACCCCGAAGGGGTCGCCCGTCCATCTCGAGAGCCATGTGCTGGGAGAGGTCACCCTCCGCGACGGCGACGATGACCCGGGAGATCTCCGTGGTCGGCCGGCCGAGATCGTCGATCAGCGCGTTCACCGATCTGACGCTGTCGGCCCAGGCCCCGTCGAGGCCCTCGTCGTCCAGACGCTCGGTGAGCCGGCCGTCCCGGCCGACGATGCGGCTGATCCGCCGGAGATCGAGGTTCTGCCGCTCCTGGAGCGACACGACCTCGTTGAACGCGTCGGCGACCTCGCCGGCCGTCCCGCTCCGGCGGGGCAGCCGAACCTTGAGATCGCCCCGGCGAACCCGCCGGAGCGCGTCGGCGAGCTCACCGAGCACGGCGGTGTCGTCGGGCGCGCCGACGCTGGCTTCCTTGGCCGCGGTCATGCTGTCCTCACTCGCTGTCCAACTGCGTGGGCTGACCTATCCTCTCTCGCCCGACCGGGTCAATGCGAGAGACGACTTTGTGCACAGGCCCATCCTCAGGAGAGGATGCATGCGTGTCAGCGGAGGCCGGGGCGATCCCGGACAGTCCGGCAGGCGGGCTGGTCCGGCGCGTTCGCCTGCCCAACGACCGGCGCACGCCGGCGGCCGCACGCGCCCTGGTGCGCTCGGTCCTCGAGGAAGCCGGGCTGGATTCCCTGCTCAACGAGGCTTTGCTGCTCACCACCGAGCTCTCCACGAACGCGGTCGTGCACGCCAACACCGAGCTCGACATCGAGGTGCGGGCCGACACCACCGGCCTGACGGTCACCGTCACCGACTTCGCGCCCGGCCCGGTCGAGCAGCTCGCGGTCGGGCCGCGCAACGAGAGCGTGGACATCGGCGAGGTCGCCGAGCGGGGCCGGGGCCTGCTGCTGGTCGACCATTTCGCCAGCCGCTGGGGCACCGTGCACGAGGGCACCGGCAAGGGCGTGTGGTTCCGCCTGGAGGGCCGGCCGGCCGGTGAGACCGCGGCCGCCGTGGTGCCGGCGATCTCCCAGGAGATCGAGGGCGGCACGCCCAGCGCGGGCGCCCTCGCCTCCCTGCTGCAGGTCAGCCCCGAGCGGCCCAGCGAGGACGGGCTGGCCGAGTTCGCCGCCGGGCTGCTCGCCCAGCTGGCCCGGCTGACCGGCGCGGCCGGCGGGGTCATCCGGCTCGACCGCGGCGACGGCGGCGGGCGCCAGCTGCTGGCCCGGTACGGCCGGGCCCCGCGCGACGACGCCGAGACGATAAAGGTCCCGCTCGCCGTCAACCGGCCCTACGCGGGCGAGCTCGAGCTCGACGCGTCACCCATCGGCTACGCCCATCCGCTGGCCGTCATGGTCGCCGAGCGGTTCTCGCTGCACCTGGAGAACGACCGCCTGCGCCGCACCGACCTGCGCCGGCAGACCTGGCTGACCTTCCTGGCCGAGGCCAGCGAGCTGCTCGCCCAGTCGCTCGACGTCAACCTCACGATGGCGCTGATCCCACAGCTCGTGGTGCCCCGCCTGGGCCAGTGGTGCGCGGTGCACACCACCGACGCCTGGGGCCACCTGCAGCTGGCCGCGGCCACCCACGCCGACGAGTCGGCCCTGCCCGAGCTGCACGAGACGCTCGCGCTGACCGGGCCCGACACGGTCCTGGCCCGGCTCGAGGAGGCCTCCCGCCTCGGCACCCAGGTGATGCTCGGGCCGCCGGCCGAGGGCTTCGCCGTGCCGCTGGTGGCCCGGGGCACCCGGCTGGGCACCCTCGCGGTCGGCCGGCACCACCGCATCCGGCACGACACCGACGAGGTGGCGATCCTGGAGGACGTGGCCCGCCGGGCCGCCCTGGCCATCGACAACGCGCGCATCCACGACGAGCGGCACAAGGTGGCCCGCACGCTGCAGGCCTCGCTGCTGCCGCCGACCCTGCCCCGCGTCGACGGCGTCGGCTTCGCCGCCGAGTACGTGCCGACCGGCTCCGAGGTCGGCGGCGACTTCTACGACGTGGTGCCCTCGGGCCCGGACAGCTGGATCGTGGTGGTCGGCGACGTCTCCGGCAAGGGCGTGCAGGCGGCCACGGTGACCGGCCTGGTCCGGGACGTGATCCGGATCCTGGTCGACGACGGCAAGCCGATGACCGAGATCCTCTGCCGGGTCAACAAGACCCTGGTCCAGCGAGGCGGCGGGCGGTACTGCACGCTCGCCATGGCCTCGGTGTCCCGGGCGGCCGACGGGGTCCTGGTGGTCTGCCTGCACCTGGCCGGGCACGACCGGGCGGTGCTGGTGCACGCGGACGGCAAGACGTCGTTCGTGGGCGAGGGCGGCACGGCGCTGGGCCTGCTCGAGACGATCTCGTCGCCCGACGCCGAGGTGCGGTTGCAGCCCGGCGACTCGCTGATCTTCTACACCGACGGGGTGACCGAGCGCCGGCGCGGCCGTGAGCTGTTCGGCACCGGCCGGCTGCGCGACGCGGCCGGGCCGCTGGCCGGCTACCCGGCCGAGGTCATGGCGGCCCGGCTGCGCTCCACCACGATCAACTTCTCGGTCGAGGAACCCCGCGACGACATCGCGATTCTGGTCTTACGTAACGACGCCTGACCTCGGCGGATTCGCCCCTTTCGCCCGCTTGGTCGTGGCATGGTGTTTGTCATGGCGAAAACCCAGTACTACACGGCCACGAGCATCGACGGTTACATCGCCGACGAGGAAAACTCGCTCGACTGGCTCGCCGACGTGGACGGGGGCACCGAGAACCCGTTCGGCGGCTTCTTCGCGGGTGTCGGCGCGTTCGCCATGGGTGCGAACACGTACGAGTGGGTGCTGAAGAACGACAACGTGCTGGCCGAGCCGCAGAACTGGCACGACCTCTACGGCGACATGCCCTGCTGGGTCTTCGGCAACCGGGAGCTGCCGCTCGTGCCCGACGCCAACATCTTCATGGTCAGCGGCGACGTCCAGCGCGTGCACGAGGCGATGCTGGTGGCGGCCAAGGGCAAGAACGTCTGGCTGGTGGGCGGCGGCGACCTGGTCGGCCAGTTCGTCGACCAGGGCCTGCTCGACGAGATCATCCTCGGCATCGCGCCGGTCGTGCTGGGCAAGGGCGTCCCCCTGCTCCCCCGGCACCTGACCGCCCGGCATCTCGCGCTCACCGGCACCGCGCAGATCGGCCGCTTCGCCTACCTCACCTACGCCGTCGGCACCGAGCCCATCCCGGGCCGGCACCCGGCCGCCTCGGACCGCCGCCAAGCCGTCCTGCGCTGAAGAACGCCGCCAAGCCGTCCTGCGCTGAAGAACGCCGCCCGGCCCGTCCCGCGCCGAAGCCCCGCCGCCGGCCCCGGGCCGTCCCGCGCTAGAACAGGTCGTGGCGGTCGGCCAGCTCGATGTCGGCGGCCAATGACGGCGGCGCCGAGATGACCACCGCGCGCCCGTTGCGGGCCAGGAGCACGTGCCGCACCGTGTCGAGGACGCCGTGCAGCCGGCCGGCCTCGAGCGCGCCCGGCAGCACCGCGTGCACCCGGCCCAGCCCGGCCGAGCCGCGCACCGGCACCGGCGCCCCGACCGCGTCGCCCAGCGAGTAGATGACCGAGGGCAGATCGTCGGGCGAGACCGCGAGGCGCAGCGCCACGTCGTCGCGGCCGAACGGATAGGCGCCCCACCAGGGTGGGGCGATCGGCGTGACCACGGCGCCCGCGCCCCACAGGGCCGCGAGCCGCTCGGCCCGCTCGGCCGCCTCGGCCTCGGCGCCCTCGAAGAGCACGGCGAGCGTGCCCGAGGTGCCGCCGCCGGGCAGGTCGATCTCGATCGCGCTCGGCTCGAGCCCGGCCGCGGCCGCCTCGAGCCGGCGGATCTGCGGCGGGGTGTCGACCGCGACGCCCACCCAGCGCCGGGCCGGCGGCAGCGGCTGCAGACGGAGCACGGCCGAGGTGATCAGGCCGTCGATCTCGGCGATGCCGGGCCGGCCGTCCTCACCGTCGGACTCGCCGGGGCGGCCCTGGACGTCGACGTAGACGACGCGGTCGACGTGCTCGGCCGGGGTGCCGAACCGGTGGCGCAGCGGCCCCGACTCGTTCAGCGCGAGCATGCCGCCGACCGTGGCCGTGCGCGACGGCGGATCGACCGGCAGCCGCTGACCCCGCAGGGCGAGGGCGGCCTGGAGGGCATGGACCGGGGTGCCGGTGGCGACCTCGGCCGTGGCCGCGGCGACGTCGTGGTCCCACATCCCGTTGAGCCGGCCCGTGTCCACGATCAGGTCGATGTCACGCGGCGGGGGCGTACCCCAATCGATCTTGGAGCCGGAGCCGCGAGCGAGGAACGACAGCGAGAGGTCGGCCGCGAGCCGGATCGTGTCGGCGGCCGCACGGGGCGTCGCGGGCAGAGCGACGAAGCCGGCCCGGCGGCCGTGCACCGTGTCCACCGAGCGGGCGACACGCGCGTAGTCGGGCCCGCAGATGTCCACAAGCGCGCTCAGCACGTGCTCTTTCACAGGAGGTCCCCCAACGCCCTTAAGATCGTCCACTCTGGCATATCGTACACGTGTTCGAACGAGCGCGGTCCGGGCGCAAGAAGTAAAGAAGGCTGCGAAATCGGACCGCCCGGTAACGTAGGGCGGGTGACTACGCAGACTCCGGACAACCCGCCCTCGGTGCGGCAGGTGCCGCACGAGCGCACCTTCCACGACGACACCGTCACCGACGAGTTCGCGTGGCTGGCCGACAAGGACAACCCGGAGACCATCGCCTACCTCGAGGCCGAGAACGCGTGGACCGACCAGACCACCGCTCACCTCGAAGGCCTGCGCGACACCCTCTTCCAGGAGATCAAGTCCCGGACCAAGGAGACCGACCTGTCGGTCCCCACCCGCAAGGGCGGCTACTGGTACTACACGCGCACCGTCGAGGGCCGGCAGTACGGCATCCACTGCCGGGTGGCCGTGCGCGACGGCGAGACCGACCCGCCGTCGCCCGAGGGGTCCGTGCCCGGCGAGGAGGTGCTGCTCGACGGCAACGCGCTCGCCGAGGGCAAGGACTTCTTCGCGCTCGGCACGTTCGACGTGAGCCCCGACGGCCACCGCCTGGCCTACTCGACCGACTTCGCCGGCGACGAGCGGTTCACCCTCAAGGTCAAGGACCTGCGGACCGGTGAGGTGTTCGCCGACGAGGTGCCCGACACCTCGTACGGGACGGCGTGGTCGGCCGACGGCAGCGTGCTGTTCTACATCACCGTCGACGACGCCTGGCGCCCGTACCGCGTCTGGCGTCACACCGTGGGCCGGCCCGCGAGCGACGACGTGATCATCTTCGAGGAGCCGGACGAGCGGTTCTGGGTCGGCGTCGACCTCACCCGCAGCGAGAAGTTCATCGTGATCGACGCCGGCAGCAAGATCACTTCAGAGATCCGGATCATCCCGGCCGACACGCCGGCGGCCGAGCCGATCCTGGTCGCCCCGCGCGAGCAGGGCGTCGAGTACTCGATCGAGCACCACGGCCACCGCCTGCTGATCCTGCACAACAAGGACGCCGAGGACTTCGCGCTGTCCTACACCTCGGCCGACGCCCCCGGCGACTGGGTCGAGCTGATCCCGCACGAGCCGGGCACCCGCCTCGAGTCGGTCGACGCGTTCCAGCGGCACATCGTCGTCTCGCAGCGCCGCGACGGACTCACCGGCCTGCGCGTGCTGGGCGACGGCAGCACCGACGCGTACGAGATGGAGTTCCCCGAGCCGCTCTACAGCGTCGGCCTGGGTGGCAACCCGGAGTACGACACCACCTCGGTGCGGATCGGCTACACCTCGATGGTCACCCCCGACTCGGTCTACGACGTCGACCTGGTCACCCGCACCATGACCCTGCGCAAGCAGCGGCCGGTGCTGGGCGGCTACGACCCGCAGGCGTACGAGCAGTTCCGCGAGTGGGCGACCGCCGAGGACGGCACCCGCGTGCCGATCTCCATCGTGGCCCGCCGGGGCGTGCCGCGCGACGGCTCCGCGCCCGCCGTGCTCTACGGCTACGGCTCGTACGAGACCAGCATCGACCCCTACTTCTCGATCGCCCGGCTGTCGCTGCTCGACCGCGGCGTCGTCTTCGCCATCGCGCACATCCGCGGCGGCGGCGAAATGGGCCGCCGGTGGTACGAGCAGGGCAAGCTACTGGCCAAGAAGAACACGTTCACCGACTTCGTCGCCTGCGCCCGCCACCTGGTCCGCGACAAGTGGACGTCGGCCCAGCGCCTGGTCGCCCGCGGCGGCTCGGCCGGCGGCCTGCTGATGGGCGCGGTGGCCAACCTCGCCCCCGAGGCGTTCGCCGGCATCGTGGCCCAGGTGCCGTTCGTGGACCCGCTGACCAGCATCCTCGACCCGTCGCTGCCGCTGACGGTCACCGAGTGGGAGGAGTGGGGCAACCCGCTCGAGTCGCCCGACGTCTACGCCTACATGAAGTCGTACAGCCCGTACGAGAACGTCGCCAAGCTGGCCTACCCGAAGATCCTGGCCATGACCAGCCTGAACGACACCCGCGTGCTCTACCACGAGCCGGCCAAGTGGATCGCCCGCCTGCGCGCCACCGCCCCCGACGGCGACTACCTGCTCAAGACCGAGATGGGCGCCGGCCACGGCGGCCCGAGCGGCCGCTACGACTCCTGGAAGGAAGAGGCCTTCGTCAACGCCTGGACCCTCGACGTCCTCGGCATCCAATAAGGATCTTGCGCATAGAGCAACTTCACCTTAGTGTCTCGCTGCTGAGAGTCTTTCTCTAAATCGGGGCACAAGTGAAGAACGTCTACCGCCGCACCCTCGCGGCGCTGGTGGGCGGCGCACTCGCTGTGGCCGCGGGGACTTCGGTCCCCGCGCCCGCGATGGCTGCGGCCGCCGCCTCCGAATCCGAAGTCGCCGTCGTCGCGCCCGAGCCGGCGCAGACCTACACGGCCGACGTCCCTGTCTTCGCCGGCGAGACCGGCTACCTCCACCAGCGCACGTTCACCTCACCGTTCCTGTGGACGCGCTACGCCGACGGCGTCACCACGGCGGTGCCCGAGCTCGCCGGCTCGTATTGGAACCGGCTCCTGCCCACCGGCGGTGACCACGTGTGGTCCCCGGTCGGCTCCACCTCGCACCCGCAGCCAGGGGTGTTCGACCTGGCCACCATGACGTGGCACGACGTGACCACGCCGGCCGGATATCAGGTCCGGCCGGTCGGCGACGTCGTCGTGCTGCGACCGGCCGCGACGCCCAACATCCCGCTGATCCGGCGGGCGGACGGGACGACCACGCCGATCACCGGGGTGCCCGAGGGCACCACCACGATCGCGATGGGCACGGCCGGCGACGCCGAGAGCCTCGTCCTGTCCCTGTCCGTGTCCGGTGTCGTTCGCCACGGCCTGCTCGATCTGGCCTCGGGACGGGTGGCGCTGCTGCCGGCCGGGCTGACCGCGGCCGGCCGGGTCGTGCTGACCGCCGATCGCATCGGCCTGTTCACCGCCACCTCGGCCCGGACGTTCTCGCGCGCGGAGGTCATGGCCGGCACCGCCACCCAGCCTGAGACGATCACGCTGCCGAAGAGCGGGAACTACTTCTTCATGGGACTGGCCGGCCGGGATCTCATCGCCGGCCCGGTGAGTGAGACCCAGAACAAGACACCGATGCTGCGCTACCGGGCGGGCGATCCCACGCCGGAGCAGATCGCGCCGGTCAGTGACCTCATGACCGTGCAGGCGCCGGACGGAGTGATCTTCGTGGGCGGCACCGGCCCGGCCGACTGGGCGGCCCGCAAGGCGACCGCCGCCGGCCAGGAGATCATCGCCCCGCTGGCGGTGCCCCGCGGCAACGCCGGGATCTCCCTCACGGCCGGCCGGCTGCGCCACGTGCACGTCTCCCTGCCGCCGGGCGAGGCCCCGGCCGACTACCACCCCTACAGCTACCTAATCGGGCCGGACGGGATCACCGGCCGCGTCGACGACGCCGCGCTCAGCAGCCCGGCCACCTGCCAGACGGGCGCCGCCTGCATCCGCACCATCGGCGGCCACGACCAGGGCATGCCGTGGATGACGACCGGCTCGACCCTGAGCTACCAGAGCGCCGGCCGGCACAACATGACCTCGATCCCCTCGGCCGGAGCGACCGTCGTCGACGCCTCCTACCGGTACACGATCGTCAACGGCACGAACCCGGCCAAGCAGTACGTGGTGCTGGACAGCTCCGGCGTGGTCGACACCGGCCCGGTGACCGGCGCGGCCCTCTGGTTCCGCACCCTGTGGCGGGCCACCCGGGCCGGGACGCTGCAGGCCACCACCCTGCCGCTCGGCCGGAACGACACGGCGACGGCCGGCCTCACGGTCAGCACCGGCGCTGCCTGCACGGCGACCGAGGTCCAGGCCACCGCGAAGTACCTCTACTGGTCGTGCGGCGCCACCGGTCCGGCCGGCGTCTACGACCTCACCCGCCAGGCGGGCATCGCACTGCCCGCCGGCCGGTATCTGCTCGGTGACAACTACGTGGTGCGGCACGACGCCGACGGCAGCCTGATCCGCTTCGGGATCACCGGCGGCCGGCTGGGCGAGCCGGCCGTCCTGGCCACCTTCGACCGTGGCGGCCTCACCGACGACCGCACCGTCTCGTGGGCGGTCGACAAGTTCGGCGGCGACGTGGCCTGGGTCGACAGCGGCAACGCCGTGCACGTGGTCGATCCCGGCGTCGCGCCGTCCGCCGCGGCTCTCTGGGTCGAGCGCGGCGACTCCACCCTGGACTTCGCGTCCACCAGCCCCTGGTCGGCCGCCTTTCGGTTCACCCGGCCCACCACCTCGTCGCGGCTGGTCGTCACCCAGGTCCGTACCGGCCGGGTGGTCCTGGACGTGGCCGCCGGGCCGCTCCGGGTCAGCCGCGCGGACTCCTGGTCCGGGCTGATCGCCGGCCGACGGGCGACGAGCGGCACCTACCGGTGGCAGCTGACCGCGGTGGCCGGCGGCGCCACGACCTCGCTCGGCTCAGGCACGTTCGGGGTGTACTGCGGCACGCCGACCCTGCACTCGTTCGAGTGCTCCGGGCAGCAGTCCGTGCTCGGCGTGCGTACGTCCCCGTCCGGTGAGGGTCACTGGCTGCTCTCCCGGCCGTCCACGGCCGCCTTGATGGACAACGGCCGGACCGAGACCTGGGACCGCTCGCAGGTCACCGCGATGGTTCCCTTCGGCGACGTCAACCGGGACCTGAAGAACGACCTGCTGGTCCGCTACCGCAACGGCACGCTGCGGGCCTACCTGGGCAGCGGCCAGGCGAACTTCGGCACCAAGACGTCCGTGGCCGTCCCCGGCAGCTGGAACCGCTTCAACGTCCTCGTCCACACCGGCGACCTGACCGGCGACGGCGTCTCCGACCTGATCGTGCGGGAGACGAGCACCGGGAGGCTGTTCCGCTACACCGGCAACGGCAAGGGTGGCTTCAGCTCGGCGGCTGCCTTCGCCGGCACTTACAAGGGCGCCTCCCGCTTCGTCGGCCCCGGTGACATCAACGGCGACGGACGGGCCGACCTGCTCGTGCTGATCGGCACCACCATGTACGCCTGGTGGGGTAACGGCGCCGGCGGCTTCACCCCCGGCTACCACCTGATCGGCACCGGCTATCTCGGCTTCAACGCGATCATCGGCGCCGGTGACCTCAACGAGGACGGCAAGAACGACCTGCTGCTGCGCAACAGCGCCGGCACCCTCTACCGCAAGCTCGGCGACGGCAAGGGCGGCTTCGGCGCCCTCCAGCTCGTCGGTAGCGGCTACCAGAAGTACGCGGGGATCTACTGATGACCAACGTCCGTCGTCGCGGGCTCGCGATGCTGATCGGCGGCACGCTGGCCGCCACCGCGCTGTCCGTCCCCAGCGCCGCGTCGGCCGCGGCGCCGTCCGAGGTGACAGTGGTGCCGGCCGAGAAGTACGACCGGACCGACGCCTACCAGCCCGACACACCGAGCGTCGCCGGGCGGACCGGCTTCCTGCACCGGCGCACGGGCAGTTCGCCTTGGCTGTGGACCCGTTACGCCGACCGGCACACCGTCGTCGTCACCGAGCTGGCCGGGCTGCCGAACGGAGCCGCCGCCCGTCTCTACGGCGACACGGTGGAGATCCGGACCTCGATCCCGGGGCATCCGGTTTCGGGCAGCCTGCGTCAGACGTTCGATCTGGCCACCATGACGTGGCGCGAGTACGCCATGCCCGCCGGGGGCAGCTACAGCTACCTCACGGCGCGCCCCCTCGGCGACCATGCTCTGCTGCTGATCAGACCGGGCGCCCAGATGGAGCTGCGGCAGGACGGTTCGGACACCCTGGCGCCGATCACCGGAATCCCCGACGGCGCCACGTCGGCCACCATCATGGCCGGTGACGAGATGACAGCGGTGCTCTCGTTCCCCACCCCGGCCGGCCGGCGGTGGGGCCTGTTGGACGCCACCTCCGGCCGGATCACGCTGCTGGACTTCACCGGCGCGGCCACCCGGGCCACGCTCACCGGCGACCGCGTCGGCCTGTTCACCGAGCAGGTGGTCCGCACGTTCGGCCGGGACGGCACCGCCCGGGCCACCATCACCCTGCCCGCGCCGGTCGACCTCAACTCCCTCGCGCTGGCCGGCGACGACGTGATCGTTGCGCCCACCGCCGCCCGGCTCCCCCTCCTGCGCTACACCCCGGACGGCGCCGAGCCGACGACAGTCGCCGGCGCCATGACGACCGTGGCCCAGGCGGACGACGGCGTCCTCTTCGTCGGCGGGACCGACCCGACGGACTGGTCGGTGCGCAAGGCCACCGCGACCGGCCAGTCGGTCGTCAAGCCATTGACCGAGCAGGTCAACGCCGGCATCACCTTCAACAAGGGCTCCCTGTGGCGGTTCACCGCGCTGGAACAGCCCGGTGAGCTTCCGCAGTACCGCAGCTACGACCATCAGAAGGTGACCAGCCCGGGCGTCTTCGGCAGCCTGCTGCCCGCTCCGGTGCCCTGCGAGACAGGCGCGACGTGTCTGCACGCGGTCGACGGCTCCCAGCGTGGCGTCTCGTTCCTGCACCAGACGACCGATGCCGTCGTCCTGCACGTGGCGAAGACCGGTGCCACCGTGGCCACGGCCACACTGCCCTCGACCGGCGGCGCCGTCATCGACGCCTCGCTCGGTTACCGCTTGGTCAACGGCACGGGGCCGGCGCAGCAGTACGTCGTCGCCAACAACGACGCCATCGTGTCGACCGGCCCGGTCACGGGGGCAGCCCTGTGGTCGCAGACCCTGTGGACGGCCGGTGCCGGCCGGCTGCAGCCCAAGGACCTGGGGACCGGGACCGTCGGTGCCGCCGTCGCCACCGGAAACTCCTGCACCGCCACCGACGTCCAGGCGACCGCTCTGCACGTGTTCTGGTCGTGCGGGGTGGACGGCCCGGCCGGCGTCTACGATCTGGGCTCCAAGACCACCATCGGGCTCCCGGCCGGACAGTACCTGCTCGGCGACAACTACGTGGTGCGCCACGAAGCGGACGGCGCGCTGCTCCGCACCGACCTGGTCGACGGCAGCACCGCCACCCTGGCCACCTTCCCCCGCGGCGACCTGGCCGACGACCGCAACATCACCTGGGCCGTCGACAAATACGACGGCGACGTCGCCTGGGTCGACGCCGGCAACGCGACGCACATCGTCGACCCCGGCGCCACCTCGTCGGTCCCGCGCGCGATCACCGTCACCGCGCCGTCCGCCATGTCCTACCCGGGCACCTTCTCGGTCTCCGCGCGGCTGAACCGCCCGGTCACCACCGCCACCCTCTACCTGACCCAGGCCCGCACCGGCCAGGTCGCCCAGGTCGCCGGCACGGTGGACGGCAGCGCTGTGCGTGTCGACTGGAACGGCACGTTCAACGGGAAGCGGCCCACCAGCGGGTCGTACAGCTGGATTCTGACAGTCGTCACGGAGACGAGGACAACGACCGTCGGCGCCGGCTTCGTCACCGTCGGCTGCGCCGGAGTCCCGCCCCTGCACAGCTTCACCTGCGACGGCCAGTCGACCCTGCTCGGCCTCACCAGCCTCTCCACCGGCGCGGGCGCCTGGATGACCCGGGCGACCGGCACCAACCCGGCCGGCACGGAAGCCCTGGGTGCGGTCACCGCGGTCGTGCCGTACGGCGACATCACCCAGGACTATCGCAACGATCTGCTGATCCGCCGCTCCGACGGCACCCTGCGGGCCTATCTCTCGGACGAGATGCTCAGCTTCACCGGTAACCGGACCCTGCTGATTCCCGGCGAGTGGAACCGCTTCGACGCCCTTGTGCACACCGGCGACCTCACCGGCGACGGCATCTCCGACCTGATCGTCCGCGAGAAGAGCACCGGCCGCCTGTTCCGCTACACCGGTAACGGCAAGGGCGGCTTCAGCTCGGTCGCCGCCTTCGCCGGCACCTACAAGGGCGCCTCCCGCTTCGCCGGCCCCGGCGACATCAACGGTGACGGCAAGGCCGACCTGATCGTCCTGATCGGCGACACCATGTACGCCTGGTACGGCAACGGCGTCGGCGGCTTCACCGACGGCTACCACCTGATCGGGACCGGCTACCTCGGCTTCCTCAACATCATCGGGGCCGGCGACCTCAACGAGGACGGGAAGAACGACATCTTGCTGCGCAACAGCGCCGGCACCCTTTTCCGCAAGCTGGGCGACGGCAAGGGCACCTTCGGTGGCCTTGAACTCGTCGGCACCGGCTACCAGAAGTTCGCGGGGATCTACTAGTTCGTCGCCGGCTCGCCGGGGATGTCGAAGAGGGGCTTCCAGGGGTCGTCGGCGTCGATCGGGAACTCGGTCGACGGGGTCTCGCCCTTGGTGGTCCACCGCGCCTCGTACGGCAGGCCGTTGGACAGCACGCGGTTGCCGCGCTGGTAGATGATGCCGGGAGCCCAGATCCGGTGGACACCGGTGACCGACGGGGTGGGGCGGGGCGCCTTCTCGACCGGGCTGACCGGGCCGATCACCGACCACGCGCTCTGCGTGCCGGCGGCCGGGGCCGCGGACGGGTCGGCGCCCGAGTTGGCCCACTTGGCCTCGTAGACGACGCCCTTCCAGACGACCTTGTAGCCGCCGGCGTACAGGGCGGTGAGCCGCCAGATCGGGTACGGGCTGGTCTTCGGGTCGTCGACGGTGGCGGCCTGGTCGGGGATCTCGACCGAGTCGGCGGTGCCGCTGCCGGCGGCCTTGCCGGGCAGACCCGCGAAGACCTTGCTGAACGCGAGCGCCTCCTGGTCGACGCCGCTGCACGTGTTCGAGTGGACCACGACGTTGGCGAAGGTGCCGCGGCACTCGGCGTCGCGGTTCAGCGACCACATGGAGACCCGGCCGAGGCCGTTGTCGACGGCGAACCGGGCCAGGCCGGCCGCGTCGTCGACGGTGAAGCGTTCGGTGTCGACGTCGTTCTGGCCGATCATCGGGGTGGCCCCGATCCGGGACCAGACCTGCGGCGAGGTGAGCTTGCGGCCGAGGCGCAGGTAGAGGTCGGACAGCTGCTTGTGGGTGCCGTTGAGCGCGCTCGTGCTCAGCGTCAGCATGTCCGGGTTCTTGTCGCCGTTGTTGTAGTCCATCGTCATCACGTTGACGCCGCGCAGGTCGACGCCGCCCTCGAGCATGCCGCGGACCAGGGCGACACCGTCGTCGGTCAGCCCGCTGGGGGTGACGGGCAGGGTGAGCCACACGGTGAGCGGCTGCCCGGCCTGCGCCCGCTCCTTCTGCACCGTGGCCACCGCGGTCACCCGGCGCCGCAGCGACGCCTGGTCGGCGACGGCGGTGCCCTCGATGTCCAGGTCGAGCGTCTTCACGTCATAACGCTTGACCAGCCGGCGGTACGCGTCGGTGAGGCGCGCCTCGTCCGTGCAGGCGACGGCGAGCTCCTTGTTGGCGAGCCCGCCGAGGCTGAGCGTGATGTCGCCGCCGGCCTGCCGCAGCTGGTTGATCCGCCGGTCGAGCTCGAGCGACGAGGCCGCCTCGTCGAGGGTGTACGCCCCGCCCCAGCTCGGGGTGCAGGCGTTGTTCGGGTCGGCCACGACGAAGCCGAGGGCGACGTCGTTGGCCGGGTTCGCCGTGGGGTCCTGGAACTGGAACGTCGGGGTGAGCGTGACGTCGACGTAGGGCACCGCCCACGACTTCGCGGTCGGGCCGGAGGTGTTCCGCAGGTGCAGCACCTCGAAGGTGCCGGCCGCGCCGGCCAGCCCCAGGGCGAGGATCAGGATGCCGAGCCTCGTCCACGACAGCCGGCTGCGTGGTTGCTCCGGTTCCTGCCAGTTCGGATCGGCGAGCGGGTCGTACTCGGGCCGCACGGCTACGTGTGGGGCGCGGTCCGTCATGTGGTGCCTTTCGTTTTTCCGTCGACACACGCTGACCTACGAACGTCTTTTGCGCGATCGGGCGAAAGGCCGAAGGCGTCCAATCTGGACATCGGAGCGCCAACTGACGATCTTGGCATGACAATTCGGCCGGGCATCGCCGTGCGGTGTCGTCGCAATTCGCACCGAAGGGCACCAAAACGCATGCCACGCACACCGGCGGACCGGCGCAAGCCGGACGCCCAGCGCCAATGGGGAGCCGACCGGCGGACGGAGCCTCACCCGATCGTCCCGCCGCCGATCTCCGAAGGCAGGATCACCCGGGGCCGGCTCGCCATCGTGGTGACCATCACAGTCTGGGCCTGCTACATCACGTACACGATCATCCAGCAGTTCATCGCGGGCCACGCCTCCAGCGTGCGGCTCGCGATCGAGGCGATCGTCTACATGCTCGTCGTCACCGGCCTGGCCGCGTCCGCGATCGCCTACCTGATCACGCGGATCGGCTACTTCTACCGGTCCCGCGGCCACCAGCGGGCGCCGCGCATCATGCTCGACGAGTTCATCGGCGGGAAGACGCCGTCCGTGACGGTTTTGGTGCCGTCATATCAGGAAGATGAGCGGACCAACCGGACCACGCTGCTCTCGGCGGCGCTGCAGGAGTACCCCGGTCTGCGGGTGACACTGCTGATCGACGACCCGCGGGCGCCGAAGACCCGCGCGGCAAGGGACATGCTGCTGGCCGCCCGGGCCCTGCCGGGCAAGATCGAGGCCGAGCTGAAGGGCCCGTACCAGCGGGTCTCAAGCATGTACGCCAGCTTCGACGAGCAGGTGCGCTACCGCGGCGGCTATCTCGTGGTGCTGGAGGACATGCGCCGGCTCGCCGACGAGTACCGGTTCGCCTCCGACTGGCTCTACGACCTGGGCGCCCGGCAGGAGATGGTCGACCACACCGACAAGTTCTTCGTCGAGAACATCCTGCACCCGCTCGCGGTCGAGCTCGGCCAGATCTCCGGCGCGCTCAGCAAAGGCGCCGACGAGCAGGTCACCCTGCCACTGGCGCGGATGAACCAGCTCTACCGCCGGCTGCTCGCGATCTTCGACGCGCAGGTCACCAGCTTCGAGCGCAAGAAGTACGTGTCGCTGTCGCACGAGCCGAACAAGGCGATGAACCTCAACAGCTACATCGGCCTCATGGGCGGCGCCTACCAGGAGGTCAGCACGCCGATGGGCACCGCCCTGGTGACGGCGGGCCCGAACCGGGCCGACCTGGTCGTGCCCAACCCGGATTACGTGCTGACCCTCGACGCCGACAGCGTTCTCCTCCCGGAGTACGCGCTGCGCCTGGTCCACCTGCTCGAACAGGGCGCGTACGCCCAGCACGCCGTGGCCCAGACGCCGTACAGCGCCTACCCGGGCTCGGCGACCCGGATCGAGCGCATCTCGGGCGCCACCACCGACATCCAGTACATCGTGCACCAGGGCATGACCCACTACGGCGCCACGTTCTGGGTCGGGGCCAACGCCGTGCTGCGCAAGAAGGCCCTCGACGAGATCTGCGAGATCTCCTACGAGGGCGACTGGGAGATCAAGCGCTACATCCAGGACCGTACGGTCATCGAGGACACCGAATCGACGATCGACCTCGGCGTCCGGGGATGGTCGCTGCACAACTACCCCGAGCGGCTGGCCTACAGCGCGACCCCGCCCGACTTCGGCTCGCTCTGCATCCAGCGGCAGCGCTGGGCCAACGGTGGCCTGCTGATCCTGTCCCGCCTGAAGGACCAGTTCCGGGCGAAGTCGAAGCGCGAGGACAAGAACCGCTTCGGCGAGTACTTCCTGCGGGTCAACTACATGGCCTCCATCTTCTGGAGCTCCGTTTGCCTGGTCGTCATGCTGGCCTACCCGTTCAACAAGGACCTGCTCAACCCGATCCTGCTGCTCATCTCGGTGCCGTACTTCCTGATGATGGCGGCCGACCTGAAGCACCTGGGCTACAAGCGGTCCGACATGCTGCGCATCTACGGCTTCAACCTGATCCTGCTGCCGGTCAACCTGTCGGGCAGCATCGCCTCGCTGCTGCAGCTGCTGACCGGCGAGAAGAGCGCCTTCAAGCGCACGCCCAAGGTGCGTGACCGCACCACGGCGGCGACCAGCTACCTGATCCTGCCGTTGGCGCTGATCGTGCTCTGCGTCTACACCGCGTGGCGCGACATCGAGCTGCACCACTGGAACAACCTGGTCTTCGCCGGCCTGAACCTGATCCTGTCGCTCTACGCGATGATCGCCTTCGTCGGTCTGGGCAACACGGTCGTCGACCTGATGACCCATCTGCGCAACTGGCTGATCCGCCCGGTCAAGCCGAAGAAGACGAAGCGCCGCCGGTCGGCCGCGGCCCCGGCGCCGGCGGCGAAGGTCGGCGACTGGGCGACGGTGCTGCACTATCGCGAGGAGCACGGCACCACCGCCGGTCAGGTCACCGTCCGGCTCCAGCGCACCGACACCGGCGCGTGGAAGGCCGACCGCTCCTCGTCGGCGAGCCGTGGGCACTCGTTCGAGGAGTTCAGCTTCTTCACGGTGTTCCAGCCGATCTACAACATGATCAACGGGCACGTCGCCGGCTACGAGGCGCTCACCCGCTTCGCCGACGGCAGCAACCCGCAGGAGGGTCTCGAGGCGGCCGCGCGGCGCGGCGTGCACATCGCGCTCGACGCGGCGCTGGTCCAGGCGGCCATCGCCTCGGCCGCGCCGCTGCCCAACGGCACCTGGCTGGCCGTCAACGTCTCGGCCGACCTGATGCGGCGGCCGCACGAGCTGGCCCCGCTGCTCGCCGAGTCGAGGCGGCCGCTGGTCGTCGAGACCGGCGGGCCGCCCCCGGCCGAGGCGGCCCAGCTCGGCGGGGGCGTGCGGATCGCCGTCGACGACCAGGGCGCCGGATACGAGACGCTCTCCCTGATCGAGACGGTCCGCCCGGCCTTTCTCAAGCTGGGCCTGGACTCGCTGGCCGGCGTCGAGCACCAGACGGCGCGCCAGGCCGCGATCCGGGCGCTGGTCGAATTCGCCGAGCAGCACGGCTGCACCGTCATCGCCGAGGGCATCGAGACCGCCGAGCAGCGCGACGCCCTGGTCGCCTGCGGGGTGGCCTTCGGGCAGGGGTTCTACCTCGGCAAACCGGTGCCGGTGGAGCGTGTCCTGGCCGGCGTCGGCGGCTGGTGACCTACGGACGGCGGCGCAGGGCGACGACCGCGATGTCGTCGGCCTGCTGCCCCGTCCCGCCCAGCTGGCTGAGCAGGCGGCGGCAGAAGTCGTCCAGGTTGGGCTCGACCGTGGCCGCGGCCGCGGCCAGGGCGGTCAGGCCGACGTCGATGTCGGCGTCGCGCCGCTCGACCAGGCCGTCGGTGTAGAGGACCAGCGTGCCGCCCGGCGGCAGGACGAACTCGAGGTCGTCCGGGGGGCGGGGCGCGTTGATGCCGAGCAGCGGGCCCCGCGGGTGCAGGAAGTGCGGGCCCTCGGCCTCGGTGTGCAGCAGCGGCGGCAGATGGCCGGCGCTGGCCAGGCGCACGCCGCCGGTGACCGGGTCGAGGGTGAGCAGGCAGATGGTGGCCGACTCGTTCGGCAGCACGGTCCGCATGAAGCGGTTGACCAGGCTCAGCACCGTGCCCGGAGGGTGGCCCTCGACCGCGTAGGCGCGCACGGCGTGCCGCACCTCGGCCATCACCGTGGCCGCGTGCAGCGAGTGGCCGGCCACGTCGCCGATCGCCACCAGCAACCGGCCCTCGAGCATGGTCAGCTCGTAGAAGTCGCCGCCGACCTCGGTCTGGGCGCCCGCCGGCTCGTACCGCATGGCCAGCTCGAGGCCGGCCACGTCGGGCAGGCGCGACTGGAGCAGGCTGCGCTGGAGGGTGACCGCGATCCGGTGCTCCTCGTCGTAGGAGCGCTGGGCCTCGACCGCCGCTGCGACCGCCTGCGAGAGCTGCCGCAGCACCGGGAAGCCGGGCGTCTGCGAGCTGCTGGGCACCGCCACGAACACCGGCGGGCGGTCGGCCCGCAGCCGCGCGGCGGCCACCGCCACCGTGTCGCCCTCGGGCCACTCCACGAGATCCCAGTCCGACGGCTCCTCGGTGCGGACGAGCGAACCGACCGTGACCACCCGGCTCGAGGGTGACCACCGGCTGACCCCCTGGCCGGAGGCGGCCCGGCTCTCCCCGTCGGCCGTCTCGGCGACCACCACGACCGGGCCGCCGAAGATGTCGACCGCGCCCGCCGCGGCCGCCGTCAACAGGCCGTCCAGCGTCGCCGCCGAGTTGATGTCGAGGGTGGCCTCGGCCAGCCGGACCAGCCGGGCGGCGAGCGTCTCGGCCCGGCGGCGGGCCGAGTAGTAGCGCAGCACCGCGTGCACGGTCGCGATCAGCTCGTCCGGCTCGATCGGCTCGACCAGGTAGGCGTCGGCGCCCCGGTTGAGCCCCTGGGTACGGTCGACCACATCGACGGCGTGGGCCGAGACGTGGACGACCGGCAGCGTTCCGTACTCGGCGTCGGTCTTGATCCGCTCGCAGACGTCGAAACCGCTCATGTCGGGCAGCTTCACGTCCAGCACCACCAGGTCGACGCCCGAGCCGGGCAGCATCCGCAGCGCCTCACCACCCGTCTCGGCCTGGCGCACCGCGAAACCGGCGCGGGTCAGCCAGCTCACCAGCAGGTAGCGCTTGGTCGGGCTGTCGTCGACGACGAGGACGGTGGCGGAGCTCATGACAACGGCAGCCGCAGCGTGAAGGTGCTGCCCTCACCCGGCGTGGAGGCCACGTGCAGGCCGCCGCCGAGGATGCCGGCCAGCCGCCGCGCGTACGGCAGGCCCAGGCCGGTGCCCTTGCCGCTGATCGGCCGGCTGCCGGGCACCTGGTAGAACTCCTCGAAGATGCGCTCGTGCAGCTCGGCCGGGATGCCGGCGCCGGTGTCGGAGACGGTGAACTCGGCGTCGTCGCCGACCGGGCGCACGCTGAGCCGCACCTCGCCCGCCGCGGTGAACTTCAGCGCGTTGGTCAGGAGGTTGCGCAGGATCCGGGTCAGCAGCACCTCGTCGGTCCGGATGGACGGCACCGACGACGGCTCGTCGACCACGAACTCCACCTCGGGCCGGGTCGCCAGCGGCCGCAGCGTCCCCCGGAGCTGCCCGAAGACGGCCTTGAGGTCGACGTCGGCCATGGTCGCCTCGACCCGGCCGGCCTCCGCCTTGGCCAGGTCGAGCAGGTCGTTGACGAGCGAGAGCAGATCGGTGGCCGAGCCGCGGATCAGGTCGACCTGCTGGGCCTGGTCGGCGGTCAGCTCGTCCGAGCCCTCGTCGCCGAGCAGCCGGCCCAACCCGATGATCGCGGTGACCGGGGCCCGCAGCTCGTGGCTGACGTTGGCCAGGAACCGGCTCTTGGCCTCGCTGGCCGCCGCGAGCTGCACCGATTTCTCGTCGAGCTCGGCGTAGAGGGCGACCACGCCGCGGTTGGTCTCCTCCAGCTCCTCGGAGAGCTGGTGGTAGAGCGCCATCACGCCGCGGTTGGTCTCCTCCAGCTCGGCGTTGAGCCGGGCCAGGTCGTCACGCTGCGCTCGCACCTCGTCCAGGGCGGCGATGAGCTGCTGATTCTGCACGTTCAGCTCGTCGAGCGGGCTGCCCGGGACGTGCCTCGCCAACCCGGCGCGGATTTCCTCCATGCGGTCCGGGGTCAGCCTCGGCACACTCGCCGGCAACCGTCGAGCCATCCATACGACCGTACCGTTCCCGCCATCCGAGACCCCCATCTTGTCCACCAGGCGGCCGACCGCGCCGAGTTCCGGCGTCAGCCGCGCGGCATCACCCGCCACCCGGCCCTCGACCGTCACTTGCAGCATGGGTACTACCCCGTCCGACTGGACAGCGAACGTCACTTCGGCATCGGTTCCCCGGGCGATCATCACCCGGCTCACCTCGCTCAGGGCGGTCGCGAGCCGGGTCTGGTCCTGCTGCTCGAGGCCGACCTCGCGGGCCACCTCCCGGCTGAGCTGGCGCACCACGAAGATGTCCTGGGCAACCCGCAGGCGCATCCGCATCAGCTGCTCGGGCCGGTCGCTCATGGGACCTGGGCCACTCCTGGGATCCGGGCCACTCCTGGAATCCGGGCCACTCCTGGAATCCGGGCCACTCCTGGAATCCGGGCCACTCCTGGAATCCGGGCCACTCCTGGAATCCGGGCCACTCCTGGAATCCG
>NZ_JBFAOX010000030.1:0-24016 GCF_040675435.1 Actinoplanes sp. NPDC049598 | reverse complement strand
GGCCACTCATGGGAGCCGGGCCACGATCACACCGGCGTCGTCGCGGCGGACACCGGCGTCGCGGAGCACGGTCGCCGCGAGCACCACGGGCGAGTGGGTCAGCAGGCCGGGGTAATCGGCCGGGCCCCAGCGGTCGACCACGCCGTCGGAGTGCATGAGAACGACCGAGCCGGGCTCGAGCGGGTAGTCGTACTGCCGGATCTGCCGCCGTTGATGGCCGGCGATGCCGGGCAGCGAGACCATGCCGCGGCGGGTGCCGCCGGGCGCGAAGACGGTGCCGGCGATGTTGCCGAGGCCCGAGTAGTGGACGAGACCGGCCGCCGGGTCGAGCTCGGCGACCGCGAGCGCGGCGCCCCGGGTGTGATTCAGCCGGCGGTGCAGCGTCTCGACCACGCCCGAGGGCTGGTCGGCCGGCGCCTCGCGGAACACCCGGACGGCCTCGTGGGCCGCGGCCGCGGCGAGCCCCCCGTGCCCGAGTCCGTCGCACATCAGGATCTGCCGGCGGCCGTCCACCTCGCGGACGGCGTACGCGTCGCCGCTGACCGGTTCGCCGGTCAGCGGCCGGGTCACTCCGGCCGCCCAGGCCGGCTCCGGCGGGTCGGCCGGCCAGACCTGGACGGCCATCACCGTGCCCTTGCCCGGCACGGAGTGCAGATCGCACCAGTCGGACTGGCGGATGATCGCGCCGAGCCCGATGCCCAGCGTGCCCGCGGTCGAGTGGCCGTCACCGACCGAATGCACAAGATCGGCCATGCCGGGGCCGCTGTCGACCGCGACGATCTCGACGCCGGCCTCACCCTCGGCCCGCACCGCGCGCAGCAGCAGGACGCCCTCGTCGGCGTGCTTGACCAGGTTTCCGGCCGTCTCGGCGGCCACGATCGAAAGGTCGGCGACCTTGCGCTCGGGCATGCCCAGCTCGACCGCCAGGCGCTCGGCCGTCCGGCGGACAGCGGAAGCGGTCGCGGCGGCCTCCACCCGGAACCAGACTCCCCCGTCGAGGAGTCCCTCGGGTACAGACGCCACTGCGCCTCCGCTCATCGGCACCACTTGGTCACGGTAATGCTCGTCCCCGCCCCGGGGGCGGTGACGATGTCGAACTCGTCGACCAGCCGGCGGGCGCCGCTCAGGCCGAGACCGAGGCCGCCGCCGGTGGTGTAGCCGTCGGTGAAGGCCATGTCGAGGTCGGCTATACCCGGCCCCTCATCGGCGAAGACGATCCGGATGCCGGCGCGGCGGCCGTTGTCGACCCGGGCGACCTCGACGGTGCCGCCCCCACCGTAGACCAGCGTGTTACGGGCCAGCTCGCTGGCCGCGGTGACGAGCTTGGTCTGGTCGACGAGGGAGAGCTTCACGGCCACCGCGAGGGTACGCACGAGCTGCCGGACCCGGACGACGTCCTGATCGGTGTTGACCGCTATCCGCTCGGCCGGCTGGCTCACGGCGCCGCTGCCGCTGACGTCTCGGTGTCGCCCTCGTCCTCGGCGTCACCCTCCTCGAACCCCCACTCCTGGGCGGCCCGCTCACGGGTCAGCATCTCCATGCCTAGCTCGACGTTCAGGGCCGTACGGATGCCGGGCAGCGACAGGCCCAGCTCGACCAGCGTGATCGCCACGGCCGGGCGCATACCGACGACCACGGTCTCCGCGTCGAGCACCCGCGAGATCGAGGCGATGGTGGCCAGGGTCCGCCCGACGAACGAGTCGACGATGTCGAGGGCACTGATGTCGATGATCACGCCGTGGCAGCCGGTCGCGACGATCCGGTCGGCCAGGTCCTCCTGCAGCTGCAGGGCGACCTGGTCCTCCATGTCGATCTGGATCGAGACCAGGAGGGTGTCACCGATCTTGAGGACCGGAACGCGCTCCACCTCAGCGCCCCAGCCGCTTGGCCTGGCCGGTCTTGCCCAGCACGTAGCGCAGCGCGTCGGCCAGCGAGGCCTTGGTGGCGATGTCGCCGAACTCGATGCCGAGCGCGACGATCGTCTGGGCGATCTGCGGCCGGATGCCGGAGATGATGCAGTCGGCGCCCATCAGCCGGGCCGCCACCACGGTCTTGAGGACGTGCTGGGCGACCTGGGTGTCGACCGCCGGGACGCCGGTGATGTCGATGATCGCGTACGGCGAGCCGGTGTCGACCAGCGTCTGCAGCAGGCGCTCCATGACCACCTGGGCCCGGGCCGAGTCGAGCGTGCCGACCAGCGGCACCGCCACCACGCCCTCCCAGAGCTTGACGACGGGGGTGGAGAGCTCGAGCAGCTGCTCGGCCTGGTCGGCGATGAGCTCCTCGCGGACCCGCACATAACTCTCGGAGGTGAACAGGGCCGCCTCGTCGACGAAGGTGGAGAGCGTCACGTAGTCCCGTAGGGCCGCCTCGCCACCGGTCTGGTCGAGGACGCCGAGCACGGCCTCCTTGAGGGCGAAGACGCTGACCGCGGTCTCGGTCACGGAGAAGCCCTGCCGGGCCCGGGTGGCCGAGAGGTCGCTCAGCTGGGCCCGCAGCTCGGCCGCGGACTCGTCGCCGATCCCCTGGGCGCCGCCGGCGAGCGCCTGATGGAAGCCCCGGCGCAGCTCGGCGTGCTGCCGCTGCAGCTCGGCGTGGCCCAGCCGGCCCCGCAGGGTGGCCGCCACCCGCTCGGTCCAGGCCGCCACCAAAGCGTCGCTGTTGTCCTCGAGCAGTCCGGCGAACCGAGCCGCCTCTTCCGCAGTCAGCGTCACCGCTGCCTCCCGACTCTGTTTTTTACCGGCCCCGCGTTGCAACGCGCGGACTTTACCACCGGAAGCTCTGATACTTGCTGTCAGCCAAATAAAGCGTACGGTGCCGCGCAGCGTGCCCCGTTCTGCGGATCCCCCCGGGGTTGGAGTACCGTTCTGCTCATAATCTGGAGGTCCTGAATGTCTCTGACGGTACAAACGGAACAGCGCGCCGACATGGTCGTCGTGTCGGTCGCGGGTGAGCTGGACATGGCCACCGCGCCTCAGCTCCAGGACCAGATCAGCGACCTGCTGGAGAAGGGGCGCACCCGGCTGGTCTTCGATCTGGCCCAGGTCTCCTTCTGCGACTCCACCGGTCTCTCGGTCTTCGTCCGGGCCAAGAACAGCACCGACGACGCCGGCGGCACGGTCCGCCTGGCCGCGCCGCAACGCGGCGTGCTGCGCATCCTCGAGGTCAGTGGTCTGGTCGAAGTGCTGCGCACCTACCCGACGGTGGACGAGGCTGTGACGGCTCAGGAGCCTGCCCTCGACTAGAGGCGGTTGGCCCGGTCGGCGTAGTTTGTCGCCGACCGGCCGCGGGCACCTGCTGCCGGGTACGAACCCCCCTCGGTGGAACGCAGGAGTGCTCGTGAGCAAAATGTTCCAAGGCTTCAAAGACTTCATCATGCGCGGCAACGTCGTCGACCTGGCCGTCGGCGTGGTCATCGGCACGGCCTTCACCGCCGTGGTCACCAGCTTCACCAAGTCCTTCCTGGAGCCGCTGATCAAGCTGATCTCCGGCGGCTCGGGCGACCTCAAGGGCGCCTGGTCGCCGGTCGATGGCGTCGACTTCACGTACGCGGCCTTCATCAACGCCCTCATCACCTTTGTGCTGACCGCCGCGGTGCTCTACTTCCTGGTCGTCTTCCCGCTCAACAAGCTCGCCGAGCGGCGCAAGCGGGGCGAGGAGCCGCCGCCGAAGGCGCCCAGCGAGGAGGTCAAGCTGCTCACCGAGATCCGCGACGCGCTGCTGCGCGGCCAGGGTCACCAGGTGCAGAACAGCGCCCTCGACGACGTCCTCGGCCGTCACCGGGGAGAACCTCCGCGGTGATTTTCGGTAAAAGATCAACCCACCCGGTAGCGTTCGAACAAATGTTCGATACGCTGCCGGGATGGAGCAGCGCAAGCACTGGTGGAACGGTAAGTGGGGCCGCGTCGCCCGCAAGGATGTCTACCTGCGGGTGAGCGGCGACCAGTGGTACGTCGAGCAGCGCGCGGGCGGCGCCGACGGCGTCTCGCACTTCTTCGAGTACGACTCGGAGGACGCCGCCCTCGACACCGTCCGCGCCCTGCTCGCCGGCGCGGACGAGTGGCGCGAGCTCTCCGTCCGGCCGCGCTTCTAGGCCGCTTCCCGCTCGCCGGCCCGGGCGGTCATCGGGCCGCGGGGGACCAGCCGCAGCCCCGGCCGCACCGGCTCGGCCGGCTCCTCGTCCCCCCGTTCGTCGTCGGCGAGGGTCCAGCCCTTGCCCGAGCGCAGGCCCGGCGGCGTACTGGCGAAACCGCCCGGGATCCGCGACAGCGTGACGATCAGCAGATAACCCAGGATCACGAAACCGTGGCTGACCAGCCGGGTGGCGTCGACCCGCCCGCCGGACAGGTCGTTGACCGAGAGCAGCACGAGCATCCCGACGAACGCGGTGAGCATCGGCACCAGTCCCGACGGCCGCACCCGGCGCAGCGCGATGAAGAGGTAGCCGGCCCCGACCGCGACGTTCCACGCGGCCGACTCGTGCCAGAGATGACCGGGGTCGGCGGCTGCGCCCCCGTGATCGTGGCCGCCGACCACCACACCGCCACCGATCTGGTCGAGACCCAGGATGAGCTGGATGGCCCCGACGGCCGCGAGCGCCACGAACAGCGCGGCGGCGATCGGGATCCGCTTGACGAAGAAGGCCCGCCGCCGCGGTGACGCCGCCGGCAGCGCGGCCAGGATCGCCTCGCTGAGGTCGGGCGCCGGAGCCATCCGCGTGCTGGTCAGCCGGTTGACCGCCGCCGCCCGGTCGAACCACTCCCGGCACCCGGCGCACCCGGCCAGGTGCTCGTCGACCAGCGGCCGGTCGGCCGGGTCGTCCTCGCCGTCCAGCTGCGCCGAAAGCATCTCGCGCCACCGCTCACACGCCATGAATCAATAGTCGCGCGGAACAGCCCGGAAGTTCCCGGCCACCCGTCAGCGGAGGCTCGGCGGGCCCTGGACCGTCGGGCGCGGGGGCAGCGCTCCGCTGCCGCCCATCAGGCGGCGGCGCTCGCGGAAGGCCCGCAGGTTGGCCGTGTTTCCGCAGGTGCTGACGTCGTGCCAGACGCCGCTGTTGTTGCGGGAGGTGTCGAAGAAGGCGGCCCGGCAATCCGCGTTGTGGCAGAGCTTGAGCCGTGGCCAGAGCCCGGCCTGCTGGGCCAGCAGCGCCTCGGCCCACAGCGCCGACGCGAGCCAGCGCACACCGCGGCCGGTCGGCACGATACGCACCCAGCCGTCGGCGTCGGGGACCAGGCTGACCGGCACATCCGCAGGTGGGAGCGCTCCCGACGGGTCGCGTGTGCCACCCGCGAGGATCACGTTCTCAAAGGTGGAGCGGAGCCGGCGCAGCGAGCGCAGATCGGACGACGAGATGAGCAGCGTCGGGGCCGGCAGCCCGGAGACGCGCGACCAGGTGGCCAGGGCCTCGGTCAGCCAGCGCTGCGCGTCGTCGGCGTCATCCAGGAGATCGACGCCGTAGGCCATGGGCGCGCGGGTGTTGAGCAGCTCCTGAAGGAGCGCCAATCCGGCGGGGGCCTCCCGGACGCCGTGCCGGGCGCTGGCCATCCATGACATAGCCGAAGGGTACTTGATTCTTTTTTAAGGTATGGCCCGCCAATCCTTAGATCCCCCTTAGAGATCGGTTTTTCATCGCTGCGGGGTGCTCCACTTGTGCCGTTTAGACACACTGCGGGGTGACATTTGTCGATGTTGGGAAGAGCGCGTGATGCCACGTTGGACAATCGCCGCGATCACGGCCGGGCGCCGTCGACCCGCAGCACAGTTCCGACAAATCCGAAAATGCGGTAAACGGCGCTGCGAACGTACCGCCGCAACAAGCGCGACCACCCACCGAGCCGCAGCCGGATCCCTAGCCGTCGATCCGCGTGATGTTGCGGATCTTGTTGGAGGCGTCGAGGGCAGCCACCTTGTACGCCTCGGACAGCGTCGGATAGTTGAAGACCGCGTCGACCAGGTAGTCGACCGTGCCGCCGCAGCCCATCACGGCCTGCCCGATGTGCACGATCTCGGTGGCGCCGGTGCCGAAGACATGCACCCCGAGCAGCTTGCCGTCCTCGGGCGCGACCAGCAGCTTCAGCATGCCGTAGGAGTCGCCGACGATCTGGCCCCGGGCCAGCTCGCGGTAGCGGGCGATGCCCACCTCGAACGGCGTCGAGCTGTCGGTGAGCTGGTCCTCGGTCGCGCCCACGAAGCTGATCTCGGGGATCGTGTAGATGCCGATCGGCTGGAGCTCGTGCATCTCGCGGGCCGTTTCGCCGCAGGCGTGATGGGCAGCCAGGCGGCCCTGCTCCATCGAGGTCGAGGCGAGCGCCGGGAAGCCGATCACGTCGCCGACCGCGTAGATGTTGTCGACCGCGGTGCGGTAGCTGGCGTCGACCTCGATCCGGCCCCGGCGGTCGGCGGACAGGCCGGCCGCCTCCAGCGCCAGGTCCTCGGTCTGCCCCTGGCGGCCGGCCGAGTACATGACCGTCTCGGCGGCGATCTTCTTGCCGCTTTTGAGGATGCAGAGGGCGGCGGTCTGGTGGCGCTCGACCGCGGCCACCTCCTCACCGAAGCGGAACGTCACGCTCAGGTCGCGCAGATGGTATTTCAGCGACTCGATGACCTCGTCGTCGCAGAAGTCGAGCATCTTCTCGCGACGCTCGACCACCGTCACCTTGGTGCCGAGGGCGGCGAACATCGACGCGTACTCCATGCCGATCACCCCGGCGCCGACCACGACCATGCTGCGCGGCACCGCCTGCAGGTTGATCACGCCGTCCGAGTCGACGATGGTCCGGTCGTCGAAGTCGACGCTGTCCGGCCGCGCGGGCCTGGTCCCGGCCGCAATGATGATCTTGTCGGCGCTGATCTTGCTCTCCCGGCCGCTGCCGCCGTCGACCCAGATCGAGTGCGCGTCGGCGAACCGGCCCGTCCCGGTGATCATCGTGACGTGGTTGCGGGCGAGCTGGTTGCGGATCACGTCCGTCTGCCGGCTGATCACGTGCTGGGTCCGGGCGGCGAGATCGCTCACCGTGATCTCGTCCTTGACCCGGTAGCTGCTGCCGTACAGATCGCGCTGGCTGAGGCCGGTGAGGTAGAGCACCGCCTCGCGCAGGGTCTTGGACGGCACGGTGCCGGTGTTGATGCAGACCCCGCCGATCATGTCCCGGCGGTCGACGATCGCGACGCGGCGTCCCAGCTTGGAGGCCGCGATGGCGGCCTTCTGACCGCTGGGCCCGGAGCCCAGCACCAACAGATCGTAGTCGTACACACGCTTAGCGTCGCAGTACGGAGGGGTCCGGTCTACGCCGTCACAAGATTTTCCCTGCTGTTTCCCTGAACCGGAGCGTAAGCGGGCGGCCACGCCGTGCCATAAAGCTCGGCGCAGACGACCACGCTCATCCACGGCACCCACGGCCCGCTGAGCACCAGCGGCTCCTCCCGGCCGATGATCTCCAGCGCCACCGACCAGTGCGCGTCCCCGGGCCGGATCCGGGTGATCGCCCAGAGCGGGATCTCGCTCTCCCCGACGATCAGCCGCAGGTTGGTGACGACCGCGATCCTCTTACCCTCGCCGTTGACCTTCACTGGCAGCCAGCCGTACTGCTTCTCGGCCGCCCGCAGCACGATGGTCGGGCTCACCGCCGCGGGCCGGCCGCCCCGCCCGACCAGAGCGGTCAGCATCGTCATGGAGCGGAATCCCGCGCTCAGTTGCTCGGCGTCGTACTCGTTCACGCCACCGATAGTGACCTACGCGCTACGCGCTGACCAGCGGCCGTTCGCGGGCAATCCCGCAGCCGAGGAGGCTAATCCTTTCGTGTCCCGGCCGCTTGCTCGACCAGCTCGACCGTCGCCCGCGGGTCGTCCACCTGCACCACCAGCCGCGCGTACTGCTCGTCGGCGAGCTCGATGACCACGGCCTTGGCCGGGTCCCGCACATCCCAGAAGACCCGCTCGCCGTCCCGGCGGAAAGAACCGGCAACCACCACCCCCGGGACGTACGTCCCCGCGGTGCGCACGCCCTTGGGCTCGCTCACCATCCCCGGGTCGTTGGTCGCGCCCCGCACATTGGCGAGGGGGATCGTGAGGCTGCTCTTGAGCGCCCACAACTTGTCCATCCCCTCGACCCGCACCACCAGGTCGCCACCCTCGATCTCAACTGTCGCCACGACCGCCCCCCAACTCCCGAATCTTGTTTCCCAACGCCAACGTCGTCGCCTCTTCACTGCCGGCGGCCCGGTCGAGCAGCTCGATCGCCCGAGCCACCTCGCTGGCGACCTCCTCGTCGACCGCGGCCCGCTCGGCCGCCGCCAACAGCAGGAACTGAAGGTCCCCCGCCCGCCCCAGCTCCCGATCGACATAGTGCCGAAGCGCGGCGAGATAGAGCCCCCGCTTGCTGCCGAACGACTTGTAGAGGCTCCCCCGATGAACCCCGGTCTGCGCGACCAGATCATCCACCGACGTCCCGTCATAGCTGCGCCGAGCGAACAGCTCAGCCGCGGCCGCCACCGCCGCCTCTTCGTCAAACCCCTTGGGCCGCCCCACATCCACGAGGCTAGCCGGTTTGAGAACGATCAGTCAAGAACAATCGTTCTTAAATAAGTTCCTCGATCCGGCCCCCACCGGGAAAGCCGCATGCTCGGCCCGCGAACGCTCCGGTAGCCTTATGGATCAGCGGGCCGCTAGCTCAATGGCAGAGCTGAGGACTTTTAATCCTTAGGTTCGGGGTTCGAATCCCCGGCGGCCCACCGAACTGGCCTGGGAGCGACCCCCAGACCCCACGGTGTCGTGGTCACCCTCGGGCGGCCCGGCGCCGGCGCGGCGACCGACCGGCCGAACTGGCGATCCCGAAACTACGCACGGGCTCGTATTTATCGGACTGGCTGCTGCAGCACCGCCGCCGCGCCGAACAAGCCCTGGTCTCGGTCGTGGACACGTCGTGCTGGTCTCGGCGATCGGCGCCGCCCTGCCTGGAGCGTCGTGGCCGCGCTGCCGCACTCACTACCTGCGCAACCTGCTTGCCAAAGGCCCCAAGGCCGCCCAACCCTGGGTGGCCGCCCTGGTCCGCACTGTGTTCGACCAGCCCGACACCGACGCCGTCCACGCCCAATACACCGCCGAACACCTCGACGACGCGCGCACCGACCTGCTCGCCTTCACCGCGTTCCCGCGTGAGCTCTGGCGCCAGATCTGGTCGAACAAACCGACGAATGGGTCGAAGGGCGCCGCTACATGGGCCTGGACCTGATCCGCAAAGCACCATCAACACACACGGATGAGCGATCACCGACTCTTACACCACGCCAGCGGCATGACCTGAGCCCGCATCCACCCGCATTGCCGGTAAACCCCGCGCGAGTGAAGAGGTCGGCAGTCCCGCGGGGCGGTGAGGACCTGACGCGAAGGCGGCCCCTGACCCGCCGAAACGCGGGTGGGGCCGCCGGAGGCTTGGCTCGGGCTAGCTGGTGGGGGCCAGCATCGACTCGATCAGTTTGCGGAGGTCGGCGATCTCCTCGCGGATCTGCTTGCGCTCCAGGGAGCCGTACGCGTCCACGCGCGACCAGGGCTGCGGGTTGGCCTTTCCGCCGGGGTTCACGTCGACCTTGAGGTTGCCGACGGTGGCCGCCACCTTGGCCAGGATGTTGGCCTCGACCTGGTCGGCGCGCCGGTCGATGGCGGCGGTGATCCAGGTCTTGTCGGCCGAAGTGAGTGCCACGGGAATGTCCTCCAGGTGCCAGGAAGCCGTCGAGGCTTCGAGAGACGTGGTGTACGACGCGCTGAAGTGCGCGTGATGGTCGTGCGGGTTGGAGCCGTTGTAGGCCTTCTGCCTCCAGCCGTTGCTCTGTTCCCAGATGCGCCGGTTGTAGATGATGTAGCGCAGCCGCTTCTCGGCGCCCGACCGGCAGCGGCCGAGCAGGAACTGGACGACCTTCTCCATGGTCAGGTCCGATTCGCGGAGGTCGACGTCGACGTCGATCGCGTGTACCTCGTGGATTTTGTCGGCGTCGTGAATCGGTACATTGCCGACCTCGTCGTCGTTGTGGTCGGACTGCGTCGCCTGGTGGGCGGTGTCACCGATCGAGCCGTCACTGCTCTTGTCCCGGCCCGGTGCGATGGCGTTGAACTCGGAGCGCAGTCTGACCAGGCACGGAACAAGGATCCAGTCGGCCATGTGTTCTTCCCTTCGACGATTCCCCGTGCGCCTCTTCCTTTGTGCCCCCTCGGGCGGCCCTCCTATCGCACTCGGCGTGCTGGAGTACGAAAAATCCTCTTTCAGGGTTCGTTCCGGCCTCCACTTTGATCTCCAACACCGGGCTGCGGCCCGCCACCGGCTGCCCAAGAAAGTGTCGTACCCACCCCCTACCTTGTCCGCCATGGCAACCGCAGCGGCCTACACGTATCTCGGTCCCTCCGCCCTGGCCCCGGGTGAGCTCGCCCTGCAGACCTCCGGCGGCCCGGCGGCCCATCCGCGGTTCTTCGCCGGCTTCCTCACCGATCCCGGCGCCGCCGCGATTGGCCTGCTCGCGGTGGCCGAGGTGGCGCGCACGCGATATTTCCGGCCGGTCAGCCCGGCCGGCCTCGACCCGGTGGTCACGGCCGGGAGCGACCGGTTGCGCTTCGAGTCCTTCTCCGGCTGCTGCGGGGTGTACGCACGTCTCGACGTGCTGCCCGCCGGTCTCGACGGCGACGTCCTGGCCCATGGCACCACCAATGTGGACGTCAACGTCCCGCTGCAGCGCGCCCTGAGCCGGGTCGGCCGGGCCGACCCGATTCATCTGGCCGTCGGCCCCGACGAGCTGACCGTGACGACCTTCGACGGCCCGGTCGTCGAGCGCAAGGTGCCGCTGCCGTCGCGCTGGCTCCACGGTTTCGCCGAGGCCCAGGTGCTCACGGCCCGCTTCGACCCGCGGGCTTCCCTCGGCGTCGTCGAGGCGCGGGCCCTGCTCAACCGGCTTTCCCCCGGCGACCGCTCGGTCCTGTGGGCGCTGCCGGCCGGCCGGTCGCTCCGCTTGACGTCACGGCCCACGCCGGGCGCGGTCTGCCTGCCCGGGGCCGGCCGCCTGGCCGCGCTCAAGCCGTTCCTGCGCCACGCCACCACCCTGCGCGTCTACGGCCCGCCGGTCGCCGCCGGCAGTGGACCGGTCGCCAGCACGTGGGAGCTCAGCACGCCCACGCAGCGCCTGTCCCTGACGCTTTCCCCGGAGCCCTACCGCGGCTTCTCCGGCGAGGGTGCCGTGCTCGAGTCGCTGGCCGGCGACGAGGTGGCCGACGACGCCGACCTGATCAGCGCGCTCCTCTCGTGGGATCCGACGATCGACGTCGACGCGCTGGCCGTCGCCGCCGGTCTGCCCGGCGCGCGCGTGCGCGACGCGCTGACCCAGCTCGGCACGGCCGGCCGGGTCGGCTACGACGTCGCCGAGGCCGGTTTCTTCCACCGCACCCTGCCCTATTCGGCCGACGCCGCCGCCGAACTGAATCCGCGCCTGGCCAACGCCCGCTCCCTGGCCGCCGCCGGCGCGGTCACCGTCGAGGGCGAGGCCGCCGTGGTCCGCAGCGGCGACGAGCTCTACCACGTACGCGACGACGGCTCCTGCACCTGCTCATGGTGGGCGAAACATCGCGGCGAGCGCGGCCCGTGCAAGCACGCCCTCGCCGTACGCCTGGTCCGGGCCGAGGTCCTCGCATGAGCCTCGAGTGGGAAGTGCTTGAACGCCGCGCCCACAGCGGCGACACCACCGGTGTGACCTCGCGGCTGCTCAAAGCCACGGAAGAGGAACGCCTGGCCTTCGCGGCCGAGGTAGAGGCCCGGATCAAGGCGCTGAGGCCGGAGGACTGGTGGCGCCCGGCCGCGGACCCCGCCGGCGGCTACGCCCTCGCGGTGCTGGGCACGATGCCCACCGCCCCCCGCGCGGCCCGCCTGCTCCTGCGCCGCGACATGCGCGACAAATGGGACAGGATCCCGATCCCGCGCGCCCTCGAGATCGTCCGCGCCCGCCGGCTGCCCTGGCTCGACGACCTGGCGGCCCGGCTCGCCGTCAAGCTCACCGCCGACGACGCGTGGGGCGGCGGCTGGAAACTGGTGGCCACCCTGCTGGCCGAGACCGGCGGCACGCCTCCGGTGACCGAGGCCGTCGTCCGGTGCTGGTTCGACGAGATGCTCCGCGGCCCGTGGGAGAGCCCACCGGTGACCCCGCTCGACAAATTTCGCGCCAGTCCGTTCCTCGACCTCCTGTTCCCCTCCCTGTTCGAGATCGACACCCTGGGCGCCGAGCTGTCCCGCGCCACCATGGACGCGACCACCAGGATCTGGCTGGAGGAGCCCGTCTTCCCGGTGGCCACCGCCCAGCTCGTCGCCGACGGCCGCCTCGACCGCAAGCAGATCCTGGCCGCCACCGTCGACCGCCTGGTCCGCGGCGGCCGCCCGGCCGAGTTGCGCCCCTTCGTCCTGCTCCACGAGGCCCTGACCCCCACGACCGACGAGACGGCCGCCCACGCCCTCGACTACGCCCGCCTCCTCCCCGACTCACCATCCACCGTGGCCGCTCTGGCCCAGCGCGCCCTCCGCACCCTCGACGACGCCGGCCTGCTCGACCCCGCCACCCTGCTGGAGATCAGCCACCCCACGCTCCTCCGCAAGGAGAAGACCCTGGTCAAGACCCAGCTCTCCTGGCTCGACAGGGCAGCCCACGACTCCACCGACTTCATCGAAACCATCGCGGTCGCCTTCGGCCACCCCGCCTTGGACATCCAAGAGCGCGCCCTGAACGTGGTGGGCAAGCACCTGAAACGCCTCATCCCAGCACCGGCCGAAGCCATCGCACCATCCGGGGCAAGCACGCCAGCTGAGGCAAGTGCGTCGGCCGAGGCGCGCGGCCGGGTTGGCGCTGAGGTGCTGGAACGATTGGGCGGGCCGGCCGCGGGGCTGGGTGGTGACCTGGCGGCGCGGGCGGCGGAGCTTTTCGGCACGAACGAGCCCGTTCCGGAGCCGGTCGTCGTGGAGTTGCCGGGGCCGCCGCCGGTGGCCGCGATGCCGTCGCCGATCGCATCCGCGGCCGAGCTGGCCACCGAGGTGGCGGCGCTGCTGCGCGAGGAGACCGCCGTGCGCTGGGAGCGGATCCTGGCCGGGCTGGTCTCGCTGAGTGCCGCCGGGGAGGCGCCGGCGGTGGCCGCGACCGTCGGGCCGGTGCTCGACCGGCAGGCCGAGCATTTCGCCGAGGACCACTGGGAGCCGCGGCCGCGGATGTCCTTCCTGGCCGCCGCGATCCGCCGCCTCATCGATCCCACCTTCGGTGACCAGGCCGAGAGGGGCCGCTGGCGCCGGCTGGTGGCGACCGTCCGGGCCGCCTGGCAGGTCGGGGAGCCGGTCCTGGGCGGGCCGCCCGACCGCTTGCTGTCCTTGCGGGTCGCCGAGCTCTACACCCAGATCCTCCGGTCGCCCGTGCCCGAGCTGCTGGCCACCCCGACCCTGGCCAACGGCAGCCTCGACGCGGCCGTGCTCGCCGCCCGCATCCGCCGGGCCGAGACCGCCGGCCGGGAGCCGTGGCCCCTCGACCTGGAGCAGGCGCTCCTCCGCCTTCCCCGCGACAGCGACCCCGCGGTGGCCGCCGGCCTGACCTCGCCCGCCGGCCGCAAACTGGCCGAGTGGCTGGCCGCCGGCGGTCTGGCCGACCCGACCGTCACCCGCGTCGAGCAGACGGCCGGCACAAGGCTCGAGTTCCACATCGGCCCGCCACCGCCGACCGCCCGCCTAGTGGTCAACCTGACCCCACCCGCGAGCCGCTGCTGCGCGTCGAGAGCCAGATCGTCGACCTGACGCGGCGCTCGGTGGTGCACGTCTTCGCGTACGACCAGATCTTGAACGGCTCCATCCTGGCCGCGACCCTCCCGCACCACCGCGAGGTCCTCGCCGCCTGGGCCCTGCCCAGCGTGGCCGCCCTGGCCGACGAAGACCAGCGCGGCGCCGGTGCCCTGCTCCCCACCCTGGCCGAGTGCGGCGGCCCCATCGGCCCCGCCACCACTCTCGCCCTCGCCTACGGCCTGGCCGCCCGCCACGAGCCCGACCGCATCGCCACCGTCGACGCCTTTCTCACCTTGGCCGCGTCCCCCGTCTCCATCGCCGCCGGGCACGCAGCCACGCCAACCACCGCGCCCGATAGCCAGGCCACCTCCTTTGCCATGGCCCTGGGGCATGATCTCGGCAAGCTGGGGGCTCTCAAGGTCATCAAGCTGAGCCGGGTGGTCCCGGCCCTGGCCGATGCGCACCGGGCTGGTGCGTCCGCTGCTGTTTGGGCGGTGCTGGCGGCCGCGCTTCCTTGGCTGCTTCCGCACTCGCCGCGTGGGCTGGCCGACCTGCTGGAGCTGGCCACTCAGGTCGCCGTTGCGGTCGACGTCAGAGCCGACATCGTGGGGCTGGCCGAGGCGGCCGGCCAGAAAGGCAGCTCGCGCCTGGTCAAAGAGGCCAAGCGCCTGCACTCCACGTTGGGCCGGCCGTGACTCCGGAGCGTGACAGGGTGCTGCCCGGGCCGAGAGGCTGGGGCAACGCCAGTAGGGTCGGTCGGCATGAAGTTGCGTGAGGACGAGGTTCGGGTGGCGGCGCCCGATGGCGAGATCCGGTCCAAGGTGATCCGGCCGGTCGGTGAGGAACCGCTGCCGGGGGTGGTCTTCTACACCGACATTTTTCAGCTCACCGAGTCGACGCTGCGGACTGCGCGGCGGCTGGCCTCGGCCGGGTTCGTGGTGTGCGTGCCGGAGATCTATCCGCGCGGTGCTGTGGCCGGGGTGGCGCTGGAGTTCGACGATGCCGGTAAGCAGGCCGGGCTGGCCGCGGCCGCCGAGACCACGACGGCGCAGTTCGACTCGGACCGGGAGGCGGTGCTCGACTACCTGGAGAACCGCGACGACGTCACGACGCTCTCGGCGGTCGGGTTCTGCCTCGGTGGGCACCTCGCGTTCCGGGCCGCTTTCGATCCTCGGGTGCGGTCCACGGTCTGCTTCTATCCGACCGGCCTGCAGAACGGCTCGCTCGGCGCCGACGACTCCGGCTCGCTGGGCCGGGCCGGCGACATCCACGGGCGGCTGATGGTCATCTTCGGCTCGCAGGATCCGCATGTGCCGGCCGACGCCCGGCTTCAGGTCATCTCGGCCCTGTACGCCGCCGGCTTGGAGGATCTCGAGCTTCACGTGTACGCCGGTGGGGAGCACGCCTTCATGCGGGACGTCGGCCCTCGACACGACCCGGTGCTCACCGACCTTGCGCTCTACGAGGGGATCTCGTTCCTGACCCGCCGCTGAAGGCCTCAAATGTTCACCCCGACTGCCGACAGGTGAGTGATGCGGCCCGGCCGCATCACCCCACTCAGCCCGACCCGCCGAGGAGTTCCGCCGTGTCCTACCCGCCGTCGCAGCCCGGACAGGAGCCCCCGGCCGAACAGCCCCAGCCCGGCCAGCAGCAGCCCCCACCCGACGCCCTCTACCAAGCTCCGGACGCCGCCTGGGGCCAGCCCCCGACCCCACCCGGGCAACAACCCCCACCGCCGGCCTGGCCGCAGTCACCAGACCCGAACGCCGCTTGGCAACAGCCACCGCCGAGCCCCAACGCCCACTGGCAGCAGCCAGGCGCCCACTGGCAGCAACAACCGCCCGCGGGCCAGCCCCAGGACCCGAACGCCGGCTGGCAGCAACAACCCGCGGCCCAGCCTCAGGAGCCGAACGCCGGCTGGCAGCAACAACCCGCGGCCCAGCCTCAGGAGCCGAACGCCGGCTGGCACCAACCACCCGCGGCCCAGCCCCAAGACCCGAACGCCGGCTGGCAGCAACAACCGCCGACGACGTGGGCGGGCCAGCAGCAGCCCGCCGGCTACTACCCGCCCGGGCAGCCGCAAGGCGCCTATCAGCAGGGCCCTCCCTACTACCCTGGTGCCGTCGCGCCGCCGGCTCAGCCGAGCCGGCCGATGATCACAGGATGGGTGGCTCTGGGAGCGGGTCTGGCCGCTGTCATCGGGTCGTTCCTGCCCTGGGCGAAGATCAGCGCCCCCATCATCGGCTCGATCAGCGCCTCCGGCACCGATGGCTCGGACGGCTGGATCACGCTGGCGCTCGGGGCGGTGCTGGCCGCCGGCGCCGGTCTGCGGATCCGTGGGCCCCGGCTGCCGTCCGTGGCCAGGATCGTGACCGATGTCGTCGCCATCGGCAGTGCGCTGGCCCTGCTCATCATCGGCATCTGGAAGATCGTTGATCTCCAGTCGACCGAGAATGAGATGCGCGAATCGCTCACCTCGGGCCCCGAGGATCCGTTCGGCATCGGCAGTGCCTTCAGCAACGCCGTCCAGGTCAACCTCGGCGCCGGTCTCGTGTTGATCACCGCCGCCGGGCTGGCCGGCACCATCGCCATGGTCCTCATGCTGCTACACCGCAGGGCATCGACGAGGTAGAGCCCGGGTCGCCCGGCCCAGTGAAGCGCGCCAACCAGCGCAGCGCGGAAGCGGTCAAGCGCGGGCCGCCGGCGCAGGGCCGAAGCGGTGAAGCACGGGCCGGCGCAGGGCCGAAGACAGGTCCGGCCGAAGCGCGTGGGAGGCGCTCATCACCGGTCGTTCAACCGCAGTCCACCCGGACCGTTGAGCGATCCGGATAAGCTCGGCGCCATGCGCCGTACCGCCGGGATCGTTGTTCTTGTCGCACTGACCACCGCTGTCGCGGCGCCGGCGCAAGCCGCCGGGAAGGCCGCGGGCGACGCGCCGCGCGAGATCACCGCGATTGTCGAGACGCCCGCGCTCTTCGACGACGAGGCCGGCGGGGAGGCCGACGCCGACGATCCGGCGATCTGGGTCAACCAGGCCGACCGGTCGCGCAGCCGGGTCATCGGCACCGCCAAGAACGGTGGCTTGCGGGTCTACGATCTGGCCGGCCGGGAGGTGCAGTCGATCCTGCCGCCGGAGGGTGGCCGGTTCAACAACGTCGACCTGATCAGCGGTTTCGGTCCGCAGAAGCACGACCTGGCCGTGGTCACCGACCGCGGCCGGGACCAGCTGCGGATCTACCGGATCGAGCGGCGCAGCGGCCACCTCACCGATGTCACCGCCGACAACGCGCCGCTGCTGTTCTCGCGGGATCAGGCCGAGGTGGAGACGCAGGCGACCGGCTACGGCCTGGCCACGTACGACCATCGGTATGCGGTGGTGAGCCGCCGGCACAGTACCCGGCTCGGCATCTTCCGTCTCGAGGAGCAGCGCGGCGGCCGCATCGGCTACCGGGTCACCGACACTTTGGACCTGCCCAAGCAGTTCGCCCTCCCGAACGGCGCGACCTGGTCGCCGTGCCTCGAGCCGGGCGAGGACCCGCAGGTGGAGGGCATGGTCGTCGACACCGAGGCCGGTGTGCTCTACGCCGCCCAGGAGGATGTCGCGCTGTGGCGCATCCCGCTCGACCGTGATCGTTTCGCCGGTCTCCCGCGGGTCGTCGAGAAGGTCGCCGAGTTCGGCGCGCCCGGCACGTACGACCCGGAGACCGAGGAGTGCACGCTCGGCCCCACGAAAAACGGCGGCCGGATCGCCGCCGACGTCGAGGGCGCCACGATCTACCCGACCGGCCGCAAGAGCGGCTACCTGGTCGTCTCGAGCCAGGGCGACAGCAAGTTCTATGTGTACGACCGCCGCACGAACCGCCCGGTGACCAGTTTCCAGGTCGTCGACGGCAAGCGGACCGACGGCGTGCAGCATTCGGACGGCGCCGCCGCGACCGCCGAGCCGCTGCCCGGTTACCCGAACGGCCTGCTGGTCCTGCACGACGGCGAGAACACGCCGGACGGCCGGGTCAGCACCGACTTCAAGTTCGTCGACTGGCGCGCCCTAAAACTGCGTTAGCAGCGGCCGGACGAACCCTCGGGCGTGGTGGATGCGGGATTTGATCGTCCCCTCCGGCACCCCGAGCTGCGACGCGATCTCCCGATAATCCAGCTGGCAGAGGTCGCGCAGCACGAGCGGCGCCACCAGCTCGGGCCGGGACGACTCGAGCATCTCCAGCGCGTCCAGCAGGTCGAGCCGGGAGCCCGCGATAACGCTGGTGGTCCGCGGGTCCGGCGGGTCGACCGGGGGCAGGGCGTGCGCCTGCTCGGCCGCCCGCCTTTTCAGGGATCGATAGGTCTGCCGCGAGCAGTTCGCGATGATCACGTGGAGCCAGGTCGAGAACCGCGCCCGCCCCTCGAACCGGTCGATGTTCCGCGCGACCTGCAGCAGCACGTCCTGCGCGGCCTCTTCCGCGTCCTGATAGCACGGCAGGAACCGCGCACATCGCCGCAGAACACTCGGCCGGATCGCGCCCAGCAATTGAGAAAGCGCAGCGGCGTCCCCACCCGCCGCGAGGCGGGCCAGTTCTTCCTGCTGATCGTCGCGCATACCGCCCCCGTACTCGATCTTCAGCGGCCTCATAATACGGCGGTGGCGATGCCCAGCAAGATCGGTCGATATCTCGTGGAGCGCCGCCTCGGCGCCGGCGCGTTCGCCACCGTGTGGCTCGCCGAGGACGAGGCCCTGGAGTCCTGGGTCGCCATCAAGGTGCTGGCCGACAACTGGGCCCATCACCCGGACGTCCGCGCCCGTTTCGAGCAGGAGGCGCAGATCCTGCGCCGGGCCGACTCGGAGCGCCTGGTGCGGGTGCTGGACATCGGCGAGCTCGACGACGGCCGCCCGTACCTGGTCATGACCTATGCCGACGGTGGCACCCTGGCCGACCGTCTGGAGAACGGCCCGCTGCCGGTCGTCACCTCGCTGAGCATCGCCGCCGACATCGCCCGCGCGGTCGCCGTCCTGCACGAGTCCGGCGTCCTCCATCGTGACCTCAAGCCCTCCAACATCCTTTTCCAGGCCGTACACGGTGACGAACGCGTCCTCGTCGCCGACCTCGGTCTGGCCAAGGCCCTCGCCCATGCCTCCGGGTTCACGGTGGTCGCGGGCACCCCGGGTTACATGGCGCCGGAGCAGTCGCGCCCGGGCGGCGGGCTGGACGTCCGCGCCGACGTGCACGCCATCGGCGCGATGACCTATCAAATGCTGACCGGCCGTACGCCGGGCAAGGCCGGCCCGGTGCCGTCGAAGCTCCGCCCCGGCCTGCCGGCCCGCGTCGACCGGGTTGTGCAGCGGGCCCTCGAGACGGATCCGGCGCGCCGCTGGCCGTCCGCCGCCGCCCTGGCCGACGCGCTCGAGGAGGCGGCCGCGGTGCAGCCCGCGCCGGTCCGCTGGCCCGCCCGCGTCGTGGGCGCCCTGATCGCGATCGTCGCCGCCCTGTCGCTGAGCGGCGCCGCCCTGGCCGAGCCCACGGCCGACGGCTGGCGGCGGGTCACCGAGGCGACCGGCATGCTGTCGGTGGCGGTGCCGGCCGACTGGGCCGGTCAGCTCGCCGACGGCGGCTGGGATCCGGCGGCCCTCGGCCTTCCGGCCGGCCGCCGGCCTGGTCTACTCGTGGGTGGCGATCTCACGCTCTGGCCGGATCCGGTCGGTACGACACCGGGCGTCTTCGCCGGCCTGATCACCGACGCCTCGTCGGCCGTCCTGCCCGTGCACGATCAGTGCACGCGGGCACCCGACCGCCAGGTCGTCGTCGGCGGCCTGGCCGGCCGGGTGCAGCGCTGGACCGGATGTGCCGGAACCTCGGTGTCGTACAGCGAGGTGGTGCTCGCCGCCCCCCGTAATCGCGGCGTGTACCTGCAGATCCGCCAGCTCGACGCCGCCGACCGCACCGATGGGGTGCTGCACAGCGTGCGGCTTACCTCTGGTGCGATGCCGACCTCGGGGCCCTAGTTCTCGATTGCAGGTAACGGAGCGATAACGCTACGGGGCCCGTGTCACCGTGAGCGTGGAGACACCGGAGGTCGCGTCGATGTCGTACCGGTCGGCCGCACCCGACCAGCCGGCGGGCTCGTAGACGGTCCCCCCGGCCACGCCGGAATGCGTCTGCCCGTCGACGGTCACGCTCCCGGCCCCACCCCGGGCCGCCACTCGCGCCGGCTGATCACCATCCAGCCGTACGGCCAAGACGCCCGCACCCCCGCCCAGAGTGACCCGCTGCGTGCCCTTCCCGGAGGGAAGCGCCACCGAGGCGCGTGAGGTGCCCGCGCTGAAGTCGACGTCGCCGCCGGGCCCACCGGTCAGATCGACCGACTCGTCCGAGGCGCCCGCGGCCAGCCGCACCTGCCAGCGCACGTCGTCGCTGAGCACCACGTCCACCAAAGCAGGACCGCCACCGTCGGTGTCCCGCAGAGCCGTCACCACGGTCGTGTCGTCCACGCTGACCGCCGGCGCCACCCGCGCATCGTCCGGAGTGGAGATCTCGTAGCGGTCCCCGGCCAGATCACCGACCCGCACCCGCACCACATCGGCGCCGCTGACCAACCGGAAGGCCGTCACGTCCTGGTCTCCGCGCACCCGATGCTCGGCCCGCTCGGACCCGTCGGCGAAGTGGTAGCCGGGCCGATTGTCCGGGTTACGGTCGCGCCCGTCGCCGCCTCCCCAATGACATCCACCGATACAGCAGACACTCAGGATCAACAGTACGCTGCGGCGCGACCTCATGCCCTCGCCATTTACCCGCCCGTTAGGGCTCCTAGTCGTCGGGCCGTGTTCGTACGTCGGCCACGGTCCGGACATCGGCGGCCCTCAAGGTGAGGGCATGCGAGTCGCTCTGGTCACGGAGTCGTTCCTCCCCGACGTGAACGGGGTCGCGAACTCGGTGGTGCGCACGGCCGAACACCTGCTGCGCCGCGGACACGACCCTCTGGTGATCGCCCCGCAGCCGCCCCCCGCGGTCCGCGACGTGCCGGTCACCGTCCCGTACCCCGTGGTGCGGATGCCCTCCCTGCCGATGCCCGGCTACCCCCAGATCCGGCTCGGCCTGCCCACCCCCACCCTGACCGCGGCCCTGCGTGCCCACGGCACCGACGTCGTGCACCTGGCCAGCCCGTTCGTGCTCGGCGCGTGGGGCATGGCCGCCGCCCGCACCCTCAAGCTGCCCACGGTCGCCGTCTACCAGACCGACGTGGCCGCGTACGCCCGCGCCTACAAGGTCGGCATGACCGAGGGGGCGGCCTGGCGCTGGATCCGTACAGTCCACAATCTCGCCTCCCGCACCCTGGTCCCCTCCACCGAGTCGGCCGCCGCCCTGACCACCCACGGCGTCGAACGGGTCCACCTGTGGCGCCGCGGCGTCGACGACGAGCTCTTCCACCCGGCCCGCCGCAGCGACGGCATCCGGCGCGCCCTCGCCCCCAACGGCGAGATCGTGGTCGGTTTCGTGGGCCGCCTGGCCGTCGAGAAGCAGATCGACCTACTTGCAGAGACCAGTCAACTTCCGGGCGTACGCCTCGTGATCGTCGGCGACGGCCCGGCAGCGCCCCAGCTGCGCAAGGCCCTGCCGGCCGCGGTCTTCCTCGGTGTCCGCCGCGGCGCCCAGCTGGCCCGCCTCTACGCCGGCTTCGACATCTTCGCCCACACCGGCCCGTACGAGACCTTCGGCCAGGCGGTGCAGGAAGCCATGGCCAGCGGCCTGCCCGTGGTCGCCCCCCACGCCGGCGGCCCGGTCGACCTCGTCGCCCACGGCCGCACCGGCTATCTCGTGCCACCCTTCAAGGCCGAGGGCTTCACCGAGGCCGTACGCGTCCTCGCCGCCGACCCGGCCCGGCGCGCCACCTTCGGCGCCGCCGCCCGCCAAGCCATCGAAGGCCGCAGCTGGTACGCCGTCGGCGAGGAACTCCTCGCCCACTACGACGCCGCCCGCACCCTCGGCCTGTTCCACCGCCGTACGGCCGTCGCCGCCTGACCGCCTTCATTAATCCAGCCTTGTCATCATGGGTCTTTCCAGCTTCGGAAGGTCAGCCACCGAGTGAGAATCGTCCGGGTTGCCAACTTCGTCACGCCCCGCTCCGGCGGCCTCCGCACCGCCCTGCGCCACCTCGGCGCCGGCTACCGCGCCGCCGGCCACGACCCGGTCCTGATCATCCCCGGCCCGGCCCACTCCGATGAGGACACCGACCAGGGCCGCGTCATCACCCTGCCCGGCCCGCTGGTCCCCCGCATGGGCGGCTACCGCCTGCTGCTGGACCGCGCCCGCCTGAGCGACACCCTCAAGTCGCTGCACCTCGACCGCCTCGAGATCTCCGACCGCACCACCCTGCGCTGGCTGGGCCGCTGGGCCCGACGCCACGACATCCCGTCGATGATGGTCTCCCACGAATCTCTGGCCGGCCTGCTGCGCCTGTTCGGCCCCGCCCCCGCCCGCCGCCTCGGCGACCTGCTCAACGCCCGCACCGCCGCCGACTACGACCAGATCGTCTGCACCACCGCCTGGGCCGCCACCGAATTCGAACGCCTCGGCACCCCCAACCTCACCCGGGTCCCCCTGGGCGTCGACCTCACCCACTTCACCCCCGCGAACCACAACCCGGAGCTCCGCTCCCGCTGGTCCGCCCCCAACGACATCCTGCTGCTCCACTGCGGGCGCCTCTCCCCCGAAAAGAAACCCCGCCGCTCCCTGGAGACCCTGCACCACCTGCGCCAAGCAGGCGTCCCCGCAGTGCTCCTGGTAGCCGGCACCGGCCCCCTACGAGCCGCCCTCCAAGCCGAAGCCGCCGACCGCAACCTCCCCGTCCGCTTCCTGGGCCACATCACCAACCCCCAGGAGCTGGCCGCCATCCTGGCCACAGTCGACGCCGCCATAGCCCCCGGCCCGATCGAAACGTTCGGCCTGGCCGCCCTGGAAACCCTGGCCAGCGGCACCCCCGTCGTAGTCAGCTCCGAAAGCGCCCTCCCCGAAGTGATCGGCTCCGCCGGCCGGGCCGCCCCCGGCGAGGGTCCCGCCTACGCGTTGGCCTTGCAGTCCCTGCTCTCCACCCCGGAGCCCGCTCGCCGCGCCACCGCCCGAGCCCAGGCCGAGCGTTTCCCTTGGCACGCCTCGGTGACCGGTTTTTTGCAGGCCCACGACGTTCCTGCGCCGGCCTCTCACCTTTAGGCCCGTGGGGCTTTGGGGGCGGTGGGTTTCTTGCGCTCGGACGGCCGGGGGGATGGGGCGAGCACTCGGGCTGACTGGGGAGCGTTTTATGCCTCGAGTGCTCACCCCATCCCCCCGGCCTTGCCGGGTATCGGGTCACCCTTGCCAGACCGGCGGCGGGTCCGAAGAACAACACCGGGCAGGCGGCCTGGTTGCGGACCGTTGGCTTGGGTGCGACTCGAGCACGCTCGCTACGCCGGCGGCTCTGATGGTTCTGGTCGCGCACTGCAAGGTGACTGCGCTCTCCAGCCGGAGCGGCAACCCCTTACGCCCGCAGCCGTCCAACAAGCGCAAAGCCATGCCGAGACCCGACTTGTCTGCGCACGTCACTGACCCGCGCAACAAGTAACACCAACCGACTTACGCGGCGAGCTCAGGCAGCTCGAGTCCGGAAGGGGCCGCCACCTTCAGGCACACGTAGGGGCACACCGCGGGAGCGACAGCAGCCTTGGGACGCTCACAGGCGTGAACCGCCGGAGCTCCCCCAGCCTTGGGACTCGCACGCGCCGGTTGGTCGCCTTTGAAGCTGGCGAGCGAAGACTGACTTGGTTGCGTCGTGACTGACTCTTCGATATCGGAGGCTTGTGAAGCTAAGACCAGCGAAGAGCCATAGCTGTGCGGTGGCTTGGCAGGATTCGCCTCAAGATCGGGGCCTGGTGGCGCATTGCCGCAGTAGCTGAGAGGCAGAGGCGACGTGCGGGGCAGTCCCAGTTGCTGCGTGGGCGAGTTGATGGAGCTCGCTTCGCGGCAGCCCTTGCGGTGGCTGCTGATAGGTGGGCGAGTGCGCTGACCGATGATGCGACGGCCACCGGCGACGACTGTGATGGCGCAAGCTAGCGACTGCCTCGGCTGGAGAGCGCAGTCACCTTGCAGTGCGCGGCCAAAACATCAGAGCCGCCGGCGAGGCGAGCGTGCTGGAGTTGCACCCAAGCCAACGGTCTGTGAGAGAGCCGCCCGCCCGGTGTTGTTCTTCGGACCCGGCGGCCGGCCCGGCGAGGGT
>NZ_JBFAOX010000029.1:59464-113290 GCF_040675435.1 Actinoplanes sp. NPDC049598 | reverse complement strand
GCCGCCAAGATCGGCACCGAGCAGGTCCTCAAGGCGGGGCGGCGGGGTCAGAGCGGCGCGGCGCGGCGGGGTCGGAGCGGGGCGGCGGGGTCAGAGCGGCGCGGTGGGGCGGAAGCCGGCCCGGTAGGTCTGGGGTGGGACGCCGACCAGGCGGCGGAAGTGCGGGCGCAGGGTCACGCCGTCGGTGAAGCCGCTGGCGCGGGCCACGGCGTTCATCGGAAGGTCCGTTGTGGACAGGATCTGCTGGGCCCGCAGGACGCGCTGGTGCAGCAGCCATTGCAGGGGTGAGCAGCCGGCGGTCTCGCGGAAGCGGCGGTCGAAGCTGCGGCGGCTCAGCCGGGCCGCCGCGGCGAGCCGGTCGATGTCGAGGGCGGTGTCCTCGAGGTGCTCCAGGGCGTACCGCATCGCGGTGGTCACCGGGTCGGCGCCGGCCATCGCGGGCACCGGCCGCTCGACGAACTGGGCCTGCCCGCCGGCCCGTTGCGGGGCCACGACCAGGGCCCGGGCGGTGGCGTTGGCGACCGCGGGGCCGTACTCGCGGCGCAGCAGGTGCAGGCAGGCGTCGAGCCCGGCCGCGCTGCCGGCGCTGGTGACGACGGCGCCCTCGTCGACGAAGAGGGCGTCCGGCACGACCTCGACCTTCGGGAATCGCTCGGCGAACTCGGGCAGGCACACCCAGTGCGTGGTGGCGCGCCGGCCGTCGAGCAGGCCGGCCTCGGCCAGCACGAACGCACCGAGGCAGAGCCCGACGACGGTGGCGCCCTCGTCGTACGCCCGGCGCAGCGCGGCCAGAACGGGCTCGGCGACCGGAGGACCGCCGGGCCGGCGCCAGCCGGGGATGATGACGGTCCCGGCCCGGTCGAGGGCGGCCAGCGGATGCGGTGCGGTCAGGGTGATGCCGCCGGTGGTCGTCAGCGGCCCGGGATGCTCGCCCGCCGTCACCAGCTCGAACGTCGGCCCACCACGCGGCCCGTGATCGATCTCGAAGACGCGCGGCGCCACGGCCACCTCGAGGATCGTGGCGCCGTCGCCGATCAGAACACCGATCGTGGCCGGATCTCGCGTCATGCGAGGACCAGCCCGGAGGCGCTCAGCAGGGCGAGGCGACAGGTCATGGCTGGAACCTATCGCAGGATGGCTTTCCAGCCACTGCCCGGCCCGGCGGCGAACCGGGAGGGTGGGGCCATGGACTTTCGTGGCTTCGGCGGCCCCACCGTGACGTTCCGGCTCGGCGGCTTGACGTTCCTGACCGACCCGACCTTCGACGAGGCAGGCGACTATCCGATCGGCGACCGCACCCTGACCAAGACCGCCCCGGCCGCGGCGGGACCGGAAACGGCCGGACCGGTCGACGTCGTGCTGCTCTCGCACGACCAGCACCCCGACAATCTCGACCGCGCCGGCCGCGCCTTCGCCGCCGGCACGCCGCTGGTGCTGACCACGCCCGCCGGCGCGGAACGCCTGGGTGGCAACGCCCGCGGTCTCGACCCCGGGCAGAGCACGACCGTCGGCGGTGTCCGCATCACCGCCGTCCCGGCCCAGCACGGCCCGGACGGCACCGAGCACCTGGTCGGCCCGGTCACCGGCTTCGTCCTGGAGGCCGAGGGCCGGACCGTCTACGTCAGCGGGGACAACGCCTCCCTCGACGTCGTCCGCGAGATCGCGACCCGCTTCCCGCAGATCGACACCGCCGTCCTCTTCGGCGGCGCCGCTCGCACACCCCTGGTCGGCCCGCACAACCTCACCCTCAGCGCGGCCGACATGGCCGAGGCCGCCAACATCCTGGGCGCGGCCGTCGTGGTCCCCGTCCACGTCGACAGTTGGGCCCACTTCACCGAGAGCATCAGCGACGTGCGCGCCGCTTTCGCCGCCGCCGGCCTGTCGGACCGCCTCCACGAACCGGCCCCCGCCGAGTAGCCGGCCGGTATATGGCTCGCGATCAACCGCGATCGCCGCGCATCATGAGCCCGTGACCAAGCCGATTGCTCTCTCAGCTGTCTCTGTCGCTCCGGCCGATCGGGCCGGGCGGCAGCAGCAGGCTGGGCCGGGTCGATCGGCGGTCCCTCTCCCGCCGTCATGAGCGGGGCGTTTCTGGCCGGTCTCGTCGCCGGTTATGGGGTCGCGCTGCCCATGGGGGCGATCGGCGTGCTCATCGCGGGTCTCAGCGCCCGCGTCTCGCTGCAGGTCGGGGCGGCCGCCGGGCTCGGGGCGGCGACGGCCGACGGGGTGTTCGCGGCGGTCGCGGTGGCCGGGGGAGCGGCGGTGGCCACTCTCATCGAGCCGATCGCGGCGCCGTTGCGCTGGGTGGCCGCGGTCGTGCTGCTGATGCTGGCCGCGCTGACGGCGCGGTCCGCCTTTCGGGCCCGGGCCGAGCGGGATCAGCATCCGGCGACACCGCTCCGGGCGTACGCCGGGGTCCTGGGTCTGACGCTTCTCAACCCGGCGACGGTGATCTATTTCGCGGCGCTGGTGCTCGGGCGGGGCGGCGCCGGTGGCGGCATGTGGTTCGTCGCGGGCGTGGTGCTGGCCTCGGCCAGCTGGCAACTGGTGATCGCCGGGGGTGGTTCGCTGGTCGGGCGGTGGCTGACCGGTGAGCGCGGCCGGATGATCACCACTCTGGTCTCCAGCGCGGTGATCGCCGTGCTGGCCGTCAAGCTCTTGGTCGGCTAAAGATGCTTGGCGGCCTCCCGGATCGACAGACCGGAGAGCCGCGCGCGGTTCTCGTCGAGGAAGGCGCGAACCGCGTCCGGGTCCGTCCGGGCGTACTGCCGCAGGGCCCACCCGATGGCCTTGCGCACGAAGAAGTCGGGGTGCCCGGCCTGCGCGGCGCAGTAGCCGAACAAGCGCGAGGTGTCGGTGTCGGCGCCGTAGTGCAGCTGGTGCAGGATCGCCGTGCGGACGACCCACATGTTGTCGTCCCGGGCCCACTGGTCCATCGCCTCGGTGAGCTTCGGATGGCGCCGGACCAGGCCACCGGTGAAGCGGGTGGCCAGCGGGTCGACCGTGTCCCACCAGCTTTTCGTGGTGACCAGCGTGCGCACGACGTCGAGGAAGCCGGGACCGGGCACGCCGACGTGACGCACCAGGTAGGAGCAGGCGACGTATTGGAACTCCCGCTCGTCGCGCTCCCACAGGGCCAGGGCCGCCGACCGGAGATCGTCCTCGGTGGGCGGGGGCAGGCCGGCCAGGGCCACGCGCCCGAGTTTCTGCACGAGGGGCGCGGGCAGTCCGAGGAAGTCGAACTGGTCGCGCATGTACTTCGCCTGGCCCGCGGCCCGCACGGGATCGGCGGCCGGGCGCAGCTCGGCGTCGAGGCGGCCCAGCAGGGCCAGGGTCAGCTCGGTCACGCCCGCGATCCTGCCACCGTAGTCTGACAAGAATGGGCGAACGGGCGGCCGCCGGCGGCGGGAAATGGGTCGATGTCGCGCCGGGGCGGCTGCCGCGGTGGCTCGAGAACTTCGAGCGCCGTCACGGCGCGTACCGCCGCAGGGGGTTGACCTTGATCGCGGAGGACGGCGCCAGCGCGGAATGGCAGGTGCCGCCGGGGGCCCCGCCGGTCGAGACGATCGAGGAGCTGATCGCGGAGGCGAGCAAGCCGCGGCGACTCGGGCTGCTCCTGGCGCGTAAAGGCGCGGTCGCGGTGGGCATCGCTGAGGGTGACGAGCTGGTCGCGTCCAAGGTGGACCGCAACTACGTGCAGGGGCGCACGGCGGCGGGTGGCTGGTCTCAGCAGCGTTTCGCCCGGCGCCGGGACAACCAGGCAAAAGCGGCTACTGCCGATGGCGCCGGCATAGTGGGGCGCATTCTCCTGCCGGAGGTACGCGGTCTCGCCGCGCTCGTCACCGGCGGTGACCGTACGGCCGTGGACGCGATCCTGGCCGCACCCCAGCTGGCCCCGGTGGCCGCCGCGCGGGCCGAGCGGTTCCTGGATGTGCCCGAGCCCCGGCACGCGGTGCTGATGTCCGCAGTGGCCGGGGCCCGAGCCGTGTCCGTGCTGGTGAAAGAGCCTTAGAAGCTGGTGTCGCAGCTCTTCGGCTCGCCGGTGTTGTAGCCGGTGCTGAACGCCTGCTGGCGCTGGGCCGACGTGCCGTGGGTGAACTCGGCCGGGTTGACCGTGCCGCCGCCCTGCTTCTGCAGCGTGTCGTCGCCGATCTGACCCGCCGTCTGGATGCCCTCCTGGATGTCCTGCTCGGTCAGGCTCTTGAAGATGCGCTGGCCGTTGGCCGACGTCGTGCTGCTGGCGGCCTTGGCCCAGACGCCGGCGTAGCAGTCGGCCTGCAGTTCGAGCTTGACCGAGAGCGCGTTCTTCTCCTCGTTGCTCGCGCCCTGCTGGGCGCGGCGCATCTTGGCCTCGGTGCCGGTGATGTCCTGGATGTGGTGGCCGTACTCGTGGGCCAGCACGTACGGCTGGGCGAACTCGCCCGGGGCGCCGAGCTGCTTGGCCAGGACCTGGTAGAAGGTCAGGTCGATGTACACCAGGTTGTCGCCGGGGCAGTAGAACGGCCCGACGCCGGAGTCGGCGGCGCCGCAGGCCGTGTTGACCCGGTTGGAGAAGAAGACGGTCTTGGCCGGCTCGTACTGCGTGCCGAAGGCCTTGGGGGTCTCCTGCTTCCAGAACGCCTGGATGGAGTTGACGTAGAGCACGTTGCGGCAGTCGAGCTGCTTGGTCGCGCTCGCCTTGTCGCTGCACTCCTGGTTGATGTTGCCGTTGTCGGCCTGCTCGGAACCGCCGCCGCCCATGGCGTTGATGCCGAAGTAGCCGCCGACCACGGCGATGACCAGCGTGATGATGATCCCGACGAGGCCGCCGCCGCCGATGGGGATCGGCAGGCCGCCCAGGCCACCACCGCCTCCGCCACCGGATCCACGTCGATCCTCGACCTGACTGGTATCGATGTCGGCGTTCTCGTTGAGTTCCATTCCACCCTCACTAGGCCTGAGTGCCCGGCGTGTACCCGTTGATCTTGATCGTTAATCGGGTGGGAGGTGACGGCGGGGGCCGAGTAGTATGGCCGGGTGCTGCTCTGCGAAGACTGACCTGCCCCGCGCCGACCGTCGTCATGTCTGATGGCCGGCGTTTTCGCGTGTCCGGAGTCAGCCCTTCCAGATCTCGAGAGCGAGCCTGTCAAACATGATCACCGCCACCGGACTAGAACTGCGCGCCGGCGCCCGCATCCTGCTCTCCCCGGTCACCCTGCGGGTGCAGCCGGGGGACCGGATCGGCCTGGTCGGGCGCAACGGCGCGGGCAAGACGACCACCCTGAAGGTCCTGGCCGGCGAGGGCCAGCCGTACGCGGGCGCGGTCGAGCGCACCAGCGAGGTCGGCTACCTCCCGCAGGACCCGCGCACCGGCGACCTGAACGTGACCGGCCGCGACCGGGTGCTCAGCGCCCGCGGCCTCGACGCGATCATCGCCGAGATGCAGAAGCTCGAGATCAAGCTCGAGGAAAGCGCGGACGACAAGCTGATCCGCCGCTACGGCCACCTGGAGGACCAGTTCTCCGCCCTCGGTGGCTACGCGGCCGAGGCCGAGGCCGCCCGCATCTGCTCCAACCTCGGCCTGCCCGACCGGGCGCTGGCCCAGACCATCGGCACCCTCTCCGGCGGTCAGCGCCGCCGGATCGAGCTCGCCCGCATCCTGTTCGCCGACTCCGGGCAGAACGGCAAGGGCATCCTGCTGCTCGACGAGCCCACCAACCACCTCGACCAGGACTCGATCGCCTGGCTGCGCGGCTACATGGCGCAGCACAAGGGCGGCCTCGTCGTGATCAGCCACGACGTCGAGCTGCTCGACGCCGCGGTCAACAAGGTGTGGTACCTCGACGCCAACCGCTCGGTGGTCGACATCTACAACGTCGGCTGGAAGAAGTACCTCGAGTCGCGCGAGACCGACGAGCGCCGGCGCCGCCGCGAGCGGGCCAACGCCGAGAAGAAGGCCGGCGCCCTGATGGCCCAGGCCGACAAGATGCGGGCCAAGGCCACCAAGACCGTGGCCGCGCAGAACATGGCCCGCCGGGCCGAGAAGCTGCTCGGCGGCCTGGAGGAGCAGCGCGTCTCCGACAAGGTGGCCAAGGTCCGGTTCCCGAGCCCGGCCCCCTGCGGCAAGACGCCCCTGACGGCCAGCGGCCTGTCGAAGTCGTACGGCTCGCTCGAGATCTTCACCGACGTCGACGTGGCCGTCGACCGGGGCTCCCGGGTCGCCATCCTCGGCCTCAACGGCGCGGGCAAGACGACCCTGCTGCGCATGCTGGGTGGCCTGCTCGAGCCCGACACCGGAGAGGTGCGGGCGGGGCACGGCCTGCGTCTGGGCTACTACGCCCAGGAGCACGAGACGCTCGACGTCGACCGCACGATCCTGGAGCACATGCGCAGCGCCGCCGCCGAGCAGACCGACACCGAGCTGCGCAAGATCCTGGGCGCGTTCCTCTTCTCGGGGGACGACGTCGACAAGCCGGCGGGTGTCCTCTCAGGTGGTGAAAAAACCCGTCTGGCCCTGGCCACCCTGGTCTGTTCCGGAGCCAACGTGCTGCTGCTCGACGAGCCGACGAACAACCTCGACCCGGTCAGCCGGGAGCAGGTGCTCGACGCGATCGCCAACTACCCGGGCGCGATCGTGCTGGTCACGCACGATGCCGGCGCGGTACAGGCGCTCAAGCCGGACCGGGCGATCCTGCTGCCCGACGGCGACGAGGACGCATGGAGCGACGACCTGCTGGAGCTGGTCGAGCTCGCCTGAGCGGGCCCGGATCGGCAATCATCGCCATCGTCTGTTGTCAACCAGTGCCCACACAGACAGTGCGACGTTCGGGCGTTTGCGGTCAGGTCGGGCACGGCCCCGGTCACGGCGAAGTTGGCACACTCGCGTTCGGAGCACACCGTGCGCGAGGTATCGACGCTGCGTCATGTCTTGATCTCGGCCGTCCTCGATCGAGTGTTTCCGCAGGTGATCGATGGTCTTGGTCCGACTGGTGCCGATGTGGACGCGGCCGTCGGAAAGGTTCCGCCCCTAACGTCAGTTAACTGTCTGACATTGATGGCCGTGGTCATCGTCAAGTTCCTGACAGTGGTAAATGGGCACGTTGGCTAAGCCTGGATACCTAGCGCATGATCGTTGGAGGCGGTCTAATAGGTGAGACCGTATCGAACCGCACAGTCTCCGGATGTGAGGATTCAGCATGCCAGCCACGGGCACCGCCAGCAGCACCGAGAAGGGTCGGCGAATCGTCGGCACAGAGCGCCAGTCGTTAGCGAAGGATCTGGTCAAGCGTTACACCTCCGGTGAGAGCATTCGCGCCCTCGCCGCATCGACCGGCCGTTCCTACGGATTCGTGCACCGCGTGCTCACCGAATCCGGTGTGCAGCTCCGCCAGCGTGGCGGCGCGCGTCGCCGCAAGAAGGCGTGACGACCGACGACGCCGCACCCGGCACCCCCGCCGACGAGTCGGGCGTTCGCTACGACCTGGACGGGCCGGTGGCAACGGTGACGTTGTCCCGGCCCGAGGTGCTCAATGCGCAGACCCCCGCGATGTGGGCCGAGCTGGCTAACATTTCGCGGAAATTACCGGGCGACGTACGAGTCGTCATTGTCCGTGGTGAGGGACGCTCCTTTTCCGCGGGCCTGGATCTGTCGGTCGCGCGAGGTGATGGCGATTCTTCACTCGTGAAGCTCGCGCAGTTGTCACCGGAGGAGAGCGCGGATCGGATTGCCGGCTTCCAAGCCGCGTTCACCTGGCTGCGTAACCCGTCCTTGGTGACGATCGCGGCGGTTCAGGGTCATGCGATCGGGGCCGGTTTTCAACTGGCGCTCAACTGCGACCTCCGGGTGCTCGCGGACGACGCGAAGTTCGCGATGGCCGAGGTGACCCTCGGGCTCGTGCCCGACCTGGGCGGGACGAAGCGGCTCACCGAGCTCGTCGGGCCGTCCCGGGCGCTCGAGATCTGCCTGACCGGCCGGCGCATCCCGGCCGACGAGGCCGAGCGGATCGGCCTGGCCACCACGGTCGTGCCGGCCGGTGAGCTGTCGGCCACGGTCGCCGACCTCACCGCGGCCGTCCTGGCCGCCGACGCCTCCGCTGTCAGCGAAATCAAGGCGCTGCTCTCCGGCGCCGGGCTGCGCTCGTATCCCGAGCAGGACCGGGCCGAACGCGAGGCACAGACCCGCCGCGTCCGAGAGCTTCTGGGGAGCGGCGAGTAGGCCTGAGGAATTCTCGCACCGCCCGGGTTGTCGTACCCCGCGGGCAGACTGTCCCTGCCCGTACTTCACGACCGCCCGGGAGGTGACGAGATGAGCATGTCCAGCTGGAGCATGCTGCGCTCGATCCAGAACAAGGACCGGGTCGCCGAGCACCGCCTCCGCCGCGGCACCACCCGCCGGATCCTGCGCTACGCCCGCCCGTACCGGCGGGACATCCTGGTCTTCCTGCTCACCGTGGTCATCGCCGCCGGCATCGGCGTGGCCACGCCCCTGCTCGCCGGTCACGTGGTCAACGCGATCACCGGCGGCGGCGCCGGGGCCGCCGCGCTCGTCATCCGCCTGGCGCTGCTGATCGGCGCCCTGGCCGTGGTCGACGCCTTCCTGTCGCTGGCCCAGCGGTGGTACTCGGCCCGGATCGGCGAGGGCATCATCCTCGACCTGCGCACCCGGGTCTACGACCACGTCCAGCGCATGCCGCTGCAGTTCTTCACCCGCACCCAGACCGGCGCGCTGGTGAGCCGGCTCAACAACGACGTGACCGGGGCGCAGCGCGCCTTCACGTCCACCCTCTCCGGCGTGGTCAGCAACGTCATCCAGCTCGTGCTCACCGCCGCCGTGATGTTCAGCCTGTCCTGGCAGATCACCGTGCTCTCGCTGGTCATGCTGCCGCTGTTCATCATCCCGGCCCGCCGGGTGGGCAAGCGGCTGGCCGAGATCACCCGCGAGTCGTACAACCTCGACGCCAAGATGAACGCGACGATGACCGAGCGCTTCAACGTCTCCGGCGCCATGCTGGTCAAGCTGTTCGGCCGGCCCGAGACCGAGGCCGCGCGCTTCGGTGAGCGGGCGGCCCGGGTCCGTGACATCGGCGTCCAGCAGGCCATGTACTCGCGCACGTTCTTCGTGGCCATGCTGCTGGTCGCCTCGCTGGCCCAGGCCCTGACGTACGGGCTGGGCGGCTGGCTGGCGGTCAACGGCAGCGTCACCGCCGGCACCGTCGTGACGCTCGCGCTGCTGCTGACCCGGCTGTACGGACCGCTGACGGCGCTCAGCAACGTGCGGGTGGACGTGATGAGCGCGCTCGTCTCGTTCGACCGGGTCTTCGAGGTGCTCGACCTCAAGCCGGGCATCGAGGAGAAGCCCGATGCGGTCGACCTGCCCGACGGGGCGGGCCGGGTCGAGTTCCGCGACGTGCACTTCCGCTACCCGAGCGCCGACGAGGTGTCGCTGGCGACGCTGGAGGACGTGGTCACCCTCGACCGCACCGAGCAGGCGCCCGTGCTCCGCGGCGTCGACTTCACCGTCGAGCCGGGGCAGCTGGTCGCGCTGGTCGGCCCGTCCGGCGCGGGCAAGTCGACCACCTCGATGCTGCTGTCCCGGGTCTACGACGTCACCGAGGGCGCGGTGCGGGTCGGCGGGGTCGACGTGCGCGACGCCACCCTCGACTCGCTGCGCGACACCATCGGCGTGGTCACCCAGGACGCCCATCTCTTCCACGAGACGATCGCCGAGAACCTCCGCTACGCCCGGCCGGAGGCGACCGAGGAGGACATGTGGGCGGCGCTGCGCGGAGCGCAGGTCGAAGACCTGGTGCGCGGCCTGCCCGACGGCCTGGAGACGGTGGTCGGCGAGCGCGGCTACCGCTTCTCCGGCGGCGAGAAACAGCGCCTGGCCATCGCCCGGCTGCTGCTCAAGCGGCCCTCCATCGTCGTGCTGGACGAGGCCACGGCCCACCTCGACAGCGAGTCCGAGGCGGCCGTGCAGCGGGCGCTGACCACGGCCCTGCAGGGTCGCACGGCGCTGGTCATCGCGCACCGGCTCTCCACTGTCCGCGACGCCGACCAGATCCTGGTGCTCGACCAGGGCCGCATCGTCGAGCGGGGCCGCCACGAGGAGCTGGTCGCGGCCGGCGGCCTCTACGCCGAGCTCTACCGCACCCAGTTCGCTGAGGCCTCCCCGGCCCGGTACGCCGAGGAGGTGGAGGTCGTCACCGTGCCGGCCCGCACGATCGAGCCTTAGACGCAGGCGCGGCCGCTGACGGCGAGGATCCGGACGAAGTCGCTCGCGCCCTCCGGCGGGTCGACCTCGTCGCCGAAGACGCCCATCTGACGGCCCTGCGGCGCCATCTGCCCGATGACCGGGGTCACGGCCGCCACGGCGGCCGGGTCGGGCTCGTAGCGCTGCCCGGTCGCCTGGGCGAGGTCCCAGCCGTGCACGGTCAGGTCGACCAGCGCCAGGTTGCCGACGACGGCCTGGGGCAGGCCCATCCCGGGCGAGATGCCCTCCAGGGCGGCCGGGTCGGACCACGCCTCGACCAGGGTCGCGGTCTCTTCGGCGAAGCTCTGCCGCCAGTCGCCGGTGAGCGCGTCGGGCGTGGTGCTGAAGTCGGGCTTCTCGTGCACGGCCAGGGCCTGGAAGTTGACGATCACCTGGTGCAGGTGGTTGAGCAGGTCGCGGACGCGGAACTCGGCGCAGGGGGTCGGCTCGTCGAGCTGGTCGTCGCGGACCGCCCGGATCACGGGGAGGGTCCGGTCAGCCGCCGCCGCCAACAACGTACTGATCTCGGTCGTCATGGCGACGACCGTACCCAGAATCAGGCCGGCGCAACGCGTAGTGCGGCGAACGCCTCGGCCAGGGTGTCCACCGTGTAGTGGGCGTTCAAGCCGCTCGGGTTGGGCAGGACCCAGACCGGGACGCCACCGACCTCCTCGGGCTGGAGGCCCATTTTCGCCTTCGGCCGGCCGAAAGCCGCCCGGTAGGCCGTCACGCCGAGCACAGCCAGGATCCGCGGCGCGACTTTTCGGACATTTTCCGCGAGTCGTTCACCGCCGTCGCGGAGCTCGCCGGGGGTCAGCTCGTCCGCGCGGGCGGTGGCCCGGGCGACCACGTTGGTGATGCCCAGACCCATCGCGGGCAGCTCGAACTGCTCGGACGGGTGCAGCAGCCGGTCGGTGAAGCCGGAGCGGTGCAGCGCCGGCCAGAACCGGTTGCCGGGCCGGGCGAAGTGGTGGCCGGTCGCCGCCGAGTACAGGCTGGGGTTGATGCCCGAGAACAGCACCCGCAGGTTCGGCCCGACCACGTCGGGAATGGTGCGGTTCGCGGCGGCCGCGATCTGATCAGGTGTCGGTTTCACAGGGCGCGTGTGATCCCGCCGTCGACCGGGATGGCGGCGCCGGTCAGGTAGCTGGCCGCGGGGGACAGGACGAACGCGGCGACCCGGCCGAACTCGGCCGGCTCACCCAGGCGGCGCAGCGGGATCTTCGCGACCGCCTCGGCCGCGGCGGCCGACGCGTCACCGGTCGCGGCGAACAGTTCCTGGTTGCGGTCGGTCATGATGCGGCCCGGGAGCAGGCTGACGATGCGAATGCCGCGTGGCGCGAACTCGTCGGCCATTTCCTTGGCCACCATGGCCAGGCCAGGCCGCAGACCGTTGGACAGGCCGAGCCCGGCCAGCGGCGTCTTGACCGAGGTGGAGAGCACGAACGCGATGGCGCCGCTCTCCGGCAGCGCCGCTGCGAAGACCCGGGCCGCACGCACCGACCCTAGGAAAACCGTCTCGAACGCGTCGCGCCACTGCTGGTCGGTCATCTCGGCCGCGGTGCCGTGGGCCGGGCCGCCGACCGAGATCAGCGCGCCGTCGAACCGGCCGAACCGCTCGACCGCGGTGTCGGCCAGCAGGCGGGGCGCCTCCGGGTCGGCCAGGTCGGCCACCACCCCGGCCGCCCGCTCGTCGCCGCCCAGCCGCTCGACGGCCTGGTCGACGCGGCCGCTGTCGCGGGCCGAGATGACCACCTTGGCGCCGTCGGCGACCAGCGCCTCGGCCGTGGCGAACCCGAGCCCGCGGGAGGCACCGGTGAGAACGTAGACGCGATCGGCCAGTCCGAGATCCATGGCCTGATCCTGCCATCGCGGCTCAGCGGCGGTGCAGGGCGGCGGCGGTCGCCTCGTCGGCCGGCAGGAACGACTCGATCGCCAGCTCGGCCAGGGTGACGTCCAGCGGCGTGCCGAGCACGGACGTGATGCTGAAGAAGCTGAGGTCGTCGATCCGCAGCGGCACGACGAGGCCGTCACCCGGCGGTTGCGTACCGCCGGGGTAGGCCGACAGCTCGGCGTGCAGCTCCGGGAGATCCGTCACCCGATGAAGGAGGTGGCCGCGCCATTCGGCGAGGTTGCGAATCCGTGGGGCCAGCCCGTCCGGGTGCAGGGACAGGCGCAGCACGTTCACCGGCGGTTCGAGCAGCCACGGAGCGCAGCCCTCGGTCAGCGGGGCCACCGCGGCGTTGGCGTCGATCATCGTCCAGTGCCGGTCGACGAGCAGCGCCGGGCAGGGCTCGTGGCCCTTCAGGACGTCCCGGAGCGACGCGAGGATCGCCCCGCCCAGGGCCGACTCGGAGTAGGCGGGGGCGAAACCGCCGGCCACGAGCAGCTCGTTGCGCCCGCGCAACGGCACGTCGAGCTCCTCGGCCAGGCGCAGGATCATGTCGCGGGTGGGCCGCGACCGCCCGGTCTCGACGAACGACAGATGCCGCGTCGACACGCCGGCCTGCACCGACAGCTCCAGCTGGCTCATCCGCCGCCCGGTCCGCCACTCGCGCAGCCGCTGCCCCACGTCGCTCATACCGGCCGACCCTAGGCGCGCCCGGTCATCACGGCCATGACCTCCGAGGTAATCGACGGCCCTACCCGCGTTCGGCGACGGTGGTCCCCATCGACGACGAAAGGACGCAACGATGACCGACTTCGACACCGTGGTGGACCGCTACCTGGCCGCGTGGAACGAGACCGACGCCGGGGCCCGCCGGACCGCGATCGACGACCTGTTCGCTGAGGACGTCCGCTACGTCGACCCGCTCGCCGCGGTCGAGGGCCGTGCCGCCCTGGCCGAGCTGATCGGCGGCGTGCAGCAGCATTTCCCCGGCCAGAAGTTCGCCCCCGGCGGCCTGATCGACGGCCACCACGACCAGGTCCGCTTCACCTGGACCCTGGGCGCGGCGGCCGGCTTCGACGTGGCCGAACTAGACGCGGACGGCCGCATCACCAACGTCCTCGGCTTCCTGGACCGTTCCTAGTCCATCGCGTGCCCGCCGTTGACGGTGATCCGCTCGCCGGTGACGAAGCGGGCACCGTCGGAGGCCAGAAAGGCGACGACGTCGGCGACGTCGGCCGGGGTGCCCATCCGGCCGAGCGGCACGTCCCGGAGGTAGGCCGCATGGTCCATCCCGGCGTGCCGCTCGACCGGGATCCAGCCCGGCGCGACCACGTTGACCGTGATTCCGAGCGGCCCGAGCTCGCGGGCCCACGTGCGGGTGAGCGAGAACTGCGCCCCCTTGGCCGCGCTGTAGGCGGACATCCCCGGCTCGGACCGCTCGAACAGATCCGATCCGATCTGGATGATCCGCCCACCACCGAGCTGCCGCATCCCCGGCACCACGGCCTGCATGAGCAGCGTCGGGCTCTTCACGAAGAACCGCAGCTGGTCCAGGTGGTCCTGCCAGGTGAGCTCCAGCGCCGGCACCACCGGTTGTGGCCCGGTGGCGTTGGGCACCAGCACCCCGACCACCCCGAGCTGCTCCTCGACCGCGGCCACCAGCCGCCGCACATCGCCCTCGTCGGTCACGTCGGCCCGGAACGCCGCCGCCCGCCCGCCCCGCGCGGCGATGTCGGCCACCACCCGCTCGGCATCCTCCGGGTCGGGCAGATAGTTGACCGCCACCGCCCACCCGTCCACCGCCAGCCGCCGCGCGATGTGCGCCCCCAGCCCCCGGGACGCCCCTGTGACCAGCGCGACTCCCATGCCACTGCCTCCTGAGCGATCATGAAAGCGTGAGCCGGCGACGCGTGAAGAAGGCGCCGCCGTCACGTAAGCGTCGTGGGCTGGCACCCGGTCCCGCCGGCCCCGTAGTCGAGCTGTCCCGCGTGCCGCCGTGGCTGAACACACTAGGCATGTATGCGGCCTTCGGCTTCACCGGTCTCTGTTTGCTTGTGCTGTGCTTCGCCTTGGTCATGGTGAGCCGTGCGGAAATCATGCTCGACCTTCGCCACCACATCGCGGAGGGCCCGGTCGTGGAGACCTCCACCTCGGTACGCGGCCCCGGCAGCGCCGAGGTCGCCTTCACCGCCGGCGACCTTCAGCGCACGGCGTGGGTCGAGCAGCCGTGGTGGGGCACTCCCGCTTCGGTGGGTGATCGCCTTCGCATCGAGTATTCGCCCACCCACCCGTCCGTGGCCCGTCGCGTCGGCGCGCACGACGCCGTGAGCCTGGCCGGGGTGATCGCGTCGGCCTCCCTCACCGGCCTGGCGTTCGAGGCATTACGCCGCCGTGCCGGCCGGCGGCCCAGACGCCGGCGCGCCTGAATCAGGAGCGGCGCACGACCCACACCTTTCGGCCGGCCCGCACCACGACGGCGCCTGCGGCCACGCCCACCGCGGGTCCACGGCGCGGCTTCGGCGCCGACAGCCCGTCGTAGCGGACTGTGGCCTCCCGCTCGGCCAACTCGGCCGCCGCGATCGCGGGCAACGCCCGTTGCCTCACCAACTCCCGCGCGAAGTCCCACCCGTCGCGCAATGACCCCTGCGTCGGCCGAGCCGCCGCCCACTCGGCGAACTCTCGCTTCCACCGATCACCGAAGCCCGCAGCCAGCATCGGCCACTGCCGGGAGACCTCCCCGGCCCGCTTGCGCAGCAACGCCACTCGCGCCGCCTCGAAGCGAAAAGCGTCAAACCCAGGAGGTACGGATCCTTGGGAAGTGAGCGCTTCGACGAGGGCGGCTTGGCGCTCGGCCAGGCTCCCCGGTCCGCCGCCGGGCTGTCCTGCATGGTCGCCCTCCGGCGCTCCCGCGCCGACGGCCGCGTCGTCGCCGCTCGGCCGGTCGTCGGCGTCGGGCCCGGGCGTGGGCCGCAACGTGCCGGGAACGGCCGTGGAGAGCGAGCCGGGGGCGGCCGTGCCGGGCATGGGCGGGACTGGACCGGGAGCGGCCATGGGGAGTGGGTCGGAGGGGGCCGTGTTGGGAGCGGCCGTGGGGAGGGGTCCGGGGGCGGGCGGGCCGGGCGTGGTCATGTGATGGCCGGGTAGCCGGAGGCGTGGGCGATGGCGTCGAGCTCGGCGTGGAGCTCGGCCGCCGGTGGGTAGTCGCCGTCGCGCTCGAGCATGAGGGCCGGTGGGCGGTGGCGTGCGCACAGCGACGTCACCAGGTCGAGGACGGCCGGGGGCACGGCGTCGGTGTGGGTGTCGTGGTAGAGGCCCTGGTGTTCGGCGCCGCCGGCCACGTGGCAGTAGGCGACCCGGTCGAGCGGCAGCTGGTCGAGCAGCTCCTCCGGGTCGTCACCGCGGTTGCGGGCGTTGGCGTAGACGTTGGCCACGTCGAGCAGCAGCAGCGCGCCCGTCCGGTCGAGGATCTCGGTGAGGAACTGCGCCTCGGTCAGCTCGTCGTCGGGCCAGTCGAAGAGCGCGGCGATCGGCTCCAGCGCGATCGGGACGCTCAGCGACTCCTGCACCCGCCGGACGTTGGCCGTCACCGCGGCCACCGCCTCCCGGCTGCGGGGAAGCGGCAGCAGATGCCCGGCCTCGATGCCGCCCGCCCGCACGAAGGCGATGTGCTCGCTGACCAGCGGGGCTTGGAGCCGCTCGGCCACGGCGGCGAAGTGCTCGACCCGCTCGGCCGGCACCGGCTCGGCCCCGCCGAGCGAGAGCCGGACCCCGTGCGGGATCACCGTGACCCCGCGGGCCAGCAGGTCGGCCAGCCCGCTGGGCAGCTCGCCGTGCGCGTGCACCGACTCGGCGACCACCTCGGCGAAGCGCAGCCCCGGCAGCCCGGCGACGAACCCGGCGATCTCCGGCCGCCAGCCGATGCCGACCCCGTACGTCTCAGCCACCGCAACCGCCTCCGCCCCCGCAGCCACCCCCGCCGCCGCAGGACGAGCTGCCGCTGCCGCAGCTGCTGGAGGAGCCGCCGCCGTCGCCGCCGCCCCCGCCGCCGAGCGAGCTGGAGGCGCCGCCGGTGGCGGCGATGCGCTGGACCTCGGCCTCGGCCGCGAACGCCGGGTCCATCGTGTAGAGCGAGGCCGAGCCCCACAGGGCGACACCCATGGCGGCGCCGGTGGCCCCGTACGTCGCGTAGGACGGCGACTGGCTGGGGGAGAGGTGGCTGTGCTGGCTGCGCATGGTGCGCAGCTGACGGCGGGCGGCGTCGGTCGCCCAGCGCCGGCGCGTGTAGAGGGCGATCGTCAGGATCACCGCGAAGAAGACCAGCGGGATCAGGAAGCCGACCGGCTTGTCGTTGGCCGTGCCGTCGATGATGCGGGCGACCCCGAGCAGGACCAGCGCGAGGCCGCCCAGCGCCCACGCGCGGGCCTCACGCAGCTTGGCCTCGCTGATCGCCAGGCCGCTCGCCTCGAGGTGGTCGCGCAACTGCTCGAGCGCGGAGACGACCGACTGCTCGGTGAAGACCTCCCGGGCGCGCAGACCCCGGGCGGCGGCGTTGTAGATGGCGCTGTCGAGCGGGGTCACCCCGCTGGGCAGCGGGCCGGTTTGCACGAGCACCCGGCCCGGCCCGGTCCCGATGGCGTTGGCGGCGCGCAGACCGCCCATCGCGGAGTAGACGGCCAGCTTGTCGCCGCCGTTGAGATAGGCGACCTGCTGCGGGCCGAGGTTGTCGACCCGGGCGAACCGGATGCCGCGGAACAGGGCCTTGCGGTGGAAGAAGGCGAGCAGGGCCACGAGAACCATGGCGGTGACGTAATAGGTGAGAAAGGTCGGGCCGGAGATCCCCCACGTGTCGTTCATGGGCTTTGCCTCCCGTGCTCGTCGCGTCTGTGGCCTCATTGTGCAGATGCGCGCAACGTCGCGGGAGAGCCAGCCGGCGATCTGTGGACAACGCGAAGGCCGCCCGAAATGTCCTGTGGACAACGGCCCGAGACGGTCAGGACCGGCGGACGGCTTCCTCGACCACGTCGAGCACCCGGCTCAGCTCACCCGGCGGGCGCCCGGTGGCCAGGTGGAGCACGAGCCCGTCGTACGCCAGCTCCAGGAACTGGGTCAGCACCTCGACCGGGACGTCGTCGCGCAGGACGCCGGCGTCCCGCTGGCGCTGGAGGCGCTCGCGGGTCGCGTCGGCGATGGCGGCCGACCGCTCGGCCCAGCGCTTGGCGAAGGCCGGGTCGGTGCGCAGCCGGCGCGACACCTCGAGCTGGCTGCCGAGCCACCCGGCCGTGTCACCGTCGCTGTTGGTGGCCCGGTCGAGCAGGTCGCGCATCACCTGAACGAGGCCGTTGCGGGCGACCGTGGAGACCATCGCGGCCGCGTCGTCCTCGGCCACGGCGAGGAACAGCGATTCCTTGTCGCGAAAATGGTGGAAAATCGCCCCTCGGGACAGCCCGGTCGCGTCCTCGAGCCGCCGGACCGTCGCCCCTTCGTAGCCGAACCGCGCGAAGCAGTCGCGCGCGGCGGCGAGGATCTCGTGTCGGCGCGCGTCAAGCTGGTCCTGGCTTACTCTGGGCACGTTCTGGATCGTGTCACGGGGCGTGGCGGCCATGCAATCCGTACGTACGTCTTGCCAGACACGCCACGGTCGTCGGGCGGATGCTGCAAATTCCCCCATCGAGCCCGTAACTTGTTTACAAACCCGGACTGTTCGCCCGCCCGTTCGGTCACGTAAAGTGCCCGCGTGCCTCTCGTCCTGATCGCTCTCGACGACACCCTGCTCGACCGCAGCGGTGCCTTCAGGCTGTGGGCGAAGGGGTTTCTGGACGAGATCGGGGCACCACAGGAAGATCTCGACTGGTTACTCTCCGTGGATGCCGACGGTCTGACCCCACGCTGGGACCTGGCCGACCTGATCCGCGAGCGGTACGGCCTGCGGATTCCCTCGATCGACATCGTCGACGAGCTGCACGAGGGCCCGCTGGCCTACGAGAAGCTCGACCCGCTGGTCGGCTGCGCGCTGCAGATCGCCACCGACGCCGGCTTCGTGCCCGTGGTGGTCACCAACGGGCAGGCCGACCTCCAGGATGCCCGGATCAGGCGTACGGGTCTCGACCGCTACGTCGCCGATTGGGTGATCTCCGAGCGGGCCGGGGTGAGCAAGCCGAACCCGCGGATCTTCGCGATGGCCGCCCAGCGGGTGCGGATGCGCCTGGGCGGGGCCTGGGTGCTGGGTGACAGCCCCGAGGCCGACATCGGCGGGGCGGCGGCGATGGGCCTGCCCAGCGTGTGGCTGCACCGCGGCCGGGAGTGGATGGATCAGCGGTTTGCGCCGACCCGGGTGGCCGGCAACGTGATCCAGGGCCTCTCGGCGATCATGGCGACCGCCCGCTGAATAAATAGGTTGCGCCGCCGCCGCGGGGTCGGCAGAGTGGGCGCGTCGCCTCCGGTGGAGGCGGAGAGGTCCTCGGCATGAGGCGAGAGAAGAAGGGGGTGGACTCCATGGCTGTCTTTGTGATGACTGCTGCCCGGATTCCCGACTTCCTTCGTTCTTTCTTCTCCGAGGAGACCCTCCAGTGCGAGAGCACGACTCTTTCGGCCCGGCCACCATGCGCCGCGGCCGTCGCAAGTTCGACGACGACGAACCGAATTTCCTGAAGCGCGGGCGGCTCGAGCCGCAGCTGCACGAGGATCCCGACCTGCCCGAGACCGGCGACCGCTGGTCCACGTGGGACGGCGCGCTGCACGGCCCGGAGCCGAGACCCGATTGGGTGCGCACCGAGCACGGCGCCGTGGACACCGAGCTGGGCATGCTCAAGACGGGCAAGGAAGCCGACGTCTTCCTGGTCCGGCGGGCCGTCCCCGACACCGACCGGGTCAGCATGCTGGCCGCCAAGCGGTACCGCGACGGCGACCACCGGCTGTTCCACCGCGACGCCGGCTATCTCGAGGGCCGCCGGGTCCGCCGGTCCCGCGAGATGCGGGCGATGAACAACCGTACGGCCTTCGGCAAGGAGATGATCTCCGGTCAATGGGCCATCGCCGAGTTCGGGGCCCTGTCCCACCTGTGGCAGGTCGGCCAGGAGAGCGGCCTGGTCCGCGTGCCGTACCCGGTGCAGATCATCGGCACCGAGCTGATGCTCGAGTTCATCGGCGACTGGGAGACCGGCGAGGCGGCGCCCCGGCTCGCGCAGGTCCGGGCCGAGAAGGATCAGCTGGCCGATCTGTGGGGGCAGATGACCGACGCGCTGTCGGTGCTGGCCCGGGCGCAGGTCGCGCACGGTGACCTCTCGCCCTACAACACGATGGTGCACGAGGGCCGGCTCGTGCTGATCGACCTGCCGCAGATCGTCGACGTGGTGGCGAACCCGCAGGGAGCCGACTTCATCGCCCGCGACGTGCGCAACGTGGCCGGCTGGTTCACCCAGCGCGGCCTGCCGGTGGACGCCGACGAGCTGGTCGAGCGGCTGCTTTACGAAGCGGGGCTGAAATGAGACGGCCCGGCCCGCGGCCGCCGAAACCTCGGCGCCCGCGGCCGGAGCCGCGTCACTGCAGGTAGCCCTCGACCTCGCCGACGCTGTGGGCCTGCTCGGAGTTCGGGTCGTTGCCGACCTCACGGGCGGCCCGGCGCCGGCGCAGCAGGTCCCAGCACTGGTCGAGCGCCTCCTCGAGGTCCTTGAGGCGCGCGTGCTCCTCGCTCGAGGAGATCTCGCCCTTGCTCAGCTGCTGGCGCAGCTTGTGTTCCTCGTCGACCAGCCCGTGAATCTTGCTCAGAACGGTGTTGTCATCCATGCCGAAAGCCTAAGCGCCCGCCGATCCCGCCCTCACCCGGTCAGCCTGTGACGGCCGTCAAGCGAGGCCGGCGTCATGGGCCAGCAGGGCGATCTGGGTGCGGTTGTCGAGATCGAGCTTGGTCAGGATGTGCGAGACGTGGGTCTTGACGGTGGCCAGGGTCATGTCGAGCGCGCCGGCGATCTCGGCGTTGTTGCGGCCCTGACCGACGGCCACGACGACGTCGTGCTCGCGGGGGCTGAGCGTGGCCAGCGCGGCCTTGGCGCTCGCGTAGGCCCCGGCCTGGACGGCGGCCCGGTCCATCAGGCGCCGGGTGATCCGCGGGGACAGGATCGGCTCGCCCGCCGCGACCTGCCGGACCGCCTCGGCGATGCGGGCCGGCGGCGTGTCCTTGAGCAGGAAGCCACTGGCGCCGGCGCGCAGGGCGTGCAGGATGTTGTCGTCGGTGTCGAACGTGGTCAGCACGATGATCTCGGGCGGCCGGGGGCGGGCCCGCAGCCGGCGGGTGGCGGTGATGCCGTCGACCCGGGGCATCCGCAGATCCATCAGCACGACGTCGGGCGCGTGGGCGTCGGCCGCGGACTGCGCCTGGTCGCCGTCGGCGGCCTCGCCGACCACGGCGATGCCGGGCGCCCCGTCGAGCATCATGGTCAGCCCGGCCCGGACGAGCGCGTCGTCGTCGACCACGAGCACGCGCACCGGGGCGCCGTCGGCGCCTGCGCCAAGGCCCGCCCGCGGCTGTGTCATGCCGGCCATGGTAGCGACGCCCGCAGCCGGAACTCGCCCCCGGCGGCCTGGTGGTCGAGCCGCCCGCCGGCCAGCTGCACCCGCTCGGTGAGCCCGACCAGCCCGGCCCCGCCGGACCACCCGGGCGGCGCGCCGGCGGGCGCGAGCGGGTTGCACACCTCGACCTCCAGACCCGTGCCGGGACCGCCGGTGAGCGCGACCCGCACCGGCTGGCCGGCCGCGTGCTTGCGAGCGTTGGTCAGGCCCTCCTGGATCACCCTGTAGGCCGTGCGGGCCACCGTCGGCGGCGCCTCGGCCGGCTCCCGCACGGTCTCGCGCAGCAGCACCTCGGCGCCGGCGCCGCGTGACTCCTCGACCAGGCGCGGCACGTCGGCCAGTACCGGCTGCGGGTGGACACCGTCACCGCCGGGTGGCCCGTCGTCGCGCAGCAGCGAGATCACCTCGCGCAGCTCCTCGAGCGCCTGGTGGACGCCGTCGCGCACCACGCCGGCGGCCCGGGACAGCTTCTCGGGGGAGGAGTCCGGCCGGTACTCCATCGCGCCGGCGAAGGTGGCCAGCAGCGACAGGCGGTGGGCGAGGACATCGTGCATCTCCCGGGCGATCTTGCGGCGTTCCAGCATGCGCGCCTCGGCCACCCGGCGGCCCTGCTCGGCCTCGGCCCGCTCGGCCCGCTCGTGCAGCGAGCGGATCAGCGCCACCCGGGCCTGGCCCCACGCGCCCCAGCCGAGCAGGGCGCCGTAACCAATGGTGATCAGCACGAGCCACCAGCCGTACGGCATGGCGCCGTTGGGCCGCCACGCGCCCTGGACCGCGTGCGCGGCGACGCCGGCCAGCGCCATCGTGATCGCCACCGGGAACGGACGGCGCCACGCCACCTGCAGCGCGCCGATCGTGGCGGGCGGAGTCGCGGCCGGCGAGACCGCGGCCAGCACGGTCAGCACGGTCGTGCCGGCGACCGGCCGCCACGCCAGCAGCGGCGTCACGGCCCAGCTCAGCACGCCGGCCACCAGGTCGAGCGCGAACAGCGGGCCGAGCGCCCGCCCGCCCCAGCGCGTGAAGATCGTCGAGGCGATCAGCACGCCGGACACGGCCACCATCGCGACGACGGCGGCGGCGCCGGGACGGCGGGGAGTGACGGTCACGCCGGCGACGCTAGCCGGTGCGGGCCGAAGCGCGACACCTACCAAAGTTGTAGCCGGCCCCTCCCTTGGAAGGGGCCGGCGGGTGTCCGAAGTCCGATGTGCTCACCCGGCGCCCGGCCGCAAGCTCATCGGCATGACGAACGAGATGCTCGAGACCAGGACCACCGCCCGCCGCACCGGCCGGGCCATCACCGTCGCCGCCGGCGCGGCCGGCTCTCTGCTCCTCTGGGCCGTCAACGTTCCGTGGGGCGGCATCGACCTGGCCGTCCGCCAGGGCGGCTCGGTCCAGGAGATCGGCGCGGCCGCCGTCGTGGTGACCGCCCTGCTCGCCGGCCTGGCCGCCTGGGGTCTGCTCGCGCTGCTGGAGCGCAAGGCCGCGCACCCCGTCCGCACGTTCCGGATCATCGCGCTGGTCGTGCTGCTGATCTCGCTGGCCGGCCCGCTCGGCAGCGGCGTGGGCCTCAGCAGCAAGCTGGTGCTGCTGGGCATGCACCTGACCGTCGGCATCGCGCTGATCGTCGGCCTCCCCGGCCGCCGCTCGTGCCGCTAAAGACCGAGAGCCCGGACGGCCGTGGAGGAGACCGCGGCCAGGGCCGGCCGGGCCGCCAGGAGCAGGGTGCTGACGCCGAGGGATTCGTTCATGGCGGCCAGCTCCTGCTCGTGGCGGATGTCCTGCGCGTTGCGGACACCACGGACGATCACGTCGATGCCGTGCTCGTGGCAGTACGTCGCGGTCAGACCGGCCCAGGCCACCACGTCGACGTCGCCCCACCCGGGCGGCAGGGCGGCGCGGACCGCGACGGCCCGTTCGGCCTCGGCCCGGGCCGGGTGCTTGGCGCTGTTGACGGCCACGAGCAGCGTCAGATGGTCGGTCACCCGGCGGGCCCGGTCGGCGATGTCGAGATGCCCGGGCGTGAGCGGGTCGAAGGTGCCGGGATAGACCGCGCGCAACATCGGCTCAGATTAACGCCTGGGTCTGCGGCACGTCCGCGACCACCGGAGCGGGTGCGGGCGGGACGCCGGTCGCGCCGGGCAGCGAGAACGTGATGATCGTGCCGCCGCCCCGGTTGTCCTCGGCGGTGATGACGCCGCCGTGCCGTTCGACGATGCGGTGGCAGATGGCCAGGCCCAGGCCCGTGCCGGGGATGCCGGAGGAAAGGTGGGCGCGGTGGAAGCCGTCGAAGATCGCCTCGTGCTGACCGGCCGGGACGCCGAGGCCGCGATCGGCGACCTGGACGACGACCCGGCGGCCGTCCTCGGTCGCGTGGGCGGTGACGTCGACCCGCGGCGTCCGGCCCGGCGCCGTGTATTTGACGGCGTTGCCGATCAGGTTGTTCAGCAGCTGCCGGACCAGGGCCGGGTCGGCCGCGACGGGTGGCAGGTCGCCGACGTAGATGGTCGGCAGCGGGCGGCGGGCCGCGCTGGCGGCGTCGAGGTGCGCGATGGCGATCTCGTCGGCCAGCGCGTGCAGGTCCAGGTCGACCGGCTTGATGCCGCCCTCCCGAGCCGCGGCGTAGGTGAGCAGGTCGTCGATGAGGGTGCCCATCCGGGCCACCCCGGCCGTGATCTTCCGCAGGTCGGGGCGGATCTCGGCCGCGTCCACCGCCGACCGGCCGTCCAACTCCTCGTCGAGGAATTCCGCGTGGGCCCGTACGGTCGCCAGGGGCGCCTTGAGATCGTGCGCGACCACACCGGCGAACGCGGTGAGATCCGCCGTCTGCTGGCGGAGGACCACCTGGGTGGCCCGCAGGTCGGCGGTCGCCGCGACCACCCGGGCCTCGGCCCGCGCCCGACCGGTGGCCAGGACGTGCACGAGCACGGCGAGGGCGGCGGTGAAGAGCAGACCGGCCAACGTGACGGCCGCGGGCAGCCTCTTCGTGCCGGGCACCGATCCGCTCGGCGAGGCGACGACGAGCGTCCAGTGCCGCTGGGCCACCGGGACGGTGACCGTACGCTGCAGGGCGCGCAGTCCCGGCGTCTGGCCCCGCAGCGTGGCCACCACCGCGGGCAGGCCGTCGACGCCGCGGGTCTGCAGGATGACGTCGATGCCGCCCTGCGCCACCAGGCCCAGGCTGTCGCCGAGGAACGTCTCGCTGCGCAGCCCCATCATCAGCCAGCCCCGGAACGGCCGGGTCCGGCCCTCACGGGCCGGGCCCCACAAACCGGTCGCCAGGACGAAGGAGCTCTGCCGCTCCTCCTCGGGCAGCGAGCGGTCACGGCTCAGGACGTACGGGGCGGAGATGATCACGTCGCCCGTGCGGCGGGCCTCCTCGAGCGCGGCGGACGGCACCGCGCTGGCCGCGAGATCACCGCCGCCGCCTCCCGAAGTGGTGCCGTCGAGGCGTTCGGAGAAGATCGCGAAGTAGTGCCGGGAGAGGTTCCGGTCCGGCTTGAGAACCAGGTTCGGCAGCTCCCGCGAGCGCCATTTGGCCTGGGTGGCCGGTGTCTCGCGATCGTCGGCGGGAACCAGGTAGGTCAGCGACGTGGCGCCGGCCAGCTCGAGCCGGGCCAGCGGGGCGGCGGTCATGGCGAACTTCCCGGCCGTCAGCTCCTCGAAGGCGCTGATCGCGCCGGCGGTGGTGCGCAGGGTGTCGACGTAACGGGCCGCCTGCATGGTGACGGCCTGCGCGACGAGCCCGGCCCGCCGGTCCATGACGGCGTCGAAGCCCTGCCGTTGCTGGCCGTGGAGGGTCAGGCCGGCGCCGATGCTGGCCAGGACGCCGAGCACCACGACCACGGCCGTCCAGGCCCAAGCCTGACGCTTGGAAAGAGCCCTCACCCCTACCCGATCGGCATCACCGCGACAGGGCTGAGCGCCGGTAGGCCAAAGAGAGCCCCCGCCCTCCTCGATCGGAGGGCGGGGGCCCGGAAGTGCTGCTTACGCGTTGAGCATCTTGCGCAGGACGTACTGGAGGATGCCGCCGTGACGGTAGTAGTCGGCCTCGCCCGGCGTGTCGATGCGGACGTCGGCGTCGAACTCGATGCCGGTGTCCGTACGGACCTTGACCGTACGCGGGGTCTCGCCGTCGTTGAGCGCCGTCACGCCGGTGATCGTGAAGGTCTCGGTGCCGGTGAGACCCAGCGACTCGGCGTTGGTCTTCGGCGGGAACTGCAGCGGCAGCACGCCCATGCCGATGAGGTTCGAGCGGTGGATGCGCTCGTAGCTCTCGGCGATGACGGCGCGGACGCCGAGGAGCATGGTGCCCTTGGCCGCCCAGTCCCGCGACGAGCCGGAGCCGTACTCCTTGCCGGCCAGGATGACCAGCGGGACGCCGGCCTCCTGGTACGCGACCGAGGCGTCGTAGATCGTGGTCTGGTCGCCGGTGAGGTGGTTGACCGTGAACCCGCCCTCGACGCCCGGCACGAGCTGGTTGCGCAGCCGGATGTTGGCGAAGGTGCCGCGGATCATGACCTCGTGGTTGCCGCGGCGCGAGCCGTAGCTGTTGAACTCGTGACGCGGCACGCCGTGCTCGGCGAGGTACTTGCCGGCGGGGGAGTCCACCTTGATCGAGCTGGCCGGCGAGATGTGGTCGGTCGTGACCGAGTCACCCAGCTTGGCCAGCACCCGCGCGCCCGAGATGTCGGCCACCGGCTGAGGCGAAGCGGCCATGCCCTCGAAGTACGGGGGCTTCCGGACGTACGTCGACTCGTCCGCCCACTCGAAGGTCTTGCCCTCGGGGGTGGGCAGCGACTGCCACTTCTCGTCGCCCGCGAAGACGTCGGAGTAGGCGGTGCTGAAGCCCTCGGCGCCGATCGCGGAGGCGATGACGTCGTCGATCTCCTGGGCGCTGGGCCAGATCTCGGCCAGGTGGACCGGCCGGCCGTCCGAGCCGATGCCGAGCGGCTCGGTCGTGATGTCCAGGTCCATGGTGCCGGCCAGGGCGTACGCCACGACCAGGGGCGGCGACGCCAGGTAGTTCATCTTGACGTCGGGGTTGATCCGGCCCTCGAAGTTGCGGTTGCCGGAGAGCACGCTGACCGCGGTCAGGTCGGCCTCGTTGACGGCGGCCGAGATCTCCTCGGGCAGCGGGCCCGAGTTGCCGATGCAGGTGGTGCAGCCGTAGCCGACGAGGTTGAAGCCGATCTTGTCCAGGTACGGCGTGAGGCCGGCCCGGTCGTAGTAGTCGGAGACGACCTTGGAGCCCGGGGCGAGGGTGGTCTTGACCCACGGCTTGCGGGTCAGGCCGCGCTCGACGGCCTTCTTCGCGAGCAGCGCCGCGCCGATCATGACCTGCGGGTTCGACGTGTTGGTGCAGGAGGTGATGGCGGCGATCACCACGGCGCCGTGGTCGAGTTCGTACTCCACGCCGTCCTCGCCCTTGACCAGCGTGGGCTTGGACGGGCGGCCCTCGGCGCCGTTGGCCGCGCTGACCAGGTGGTGCGGCTTGTCGGCGGCCGAGTCCTCGTGGTTGGCCGGCGGGTCGCTGGCCGGGAAGGACTCCTCGCTCGCCTCGTCGGCCGGGCCCTGGTCGGTCACGTAGTTGGTGAGGGCCTCGCGGAACATCGGCTTGGCCGCGTTCAGCGGCACCCGGTCCTGCGGGCGCTTCGGGCCGGCCAGCGAGGGCACGATCGTCGACAGGTCGAGCTCGAGCTTCTCGGAGTAGTCGGGCTCGGCGGCCGGGTCGAGCCAGAGGCCCTGGCGCTTGGCGTACGCCTCGACGAGCGCCACCTGCTGCTCGGAGCGGCCGGTGAGCTTGAGGTACTTGATGGTCTCGTCGTCGATCGGGAAGATCGCGACGGTCGAGCCGTACTCGGGCGACATGTTGCCGATGGTGGCCCGGTTGGCCAGCGGCACGGCGCTCACGCCGGGGCCGTAGAACTCGACGAACTTGCTGACCACGCCGTGCTCGCGGAGCATCTCGGTGATCGTCAGCACCAGGTCGGTCGCGGTCGTGCCGGCCGGCATCTCGCCGCTGAGCTTGAAGCCGACGACCCGCGGGATCAGCATGCTGACCGGCTGGCCGAGCATCGCGGCCTCGGCCTCGATGCCGCCGACGCCCCAGCCCAGCACGCCCAGGCCGTTGACCATCGTGGTGTGCGAGTCGGTGCCGACGACCGTGTCGGGGTACGCCTGGCCGTTGCGCTCCATGATCGTACGGGCCAGGTACTCGATGTTGACCTGGTGGACGATGCCGGTGCCGGGCGGGACGACCTTGAACTCGTTGAACGCGGTCTGGCCCCAGCGCAGGAACTGGTAGCGCTCACGGTTGCGCTGGTACTCGAGCTCGACGTTGCGCGCGAAGGCGTCCTCGCGGCCGAACAGGTCGGCGATGACCGAGTGGTCGATGACCAGCTCGGCCGGGGCGAGCGGGTTGACCTTGGTCGGGTCGCCGCCCAGCTCCTTCACGGCCTCCCGCATCGTGGCCAGGTCGACCACGCAGGGGACGCCGGTGAAGTCCTGCATCAGCACCCGGGCCGGGGTGAACTGGATCTCGACGCTGGGATCGGCCGTCTGGTCCCATCCACCCAGCGCGCGGATGTGGTCGGCGGTGATGTTGGCGCCGTCCTCCGTCCGCAGCAGGTTCTCCAGCAGGATCTTCAAGGAGTAGGGCAGGCGGTCGTGCCCCTCGACCTTGTCGATCGTGAAAATCTCGTAGCTCGCGTCACCGACGCGCAGCTCGCTCTTCGCACCAAAGGTGTCGAGGCTGGCCACGTCATCTCCTTCACACCCAGCGATCGTCGGACAAGTCTTTCGCACCGAATGAGCGGCCTTCGGGTTAGGCATACCTAACTCTCGGTTCACGTTTCCCGTAAACCGTACGTCCGTCTTGTAAGGCCGCGCAAGGCGGGGGTCGGTCGTCCCCTCACGTTTACTCGGGTTGGGCGGCGGGCACACCTCGAACCGTGCAGGCGCCCACGGATTCCGACGAGCTGACCGACTTCTTCGACCGCTACGGCACCGCCCTGACCAGCGGCGACGTCTCGGCGATCGCGAACTGCTACGCGCTGCCGGGCATGGTGGTGGCGGATTCGTACAGCTTCACGTTCGCCTCGCCGGCCGCCGTGGCGCTGTCGTTCCTCGGCGCCGCCCCGGCCTACCAGGAGCAGCGCATCGTCGCCGCCCACGCCCAGCTGACCGAGGTGCAGCCGCTGTCGGCCCAGCTCACGATGGTCGCGGTCGAGTGGGAGTACCTCGACAGCTCGGGCAACGCGGTCCCCGGCGAGCGCTACCGCTATCTGCTCCGCCTCGACGCCCACGGCCCGAGGATCACCACGGTCGTCGCGACGCACTGAATGAGGGTTGTTCAGGGCCTACCCGGACCGACGACCCGCCGCAGGATACCGCCTGGGTCTCCACCGCCCTGAATAATCCTCACTCTGTCGTACGCCGGTGCGAGGATGTCCCGGTGACCACGATCGAGATCGACTCCGTCGCCCCTTCGTCCCTGGTCCCGTCGTCGCCGCGGTGGCTGCTCGTGCATTACGTGCGGCCCGACGGCGATTACGCGGGCTGGTGGCTGCACGCCTGGGGCGACATCGAGCCGGGGCAGATCGACGGCTATCCGGGTGGCCGGCCGTTCGCCGGCGAGGACGCGTACGGGCGGTTCGCCTGGGTCGCCCTCACGCCGGGCGCCCGTGACGTCGGCTTCGTGCTGGTCGACCAGTCCGGTGTCAAGGACGTGCCCGAGGACCGGCACGTCGATCCCGCGGTGGTCGCGGAGATCTGGCTGCGGCCGGGCGATCCGGAGATCTATACCTCGCCCCGCGCCTCCGACGTCTCGCAGGTCGAGGACGTCGTGCTGCACTACCGGCGCCCGAACGGCGACTACGCGGGCTGGGGCCTGCACGCCTGGGAGGGCACGGAGTCGAAACCGGTCTGGCGTACGCCGCTGATGCCGGCCCGCTTCGACGCGTTCGGGGCCGTGTTCGAGGTGCCGGTCCGGCCGGACGCGATCGGGCTGCGGTTCGTGCTGCACCGCGGCGAGGAGAAGGACCTGCCCGACGACCAGCGGCTCGACCTCACCGTGGCCCGCGAGGCATGGCTGGTCGCGGGCACGGTGGCGCCGGTCCGGCCCGACCTCGGCACGCTGGGGCCCGAGCTCGACCCGGCCCGCGCGCTGGCGGTCTTCGTCGACCGGACGACCATCGCCCTGCCAGGGGCGCTGGCCGACCGGGCCGGCGATTTCGCGCTGGTGGGCGACGACGTGGTGGTGCCGCTGACCCCGCGGCCGGGCGGGCTGTTCCAGGCCCAGAGCCGCAAGTTCCCCCATTTGCGGGCCTACCGGGCGTTCTCGGTGCGGGAGCTCGGCGACGCGGCCCTCGGGTCGCTGCTGCGCGGGCGGCTCCTCGTGATCGGCCGGGACGCCGGCGAGCGGGTCGCCGTGCTCACCGCCGTACAGCTGCCCGGGGTCTTGGATGATCTTTATGCCGACGCCGCGGACGCCGAGCTCGGCCTGGTGCTCGACGCCGAACGGCCGTCGCTGTCGGTGTGGGCGCCGACGGCCCGGTCGGTCGCGCTGGAGCTGTTCCGGACGCCGGCCGACGATCCCAAGGTCCTGCCGATGGAGCGCGACGCGGTGACCGGGGTGTGGTCGCTCGGCGTGAAACGCAAGTGGCTGGGGCGTTACTACCGGTACCGCGTGGAGGTGTGGCATCCGGCGGCCCAGCGGGTCGTGACGACCAGCGTCACCGATCCGTACTCGCTGGCCCTGGCGGCCGACTCGACGCACAGCCTGCTGGTCGATCTGGACGATCCGGCGCTGGCCCCGCCCGGGTGGGACGAGCTGGCGAAACCGGCCCCCGTGGCCCCGGCGCGGATGCAGATCAGCGAGGTGTCGGTCCGGGAGTTCTCGATCTTCGACCAGTCCCTTCCGGCCGAGCTCCGCGGAACCTACCGGGCGTTCACCGATCCCTCCTCGGCGTCGATGCGCCATCTGCGGTCGCTCGCCGAGGCCGGCCTGACCCACGTGCACCTGCTGCCGGCCTTCGACTTCGCGACCGTGCCCGACCGGCGGTCCGACCAGGCCGTGCCCGCCTGCGACCTGGCATCGTTCCCGCCCGATTCGCCGTCGCAGCAGGCGGCCGTCATGGCGGTGGCCGACGAGGACGGCTGGAACTGGGGTTACGACCCGTGGCACTTCACCGCGCCCGAGGGCAGCTTCGCGGTCGAGCCGGCCGGGCCGTCCCGGGTCCTCGAGTTCCGCTCGATGGTCGCCGCCCTGAACGAGGCGGGCCTGCGCGTGGTGATGGACGTCGTCTACAACCACACGATGCACGACGGGCTGGGCAAGTTCAGCGTGCTCGACAAGATCGTGCCGGGGTACTACCACCGCAGCCTGGCCGACGGCACGACCGCGGAGTCGACCTGCTGCCCCAACACGGCCACCGAGCACATGATGATGGGCCGCCTGGTGGTCGACTCGATCGAGACGTGGGCCCGGCACTACAAGGTCGACGGGTTCCGCTTCGACCTGATGGGTCACCATCCCCGGGCCAACATCCTCGAGGTGCGGGTGACGCTCGATCATCTGCCCCACGGCAAGGACATCTATCTGTACGGCGAGGGGTGGAACTTCGGCGAGGTCGCCTACGACGCGCGGTTCGCCCAGGCCACCCAGATCAACATGGCCGGTACGGGCATCGGCACCTTCAACGACCGGCTGCGCGACGCGGCCCGCGGCGGCGGCTCGTTCGGCGACCCGTCCGTGCCGGGCTTCGCGACCGGGCTGGGCTCGCACACGCCGCTGTACCTCCACGACGAGATCAAGGTGGGCCTGTCCGGCGCCCTGTCCACGTACCGCTTCGTCACCCACACCGGCGCCGAGCTCAGCGGCGCCCAGATCGACTACAACGGCTCACCCAGCGGGTACGCGCTGTCGCCGGGCGAGACGGTCAACTACGTCGACGCCCACGACAACGAGATCCTGTACGACGCGATGGCGTTCAAGCTGCCCCGGTCGACCTCGCCCGCCGACCGGGCCCGCATGCAGGTGCTGGCCCTGTCGCTGGTCGTGCTCGGCCAGGGCGTCGGCTTCGTGGCGATGGGCAGCGAGCGGCTGCGCTCCAAATCGCTCGACCGCAACTCGTTCAACTCGGGCGACTGGTTCAACCAGATCCGCTGGGATCCCGCCCTCGGCAACGGCTTCGGCCTGGGCCTGCCGCCCGCCCCGGACAACGAGGACCACTGGGACCGGGCCCGGCCGCTGCTGGCCGACCCGGCCCTGATCGCGCCGCCGGACGCGATCGAGATGACCGCCGAGCGCTACCGCGAGCTGCTCCGGGTGCGGCGCTCGTCGCCCGTCTTCGGCCTGCCGACGGCCGAGGAGGTGCAACGCCGGCTGACGTTCCCGCTGGGCGGCCCGGCCGAGACCCCCGGCGTGATCGTCATGTGCCTGGACGGCACGGGTCTCGACCCGCGGTGGAGCACGATCGTGGTTGTCTTCAACGCCACCACCGAGACGACCCAGCAGGAGGTGCCGGCGCTGACCGGCCTCGACCTGCGCCTGCACCCCGACCTGGCCGGCTCGGCCGACCCGCTGCTGCGCACGGCCACCGCCGCCGGTGACCTGCTGACCGTGCCCGGCCGCACCGTCGCGGTCTTCGTGGCCGACGTGCCGTGAGTCTCGTTAACGCATCGGGGGATGCGCGCGGCTGACCACTCGTCGAGAATGGGCCGGTACACCCAGCGCGGAAGGGGGAGCCGTTGCGTGAGGTGAACTACGACGAGCGGCAGCATCTGGTCTACGCCCGGGCGAGGACGCTGCCACCCGCCACGATGACCGAGTGGCTGCACGCGTTCGCCCGCCACGCGCCGGCGCAGCGCCCGCTGACCGTGCTCGACCTGGGCTCGGGCACCGGCCGGTTCACGCCGATGCTGGCCGGGGAGTTCGGCGGGCCGGTCTACGGCGTCGAGCCCTCCGTCCGCATGCGCGCGGTGGCCGAGGCCGGCGCGACCCACCCGGCCGTGACCTATCTCGACGGCTCGGCCACCGAGATCCCGCTGCCCGACGCGAGCTGCGACCTGGTGCTGCTCTTCCTCGTGCTGCACCACGTCAAGGACCACCGGGCGGCCGCGGCCGAGATCGCGCGCGTGCTGCGCCCCGGCGGCCGGGTCCTGATCCGCAGCTCGTTCCCCGACCGGATGCCCGAGCTGCTCTGGTACAGCTACTTTCCCGGCGCCCGCCTCGTCGACGAGCAGGTCTTCCCGCGGATGGACCCGCTGATCGAGGACTTCGCCGAGGCCGGCCTGGCCTTCGTGACCGTCGACCGGGTGCAGGAGCGGATAGCCGACAGCCTCTCCGATTACGCCGACCGCCTGCGCCTGCGCGGCTCGTCGACGTTCGAGCGGCTCACCGAGGAGGAGATCCTCTCCGGGTTCGCCGCGCTCGACGCTGCGGTGGCCACCGAGCGCGAGCCCCGCCCGGTCGACGAGGAGAGCGACCTGCTCGTCCTTTCCCGCGTCTAGAGCTGGTCCGCCTTCCGCAGCAGGACCGACCGCTCCCGCGTGTTGGCGCAGAGGCGGGCGGCCAGCTCGAGCTCGGCCCGGGCCTCGGCCGTGCGCCCCAGGCGCGTGAGCAGTTCGCCGCGCACCGAGGGGAGCAGGTGGGAGCCGGGGAGCCGGTCGCGGGCGACGAGATCGTCCACGATGGCCAGGGCCTCCCGCGGGCCGCTCGCCATGGCCACGGCCACAGCCCGGTTGAGCTCGACCACCGGGGACGGCGCGACCCGGCCCAGCGCCTCGTAGAGCAGGACGACCGTGTGCCAGTCGGTCTCGGCGACCGAGGCCGCGGTGGCGTGGCAGGCGGCGATGGCGGCCTGCAACCCGTACGGACCGAGGCCCTTGCCCATCGCGGTGGCCTGGCCGATCGCGGCCTGCCCGCGCCTGATCGCCGAGAAGTCCCAGCGCCGCCGGTCCTGATCCTCGAGCAGGATCGGCTCGCCGTCCGGCCCCGTCCGGGCGGGGAAGCGGGCCGCCGTCAGCTCGAAGAGCGCCTGCAACCCGTACACCTCGGACTCGCCCGGAAGCAGCGCGGCCAGCATCCGGGCCAGGCGGATGGCCTCGTAGGCGAGATCCGTGCGCAGCAGGCGATCGCCGGAGGTCGCCGTCGAGCCCTCGGTGAAGATCACGTAGAGGACGCTGAGCACGCCGCCCAGCCGCGGCCGGCGCTCCCCGGCCGGCGGCACCGCGAACGGCACCCGGGCCGCCGCGATCGTCTTCTTGGCCCGGGTGATGCGGGCCTGGATGGTCGGCACCGGCACCAGGAACGCCCGTGCGATCTCCTCGCTGGTCAGCCCGCCGACCGTACGCAGGGTCAACGCCACCCGGGCCTCCGGGGAGAGCACCGGATGGCACGCGACGAACATCAGCGCCAGGACGTCGTCGTCGATCCGGTCCGGATCCCACAGGAGATCGTCGCCCTGGGCCGCCTCCTCGGCCAGCAACGCGTACCGCTCGTCGCGGGCCGTGCGGCGCCGGAAGCTGTCGATGGCCCGGCGCCGGGCCGTGGCCAGCAGCCAGCCCACCGGGTTGTCCGGCTCGCCGTCGCGGGCCCAGGAGACGAGGGCCTCGGCCACCGCCTCCTGGGCCACGTCCTCGGCGAGCTCGAGATCACCCGTGTAGCGGGCGAGGGCGCCCACTATGCGGGGCGACTCGATGCGCCAGACCGCCTCCAGCGTCCTGGTCAGAGCTGGCCGGTCTGCTCGCGCCACGCCCGCTCCCTCTGCACGAACTCGTTGTCCTGCGGGAACTCGTCGATGCCGGGCACCCGGCGGATCTCGGTCTTCGACCCGGGGAACGCCGGCATGCGCTTGGCCCAGGCGACGGCCTCCTCCTTCGAGGCGACGTCGAGGATGTAGAAGCCGCCGAAGAGCTCCTTGGTCTCGCCGTACGGCCCGTCGGTGACGACCGGGGTCTCGCCGGTGTAGTCGACCACCACGCCCTGGGCGGCGTCCTCGAGCCCCTCGGCCGCGATCAGGACCCCCGCCTTGATCAGCTCGTCGTTGAAACGGCCCATCGTCTCGAGCATCTCCTCGAAGGGCGTCTCCATCATCTTCGCGTAGACCTCGTCGGTGCCCCGCATGATCAGCATGTACTTGGCCATCGCTGTGTCTCCTCGCGTCTTTCGGCGGTCGCCGGTCGACCTTCTCACCCACAGGTCGAGCGGGGGAGCCGCCGATCGACGGACATACCAAAGTTTTTTCGAAGCCCTACTTTGGTATCTCCCCGCCCGCGCTGTCGCCGGGCAAGCTGGGCGGCACCTCGTTGTTTGACAACTCCATAGTGACGACGGCCGGCGTGCGGGCCTGCGCTAGATTGCGGGGCTCGCGTGACTTTCTCGGAGGCAACAGTGCGGCTCGGATGGGCCTTGGGCGGGATCGCCCTGGTGGCGGCGATCGGTGGATGTACGTCGGATGAGCCGGGGCCCTCGACGTTCGTGACCCCGTCCCCGTCGGTGATCACGTCGGCGCCGCCGTGGACGGAGCCGGCCGATTACACCTATGTGCTGACCCGCGGCTGCGACGACGCCAAGCCGCTGGGTCGTTACCGCGTGACCGTGAAGGCGGGCGCGGTCGCCTCGACCGAGCGGCTGGATGCCTCGGCCGCCGCGCCGGCCGCCTCCAGCGACGTCGATCTCGGCCCGGTGACCGGCGACCAGGGCGAGGAGATCGACGCCTTCACGCTCGGCCAGCTGCTGGAGAACGCCCAGACCGCCGAGGACGACGGCGGCCAGGTCACCAAGACCTTCACCGCCCAGGGGGTGCCGGTCAAAGTCATGATCGATGTCTCGGACGAGGGCCCGAGCGGGGCCGAGTGCTGGGGCGTGAGCGAGTTCACCCCTTGACTTCGAGTGCGCTCGAAGTCCTAGCTTCGCCGGCATGACGACTGAGTTCGATGCGCAGAGCACGGCCGCCGACGTCCTCTCCGGCGTCGGCCTGAGCGGCCGGACGGCCGTGGTGACCGGTGGCTATTCCGGGATCGGGCGGGAGGCGGCGCTCGCCCTGGCCGCCGCCGGGGCGTACGTGATCGTCCCGGCCCGCCGCCCGGAGGTGGCCCGGCAGGCGCTGCGCGACGGGCGCATCGACATCCGGCCGATGGACCTCGCGGATCTCACCTCCGTGGAGAAGTTCGCCGACGAGGTGCGGCGCGAGCGCGCCGCGGTGGACATCGTGATCGGGAGCGCGGCAGTGATGGCCTGTCCCGAGACGCGGGTGGGCCCGGGCTGGGAGGCCCAGTTCGCGATCAACCACCTCGGGCACTACGCGCTGGTCGCCCATCTGTGGAGCGCGCTGCGGGCGGCCGAGGCGCCCCGGGTGGTCATGGTCGCCTCCGGCCGGTCCCCGCAGGACCGGATGCGCTGGGACGACGTCCACTTCACCCAGGGGTACGACAAGTGGGCCGCCTACGGGCAGTCGAAGCTCGCCACCGTCCTGTTCGCCCACCACCTGGACAAGCTCGGGGTGCGCGCCTTCTCGGCCAGCCCCGGCTGGGTGCTGTCACCCCTGCAGCGCCACCTCACCCGGGCGGAGATGGCCGAGGCGGGCTGGATCGACGCCGACGGCGAGCCGGCGCCGGGCCTGTTCCGCAGCGCCGCGCAGGGCGCCGCGACCCCGGTCTGGGCCGCGACCTCGCCCGCGGCCGAGCCGTTCGGCGGCTCCTACTGCCGCGACTGCGCGGCCACCGAGACCTACCCGGGCGACGGGCCGGAGGCGGAGCGGCTCTGGAACCTCTCGGCGTCGCTGACCGGGCTCGACCCCCGTCAGAGCACCACGCGGTAGTGGGTGGTCAGCCGGCGGTCGTCCTCGTCGAGGAAGTGGAAGGCCAGCATCGAGGGCAGCTCGCGGTCGATGACATTGCCGCTCTCGAACGGCAGCCGCAGGGTCGACGCGACGCTCGGCGCGACGAGCATCGGCTTGCCGGCGAACAGGCTCGCCGCCGCCGTGTGGGCGTGACCGCAGAGCACCGCCACCACGTTGTCGTGGCCGGCCACGATCTCGGCCAGCCGCTCGGTCGAGAACTGCCGGATCTCGTCGATGAACGGCACCTGGAGCTTGACCGGTGGGTGGTGGAAGCACACGAACGCCGGCAGGTCGGCGGCGGCGGTCAGCTCGGCCTCGAGCCAGTCGAGCGTCTCCGCCGCCAGCAGGCCGTCGTTGCGGGTCGGGATGCTGGAGTCGCACATCGCGAAGAACATGCCGCCGGCCCGGTGGGCCGAGTTGATCGGCTCGCCGCTGGGCGTCTCCTCGAGCAGGATCTTGCGGTACGCCTCGCGGACGTCGTGATTGCCGGGCAGCAGCAGCGTCGGCACCGGCAGGTCGAGCACCTGGCGGGCCCGCTCGTACTCCTGGGCGACGCCGTGATCGGCGATGTCACCGGTCACCAGCAGGACGTCGACCGGGGTCGGAAGGCCGGCGAGGTAGCGCATGACCCGCTCCGCGCGGTCGACGCTGCGGTCCTCGCTGTCGATGTGGACGTCGCTGATGTGGGCAATCACCTTCACGCCGCAATCGTATGGCTAGGCTGCGTCGTTGTGGACTGCTCGCTCTGTCGGCTTACCGGCAACAAACCTCGCCGATGACCGTTCCCGTCGAGGAGATCGCGGCGGCCGTGGCCGGGGTTCTCGGACCGGCCACCCGCTCGGTGATCCTGCACGGCTCGCTGGCCGCCGGCGGCTTCCGGCCGGGCCGCAGCGACATCGATCTGCTCGCCGTCACCGCCGAGCCCATCACCGACGGGCAGATGGACGCGCTGGAGCGCCTGGTGCGTGACGCCGATCTCGGCAGCGAGGCGTCCGGCATCGACCTCGACGTCGTGCTGGCGGCGGCCGCCGCCGCGCCGGCCCGGCAGCCGCCCCTTGAGCTGCACGCCAGCCGGCACACCGGAATGGTCGAGGTGGAGCGGAGGGCGGCCGCGGCGCCCGACCTGCTGGCCGAGCTGTCCATGGCCCGCGCCGACGGGAAGGCGCTCCGGGGAGCGCCGCCGGCCGAGGTGATCGGGGAGGTGCCGGTCCGGTGGATCGTGGAGCGTGGCCGGCAGTGGCTCCGGACCTGGCTGGGGCTGACCGAGGACGACGAGCACGCCGCCTTCATGGTCCTGACCGCCTGCCGCATCTGGCACCTCGCGGCCGAGGGCTCACATCTGCCCAAGGTGGCCGCCGGCCGCTGGGCCCTCGGGCGGCGGCCGTCGCTGATCGCGGTCCGGCAGGCGATCCGCCGGATCGAGCGGGACGACCCCACCCCGTTCGACCCGGCGAGAGTCGCCGTCGTGCTCGAGACCGTCCTGCGCGAGACGGCGTAGCGGCCCTCAGCCCGGGAGCCGGGGGCCGGCCTCGCGCTGGGAGGTCATCCACGCCTCGACGTCGGCCGAGGTGCGGGGCAGGCCGGCCGACAGGTTGCGGCAGCCGTCGGCGGTGACCAGGACGTCGTCCTCGATGCGGACGCCGACGCCGCGCAGCTCCTCGGGGACCAGGTCGTCCTCGGGCTGGAAGTACAGGCCCGGCTCGACCGTGAGGACGTAGCCCTCCTTGAGCTCGCCGTCGCGGTAGGTCTCGTTGCGAGCGTTGCTGCAGTCGTGCACGTCGATGCCGAGCATGTGGCCGAAACCGTGCAGGGTCCACCGGCGGTAGACGGTGCTCTCCTCGCTCATCGCCTCGTCCACGCTGACCGGGAGCAGCCCGAGGTCGTCGAGGCCCTCGGCCAGGACCCGCATGCAGGTCTTGTGCACCTCGCGGAACTCGACGCCGGGCCGGATCGCGTCCATGCCGGCCTGCTGTGACGCGTGGACGATGTCGTAGACCTGGCGCTGCAGCGGCGTGAACGTGCCCGAGACGGGGACCGTGCGGGTCACGTCGGCGGTGTAGAAGTTGTCGCCCTCGACACCCATGTCCATCAGGAGCAGCTCGCCGGGCTTGGTCACCCCGGTGTTTCGCACCCAGTGCAGGATCGTGGCGTGGGCGCCGGCGCCGACGATCGAGCCGTAACCGACGTCGTTGCCGTCGTGCCGGGCGCGCAGGCCGAAGACGCCCTCGAGCAGACGCTCCTTGACCCCGCGGTCGGCCGGCAGGACACGCACGACGTCCTCGAAGCCGCGGACGGTGGCGTCGATGGCGGCCTGCAGCTGGGCGATCTCCCACTCGTCCTTGACCAGCTTGAGCTCGGAGAGCACCCAGGCCAGCTCGCGGTCGCGGGGCTTGTCCCGGTCGGGCTCGTAGGCCAGGATCGCGCGGTCGACGTTGGCGTCGAAGCCGCGCAGCACCCTGGTGCGGCCGGGGGCCGAGGTGGCCAGGGTGGCGCCGAGCTCGCCCAGCGGGGCGGTCTCGAGACCCAGCTCGGTCGACTTCTCGGCCAGGGTGTGGGTGCGGCCGACCCACAGCTCGCCGTTGCGGCTGCGGAAGAAGGCGTCGGTGTCCTTCGAGTTGCGCTGGTGGGTGTAGAGCACGGCGTCGTGGCCGGAGCCGCTCGGCCGCAGCACCAGCACGCTGTCGGGGTCCCGGTCGCCGGTCAGGTAGACGAAGTCGCTGCCGGGGCGGAACGGGTAGTCGGTGTCGTTGGCGCGCACCTTCTCGTTGCCGCTCGGGATGATCAGCGTCTCGCCCGGGAACGCCTCGGAGAGCGCGGCCCGGCGCTTGGCGTAGTTCGGCGCCTCGGGCCGCGGGGTCACGGCGATCGGGTCCTCACGCCACCCGGTGCGCATGAACTGCAGGAACGCCTCGGGAAAGCCGGGGTCGTGGGACTCCGTCCTCGCCGGCGCCTGGGGTTTGGCGGTGCCCTGGGTCTGGGCGGTGCCCTGGTCGGCCATGGGTGATGCCTCCGATCGTCGATCCGCCCCCGACGTTACCGTCTGCCTCCGGCCGGAGGCAGTCCCGGGCAGACGATGATCAACAGGGCGCGGTCTAGCGGGCGGGCAGGCTGAGGCAGGCGACTCGCTCGCCGGCCGTTCCGGCCACTCCGGCGGCGGTACGGGTCGTGAGCGCGTGGACGACCAGCGAGCGGGGCGCATTGCCGGCCGCGAAGCTCCAGCGCTGCTCGCTGGTGACGGTGGCCGCCCCCGCGGCGTCGGCGGTGAAGTCCAGCCAGATCTCGTTGCGCGGGTTGGCGTAGGACGGGTTGACCGACGGCGTCTTCGGGTCCTTGGAGTGCTGGTAGTGCGGGCCGGCGCCGTCCGGCGCGGCGGTGCAGGGCGCGGTGTGCAGGTGGGCGCCGTACGACCGGCGGGGGATCAGGCCGCTGGTGGTCAGCCGGACGATCATGCCGGCGGTGTTGCGGGCGATGCCGACCTCGGCCCGCGCGCCCGGCGGGACCACGGTCGGCTCGTAGGTGATGGCCGTGGAGCCGGGGCGGTAGGGCAGGAAAGTGCCGGCGGCGACGGTGTCGGGCGCCCACGACGGCGATGGGGACGGGCTGGCCCCGCCCTGGTAGATGGTCCAGGCGGAGGCCGAGACGGTCGCCGGGCCGGAGGCAGCCGGGCCGACCTCGACCGAGTTCGTGCAGGCGGTGAGCAGGGCGGCGGGGAGGGCGAGGACGAGGACGCGGGGGATCATCCGGCAATCCTCTCAAAAAGGTACTTATCGGGCGAGTACTGGCGCTGCGCGTTCCGGGGCGCAAGGCTGGCGGTAACGACGGCGAAGTCAACAGGGGTGACGGCATGGGCTATGCGGTGGTGCTCGGTGAGGCGCTCATCGACCTGCAGGAGGCCGAGCACGACGGCGGGGTGGTCTACCGGCAGGCGATCGGCGGGGCGCCGCTCAACGTCGCGGTCGGCGCGACCCGGCTCGGCGGCGAGGTGCGCTACGTGGGCTCGCTCAGCAACGACGTGCTCGGCGACCGGATCGCGGCCTTCCTGGGCGAGGCCGGGGTCGGCGTGGGCGGGGTGAAGCGGGTCGCCGTGCCGACCACCCTCGCGGTGACCACGTTCGTCGGGGCCGAGCCGACCTTCACCTTCTACGGCGAGCCTCCGTCGTACTCCCTGCTCGCCCCCTCGGACGTCGACACGGCGGCGGTCCGGGGGGCCGACGTGCTCTACGCCGGGTCGATCTGCCTGCTGCGCGAGCCGTTCCGGGCCGCCGCCCGGGCCGCCTGGGCCGTGCCCGGCCCGCTCAAGGTCTTCGACCCCAACGCCCGGCCCACGCTGCTGCCCGACGGGGCCGCGGTGACCGCGCTGCGGGAGCTGTCGGAGGAGTTCTTCGCCACCGCCGACCTGGTCAAGCTCAGCGCGGCCGACGCCGAGGTGCTCTACGACGGGGCGGCCCCGGAGGTCGCGGCCGAGCGGATCCGCGGGCTCGGCGCCAAGGCCGTGGTGGTGACCCGGGGCTCGCAGGGCGCCTACGTGGCCGCCGAGGACGGCGCGGCGACGCTGCCCGCGCCGAAGGTCGACGCGATCGACGCCACCGGGGCCGGCGACTCGGTGATGGGGGCCCTGATCCGCCGGCTGCTCGCCGACGGCCTGCCCAAGGACCTCGACAGCTGGCAGCGCAGTGTGCGGTTCGCGCTGGCCGTGGCCGGGCTGGTCTGCGAGCGCCGCGGCGGCGCGGTGGCGATGCCGACCCACGAGGAGGTCAACGCCCGCTGGGGGACGCTGGCCTAATCACCCAGCGCCTTGGCGATGAAGCGCTGACGGTCGAGGATCACGCGCTCGACCCGGACCTCGGCCACCAGGTCCTCGCCGTCGCGCACGGCCACATCGAAGATCAGCTTGCGCCCGTCCACCTTGGCGAGGGTGGCCAGCGCGGTGACCCGGTGGCCGAGCGGGGTGGGCGCCCGGTGCTCCACCTCGGCCCGGGTACCGACCGTGGTCAGGCCGCCCGGCAGGATCCGGGCGGTGGCGACCACGGTGGCCGCCTCGGCCAGCGCCAGCACCCGCGGCGTGCCCAGCACGGGCACGTCCCCCGAGCCCATCGCCTGGGCCGTGTCGGCGTCGGTGACGGTCAACTCCACGCGGGCACTGAGACCGGGCGAGAATTCCGGAAGCTCCATGTCCCGAGCTTAGGGCCTGCCGGGTGGGTCACGCCGAGCCGGCGGGAGGGCTCAAGGCTGCTCGGGCCGCCGCCAATACGCGTCATCCTCGGTGGACTGTGACGGCGCGGCGCCGGGGGCCGGGCTCGGGGCCGGCGTCGACCACGGCACCTGGGGCGGGGGACCGACAGGCAGGCCCGGGGAGGCGGGCGCGCCGGAGACCGCGCCCGAGCCCGATGACGGCACGGGGACGGCGGACGGGTCGAGGCGGTCGGTGGTCAGCGGGGCCGGCTGCCGAGCTCGGCGGGCCCGCTCGGCCAGCTCGCCGGCGAGGGCCCAGGCCTCGGCGAGATCCCGGTCCTTGGCCTGGCCGGAGCGGCCGCGGGCGGTGTCGGCGTAGACGGTGGCCAGGCCGAGCAGGCGCTGCACCGGGCCCTGGACGACGCGGACGCTCTGCAGGCGGGCGTACGGCACGATGTGCATCTCGCGGGTGAGCAGGCCCCAGCGGCTGACGAAGACCTCCGGGGCCAGGCCGACGCCGATGTAGCGCAGCGACACCGGGTTGAGCCAGCGGGCCCGTTTCGGTGGCGGGGAGGTGGCCAGGGTGGCCAGGTCGACGCCGGGCAGCACGTCCCAGACCAGGGCCCGGGCCGTCGCGAAGTCGCCGACCGGCAGCAGACGGTCGGACCTCTTGTTCTCGCCGCCGCCCTCGCCCGCGTAACCGGCGATGTCGAGGCGCAGGTGCAGCCAGCCCTGGGCGCGCCACAGCAGCGGCCAGGTGGCGCCCACGGCCTGCACCCGGTTCAGCGGGACGATCTGGCTGCGGGTCTCGAGCAGCCCGAACCGCACCACGAGACGGCCGTCCGGGTCGCGGCCGAGCCGGAAGTCCCAGTCCTGCAGGACCCGGCGCACCGGCTGCAGCAGCACGCCGGCCATGGCGGTGACCGTGCTGGCGATCCCGATGAAGCTCCAGGAGCCCTCGAGCACGAACTGCATGACCACGAAGGCGACGCCGACCGGCAGGAAGAACGCCTGCGGGGTGAGGAGCTGACTCACCACCAGGTCGCGGTTGCCGACCCGCAGCAGCGGGCGCTCGACGGCGGGGGCCTCGAAGACCGGCGCCGTGCCGTCGGCGGGCGGGGCCGCCGCGGAGGGCCGGCCGCCGGCCGCGCGGCCGGCCAGGGCGAGCAGGCGCTCCCGAAGCGCCGAGGCCTCGCGCACGGTCAGGAACGACAGCGGGGCCTCCGTCTTGCCGCCGCCGATCACCTCCAGGCGCAGCTCGGCCAGGCCGGTCAGCTGGGCCAGCAGCGGGCGGCGGAGCTCGACGGCCTGGAGCCGCTCGAGCGGGATGGCCCGGTTGCGGCGCCAGATCACGCCGTCGGAGATGCGCAGCTCACGGCCGACGACCTGATAGCCGGTGGTGAGCCACCCGACCAGGGAGAAGATGACCACGCCGACCGCGATGACGGCCACGACCAGCGAGAACCGCTCGAGACCGACCCGCGACAGGGTCTGCCAGGACAGCGCCGCCACGATCACCGCGATGCTCTTGGCCCCGTGCAGCAGTGGGCTGAGCGGGTGGAGCCGCCGCCGCGGCTCGGCCTCACCGGCGGGCGCGGGCGACGTGGGCTCCGGCCCCCTGGAAGCGGCGGACTGCTCGGGCAGCTGGGCGCCGGGGATGGCGGGCGGTCCGGCCGGGCCGGGCAGCTGTGAGCCGGGGGTGGCGGATGGGCCGGCCGGGCCGGGCAGCTGGTCGCCGGGCGTGGCGGGCGGGCCGGGCGGGTGGGAGCCGGGGGTGGTCACAGGCCCTCGGCCCGGTCCTCGCCGAGGGCGGTCAGCCGGTCGCGCAGCCGGGCCGCCTCGGCCGGCGGCAGGCCCGGGATGCGGGCGTCGCTCGCCGCCGCGGCCGTGTGCAGCTGCACCGTGGCCAGGCCGAAGGCCCGTTCCAGGGGGCCGGCGGTGACGTCGACGAACTGCATCCGCGCGTACGGGACGATGGAGAGGCGGCGGACCAGCAGGCCGTGGCGGACCAGCAGATCCTGGTCGCGCTCGGCGTAGCCCCAGGCGCGCACCGCCCGGACGGTGACGAAGGAGCGCCAGATCGCGTTGAGGACGACCAGCGCGATGCCGAGGCGCCACAGCCAGTGGCCCTGCCACACCCAGCCCACGGCCAGGCCGGCGATCAGCACCAGCGACCAGGTGACGCGGACGATCAGCTCCACAGTGATCAGCTTGGGGGAGACCGGGCGCCACTCGACGGTGTCGGGCCACGGCTCCAGGGCATCGACGGCGGCGGCGTACTCCGGCTCGGTCACACCAGTGAGCCTAGGAGATGGATGCATCGGACGCCGTACCGAAGGGCGCCACTTCGCGCAGGAATCCCCGGAGATCGAGGAAGTTGCCCAGCGATTCGCGGTGTTCGGCGCACGCCAGCCAGGTTTTGCGGTAATCGGGGGCGTGCAGCTTGGGGTTGTTCCACCGCAGCTGCCAGACGGCGTCGGCGCGGCAGCCTTTGGCCGAGCACTGGGGCTCAAGAACTTCGGGGGAACTCACCGAAGAATTATGCGCCGGGCGACCACGGGGGAAGTCGCCCGGCGACGCGATGAATGTTACACGGTTCACGGCGTGATGCATCCACCCGGCTCGGGTGCCCGATCCGGCGCATCGCGCAGAAAGATCGACACGTCTGGACCATGGTGGCGGTCCGGGACGGCGCGTAATGCGACACCACGAGCGCGCTCTCAGGTCGGTCGTGTAAGTCTTGAGCGTCGGCAGCACGCCGGCGCGAGGAGTCGATGGCATTTTCGACCGCTGTGGAGGACCGGTGGCTCAGCCGCTCACGCCCGAGACCGAGACCAACAACGGCGCGGTTGCGCCGGTGCCCCCGGCACAGGACGCCTCGCAGCTCGAGCGCGCGATGTTCGAGGTCAAGCGGGTGATCGTCGGGCAGGACCGGATGGTCGAGCGCATGTTCGTGGCCCTGCTGGCCCGCGGCCACTGCCTGCTCGAGGGCGTGCCGGGCGTGGCCAAGACGCTCGCCGTGGAGACCCTGGCCCGGGTCGTCGGCGGCACGTTCTCCCGGGTGCAGTTCACCCCCGACCTGGTGCCGGCCGACATCGTCGGCACCCGCATCTACCGGCAGAGCAGCGAGAAGTTCGACGTCGAGCTCGGCCCCGTCTTCGTCAACTTCCTGCTGGCCGACGAGATCAACCGCGCGCCGGCCAAGGTGCAGTCGGCGCTGCTCGAGGTGATGGCCGAGCACCAGGTGTCGATCGGCGGCCAGTCGCACGCCGTGCCCGACCCGTTCCTGGTCATGGCCACGCAGAACCCGATCGAGCAGGAGGGTGTCTACCCGCTGCCCGAGGCCCAGCGCGACCGCTTCCTGATGAAGATCCTGGTCGGCTACCCGACCGACGCCGAGGAGCGGGAGATCGTCTACCGGATGGGCGTCAGCGCCCCCGAGCCCAAGCCGGTCTTCACCCCGGAGGACCTGCTCGGCCTGCAGCGCCGGGCCGACCAGGTGTTCGTGCACAACGCCCTGGTCGACTACACGGTCCGGCTGGTGCTGGCCACCCGCGCCCCGGCCCAGCACGGCATGCCCGACGTCGCCCAGCTCATCCAGTACGGCGCGAGCCCGCGCGCCTCGCTCGGCATCGTCCGGGCCACCCGCGCCCTGGCCCTGCTGCGCGGCCGCGACTACGCGCTCCCGCAGGACGTGCAGGACATCGCGCCCGACATCCTGCGTCACCGCCTGGTGCTCAGCTACGACGCGCTGGCCGACGACGTCCCGGCCGACCACATCGTCGCCCGCATCATGCAGAGCGTGCCGCTGCCCTCGGTCGCGGCCCGCCAGGGCACCTCGCCCAACGGCACCCACCCGTCAGCGGCGCCGGTGAGCGGAGTTCCGCAGGGCGCGCCCGCGCAGAACGGAGCGGCATGGCCGGCCCAGCACTAGCCGGGCTGGCGCCCGAGGGCGAGACCGGGACAGCCCGCGCCGAGGCGGTGCTCTCCCGGCTGCAGCTGCTGGTCACCCGCAAGCTCGACGGCCTGCTGCAGGGCGACTACGTCGGGCTGCTGCCGGGCCCGGGCAGCGAGGCCGGTGAGTCCCGGGAGTACCGCCCCGGCGACGACGTGCGCCGGATGGACTGGCCGGTCACCGCGCGCACGACGCTGCCCCACGTCCGCCGGACGGTCGCCGACCGCGAGCTGGAGACGTGGATGGCGGTCGACCTCAGCGCCAGCCTCGAGTTCGGCACGGCCCAGTGGCTCAAGAGCGATCTGGTGCTGGCCGCGGCGGCCGCGATGGCCCACCTGACCGTGCGCGGCGGCAACCGCATCGGCGCGGTCGTCGGCACCGGCTCCGGCGTGCGCGCGTCGAGCGGCCGCCGGTGGGGCCGGAAGCGGGCGCCCGAACCGGAGGCTGGCAGCGAGGTCGTCCGGATGCCGGCCCGGCCGGGCCGCAAGGAGGCGCAGGGGCTGCTGCGCGCGGTCGCCCGCACCGAGATCCGGCCCGGCCGGGCCGACCTGGGCGCGCTGATCGACATGCTCAACCGGCCGCCGCGGCGCCGGGGCGTGGCCGTGGTCATCAGCGACTTCATGGCGCCGGTGGACGGCTGGTCGCGCCCGGTCCGCAAGCTGGCCGTGCGGCACGACGTGCTCGCGATCGAGGTGGTCGACCCGCGCGAGCTGGAGCTGCCCGACGTCGGCGTGCTCACCCTGGCCGACCCCGAGACGGGCGAGCTGCACGAGGTGCAGACGGCCGACCCGAAACTGCGCGCCCGCTACGCCGAGGCGGCCGCCGAGCAGCGCGGCGACATCGCCCGCGCCCTGCGCGCCGCCGGCGCCGCCCACCTGCGCCTTCGCACCGATACCGATTGGCTGCTGGACGTGGTCCGATTCGTGGCCGCCCAGCGACACGCACGCACCCGGGGGACCACGCGATGATCCGTTTCCTGGAGCCCTGGTGGCTGCTGGCCCTGCTGCCCGTGCTGATCGTGGCCGGCGTCTACGTGTTCCGGCAGTTCCGCCGCAAGCAGTACGCGATGCGCTTCACCAACGTCAACCTGCTGCGCAGCCTCGCCCCCAAGGGCCTGGGCTGGCGCCGGCACGTCTCGGCGGCCGCGTTCCTGCTCTCCCTGCTGGCCCTGGGGGCCGCGCTGGCCCGCCCGTCGGTCGACAAGCAGGAGCCGCTGGAGCGGGCCACGGTGATGCTGGCCATCGACGTGTCGCTGTCGATGGAGGCCGACGACGTCGCCCCGAACCGGATCGAGGCGGCCCAGGAGGCGGCCAAGGCGTTCGTCAACGAGCTGCCGCCGACCTACAACCTGGGCCTGGTGTCGTTCGCGAAGTCGGCCAACGTGCTGGTGTCGCCGACCAAGGACCGGTCCGAGGTGGTCTCCGGCATCGACGGGCTGACCCTGGCCGAGGCGACCGCGACCGGTGAAGCGGTCTTCACCTCGCTCGACGCCATCCGCTCGGTGCCCGCGGACGGGGCCGACGGCGCCCCGCCGGCCCGGATCGTGCTGCTCTCCGACGGCTACCGCACCTCGGGCCGCTCGATCGAGGACGCGGCGACGGCGGCCTCGCAGGCCAACGTGCCGGTCTCGACGATCGCCTTCGGCACCGACACGGGTGTGGTCGACATCCGCGGCGCGCTGCAGCGGGTGCCGGTCGACCGGCTGTCGCTGCAGCAGCTGGCGGAGAAGACCGACGGCTACTTCTACGAGGCGGCGTCGGTCAGCGAGCTCAAGAAGGTCTACGAGGACATGGGCAGCTCGATCGGCCACCGTGTGGAGCCGCGCGAGGTCACCCAGTGGTACGCGGGGGTGGCGCTGCTGCTCGGCCTGACGGCGGCCGCTTCGAGCCTGCTGTGGACGTCCCGGCTGCCCTGACCGAGGCGGTCACGGGCGGCCGGCGGGTCACGGGTTGCCGTGCACGAGGACGAACAGGACGACCACCCAGACGGCGGCGATGGTGAAGCTCAGGGGGGCGACGAAGTTCTTCATGTCGGGGGCTACTTCCGCGCGGTGACGGGCGATGGGAAGCGCACACGGTCACGTCGCGGCCGGCACCCGCGCATCCGGCGTCGCGGTGCACACGACTGGACCGGGGCCGCACGGGACGTGACGGCGCCGGTGGATGCGGGGCGGTGAAGGAACGGGGTCAGCGGCGGGGCTGACCAACGGCCCGGCCGCGACTAGGAGGATCGCTATCTCGCACAGCGATCACCTCCCGAGAGTCGTTTCGGCGTCAGGGCCGGATGGCACAATACCCCTTAAGGTTCCGCTAAGAAACATCCCCCGTCGCGTCGTGGCGCGCAACACCCGACAGGATGACATCGCCGACCGCGCGCAGGGTCGCGCTGCCCGGCGTCAGGTAGTAGTCGTGCCCGGCCACCCCATCCGTGGGCAGCGGAAACGCTCCGAAGCCGGGATTCGACGGGCGCCGGCCGAGCCCCACGCCGAGGAAGCGCACCTCGGGGATCCGGCGGATCCAGTCGGTGGGGGCGAGCGCCGACCACACCCGCGCGCCACCCAGATCGGCCGCGTGGCCGGCGCCTATGCCGGGGGCGCCCAGGGTGATCACATCCCGGACGGCCGGGAGGTCCGGCGCGGCCAGCCCGGCCACCAGCGCGCCGTAGCTGTGCCCGATCAGCGTCACCGCGCCCGCGCCCCCGGCTTGATGGCCGGCCGGCCCGGCGAGCCCGGGTCGTTGCCGTAGCAGATCCCGCACGAAGGCCACCAGCGCGGCAGCGCCGGCCCGGGCCCGCCCGTAGGTGGCGGCGGCCGTCCCGAGGCCCTCCGGTGGGTCGTAGCCCAGCCAGGCGATCACTGCCGTGTGCGGATAGCGCTTGCTGAGATGCTCGAAGAGCGCGCGGGCCTGAACGCCGGGGGCCCGGCGCGGCACCCCGCCGAGCCCGCGGTCGAAGTCGGCCAGCGTCGTGCCGACCCCGGGCACGAGAACGGCGATCCTCGATGCCGTGGCGAGGTCGCCCAGCACCTCCACCGCCCGCCCGTCGCCGGCCGGGTCGAAGGAGAGGAAGTGACGTCCTTGAGCGGCCCAGGTGGCGTAGGGGCACCCGGCGGCGAGCATCCGCACCGCGGTCTCGCGGTACGCGCCGGCGAAGGCCCACCGGAGCGGCGCCGGCCCGGCGGCCGGCGGCTGGGAGGCGGGGACCGGCGCGGCGCCCGTGAGCCGGGCCGCGGGGGAGGGGCCGGCAGGTGGCGGGACCGAAACGGCGAGGGCGGACAGGACCAGGGCGAGCGGCAGGATTCGCATGGGCCGCAACGTCCCGCGGCGACGGCCCCCGGATCGTCACCCCACGGACCGGACATCGATGTCCTACCCCGGTATCACGAGGCCCGTCTCGTAGGCGAAGACCACGGCCTGGGCCCGGTCCCGCAGGCCCAGCTTGGCCAGGATCCGGCCGATGTGGGTCTTCACGGTCTGCTCGGCCACCACCAGATCGGCCGCGATCTCCTGATTGGACAGTCCACGGGCGATCAGCCGCAGCACGTCGGTCTCGCGCGGGGTCAGCGCGTTCAGCGCCGCCGGCCGGGGCCGGTCGGTGGCCGGGCGGGCCGCGAACTCGGCGATCAGCCGGCGGGTCACCGAGGGGGCCAGCAGCGCCTCGCCGGCGGCCACGATGCGTACGGCCTGGATGAGATCCGCCGCCGGGGCGTCCTTGAGCAGGAAGCCGCTCGCGCCGGCGCGCAGCGCGGCGTACACGTAGTCGTCCAGGTCGAACGTGGTCAGGATGATGATCTTCGAGTGGCCGGCGGAGAGCTGCCGGGTGGCCTCGAGGCCGTCCATGACCGGCATCCGCACGTCCATCAGCACCACGTCGGGCCGCAGCTCGCGGCAGCGGGCCACCGCCTGCGAGCCGTCGGCCGCGTCGCCCACGACGAGGATGTCCGGCTGGGCGCCGAGCAGCGCGCCGAAGCCCTCGCGGACCATCGCCTGGTCGTCCGCGATCAGAATCTTGATCACTCGCCCGCCTCCACCGGTAGGACCGCCCGCACCACGAAAGCCCCGCCGGCCACCCCGGCGGTCAGCGTGCCACCGAGCAGTGTGGCGCGTTCCCGCATCCCCGACAGGCCGTGCCCGGCGTCGCCGGCCGGGCCGTCGGCGGGATTGCTCACCTCGAGCTCCAGCCGGTCGGGAACGCCCCGCGCGACCACTCGCACCGCCGCCCCCGGCGCGTGGCGCGCGGCATTGGCCAGGGCCTCCTGCACGATCCGGTACGCGGCCAGGCCCACCGTCTCCGGCAGCGCGGGCACGCCCGAGGACGAGAGCGAGACCTCGACCCCGGCCGCCCGGGCCGTCGCCACCAGCTCGTTGATCTGGGCGAAGCCCGGCTGCGGCGCGGTCGGCGCCTGGCCGCCCTCGGCCCGCAGCACGCCCAGCAGCCGCCGCATGTCGGTCAGCGCCTCGCGGGCCGCCGTGGCGATCGACGCCAGCTCCTCCCGCGCCTGCGGCGGCAGCGCGTCGAGCCGGTAGGGCGCGGTCTCCGCCCGTACGGCGATCATCGACATGTGGTGGGCCACCACGTCGTGCATCTCGCGGGCGATCCGGGTGCGTTCCTCCAGCACCGCCCGCTTGGCCCGCTCGAGCTCGGTGAGCTCCTCCTTCTCGGCCAGCAGCTGGCGGGTGCGCCGCCGCCGGGACACGATGTCGCCCAGCGCGGCGATCGCCACCAGCAGCACCGCGGCGCCCCAGGCGTTGGCGTCCGGGGCGTAGACGAAGACCGGCACCAGGCTCAGGGCGGTGGCCCAGGCCGTGATCGACGAGTCCTGGGTGACCGCGAATCGGCCCAGCACGACCAGGAAGCCGAGGATCTCCACGGTGTTCCACGGCCACGGTTCGGTCCGGCCGGGTGACATCGAGCCGACGAACATCATCAGGAAGCCCAGCCGCCAGGCCAGCACGGGCCGCCGGACGGTCACCACCACGGGCAGGACCGAGCCGATGGCGATGACCACGATGAGCCAGAGCGGCAGATCCCGGTTCTCCTGCAGGTACGCGCCCGCGATCAGGGCCAGGCCGGCCAGCGCGAGAAGGCCGAGCGGCACGGCGTACAGCCAGAGCGGACCACGGGGAGTGGGCCGCGGCACCTCCTGGGCCCAGACCAGCCGGCGTAACGGCCCCATGGCGTTGCGCCCCGCGGCCGGGCCGATAGTCTCCATCCCGGCAGGTTACGGCGCTGATGAGGCGCCGTCGTGCCCCCGAGGTGCCACCCGGCACCCCCTACCTGGGTATGAGGAGCGTTTCGTCGTGGCTCGCACGGTATTGGTGACTGGCGGCAACCGGGGCATCGGCCTCGCCATCGCGCGGGCGTTCGCCAAGCAGGGTGACCGGGTCGCCGTGACCCACCGGGGCACCGGAGCGCCCGAGGGACTGTTCGGCGTGCAGTGCGACATCACCGACCCGGCCCAGGTCGACGCGGCCTTCACCGAGATCGAGAAGGAGCTCGGCCCGGTCGAGGTCCTGGTCGCCAACGCCGGCGTCACCGACGACACCCTGCTGCTGCGGATGAGCGAGGAGCAGTTCGAGCGGGTGATCGACACCAACCTCAAGGGCTCGTTCCGGGTGGCCAAGCGGGCCAGCTCCAAGATGCTGCGGGCCAAGTGGGGCCGCATGATCTTCATCTCGTCCGTCGTCGGCCTCTACGGCGGCCCCGGTCAGGTGAACTACGCGGCGAGCAAGGCCGGCCTGGTCGGGATGGCCCGCAGCATCACCCGTGAGCTCGGCAGCCGCAACATCACGGCGAACGTGGTGGCGCCCGGCTTCATCGAGACGGAGATGACAGCGGTCTTGTCCGAGGCCCGCCAGGCGGAGATCATCAAGGCGGTTCCGGCGGGGCGGCTCGCCAGCCCCGATGAGGTGGCGGCGGCGGTGACGTTCCTGGCGAGCGACGCGGCGGCGTACATCAACGGGGCGGTCATCCCCGTCGACGGCGGCCTCGGCATGGGCCACTGACGGTTTTCTTAAGGAGTTTTCTCGTGTCTGGATTGCTGGCCGGCAAGCGGCTGCTCGTCACCGGCGTGATCACCGACGCCTCGATCGCGTTCTCGGTGGCCAAGATCGCGCAGGAGCAGGGCGCCACCGTCGTGCTGACCGGCTTCGGCCGGATGTCCCTGGTCGAGCGCATCGCCAAGCGCCTGCCGTCGCCGCCCCCGGTCATCGAGCTCGATGTGACCGATCCTGATCACCTGGCCGCGCTGCCCGGCAAGGTCCGCGAGCACGTCGACGGCATCGACGGCGTCGTCCACTCGATCGCCTTCGGGCCGCAGAGCGTGCTCGGCGGCGAGTTCCTCAACGCCAAGTGGGAGGACGTGGCCAAGGCGATCCAGGTCTCCACGTACTCGTACCAGTCGCTCGCGGTGGCCTGCCTGCCGCTGATGCAGACCGGCGGCAGCATCGTCGGCCTGACCTTCGACGCCACCAAGGCGTGGCCGGTCTACGACTGGATGGGCGTGGCCAAGGCCGGTCTCGAGTCCGCCTCCCGCTACCTGGCGCTGCACCTCGGCCAGCAGGGCATCCGCAGCAACCTGGTCTCGGCCGGCCCGCTGCGCACGATGGCGGCCAAGTCGATCCCCGGCTTCGAGCAGTTCGAGGACGCGTGGGCCGACCGGGCGCCGCTCGGCTGGGACCTGCACGACACCTCGGCCGCCGGCAAGGCCGTCTGCGCGCTGCTCTCCGACTGGTTCCCGGCCACCACGGGTGAGGTTGTGCACGTCGACGGGGGTTACCACGCGCTCGGTGCGTGACCCGGTGACAGTATTGGCGAGTGGTTTACGACGCCTTCGTCCTGCTGTCCTTCGGCGGGCCCGAGAAGCCCGATGACGTGATGCCGTTCCTGCGCAACGTGGTGCGCGGGCGCGGCGTCCCCGACGAGCGCCTGGCCGAAGTGGCCGAGCACTACTACCACTTCGGCGGGGTCTCGCCGATCAACCAGCAGAACCGCGACCTGCTGGCTCATATCAACGCCGATTTCTCGGCCAACGGCATCAACCTGCCGACCTATTGGGGCAACCGGAACTGGCAGCCGATGCTCACCGACACCGTCGCCCAGATGCGCGACGACGGCATCAAGCACGCGCTCGGGTTCGCCACCAGCGCCTACGGCGGCTACTCCTCCTGCAAGCAGTACTGGGAGGACATCGCCGACGCCCGGGCCAAGGTCGGCCCCGGCGCCCCGGTGATCTCCAAGATCCGCCAGTTCTGGGACCACCCCGGGTTCGTCGAGCCCAACGTCGACGCCGTGCGGGCGGCCCTCGCGACCCTCGACGAGTCGCGCCGCGCCACCACGAAGCTCGTCTTCACCGCCCACTCCATCCCGGTGAGCATGGCCGAGACGGCCGGGCCGACCGGCGGCCGCTACACCGCGCAGCTGCAGGAGACGGCCAAGCTGGTGCACGAGCGCGCCGCCGCCGACCTGCCCTGGGACCTGGTCTGGCAGAGCCGCTCCGGCCCGCCGCAGGTGCCGTGGCTCGAGCCCGACATCAACGACCACCTCGAGACCCTGACCGAGCAGGGCGTCACCGACGTCGTGGTCAGCCCGATCGGCTTCGTCTCCGACCACCTCGAGGTGCTCTGGGACCTCGACAACGAGGCCGCCGAGACCGCCCAGAAGCTCGGCCTCGGCTACGCCCGCGCCGCGACGCCGAACACCGACCCCCGTTTCGTCGCGATGGTTCGCGAGCTGGTCCGGGAGCGCACCGACGGCGCCCCGCTCCAGCGGCTCGGTACGCTGCCGGTCTGGGACGACTGCCCGGTGAACTGCTGCCCACCACCACGGCGACGAGGAGCATGATGCCTGAGCGCAAAGCCATCGAGAGCTGGCTCACCGACATGGACGGCGTGCTCGTCCACGAAGGTGTGCCGGTCCCGGGCGCGCCCGAGTTCGTCAACAAGATGAAGTCGTCCGGCAAGCCCTTCCTCATCCTGACCAACAACTCCATCTACACGCCGCGCGACCTGCAGGCCCGGCTCAACCGGATGGGCTTCGACGTCCCCGAGCAGTCGATCTGGACCGCCGCCCTGGCCACCGCCCAGTTCCTGCACGACCAGCGCCCCGGCGGCACGGCCTACGTCATCGGCGAGGCCGGCCTGACCACGGCCATGCACGCGACCGGCTACGTGCTGACCGACTTCAAACCGGACTACGTGGTGCTCGGCGAGACCCGCACCTACAGCTTCGAGGCCATCACCAAGGCCATCCGGCTCATCGACGGCGGCGCCCGCTTCATCTGCACCAATCCCGACGCCACCGGCCCGTCCAACGAGGGCGCCCTCCCCGCCGCCGGCTCCGTGGCCGCCATGATCTCCAAGGCCACCGGCGTCGACCCGTACTTCGTCGGCAAGCCCAACCCGATGATGATGCGCTCGGCCCTGAACACCATCGAGGCCCACAGCGAGAGCACCGCCATGATCGGCGACCGGATGGACACCGACATCCTCTGCGGCCTCGAAGCCGGCCTCGAGACCATCCTCGTCCTGACCGGCATCAGCACCCGCGAGGAGAGCGACCGCTACCCGTTCCGCCCCTCCCGCGTCGTCAACTCGGTGGCCGACCTGATCCCCGAGATCTGACCCTCCTCGACGGCAAGCGCACGGTCTCTACTCACCGTCTCTGCTCCCGTCACGACCGATAAAGATCACAGGACCGCGGTCGTGGCGGGGTGGTGGGTACAGACCGTCGCTCACGCCGAGGGCCGCGGCGGGCCGAGCAGGGCGCTGGCGCGCCCAGAGCGCTCACCCCACCACGGCGACGTGCGTAAGTGGTTACGCCCAAGACCAAACCCAACCTCGCCGCCCGGCCGACCGGAAGCCACCGGCCGCCCCGTGCCTGAACTCCCGGCCACGGCCCTACCCGGGCGCCTCCGTCGGCGGACGAGGTCTCGTCGGCAATGGCGCCGGCATTGTTCAGCGAACGCCTTTCGGTGCCTTGTCCGCCCCGCGCACCCGTTCCGCGCCCCGGCGGCCTCCGGGTCGCGGAACCTCCCCGCCACGAGGCCCCCTGTTGCGCGGGACCCTCCCGCCCGGGCGGCCCCCTGTTGCGCGGGACCCTCCCGCCCGGGCGGCCCCCTGTTGCGCGGGACCCTCCCGCCCGGGCGGCCCCCTGTTGCGCGGGACCCTCCCGC